>NZ_CP027848.1:1200000-1800000 GCF_003019275.1 Staphylococcus muscae | reverse complement strand
TGAAAGGCTGGTTGAACCATACAACCTACCACCGCAAAAGCATGTGGCGTTTCAATCGACGAAGCGAATATTGTATTTTTCGGTACAACATATTGCAACACATCGCCTTGATCTACACTCGGTCCGACTCTTACTGTTTCGTACGTATGGTCAGAATGAATCATATGTAGCGTCAAAGTTGCGCCTGCATGATAGTACCAAATTTCATCTGCATCTATTTGATGGAAATGAGAGATGTTCGTATCTTCTAATAAAAAGTATATACTCGAATAATTAGGGCGACCATCCATAGCATCTGAACTGAGTATTGTTTGGCGGTAATAACCACCTTCAGGATGTGGCGTTAATGCTAAATGCTGAATCCAATCTTTGGCATGCATACACTGTCCTCCACACATTATAATGACACGTTATGGAAAACGTGTTGTACATCTTCAAGATCTTCCAACACATCGATAAGCTTTTCAAAAGTTACCAAATCATCACCTGACAATTCAACTTCTGATTGTGGTAGCATTTCTAATTCTGCCACTTCAAAATCTTGAACACCTAAGTCACGCAATGCTTGTTGTACAGATGCGAATTGATCCGGCTCTGCATAGACAATTGTGAGCCCACCTTCTTCAATCACATCACGCACATCGATATCTTGCTCCATCAACTGTTCTAATACAGTATCTGCATCGTAACCTTCGAATGCAAACGTTGCAGTGTGATCGAACATATATGCAACTGAGCCAGAAACACCCATGTTGCCTCCGTTTTTACCAAATGCTGCACGCACATCTGATGCTGTACGGTTTACGTTATTTGTTAAGGCATCAACAATTAACATTGAGCCACTTGGGCCAAAGCCTTCATAACGCAATGAATCAAAGTTTTCATCACCGCCACCTTTGGCTTTGTCAATCGCTCTATCAATGATATGGTTCGGTACAGAATATGTTTTTGCACGCTCTAAAACAAGCTTCAACGCTTGGTTAGATTCCGGATCTGGTTCACCAGACTTCGCCGCTACATAGATTTCCTTACCGAATTTCGCATAGATACGGCTCGTGTTTTTATCCTTTTGTGCTTTTTTCTCCTTAATGTTATTCCATTTACGTCCCATTCTTCCATCTCGCTTTCAATTGCTTTTTAGATTACCCTTTATTATACATGGTATTTTTATCTGAAAGCAACATGTGTCAATCATCATGCGCAATGAACAATTGCTTGCGCACATTTTCAGCTTCTTCCACACTGCTTGCACCGTAGATTAACAACCGTCCATCTTGATATAACGTCATATCGTAGTTATCTTTCATCAATCGTTTAACATATTGATTAGCAATACCAACTGTGATGTTTGGACAAATTGTTGCATCAAAAACTTCACATGGCAATCGTAACTGAAACACACCACCACATAGTTCACGTACGTGATCAACTGCATCATGTGATAAGCGTCGATATTGCCCTTGTCCACAAACGAAACACTCAGATTCTTTCAATGCAGTAACATCAACAGTTCTCATATTTAGTGTGTGTATATCTATCGTTGTCATCTTGCTTGTAAAATGACCGTGCATCAGATAACGAAACACTTCTGCAACAATCAGGCTACACGCCATATGAACAGCAGGTGGTAACACACCGTTGATTTCACAGCGTTCCATCGTTTCCGGCACTTCCGGTAAAATACAATGCAAACAAGGACCATCACCGTGAATTGGTAAAACACTGAGTTGACTTCCTACGACTGCACCGTAAATATACGGAATCTGTAACTTCTGTGTTGCTTCATTCAACAAGTAACGCATTTCAAATGTATCCATACCATCTAAAACAACATCTGGTTTGAACTGTTCAAGAATGTTTATAATATTTCTCGCTGTCACTTCTTCATTATGTGTCATTATTTCTACATCGGGATTAATGGCAATGAGATGACGTTGTAAAGCAACCACTTTAGGTAACATGGACTCAGCATCAGTTGTCACATAACAACTTTGACGATGTAGATTAGACATTGTCACAATATCTTTGTCAACAAGTGTGATATGTCCCACACCACTTCGTACGAGTTGTTCTGCAACACCACTTCCTAATGCGCCAACACCCATGACAATTACGCGAAGATTCCGCAGTTTTTGTTGCCCTTGTTGACCAAAATGTGCATATTTTATCTGTCTATCATAGCGTTGCATTACAAAAAGCCTAGTCCTTCTGATGGACTGGATTGCACGGCATTATATTTGATTGGAATACGTCCCGCTTCATAACTTAAACGCCCTGCTTCAATCCCCTTCTTCATCGCTTCAGCCATTTTGACAGGATCTTTTGCACGTGAAACAGCAGAGTTCAGCAAAATTGCATCTGCTCCGAGTTCCATTGCTTCGGCACAATCTTTCGCTGATCCGATACCTGCATCAACAATCACTGGCACCTTACTTTTTTCTATAATATAACGTAAATTAAGTGGGTTACTGATGCCTCTACCTGTGCCAATAGGTGATGCAAGCGGCATAATCGCATGAACACCGAGTGCTTCTAAACGCTGTGCTAAAACGACATCATCTGAAATATAAGGACAGACTATATATCCTTTTTCCAATAAAATTTCACATGCTTTGTACGTGTCGAAAGGATCTGGCAACAACGTATCATCATCGCCGATCACCTCTACTTTAATCATATCGCACACACCTGCTTCATTTGCCAATTCAGCAATACGGACCGCTTCTTCTGCCGTTTTAGCACCTGCTGTATTTGGAAAAGTGATAAACTGCTCTAAATCGACATTCGCAAGTGGATTAGGTAAGTCACGATCGTATAAATGCATACGTCGTACAGCAAACGTTAATACTTCTGTTTCAGATGCTGCAATCGCCTCACTTTGAACTTGCTCATTATCAAACTTTCCTGTTCCTAAAAATAATCTTGAGTGAAATGTTAAATCTCCAATATTAAACATATTATCCGCCTCCAACAAATTCTAATAATTCTAATCGATCATCAGGGCGTACATAGGTAGATGCCCATTCTGAACGCTTCACAACTGTTTCATTATGTTCAACTGCCATTCGTTTTGCTTCAATGCCAAAATGATCTAAAACATCTTGAATCGTTGTACCTGACTGGAATTGCTGTCGTTCACCGTTTACTTGTATCTCAATCATGTCATCTCTCCTTATTCATTTTCCATTTCTGTACCATCTCATCAAACACCTGTATAGGTATGTTAAACGCACTGCGAATACATGCCATACCAATGAATTTAGGATTAACCTGCGTGACAGTATGCTGATCAATACCTCCAATCGCAATAAGGGGGAATTGCTCTGATAACGCTGCACACACTTCCGCATTTGTACGCGGTGGTTTCCCTTGTTTTGACGCTGATGGAAAGACATGTCCAAACAGACCGAAATCTAATTGATGTTCACGTGCTTTGATAATTGATTCAACATGATGAACAGACATGCTCACACTATATGAAGGGTGCGTCTCTTTTAAGTGAAATGCCTGTTTATCACCTTCTTTGAAATGCAAACGTTGAATCCCCATACGCTTTGCCAATGTAATGTCTGTATGTATGATGACCTTTGACTTAGGAAACTCATCTTGCAACAGCGCATGGAGCCATTCAATTAGAGACAATTGTGTCATCGGCGTTCGCAAGAGTACACCATCAATTTGTGGCTCTATCATATTCAGACGTTGAATATGTTGATCAGTTAGCAATTCATAAGGTGTCACTGCAATAATCATGTAATGCCTCCCTTTTCAAACACCACTTAAGATAAAAATAAAAAGCTACTCTTCTACATACAGCAGAAAAGTAGCTTCACATTTTATACGTAAGCAAAACCACTTTCCTACGCCAGTACTAACTGGATCAGGTTCAGGAATTTTGAAATACGTTTCAATCTCAGCCAACGATTTTTATGGCACTTCCAGTGGATGTTTCATTATTTATTTTTTCTCTAATATCATCATATTAAAAATGACTCGTTGAATCAAATCTTTATTATCTTTTTACCTTTTGGGCTAAGTTTAATGCGTGACGAATGATGCGGAATAAGTTTAGAAATAGGTTAAACCCCATCTCTCTTGGCGAAAAGGCACCACGCTTCAATCGATTAAAGTCATATAACGTGTAAAGTAGAAACAGACCAAGACCAACAACTGAAATGACTGTATAAAGCATAGGAATATGAACAAACCATCCGACAATACTCATACAAATAAGTGCGATAAGTGTCACAAATAAATACTTCCCCATACTTGATGCATCACGAATCACAAAAAAACCGACAACGCCAAAAACGACAAAACCGATGATTGCTAATAAGACAATCATTAAAAAGGTTTGTGCACCTAAACTTGCAAATGAATACATAAATGTTGCATAAGATAATAAACCTGCAACAATCGTATAAACATGTGAAATAATTGGGCCACTAAAACGTGCACGTTGAATGACCATTGTAATAAGAACGAGTACCGCTAACCCCATTGACATCGGTTGACGCCATTCAGCTGGTAAATATTGACCAAAATATACTGAAATACCAAATATTAACCAATAATACATAAAGAATAACCATACTTGTCCATATCGTTTATAGTCCGATGACTGTTGTTCTGTATTTGAACTCATAAAAATCTCCTTTATATTTCATCTTTCTCAATGATTGTAACATTTACTTTAACATACGTATGTCACATCTCACAGTACTTTACCCCATATCACATTGAGTACAACATGTTAAATTCATTACAGATTCGTAACATTCCACAAATTTAAAATAATCTTTGATATTATGTAAAAGATAACATTTCGAATCAATCAACGATAACGTTTTGATACATAAGGAGGCAACACTTTGAAAAAATTCGCATTCGCACTGACAGTGACTTCTGGCGCTGCCGCAGTGCTTACTCATCAAGATGCACAAGCATCAACACAACACGCCGTACAATCAGGTGACTCTTTATGGACAGTTGCCGCACAATATGGCACAACAGTAGATGCCATTAAACAAGCAAATGGTCTTTCTAACAACATGATTTTCCCTGGTCAAACTTTGACAATTGGTGGTAGCACGACCAATGAAACAGCACAATCTAATGCTCAGACACAAAATACAACATCATACAATGTAACAACTGCTCAAACTTCAGGTAACGGTCACAAAGTAGTTGCGGGTGAATCATTAGATATTATCGCAGCACAATATGGTGTTACTGTTCAAGACTTAATGAACGCCAATGGGATGAGCGGTTATCTTATCCATCCAAATCAAACTTTACAAATTCCAAGTCAATCTGGTGCAGCATCAACATCAAATGTTAATACAGCTGCTGCTGGTGGTAATGGGGTTCAAACAGTACAAACAAGTACACAGGCACAAACACCATCTGTGAACCAAAGTAATCTTTATACTTGGGGACAATGTACATGGCATGTATTTAATCGTCGTTCTGAAACAGGTCAACCGATTAGTACATACTGGTGGAACGCTAGCAATTGGGCAGGTGCCGCTTCTGCTGACGGATACACTGTCAACAACGCACCACAAGCAGGCGCTATTATGCAATCAACAGAAGGTCCTATGGGTCATGTTGCATATGTTGAACGTGTTAATCCAGACGGTAGTATTTTAGTATCAGAGATGAACTACAACACATCACCGGGACAAGTAGGCTATCGTACAATTCCAGGTTCATTGACAAGTAACTACAATTTTATTCATTAATAACATCGGTGAGTGGGACTAGAAGTGAAAAAAGTTTTTAAATACACAGTTTCACTTCAGACACCTACTGCCAATATGCTGATTTCTATATTCAAAAGGAACGGGCTGAGCACTATGTCTCAGCCCGTTTTTTATTGGATGTTTTAAAACGTATCAGCCTGTTTCTAATTAGGAGAAAGACTATGCAAATCAAAGAGAATCGTCTTGCTAAACCTTTACCGAAGCACATAGTGTATTAGAAACGCTATTAACTCGTGTTAAAGTCATATTTGACAAAGGTAATAAAATTTACATCCAAAACAAAAAGGATTGAGTACACACTTTATGTGTCTCAACCCTTTAGTTTTAGAAGAATAGATTTAAAATAATATAAATTAACGCTGCAAGTAGAGCAGATATCGGTAATGTAATAAACCATGTCACAATCATACGTTTTGCAGTATTCCAATGTACACCTTTAATACGGTTAGCAGAACCTACCCCAAGGATAGATGATGATACCACGTGTGTTGTAGAAAGTGGAAAATGCAATGACGATGCAACAAATATCGTTAAAGCAGATGATAAGTCAGCTGCTGCACCATTTGCTGGACGAATTTTCATAATATTACCACCGACTGTTTTGATGATCTTCCAACCACCGACTGCTGTACCAAGACCCATTGCTGCTGCACAGGATACTTTTACCCATAATGCAGGTTCAACACTTGTTTGCATGCCTGCAACGATTAACGCCATCGTAATGATACCCATTGATTTCTGCGCATCATTTGTTCCGTGTGAGAATGATTGCAATGCTGCTGTAAAAATTTGGAAAATACGGAAGTTACGATTCGTACGTGCAAGATTGGCATTTTTAAAGATAATTTTTACGATTGAGTACATCGTAAAACCGACAGCAAACGCAATTAAAGGTGACAAGATTAATACAAGGACAATTTTAGTAAAACCTTGTAAATGCAAGACACTAATTGAGCCAGCCGATGCAATAGCCGCACCTGCAATCGCACCAATTAAAGCATGTGATGATGAACTCGGAATACCGTAGTACCAAGTGACTAAGTTCCATATAATCGCTGCTAAAATAGCTGCAAGTACAACAACCAATCCATTATCAAGATGGAATGGATTGACGATTTCTTTCGTAATTGTTGATGCAACACCTGTGAAAGTCAACGCACCGATAAAGTTCATAATCGCCGCTAAAAAGATAGCGTGTCGTGGTGACAAGGCACGTGTTGAAACAGCAGTGGCAACCGCATTCGCTGTGTCATGAAATCCATTGATAAAGTCAAAAACCAACGAGAATATAACGATAGCTATCGTTACAAATATCAAATACTCCATAAGTGAGGACTCCTTAGCTATTTTTCATGATAATTGTTTCAAAGTTGTTTGCGACTGTTTGACAACGGTCAGCAATATTCTCTAAGCTCTCATAGATATCTTTGATTTTGATCAAAGTAATCGGATCCGTCTCACTATTGAAGATATGTTTAATTGATTGACGTAAAATACCATCACAGTTTGTTTCATATTCTTTAATATTTATCGAGTGCACTCGCATGTGTGATAATTTCTTTTCAGTTAATAATCCAATGGCTAACTTCATCTCACCAATGGCTTTTTGAATATTTTCTACAAATTCTAACATGTATTCATCTGAATATTCGATAGAGTACATTTCAAACATGGCAGACGTTTCTTCCATCGCATCTAACACATCATCAATCGCATTACATAATGCCATGATATCCTCACGTTCGATTGGTGTAATAAATGTTTGGTTCAAGTCTGTAATTACTTGGTGCATCAAATCATCACCGTGCGATTCATACGTCTTAATATTTTCAGCATAAGTTCTTAAGTCAAGATGCGTCTTAAAGTCCATCTTTCCGAACTCTACCGCCGCTCGATCTAAGTTGAAGATCATATCTTCTAATCGCTCCATGAACTTATCCTTTTTTTTCTTAATCATGTTAAATCCTCCGTTCAGCGATTGGTGCAATCACTTTTAAGAGAGTTAATTCAACTTTAATAATACAATTCTTAAAAATGATATTAACGCTTAAGACATGATTGTCGCCAAATTGCCGTTTATTTATTCAAATGACGAAATGTCATTTGTATTCATTCAGATTTTTTACCTATATTTGAAAATATCACATATTAAAGCGAGCGACAATCGAATTTACAAAACCTTAACATTTTATTTACTTATATAACATGTCATAAGGCCAGGATAGCACATCATATCCCAGCCTTATTATTTAAATTGTAAATTTAATCGTTCTTTTAGCATGAATAAATGCGATAATCGCAAATACCGCATAGATTGCAGAATAAATAACCATCATAATAAATGCAGGTACCAAATTCGGACTGTCCGCCAAAACATTAAAAGCTTTAGTAGCAAAATATGCATGACATAAACCGATAATCAGTGGTAGACCAAAGTTAAAAAGTATTTTTAGTGCTAGACCTTTCGTCATATCTTGATGTGTATAGCCGATTTTACGCAATATTTGATAATTGTGCATTTCATCATCCGTCTCATCCATTTGCTTGATATAAATGATACAGCCTGCTGCTATAAGGAAAACAATACCAAGGAAACTACTCACAAAAATAAACATACCTGTAAATGCTAATGACTCTTTCTCAATAGCAGAGCGTGGTGTTGGATTTGTCTTATTGAACTGTCCATTCAATTCATTCGCCAAATGCTTATCCTTATCTTGTTTTAATTCAAAGCCTATTTGCATACGTTTTGGCATTTTTTTGTTATTTGCATTAGCAGGCTCAAGTTGTTTAAATGTCTCTTCATTCACTACAGCAACAGCTGAACCAAATAACAACTCATTAGCAATATAGTTTTGACTCGTCATCTTACTTACTTTTAACGTCTGTTGATGGTCTCCTTTACCTAAGACGACTTGATTCCCTTCTTCAACTTTTACAGCCTTTTGTGTAATTGAAAACATATTAACAAATTGTACTTCTCCTGGCGCAACATCAATTTCTTCTAATTCTGAATCACGCATAAGAGGTGTCACATCAAAGTATTCACCTAATTTATGTCCTTTCCCTTTAATAGGCATTTCAATAAGGTGTTGTGTATATTTCTTGTATGGAATGTTTTTCTCTTTCAAAGCATCTTCAAATTTCTCCGCTGAATTTGTATCAAAATATGTGTATTCATAAGGTGAAGTTAGATTTACATTTTTTTGCACACTCGATTGACCTAATGCCGCAAAAGATAAAACAGTAATCGTAATTGCTGAAATAATCCCAATAAGTGTTAACGAAAATGCATTTTTCTTCATACGATGCATAATAGATGATGTGAACACGACATCTGTCACTGTCACATTTCCTTTTTTGAGTTTCTTCAATGTTTTAAAGACAAGTGACACGAAACTTCTAAAGAAAAAGTAAGCCCCTATCACCGTTAAGAATAAAATACCCAGTGCCACAAAAAAGATCGCACCAATTAAGTATTCCGTTTCAAACATCACTGTTGATAAATAATAACCGTATCCAATCATCCCAATGCCAAGCATACCGAAAATGACTTCCCACAATGTGATGCGGAGTGTCGTCGCTTCTGATTTTTGTACATCACTCATTAACTGTACGATAGAACGACGTCTAATAAAGGTGAAGCTTTGAACCATAATTAACATCCATGCACTTATCACAAGCACTAATGTTACAACAACCGCTTCTGATTGAATCCCCATTTTAATATTGATGGGTATGTGCATAAATTTTTTAACAACAAGTTGTAGTAAACGAGAACCGAAAATACCGATGATGATACTGACAAAGGTTGTTGAGACAAAAATAGCGAGTTGCTCAATACCTAACATACGCATGAGGTCTTTACGAGAAAGGCCAATCAATTGGAATAGGGCAAAACTTTTTGCACGCTTTTTAATAAAAAGACGATTGGCGTACATTAAAAAGAAAAGAATAATGATAAATAGGAACTTTTCACCAATACTTGCCGCTTTCGCTAACATCGCTGTCCCATCTGATGCCGTCACTTCATCTGTATATTTCAACGTTACAAAACTAAAATACATACTAATACTTATGATTAAAGAGAGAAGGTATATGGCATAATGTCTAAGATTTTGTGCTAAATTTTTAAAAATGATTTGATTAAAGCTCATAAGTGACACCACCTAATACACTTTGATTGTGAATAATTTCTTGATAAAAGTGTGCGGTTGTCTTATCTCCTTGAAAGAGTTCCGTGTGGATTCGACCGTCCTTTAACATAATGACACGATCTGAATAACTTGCTGCAACAGGATCATGCGTGACCATCACAATCGTTGTTCCCATATCATGATTGATTTGTTCAAGACGAACTAACAAGTCTTGTGCACTCTTTGAATCAAGTGCTCCCGTCGGCTCATCAGCAAAGATAATTGCTGGTTTTCCGATAAGTGCACGGGCAGCAGCCGTTCTTTGTTTTTGTCCACCTGAGATTTCATTCGGATATTTATCGCTAATCTCTTGAATACCTAATGCTGCTGTTACTTCTTCATAACGTTGTTCTTTTTCTGCATGACTCAGTTTCATGATCGAGAGTGGTAACATAATATTCTCTCGGACTGTCAGTGTATGTAAGACATTATAATCTTGAAAAATAAATCCTACTTCTTGTTTCCGAAAGTTTGATAATTGTTTATTCGACATACGTGTAATATCTTGATTGTTCACTTCAATTTGGCCATTTGTCACATAATCAATAGAACTCAAAACATTCAGCAATGTCGTTTTACCCGAACCTGATGGCCCCATAATCGATACAAAACCGCCACGTTTCACTTCAAAATTAATATCTTTCAATACTTCAAATTTTTGATGATGATTTCCATATACTTTCGTCACATGTTTGGCATTTAGGATAGACATGTGGCATCACTTCCCTTTCGTGTTTGATACATTTATCATACCGGTTTCTATCGCTTATTACGTTTGAATCATATAACAAAACGCACGGCTCATGTGACAATATTGTCACTTCGACATGCGTTGTGTATGTTGATTCTGTTTCGAAAAGAATAATGTCATCGTTGTCCCCTGTCCAACTTCTGATTGCACATCAATTGTCAGTCCCAATGCCTCCTTGACACTATCTACAAGATATAGTCCCATTCCCGATGCATTTTCTGAGTCAGGTACATCCCCTGTAAATCCACGTGAGAAGATTCGTGGTAAGTCATGAGATGGAATGCCACAGCCTTGGTCTGCTATTGCCAATGACACATGTGCACCATGGTGGTATCCCGTAATAACTATATCTCCCATCTCTGTGTATTTCACCGCATTGGAGATAATTTGGCGCAATACCATTTTGAGCCATCTTTTATCAGAGTACACTTCGATCTCAGGTGCTACATTTATTTCAAACCCAATTCCTTTACGCATACTTATATGTCGTGTTTCTCGCACTTCATCAATAACTAATTGTCGCAATGACGCGACTTCAAAAAACATGTCATGTGCTTGATGATTAAGTCGTGATAAAAACAGTTGCTGATCTAACATATATGCAATGCGAGACCATTCATACATTAATTGTTGACGCCTTTTGAAGTCCGTCTCCTGTTCTATGAGTAACTTCAATGCAGTCACAGGCATTTTAATATCATGCACAAACTCCGTCATTGATTGCTCATTCATATTCAACCAATGACGTTGTTCTTCTAGAATATGTTGCTGTGTTTTCAAATTATTGTCTAAATAATCCATAACTACTTTTTCAAATGGGCTTTCCGCATAATCACGATGTCGTACTTCACGAATACTCATCCCTTCATGCAACTTTTCATAGAACTTTATCTCTTTAATATATGTAAAAATCAAATAAAAATTGCCCACAATCACATGTAAACCGAGGACAAACCATGCACTTTCTACCGGCATACGTTCGTCTAAATAGCTGACACCGATTAATACCATATCTAATATAATGAGTAGCCATATCCACGCATGACGTTCGCGTAACCATATCGTTATCCATTTAAAGTGTTTCATGTGCCATGTAGCCCTTTCCTACTTTTGTTTCAATGGCTTGTTGCATGTTAAATATACGCAATTTTTTACGCAAACGATTGATATTTACAGTCAGCGTATTGTCACTCACAAAAGACTCATCTTCCCATAATGCTGTCATCAGCTCATCACGTGATACAATTTGATTCTTTTTAGACAACAAGACATCCAAAATTAACATTTCTGTTTTAGACAATGTGATACATTGATTCTCATATTCAATACAATCTCTCGCTAAGTCAACAACACACCCTTGCCACATCACTGTTCGTTTCGCTTCTTGATTGTATTGGTATACACGTCGATAGATTGCTTGTAACTTCGCAACGAGTACAGGCATATGGAATGGCTTTTGCATATAATCATCTGCCCCCAACTCCATACTCATCACTTGATCCATCGGGTTATCTCTCGATGATAGAAAAATAATCGGAACATTGGATTGATGTCTAATTTGTCTCGTCCAATAAAAACCATCATATTTCGGCAATGTCACATCCATAATGACAATTTGTGGTGTGACATCTATGAATGTTTGTAAAATACTGCTAAAATCCGTCACCGCAACTACTTCAAAATCCCATTGGACAAGTGCTTCAGTAATCTGCTGGCACAGTGTTTGGTCATCTTCAACTAATAGAATCTTCATCAGATTCCCTCCTAAATATGTCTATCACATACATTTAATATAGCGTGTTTATCTCCAAATGTCTTACAAAATCATGCAGCATACCAAAATAAATAGACACCCATTCGCAAGACATATCGCATGTCCGTACGAACAGGTGTTACCAATTAATTCATATCATAAGGATTTAAGTTAAGTTCCGTATGCGGTGTGCTATCTTCAGAAATATCACGTTGCGTTTGTTTTGTATGTCGACTTAAAAAGTTCAATATACGTCGAATATTTTCCTTAGATTCCGGTTTCTCCAAGTGGAACTGATATTGGTGTTTCAAGTGATGTGATCCATCATAAAAGTGTGTATCAACAGGGACATTGTATGCGTGCAACGCCTTCACAAACGTATCATTTTGCGTCGTAAATGGATCAGCATCCCCCACAGAGAGATAAGTAGCAGGGTATGCATTTGTTACTTGTTCTGCTGTTGACATCTCTGTAATTTTTTTGAATTGATGTTCCCAGTCTTTGACTCCCGTATAACTACGCATAAACAAATCAATTCTCGGAAACTCTGTTTCACGTACGGTTTCCATATCATAAAAGCCACCTAAAAAAATAGCACCTTTAATTTGCTGTGGAGTCAATTGTTGTGGGAAGTCCATTTGATTTCTTAATTCCGCATTTGTTTGAATCGCTGCAAACTGACTGTTAATCTGTGCACCAGCCGAATCCCCGCCAATAATCACTTGATTCATATCAACAGGCAAGTTACGCTCATTTGCCTTAATGAACTCAACAGCATGACGCATCTGGATTAATGGCGTCGGATATTGGTACTCAGGCGCTAATGCATAATTTACATTCACCACCACATACCCTCTCTCTACAATATGAGAAAGTAGCGCATTCTTGTATTGCTTATCACCTGCGATAAAGCCACCACCATGTGCCCAAAAAATAACAGGCAACTTATCATTTGCATTCACACGGTTCGGCATTAAGATATCTAATTGACTATTCGGCAACCCTGACATATACGTAATATCTGTATATGTCGCAACATTTTTATTTTGTACAGCTGCTTTATGCTTCGTTTGTTGCCCTTTTTGATGAATAAAAAAATAGCCGGCAACGAGACCGGCTATGACGAGCAAAATGATTGAAGACACGATAAACCATCTCTTTTTTTGGTATGTCATAACGATCTTTCCTTTCACGGAAATTGTAACATACCTCAATCATTAAGCAATAAATTTCTTATCTTGAGATTTTCTATAAATATATTTCACGATTACACCTGCAACAATGATTAAACCAATCGCTCCCATCACTGGGTATACGTATTCGATTAATACTTCAAAACCTGCAAAGCTTAATCCATATGCAAGTGGAACGATAATAGAAATCATAACGTAATATTTTTTTGAATATGGTGTTGTAAATCGTGCAGCAAATGAATATGACAATCCTAAAATCGTATTGTACATAACGGCTAACATAACGATAGAAAGAATAAATGTAAGAATCGGTGAAATATTATTTGCTAAAACAAGTGTTGGGATGGCTGAGCCTTCAATGCTTGGATATTCAGATTGTAATGCAAAATTAATCAATCCTAATAACACAAGGTAAACAATACCACCCATGAGTCCACCCATGCCTGATACCATACGTTTTGATGCGTCACCACCGATAGCAACGAGTGTACTAAATCCAACGGCAAATGCTAAACCACCATAGTTGAATCCTTTCCAAATTCCCATCAATAAACTTGGTTCTTCTACGACACCATTGATTTGTGAGAACGAGATAGAACCTTTAAATAGATATGTAGCTGCGATAATGACAACAAGTACAATAAGTACTGGTGTTACAAGACCAAGTGCACCTACAATTTTGTTAAAGTCCATCAACAATGTGAGATACACAAGTACACACATAATCAGTGCACCTAACCATACTGGAATGTTAAAACTTTCTTGGAATGTTGAACCCGCACCTGCAATCATCGTAATTGTGACAGCGAATAATGATAAAATCAGTACGTAGTCAATAATCAGTCCAAATTTCTTACCAAATAAATATTCAAGTGTTGTTTCGTGGTTGTCTGCATCGAACGCTGTACCGATTTTGGCAACTTGGCGTCCAATAAATGTTAGTATAATCCCTGAAATAATCACGCCGATATATGAGTAAATACCGTATTTACTAAAGAATTGTAGTACTTCTTGTCCTGTTGAGAAACCTGCACCTACCACAACTCCGACGTAAGCAAAAGCAATTTTGATTGCTTCTCTATATTTTTGCATCTGTTTTGACCTCCTCGATTTGCAAAACACGTTAAACATTAAACCATAATATACGATTTATTTCAAATTTATCTCATGACACAAAAACTCTAAAACCCTTGATATCAAAGGGATTAGCATATAATTAAATGAATTTTAAGCGCTTTATTCATACATCAAATCGTATATAAATACAAATAATTACGATAATATCGCATAAAAATACATCATTTCATCAAAACAATTATACCATAGATAATTTTCAATCATTTTTGATGTAATTTTTATTAATATATTATTTGTATACTATACCCTTATTCATTTTTCTTAATCACTTTATCGATTTTTATCATTAACAAAAATTACTAATAGCAAACGAGACAATAAAATCCTTTTCTCTATAAAAATATTTGAAATGCATGGTTACTTCAGACACCTACTGCCATTCTACAACATAAAAGAAGGAGCTGATCGCTATGCCTCAGCCCCTATCAAGTGTATTCAAGTTTTATTCTATTATTTGTTGCTTACTTTCATTCGCTGCATTCGTCAAAGTTACTGCAATCACAATTCCAATGACAATCAATGCAATAGCAAACAAGTAGGCTGCGTGTAGTCCAGCAGTCATCGCTTGGTCTTGTACAGCTTGAGTCACTTCCGTATGTTTACTCATTTCATTGTTTTGAACACCTGTCAAAATACCGACAAATACAGAAATACCGGCAGAACCTGCGAGTGGCTGTAACACATTAAAAATTGCTGTTCCATGTGGGTATTTTTCAGTTGGCAATGCGTTCAATCCATTTGTACTTGATGGCATCATAATCGCCGCCACTGCCACCATGAGTAACATATAAGCTACGATAAATTGCCACACTGGCACACCTGGATGAATTGTTGTGTAAAAGATCATAACGACTAATAAAGTTACAAGACCTGGTATGATCATTTTACGTGGTCCAACACTATCAAATATTCTTCCCATTACTGGCGATAAAAGCCCGTTTAACAATGCACCCGGCAATAGAATTAAACCTGCTAATTTAGCCGAAAAGCCCATTGGCCCCTGTAAATACATTGGCATCACAATTTCAGATGCAAATAAACTCATGACAACGATGACAAAAATCAGCATCCCACGACGATAATTACGTACTTGTAAAACGCGAAAATCTAAAATAGGTGTCGTAAGTTTTAACTGACGGCGAATAAATGCAATGGCAGAGATCAGTCCGATGATGAATGGGACAAGAATTTGTGCTGATAAAATATCTGCGTCACTCGCCATCGATATACTATAAATGATACCCGTAATTCCTACCGTAGAAAGGACGACGGATAAGATATCGATCTTAGGACGTGTTACTTCTCCAACATTTTCAAGGTAACGCCACCCAAAGATAAATGCAAAAACCATAAACGGAATCACACTAAAGAATAGCCAACGCCATCCTAAGTAGTCCACAATCACACCAGATAATGTTGGACCGATTGCAGGAGCAAACATAATGATTAAGCCAAAGAAGCCCATCACACGCCCTCGAACAGAGACATCAAACATCATCAACATTGTATTCATAATCAACGGCATAATAAGACCTGTTCCTATTGCTTGTATCATACGACCAGTTAACAACATTGGGAAGTTCACCGCCATACCCGCAATGAATGACCCTGCTATAAAAACGACAATAATGAATAAAAATAAACGTCTTGTCGTAAACCATTGAATAATTAATGCTGATAATGGTGACACAATAGCAATAACCATCATAAACCCGCTTGCCATCCATTGAACTGTCGCTCTTGATATATTGAATTGTTCCATTAACTCTTTTAAAGCAATATTGAGTAATGTTTCATTTAAAATCATAAAGAAGGCACCAATTAAAAAGACTGCCATAATTACTTTTGTATGTTTCTGTTCAGCCATGTTTATATTCTCCTTAAAATTAAAGTAACTTTGCCATTATACATAGACGTGAGTTAAAAGAAAAGTTACATGCTTAAACTATAAACAATATGACTCCGACAAAAAAACGAGCCTATTTATCACGTATGATTGTATACGTAATAAATAACGCTCGTTCTTAAAACATTTTATGTGATTTAACTTTAATTGGCATCTTTATGCTCTGTAATCTGATTGAAATCTACAACAACTTGATCCATTCGTTTCGCCGTTTCTTTTAGTACGTTACGTGCAACTTTGTTGTTCGGATCTAACTTCAAGATTTGTTTTGCTGTATTAAATGCTTGTTTATCAGAAATAACCGGCTCTGGAATTGCATGTAGTAACAACATCTGTAAGAGACTTTTGACTTCTTGGCCGCCAGTAAGTTCAATTGATGCGTCTGCATGATAATAGGCTGCATCCAATGCACCTGGTACATCACTGAGTGGATAAACAAGTAGTAAGAAAGCCAAATCATGAATCTCAGATGTTTCATTCTCTTTGATCATATCGAGTAAACACGTGTAATACATCACGCTTTCTTGCTCGTGTGCGCTTGAGATGAATGCTTCTTCAAAAGCAAGAAAATCCGTCGCAGCCATTAAATGTTTCACTGATTCAAATTCACCGTTTAACACATGGTTTTTAATTAAATCTTTCATGGCGCTCCTCCCAAACTTTATCCTGTCATTTTTTAATATGTCTAGTGTATCACAAAATTGACTTTCACACTGCAATTTTTATTATAGCATGATGTATCTTCTTTCTAAAGTGCACGTGTACGGTACATAAGAAAAAGGAAGTACGGTGCACCAATAATTGCGACAACAACACCTGCTGGCACCCCTGTGGGTTGAAGGACAACCTTACCAATCGTATCTGATACAATTAACAAAAGAGCCCCTATCACTAAGGCAATCGGCAAGAAATATTGATGTCGCGGTCCAACAATTGATTTGGCAATGTGTGGCCCCATCAGACCTATAAAGCCTATTGCACCTGCAACTGATACCGCTGCTGATGATAACATCACGGCAATACATACAAGGATAAATCTTGTTTTATTCAATGATACGCCCAAACTGATTGCCGTATGTTCATTTGTATGTAAGATGTTGAGTGTTTCTGATTTGAAAAATAAATATGGGACAAGCAATAATAGCCATGGAAGAAAGACCCATACAAATGGCCAACTATCTCCCCAAATATTTCCTGCCAACCATGTCGCTATAAATTCTGATTGATCTCGATCAAATGTTGACATAATCGTCAGTGCACCACCAGATAGTGCTGTTGAAATCCCTACACCCACTAAGACCATACTTGCGGGAGATAATCCTTTCTCACCACTATAACTAAATGCGAAAATAAAAAAGGCTGTTAACAAACCACCTATCATGCTGACAAACGGCAATATGTAAACAAAATCATCTGCATTAATTTGTCCAACCGCAATAAACAGCGCAATGGCAAATCCACTGCCAGCATTAATACCTAAAATACCAGGTTCTGCCAATGGGTTCTTAGTGACACTTTGTAACACCGCACCACTCATACTTAATGCCAAACCTGCAAGTAATGTAATAAAAATACGTGGCAAGCGAAAATCAATCAAAATAAGCTGATCTGCATACGTTCCATTACCAAGCAATGTTTGAACAACTTGAGAGAAGGACATCGCATATTCACCCGTCGTCATACTCCAGATGATAGCAGCTACTAACAATACAATGGCAACCAAGAACGTTAGACGCTGTTGTAACTTAAGCTTCGGATGCATCATATCGTACGCCCTCCTTTACGAATGAGATATAGAAAATATGGCACACCAATAAATGAAATAATGGCGCTCATCGGTGCTTCACCGAGCATACGTGCAATCACATCCGCAGCTAGAACAAGGGTACCACCTAAGATCGCTGACATCGGTAATACTTTGACATAATCCGTCCCAACTAGAAAGCGAACGATGTGCGGAACGATAAGTCCGACAAAGGCTATTTGACCGACCATCGCCACAGAAATCCCTGCAAGTAACATGGTCAATAACAAGCTCACAAGACGGATGGATTTGACATTCTGACCTAAGCCTGACGCAAGTGCATCTCCCAAGCTCAATATCGTTAATTGTCTGCTCATGAGAACGAGCAAAATAATGGCACAAAAGATGATAGGGGCACTGATCGAAACTTGCTGCCAGTTTGTCCCTGAAACGCCACCTGCACTCCAAAAATTAATTGATTGGTTGAGACGAAATATTAAAGCAATACCTTGACTCAGTGCAGTAAGTAATGCACTGACAGCCGCTCCTGCAAGAATTAGGCGCATTGGATGAAAACCGTCACGTCGAGATGAACCAATCATAAGAACAGTCATTCCACCAAAAACTGCTCCGATAAATCCTGCAAAAATTAAAATAAGAAAAGGAACACCTGGATAAAATGCAAAAGTTATTGCTAAAGCAAAAGCCGCTCCTGCATTTAAACCGATTAAACTTGGGTCCGCTAAACCATTTTTAGTGACACCTTGAATGACTGCACCTGCTGTTGCTAGAGCGATACCAACTAGTACTGCACCGATATTTCGCGGAATACGAATTTCTGCAATCACGTTGTGTATTTGGTTTGTAGCATCATAATGTAGAATTGCTTCTATAATTGTCGCAATGTGTACACGTGACTCTCCAAGAATGACGGAAAGTACAAATAGTACACATAGCACGATGATAGCAACAAGTAGTTGTATCGAAAAATTGAGATGGCTAATTTGTTTTCTTCTCATAGTGATTTCCTCTATGTGCCTTTATAATTTATCATAATGCTTACATAATAAGTTATACGTCACTAACATCGGTTTACCCGTTCTAGGATCCGTACTTAATTCCGCATCAATATTGAAAACTTCTTCTAATATTTCATTGCTCAATACATCTTGAGTTTCACCTTGTTTAATGATATTACCTTGTTTCATAGTAATTAAATGATCGGAAAAACGAATTGCTTGGTTAATATCATGTAATACCATAATAATAGTTGTCCCATGCTCGGCATTTAACTCTTGAACAAGTTCTAAAATTTCCAATTGATGTGAAATATCAAGATAAGTCGTCGGTTCATCTAAAAAGATAATATCTGTTTTTTGTGCCAAAGCCATCGCAATCCATACACGCTGTCTTTGACCACCACTGAGATCATTCACTGCACGATGTTTAAAGTCAATTGTTCCTGTTACACGCATTGCCCAATCAATTTCTTCTTTATCTTGTTCGCTCAATCTACCAAACCCTTTTTGATGTGGAAAACGCCCGTACGATACCAATTCACCAGCTGTTAACCCATCTGCAACATCTGGAGATTGTGGTAATATCGCAATCTTTTTGGCAACTTCTTTCGTCGGTTGCATTTGAATATTCTTACCATCAAGCAAAATTTCACCGTTCTTCGTTTGCAGTAATCGTGATAATGCTTTTAGCAAAGTTGATTTACCGCAGCCGTTAGGACCAATAATTGATGTTATCTTACCATCAGGAATCATAACATCTAAATTATTAACAATGACACGGTCTCCATAACCAATAGTAACTTCCTTCCCTGTCAATCTACTCATTCTTCTCCCTCTTTCTTTCTATCTATCATACATCTCTATATCGTCGTTTTTGTTCTTATTGAGAATCATTATCATACTTGCGTATTATACCATTTTTTTATTCTTTTGCCTAACTGTATCTCATCTTGAAAGTTGGTATAAATAAAAGAGATGCATGTTCATACACACATCTCTTCATTATTTTTGTAAGCTCTAATCTTCTACCCAAAAACCATTTCCATAGACATCACGCACATCATGAACAACAACGAAAGCATCTTCATCAATTTTTCGAATCAACCGCTTCGTACGAGATAACTGTGTTTTACTAATGACCGCATACAGTACGTCTGTATCTCTTTTTGAGAAATAGCCACGACCATTAAGAATTGTAATCCCACGCCCAATATCTTCATCAATCATTTTCGCAATGCGATCTGGTGATTTGGAAATAATCGTCACTGCCTTCTTAGGGTTCAACCCTTCAATTACGAAATCCATGACTTTCGTACCAATATATAAGCTAATGACCGTAACAAGTGCTCGGTCTAATGGAATAACTGATAGTGAAATCAGAACAACAATGAGATCGAAGAATAACAGTGCATATGGCGTACTAACGTCTAAATATTTGTTCGCAATACGCGCCAAGATTGTTGTTCCTGCTGTTGTACCACCTGCCAATACGATGACGCCAATTCCAAGTCCGACAGACAATCCACCGAACACCGCGTTAATCATGATATTGTCTGTATGCACTTGCCACGTTTCAGTTAAACTTAAAAATACCGAAATTAGCACTGTTGCGACAATTGTTAAGTACATACTGCGCTTACTCAAAAACTTGTACCCGACGACGATGAGCACGGCGTTGACTACAAAGTTCGTTACGGCAGGTGATATGTGAAATGCATAGTAGAAAATAATCGCCAGACCGGTTACGCCACCTTCACCGAGATCACCTGCAATGATAAAAGCATTGACACCCAATGCAAATATAAAAGAGCCCACTAGGACTAATATTAAATCTCTAACTGTTCGTTTCACCCAATCACACCCTTTTCCTTATATAACGCTGTCACATGTCATATTATCACAATATTGACACAAAACGAAATGCTATTAGATTACTTTTCAATTAAGTTATAAAAGAAGTGTTTAATTTTCTGATTTTTTAGTTTACTTATCATTCATTGTTATGTATAATTAGAATTACCTTATTGGTTGTTTTATACAACAAATAGGATATCTCCTTTGTGTTGTTTATAGTGAGAATAGTTTTGCTCATAGGTAGGTATTGGCTCGAGTACCTACCTTTTTATATGCATTGGAATGAAAAACACGCATGTAGTGATATCATCACTGAACATGCGTGTTTTTCTGTATATTGATTACCATGCAAATAGTCCAACAAATCCTGCTGTTAATAACGATACTAAAATCCCTGCCAACAACATCATAGGTACATATTTAGATACAAAGTCTGACGTTGACTCTTTCACAATTCCTTTTAATGTTCCGATAATCATTCCAATTGTTGAGAAGTTTGCAAATGAGATTAAGAAAGTCGAAATAATCGCACGTCTATGTGGATCATAGTCATTCACTTCTCCCGCAATCTCACCCATTACAACAAATTCGTTTGTCACAATTTTTTTAGCCATTTGCTGTGCAACCAACCATGCTTCATCAAACGGTAAGCCTAAAAGCAATGCAAATGGATACATAAAGACACCTAAAATTTGGTCGAGTCCAAAGCTACCTTTGATGTGCATAAGTGATGCGAAACCACCTGTAATCAGGTGAATCAAGCGATCTGCTAGTTCAGCAAGTGCAACGAAACTGATTACGAACGCAATAATGATTAAGACCAGTTTCCCCGCATTTAATACAGAATCTCCTAAAAATGAGAAGAATGGTTGACGTGCTTCATTTGAACGCAAGTCATAGACAACATCTTCTTCTGGATCTAGCTTAATCGGATTTAAGATAGATGAAACAATCATTGCATTAACAATATTTAACGGAATCGCTGTTAGTACAAGTTCTCCAGGAATCATTGTTACATATGCACCTACAATGGCACCTGATACAGAACTCATTGACATCATCGCAATAGTTAAGACACGTGCATCATTCATACGTTTCAATTGTTCACTTGAAACCGCAAGTGCTTCCGTATTCCCTAAAAACATCATTTCAATACCGAAGAACGACTCAAACTTCGGTTGGCGTGTGATTTTAGCAAGCACCCAACCAATACCACGAATAATCCATGGCAAAATACCTAAATACATTAAAATATCAAACAATGGAACGACTAATAAAATTGGCATAAGTGCTGCAACAGCCATATCCATTTGTTCAGTCTCCGTAAAACTATTAAATGCAAAACCAATTCCTGAAAAAGCTGCATCTATTAACCATGATATCGCAGCTGCCCCTTTTTCAACGACAAATGTCCCCGCTGGAAAATAAACGAAAAACCAAGCTAAAATTAAGTTTAATACGATTAAAACACCGATAGAACCCCACTGGATGTTTTTACGGTCACGCGAGAAGATAACAGCAACGCCTAAAAACACAAGTAAGCCTATGATATTAATTAATAAGAACATAAACCGATACCTCTTACCCTTCTTTGAATTTATATCAAAGCAATTATACCATGCAGTATAAATTGTGAAAATACAATTTGTAAACGCTACAATTATTTAATAGTTATATTAAAAAACTAACTATCTTTTTACCTTGAAAATTTTCATTTCTGCATCATTGAATGGAAATAAACCACTGAAATCCACCTATAAAGCTCGGAATAATCATGATTCTCTTTATTTTTGAAAAATCAATGATTTTGCTCTCACTTTTCAATAATTTTACATATTTACATGCAAATACTTATTGCATCAAACTTAAAATAGACGTATTCTATAATTGAAAATGATTATCATCATATGTAAAAAGTAGGTGATCGTATGATTCATGTAGCCAACGCTGAAATCGGCACACAATATCGTATAAAATCTTTAAACATGAATAATGCGCAATTAAAACATCGATTGCGTGCACTCGGTTGTATCGAAGGAAGTAAAGTCTCCATACATCAAAAAGGACTTTTCAAAGGGCCTTGTACATTGAATATTAATGGCCAACAAATTTGCGTCCGCAATTGTGACGCTTGTAACATTCGATTGGAGCATCATTATGAGTAGCACATATTGTATTCTCGGTAACCCAAATGTCGGTAAAACTTCACTCTTCAACGCACTGACAGGTTCATATGAATATGTCGGGAACTGGAGTGGTGTTACCGTAGAAAAAAAACTTGGAAAACTAAAAGAACAGGCAGGTCATTTAGTTGACTTACCCGGCATTTATGATCTTGTTCCTATTTCAAGAGATGAAACGGTTGTTACAACGTATTTACTCAATGAACAATTTGACGGCATGGTCAATATTATTGATGCTGCACAAATTGAACGTAACTTCAACTTAACGATTCAACTGATGGAATTCGGAGCCCCCCTACTCATCGGCTTAAACATGGTCGATGTTGCGAGCAAACGTGGTATTCGAATTGATCATCAAAAGTTAATGACTCAACTGCGAACACCGATTATCCCGGTGATTGCACGCACTGGAAAAGGGAGCAGTGATGTTCTCAAAGCACTCAGTGATCACCACGTATCAACACGACGCCCTCTAGTCATTGATTATGGTGAAGAGATTGAAAACGTTATTCATGCACTTGTTGTCAATCTTCCTGAGACGCTCACACTTGCGAATAAACATTATCGTTTTTTAGCAATTCAATATTTGCTCGGGAATCCAGCTGTCAAAACTTATCTTGGTCTAGAACTATGTAAAAAACTCGATGCAATAATTGCTGATACAACATCACTTTCAGAAGCAGACATCGTAAAACAAATACAAACATGTCGACAAGATTATATTCAGCGCGTGCTCTCAGATGTCGTTTCATATCCTGATGCACGCAAACATCATGTTACAGAGCGTGTCGATGCATTACTGACACATAAAATACTCGGGATTCCAATCTTTTTAGGCATTATGTGGCTGATTTTCCAGACAACTTTCACATGGGTTGGGACACCACTGTCCGATCGACTGGATGAATTCTTTGGCGGACCTCTCACAGACTTTGCCAAACAAACAATGACAAATATCGGTATTTATCCTGCATTGCAAGATATGGTAACAGATGGCATTATTGCTGGTGTCGGTGGTGTCCTTGTTTTCGTTCCACAAATTTTAGTCTTATTCTTCTTTATTTCTCTATTAGAAGATTCCGGCTATATGGCTCGAATTGCTGTGATTATGGATCGCATTATGGAAGGATTTGGTCTTAACGGAAAATCTTTCATTCCAATGATTATCGGTTTTGGCTGTAACGTACCTGGTATTATGGCAGCACGCAGTATCGAAGAAGAGAAAGAACGCTTAACTACAATCTTGATTGCACCATTTATGTCATGTTCCGCACGACTACCTGTGTATGCTTTATTTGTAGGGATTTTCTTTGCACAACATCAAGCACTCGTTGTGTTAAGCTTGTATGTACTCGGGATTGTTGTAGCATTAATTGTCAGCTGGATTTTATCGAAGACAGTACTAAAAAAAGACACATCTATTTTCGTCGTAGAGCTCCCACCATACCGTTTGCCATCACTTAAAACGTTATGGCGTAGTACTTGGGAAAAGGGAAAAGGTTTCGTGAAAAAAGCAGGAACATTCATATTTGCTGGTTCTGTTATTATCTGGTTACTCAATTATGCAGGGCCAAACGGTATTGATGTACCAATTGAAGAAAGCTTTTTACACATGATTGGTGCTGCAATTGCGCCGATTCTTATCCCACTTGGCTTTAGTTCATGGCAAGCAGCCGCAACGCTCATACCAGGTTTCTTAGCTAAAGAAGTCATCGTCAGCGCAATGGCTATTATTTATGCTGTAAACGATGATGCACTTGTGTCAATGGTATCAACTCATTTCACAGCATTATCTGCCTATTCATTTATGGTATTTATATTGCTTTACGTTCCATGCTTAGCAACAGTTGCTGCGATTCGTAAAGAAACGACTTCATGGAAATGGACACTTTTTGCAGGAACATATCCATTCGTCATTGCGTATGTCATTTCAATGGCAATTTATCAAATTGGCTCGCTTTTCATATAAGGAGGTATCATGTAATGACACTTTTGATTAACTTAATACTTCTAGCACTTATCGTTGGCTATTCCATCTTTGTACTCGTTCGTTATTTCAAACGTTCAAAACAGGGAAAATGTAGCGCATGTGAAAGCAATCAACAATGTCCAACAGAGAGCCTTCCAAAACACCTGCAATAACTATGAACCCCCTCGTGCAATCTCGCATAAGGGGGTTTTACTATTTATTGATTTTGTTGTGTTAAACTTTGTGTTTCTACAAACTGCTGATATTTTTCATGTGTTTTCATCAATGTTTCATGACGACCCACACCTGTGACACGTCCTTGATCTAAGAAAATAATTTGTTCTGCTTTTTTAATGGTAGATAGACGATGCGCAATCACAATCGTCGTTCGATTCATCATGAGTGTTTCCAAAGCTTCTTGAATTTTACGTTCACTCTCACTGTCAAGGTTTGCAGTTGCTTCATCCAACAGCAATATGTCTGGATTTTTCACAAAACTACGTGCAATATCTATTCGCTGCCTTTGTCCACCCGACAACTTCAAACCACGTTCGCCAACTAACGTATCATACCCTTGATCAAACGCCATAATAAAGTCATGGCAATGCGCTAAACGTGCATAATGCATAAGTTCTTCATCTGAGACTTCACAATCAAT
Source organism: Staphylococcus muscae (assembly GCF_003019275.1). NCBI lineage: Bacteria > Bacillati > Bacillota > Bacilli > Caryophanales > Staphylococcaceae > Staphylococcus > Staphylococcus muscae. The sequence goes on along the minus strand of NZ_CP027848.1, from coordinate 1,773,872 downwards.
ACCATATAATATATTGTCTCGAATCGATCCATTCATCATTGCATTACTTTGCATGACATAGCCTATTTTACGACGCCAATCAGTTAATGAGAGATTGTAAATAGATGTGCCACCATATGTAATGTCTCCATGTGAAACATCATACATTCTTTCAATCAGACTAAATATCGTGCTTTTTCCTGAACCAGATGGCCCAACAAACGCTGTCACTGCACCAGGTTTAATACGCAAAGATACGTCTTGTAGTACAGGTTGCGCATCATAACCAAAGTCAACACGATCAAACACTAAGTCACCTGTAACAATACTATTGTTCACATCAGGTACTGTAATTCGTTCCAAAGGTTCATGCAGTATTTCGTCAATGCGGCTGCTTGCCCCTACTGCCTTTTTATAATCTGTAATCAATGTCGATAAATTAATCAATGGCATAGATAAATTCAAAACGTAAAAGATCATTGCAACAAGTGTACCAGCAGAAATAGCGCCAGACGCAATTCGCAAACCACCAAAACCTAAAATAATACCAATCGTTGCGAGCATAATAATTCCCGATATCGGTTGAATCACCGCAGCAATTTTTGCTTGTTTTAAACCGAGACGATAAATCTCTGATAAGTTTTCATGTGCTTTTTCTAACTCTAACTTTTCAGTATTAGACACCTTTACTAAGCGCATCTCAGTCAATACACGTCCAAGCAAACCACTGAATTCAGCAATTTCACTTTGCGTATTTTTTGATATTTTTTGCATGATTCTCCCAAGTGGTATCATCACAATGACAAATAATGGAATTGTAATAAAGGTCATTAATGTCATTTGCCAATCGAGAATGAATAACATAACAAATGAACCTATTAAAGTAATAACAGATGGGAGCAGATTAGGGAGTTTTTGTGAGATGAAGTCGTTGATAACTTTCGTATCATCTGTTAATCGACTCATCAACTGGCCACTCTCATTTTGATCAAAAAAAGGCATTTTCAAGTGGATAATGTGTTGCCATAAAACCGAGCGAATGGCATAGATCATCTTCTCTCCAATTTTATTGAGTAAATAATATCCAATTCCACTTAAAAGAGCATTTAATAAAAAGACCACAATCAATGCCCCTATAAACCACGGATTAATGGATGACAGTGTAAACTTATCAACCATTTGTCCTGTGAATAAAGGAACAAGGAGACCACTTAAACTTCCTAATGAAGAAATCACCACTGCTGTTATAATCAATCCAACAGGCCATGTGATTTTTTTCAATAAATACACTAATGGATTATTTGATTTCATATTTTTATACCTCGTTACATCATAATTTCTCCCAAGACACCTCGCACTCTCACGTCAGTGTGAAGGTTGTCTGACCGCTTCATTTTCATTTCATAACGCTCATACTTCTATCATCATTACATCTTTTATTAAAATAATCTAAGTTCAAAATAAAAGTACAATACAATTACTAACATAATTATGCTAATATAAATATGTTATTTTTGCATTTTCAACGCACTAAAAGGGAGTTTCATATGAAAAAGATATTATACACGATTATCGTTGTATTCTTCGCTACAATTAGTATAACACCTTTTGCGAAGGCAAACACATTGACACCTGTCGAGATTGCACAACAAGCTGGTTATTCTGTGGATGGCCGATTTCAACCTGTGGGATATGTTGGTATCAGTCATACTGGACAGGTACTCTATGACTATGAAGGACAACAACAATGGGATCCAGCATCCATGACGAAGTTGATGACGATGTATCTAACATTAAAAGCAATCGATGAGGGTAAATTTAAATTAACAGATACTGTTAAGATTACAGACGACCACTATCGAATGTCTACATTGCCAGAATTAAGCAATACAAAACTTTATCCTGGCGAAACGTATACAGTGGCAGAACTTTTACAAATTACTGTATCCGCTTCAAGCAATGCATCTTCACTCATTTTAGCTAACTTAGTGTCTGATAACACTTCTGATTTTGTTGATTTAATGAACCATACAGCTAAAGATTTTGGTATGAATGATACACATTATGTCAATCCAACAGGTGCTGAAAACAGACTGCTACAAGATTATGCACCCGAACGTTATCGTTCTAAGTCGGCAACAGTCAGTTCCCCTCACGACTATGCTATTTTGGCTCAACGTGCTGTGAATGATACACCAAAAATTTTAACATTCACGAAACAAGTAGCACCAACACAACACGGTGTAACGTATTACACTTTCAACAATCTTTTAGAAGGTGCGGATATGAGTGTGCCAGGAACAGATGGTTTAAAAACGGGGTCAAGTGATGTGGCAGATTATAACAGTACTGTAACAACGAAGCGCGATCAATTTAGAATTCACAGTGTCATTATGGGCGTCGGTGATTACTATCGAATTGGCGGAGAAGAACAACGTGACATGATCAATGCCAGCATGATTAACTATTTATTTAATCAATATGAATATCGTCAAATACTCACAAAAGGCGAACATGAGATCAACGGAACAAAATACTACGTGACTAAAGACCTTTACGACGTAGTTCCTAAAAATATGAACACCGATTACAAATTCGTTGTAAAAGACGGCAAAGTCCATATTGATTATGATCGAACATTCATTACTTCATCTTACAGTCCACCAACTGTCAAAGTAGAACGCCCTTTGATTCATACTTCTAAGTCCATCGCAGAATCAAGTTGGTCTGCACATCCTGTCTTAACTCTGTTCGGTCTTTTCTTTTTAGTTCTATTGCTAAGCATTCCAATTTACTACGTACTGCTTCGTTTTCGTAAGTAGAAAAAGAACGTTCTTATCGATGATTCGACAAGAACGTTCTTTTTATTTGGCATCTTTACCGTACAACTCTCGTTTAATTTGCGTAGTAGAAATACCTTCTGTTCGTTTTAAATAAATCACTTCACATTTGTCTTTTAAGAAGTCAAATTCACCTTCCCAATCATGCCCCATTACAAATGTATCGATTTCATACTTTTCTACGTCTTTGACCTTCTGTTCCCAATCATTTTCAGGGATAACTAGATCAACATAACGGATAGATTCTAACATCATCTTGCGTTGCTCATAATCATAATAAGACTTTTTACTTTTAATTCGATTAAATTCATCACTAGACAGCGCTACAATTAAATAGTCCCCTAATTCGCGTGCACGACGTAATAATTCAATGTGTCCATAGTGCAATAAATCGTATGTTCCATATGTAATAACACGTTTCATTTCAGCGCCTCCTTCTATCTATTCGTCTCTCTTATCGATAAAAATTATAGCACACCACTTTTCACTGCTCAAACTTCACCCTTATGCTTGAATCACGTCATCCACATAAGTCATCAATTTTTCTAAGCTTTCTTTTGTATTAAATATATGCCAATCTTCAAACAATGGTTTCAGATTTTCTTCTCTAATACGTTGATATAATTCCGCTTCATGATAGACTTTGTATCGCTCTGGAATATCATAGTAATAACGATTAAGTCCCCTCACCTGTTCATATGCCATTTCATCATAGACATAGAAAATAGCAGGTTTTCCAAATAAACTTGCTTCAATAGCAAGTGAACTATAATCCGTAATCACTATATCTGCAATCATTAACAACTCACGTGTACTTAACGTTATCGCTTGTTCAGTCTGTGGCGATTCAACAGCTGGATGGTATTGACTTAGTAGTGTATAATTCGGCAATGCTTTGTTGAAAGCTTTTTGATCAATGACACGATTCAGTTGACCTTCTTCACGATATGTCGGTAAATATACTGCTACTTTCCCTTGAATTTCTAATTTCTTTTTGAGTTGGTGTTGTTCTTCAAGAATATCAACATCTAAATAATTCGTTAATCTTGGAATACCATAGTTGAGAAATTGATGATTCTCTGCACCGAAAGATTGTTTAAAACATACTGTCATTTGAGGACATCCGACTATATACTTATCGGTCGCATCATAAACAGCTTGGTGTTGTGCCACTTCTCTTTTGTTGTCTCTATTCACTGCATGATCTTCTAACCCAAACTTTTTCAATGCACCAGCAGCATGCCAAGTTTGTATAACTGTCTGCTTTGATTGCTTTTTAAGCGCTCCGAACAGATGATAGTATGTATCGATAAAAATAACCTTTGCCGAACGCAGTGATCGAATTTGTTGATAAAGATTGCGACGATTAATGGATGCAATTTGAACATTTTGAAGATGTGTCAATGCTTCAAAGTGAGACGCTTTCGTAAATACGGTCACTCGATATCCCTTTTTGCTCAGTTTTTCAATAACTGGTAACAAATCCTCTTTGAATGTCATCATTACGACGACATGGTTGTCTTGTACACGTTGTCTACTACACAAGCATTGAATCACATTTACTAATATTAAATATAATTTTTTTATTATTATCTGACTCATATATGTCACTCCATTAGATTATCCGTCTTATAAGTAAATCGCCTTCAATACACTATTGTACTGAAGGCGTCTTTATCATGTTACATAAAATCAGCAAAGTGATCTCTATAACGTATATGCAACATTGACCCAAGTATAAAGAAAAGCAATATAACACATACATTATACAGTGCCAGTTCCCAGTGCGTTATAAAGTACCATTCTTTAAAAAGTATTGCTGCACGATAACTCTCTGCAATAAAATAAATTGGATTTAACATCATCAATTTTTCAGGAATTGATCCCGGCTGTGGCACCCATAAAATAGGTGATGCATAAAAAAGTATTCTAAAAATTGCTTGCATCGCCATTTGCGTATCACGAACAAGTACAGCTAATGTCGATGTCAATAATGTAATAGACATTGTAAACATAAATGCAAATGGAATATAAATTAACAATTGAATAATATAAATAGATGGCATGATACCAAATATAGCACACAAAATAATAATAGAAACCACTAATGCTAAATGCCCATATAACTTACTTGTAAGGATATAAGTCGGTATTATCGACAATGGAAAGTTCATCTTAGCTACTTGATTATATTTCATTGTAATAGACTTCGTTCCTTCTAACGCTCCTTGGTTAATAAAGAACCACATACTAATGCCGACAAGTAACCAATAAATAAATGGAATCTCATCAATAGGTTGATTACTTCGGATACCAAAACCGAAAACAAACCAGTATACTAAAATTTGAATAACTGGGTTGATCATTTCCCATGCTAATCCCAGATAGTTACTATCATTCGTAATTTTTAACTGAAATTGAGCTAACCTTTGAATTAAATAGAAACTTTTTAAATGTTCTTTTAACACTACTAGTACAGAATTCATTATTTACCACGCTTTCGTTTCCTACGCACGATATTGCAGATGTCTTACATTGTTTGAACAACTGTACAAACATCGCATCGTCATGTATTCTTTATATTGAAAAAAACATTTCTTATGTAAAAAATTGGTGCAATAAGTTATCACAAACTGAAATGAAATTTTACCTTTATAAACTTTTGATTACTTAAATACAGTATTACTATATAGGATAAGCCATATTTTCTAAAAATAAAGTGTCTGACTTACTCACAAATTGAATATCCACTTAGTAATATATTATAATCTATATACATAACGATGTGAAAGTAAAACCACGAATTTTTATATAAATTTTAAAGTAAGGACTGTAAAACATGAATCCAACCGTTAAAATTGATCACGTTACAAAAGAATACCGCATCTATCGCAACAACAAAGAACGTATCAAAGATGCTTTATTACCTAAAAATAAAAATAAAACATTTTACGCACTAAATGATATTACATTCAATGCGTATGCGGGTGATGTTATCGGACTTGTTGGGATTAATGGTTCTGGAAAATCCACGCTTAGCAATATTATTGGTGGATCACTTTCAGCAACTAAAGGGAATATCACACGCAATGGTGAAGTGAACGTCATTGCGATTAATGCTGGTCTCAATGGCAACTTAACTGGAATGGAAAATATTGAATTCAAAATGTTGTGTATGGGATTTAATAAAAAACAAATTAAAGAACTCACACCTAAAATTGTTGAATTTAGTGAACTTGGTGAATTTATTTATCAACCTGTTAAAAAGTATTCAAGTGGAATGCGCGCTAAACTTGGGTTCTCTATTAGTGTGACTGTTGACCCTGAAATTCTCGTTATTGACGAAGCTTTGTCAGTCGGTGACCAAACATTCACTCAAAAAAGCTTGAATAAAATATATGAATTTAAAGAAGCTGAAAAAACTATTTTCTTCGTTAGTCACAATCTTAGTCAAGTGCGAGATTTTTGTAATAAAATTGCATGGATTGAAGCTGGTCGCCTTAAAGCAGTAGGAACAGTAGATGAAGTACTACCGCAATATGAGACATTTCTCAAAGACTTCAAAAAGAAATCTGCACAGGAACAAAAAGCATTTAGACAACAACTTGATGAAAATCGCTTTATCATTAAATAATATTCAACGCTGTGATAATCATTGTCGTTATCACAGCGTTTTTCTGATTATTGATATAAATATGCTTACTTCTTCATTTTTTGCTTTAAAACTGCCCAAACAAACTTAGGAATTCTGTGAGAACGCTTGATTCGTTTCACATCTTTTAAAATGCGATAAAGCCATTCTAAGTTGAGTTTACGCCATATACGTGGTGCACGTTTCACTGTACCACTGAAAACATCAATCGATCCACCTACCCCCATCATTAACGTATGTTCAAAATGATTGCGATGCTGTTGAATCCATTGTTCTTGTTTCGGGTAACCCATCCCTACAAAAATAAAGTCGGGCTGAAATGCACGTATTTCATCTACTACGGCAGTATCATCTAAAGATGCAAATCCATGATGGCCCTTTACTTCACTTTTAGGATATTTATTTTGAATATTTTGCACTGCTCTCTTTACCACTTCATCTGTCGCACCCAGCAAGAACACACGCAATCCTTCCTGTTGCGCAATTTCCAAGCACCTTTCCATCACTTCTATACCAGGTACACGTTCTGGCAAAGGTGTGCCTAATAATTTGGCTGCTTTTACAACACCTGTCCCATCAGGAATGATGTAATCGGCGTTACAAATCAAGCTGTTGTATGACGGTGTTTCAGCTGCATAGTGTACAATTTCAGGATTAGCTGTCACAATAAATAAATTATGCGTTGTTCGTGTGCGACTGTATGTTAAGATGACTTGTTTCATGTCTGACATTGTCACAGGATCAAACGGAACTCCTAAAATATTCACTTGTGCCCCCGGCTTATAAGGTTGATATGTAGATGTTGGTTGCTTAGTTGAAGGTGTTGACATATTCATCAACAGCCCTCCTCTCTCTTATTTTCTTTCATATTAACTTCACTTTACCATCTAATGATAGAAAATTCACCTTCACACTGATTAAATAAGAAAGTAAGGTCTTTCTATGCTATACTTTTACATAATTTATACAACAAAGCATTCATACCATGACTCAAGCTTACTGACAACAGCCTAGCATAAACATTAAATATTTTTCTCAATATAAGTCCTAAGTCGGTACCAAAGTAACTTGCTTAGCGATATACTTTATGTAATGAATCAATTATTTAGAAAGGAATACGACATATGAGTGAACAGACATGGCTCATTTCACCTATCCCTATATCGAGCATACTACTCTGGATGATTACTGGTATCTATTTGGTAAGTTATTATTATCGTAGACATCCTATCCTGTCCATGCTTAGCATCGCACTCAATTACATTCCTGTACTCACACACGAATTCGGTCACGTATTCTTTAATCGTTTGAGTGGTGGTCGTGTTGTAGACTTCGTCGTTGTGATGACACGAAAAGAACGTCAACAAACGGGACAACAAGGCTATGCAATTACTCAGAGTGAACACCGTCTCGGTCAAATATTCACAACCATTGGCGGCTATATTATGCCACCGTTGATGCTCAGCATTGGCCTGATCATGCAAAGTAAAGGACAAGGTGTTATTTTTATTTTATTGTATGTTGGTATCTTTCTATATTTTACTTTTATCACATCGAGAAAAATGGCACCGATGATTATCATTGCACTGTTATGTCTAATCATATATTTAGGCTTGCAGTCCGAAAATCTACATAACTATTCCGTAATTTATTTCTTTGTTTACCATTGGTTACTCGGTACTTTACTCGGAGAAGTCATACAGTCAACCATTACAATCGCACAACTGACATTTACACGTCCACAACCCAACTGGGATGGAACGGCATTGCGAAATATAACACATGTCCCGACTATCGTCTTTTCGATGCTTTGGATTATTTTAAACAGTGCGACGCTCTATTTTTTGTTTGATCAACTCTTTTCGAGGCCATATACATTTTCATTAATTTCACTCATAAGCTGAACATAAAAATGCGTACATAAGACATTGAGCAATACTCAGTGTCTTATGTACGCATTTTATATTATGCTCTTTCTCCAAAGATTACCATTGCATTGGAATAGCTCAAAATAACTGCTTCTTCATTCGTTTGCATTTCTAACAATTGATTTGTCTCATCTTTGCACTTGATTGTCACAGTATCCCCGATAGACATCCCTTTACTTGATAAATAGACAAGTAAGTCTGTCTTATCTCGTACACGTCGAATAACTACAGTATCTCCTTCATCATATTCTAATAATGATGTACGGTAATACTCTTCAAATGAATCATCTCTAGGGATAACACCGCCATGTGGACATGTTTCTGGATAGTTTAATAACGCATCTAATCGATCAACAAATAATGGAGACACACGGTGTTCTAAGACTTCTGCTTCTGCATGTACTTCTTCCCATGTATACCCTAACACTTCTATTAAAAATAATTCGATCAAACGATGACGCTTAATGACATCTAATGTAAAACGCAGACCAAGCGGCGATAACTTCACACCTTTATACGGTATGATTTCAACATATCCCCCTTTTTCCAATCGTCCTAGCATCTCACTCACTGATGGAGGTTTAATGTTCAAAAACTGTGAAAGTGTTTTGTTTGATACGTATGTTTTCACACCATCATGAGCCAATATTGCTTTGAGATAGTCTTCCTTTTCTTCCGATAACATACCTTCACCTCTTGTATATATTATCTATATTGTATCATGAAATAGATTGACATTAGAAATCTTCAGTATATAATATTAATTAGTTAGGTAAACCTAAAGTTTTATTAAGAAGGTGGAAAAATGCTTTCGATAAATGGATTAGACTTGTATTTAGGTCGTAAACATATCTTGAAAAATATTACATTACAACTCCCGCTTCGTGGAGAATTGATAGGCATCATGGGACCGAATGGTAGCGGAAAGTCATCGCTTATCAAATCTATCATTGGGGAGCTTCCAGCCGACGGTACAATCACACTTAATCAACAACCGATTAAACAGTGTTTAACAGATATCACTTATATTCCACAAAAGTCTCAACTTGATTTGGAATTCCCTATTAATGTAGAAGATTTGGTGTTATCAGGCTGTTATCATGATGCTGGCTGGTTTAAACGAATACCTAAAGAGATGAAACAACGACGAGATACCCTTCTACATGAACTCTCTCTCTATGAATTGCGAAAGCGTCCACTCAACGCTTTAAGTGGTGGACAGTTACAGCGGGTATTTATTGCACGTGCACTCATGTCTGAGAGTCAAATATATCTTTTAGACGAACCTTTTGTTGGCATTGATTTTAAAAGTGAAGCGATTATTTTAGAAAAATTAGAAACACTAAAAGCACAGGGAAAGCTGATTCTCATTGTTCATCATGATTTAGCGACAGCGATGCAATACTTTGATCGCATTTTACTATTAAATCAATCTGTACAATTTTTCGGTAAAAGTACAGAAGCTTTGAAACCTGAGCATATCGAATCTGTATTTTTAAACCAACAACCGCTGATAGACTCAGATAAACGCACACAACATAGAAAGGAGTCCACACATCATGTCGTTCGTCCAACATCTCTTTGAGTATCAGTTTTTATCACGTGCCATGTTGACCGCTATACTCGTCGGCATCGTATGTGGTGTAGTCGGTTGCATCATCATCCTTCGTGGTTTATCCCTCATGGGTGATGCGATGAGTCATGCCGTGTTGCCAGGTGTTGCATTGTCTTTTCTATTCAATATTCCAATGTTCTTCGGAGCACTTATCACTGGAATGTTGAGCAGTGTTTTAATTGGTTATATCTCTGATCGTTCTAAAACAAAAAAAGATGCTGCCATCGGAATTACTTTCACAGCATTTTTAGCATCAGGGATTATTCTGATCAGCGTCATCCATAGCGCAACAGATCTGTATCATATTTTATTTGGTAACATTTTAGCGATTACACAATCGGCATTCTACACAACTTTATTTGTCAGCATCATTGTAGTTTCACTGATTGTTATCCTGTATCGACCATTGAAAGTTTCAACCCTCGACCCTGTTTTTAGTCGTATGAGTGGGTTGAATACAACAATGCTTCACTACTTCGTGATGCTGCTATTGGCACTTGTGATTGTAGCAAGCGTACAAACAGTCGGTGTGATTCTCGTCGTTGCATTACTTGTCACACCTGCATCAACCGCTTATCTCATCACAAATAAGCTTTCAACAATGATGATGACGTCTTGTTTATTCAGTGTCATCAGTGCCACAGTTGGTATTTACTTAAGCTTCATATTCAACTTACCAAGTGGTGCTGTTATTGTACTAATCGCAACATTGCTATATGTAGCCACATTCATCATAGCAAAATTCATTCAATCTAATCACAAAGGAGCGTATCAAACAACATGATTAAACGAATACTTACACTATGCATTATCGCACTTGTATTAACTGCATGTAGCTTTAACAACCAATCATCTCATGATAAAGTGAAGGTGGTCGCAACAAATTCTATTCTAGCTGATATGGTTAAAAATGTAGCGGGAGACAAAGCGGAAGTCCACAGCATTGTCCCAATCGGTCAAGACCCACATGAATATGAAGTAAAACCGAAAGATATTCAAGCTCTAACAGATGCTGATGTTGTCGTGTACAACGGTTTTAATTTAGAAAGTGGAAACGGCTGGTTTGAAAAAGCGTTAAAACAAGCTGACAAATCACTTGATGATCAATCTGTCGTCCGCGCTTCTAAATCAGTCAAACCTATCTATTTGAAGCAAGGTAACAAATCAGAAGATATGATTGACCCACACGCTTGGCTCAGCATTAAAAACGGCGTTCAATACGCTAAAAACATTCAACAAGCACTTATCAAAGCAGATGATAAACATAAGGATCACTATATGAAACATGGTGATGCCTACATTAAGAAATTAGAAGCGCTTAGTGACAAGAGTCAAGACAAATTCAATGATATTCCTAAAGAGCAACGTGCAATGATTACGAGTGAAGGTGCGTTCAAATACTTCGCACAACAATATGACATTACGCCTGGTTACATTTGGGAAATTAACACGGAGAGTCAAGGAACGCCTCAACAAATGAAACAAGCAATTGATTTTGTGAAACAACACCACATCAAAAATTTACTTCTTGAAACAAGTGTCAGCGATAAGAGTATGAAGAGTCTCGGAGAAGAAACAAATGCCAAAATCTTTGGTACTGTTTATACTGACTCTATCGGTAAGAAAGGTACTGATGGCGATTCATACTATAAAATGATGGAAAGTAATATCGATACAATCCATCAAAGTATGGTTAAAAATAACGAATAACGTGAAAGAAGCACATGTCCCTGAACTGCAATATGACATGTGCTTCTTTTATTTGTAAAAAACAGTCCACTTCAAAATAGCGTGAACTGTTTAAATACCATCTCATTATTTATCCAATCGAGAATAAACCTTTTTACGGCGTTTCGCACGTTTTTCAATACGTATTTGACGTTTCTTTTCTTCATCAATATCATCTTCGTTCAAGTCTGCATCTCCTGAATTCGCATCTTTTTGATACATATATGCTCCTGTACGATAGGCAGCACGTGACACGAGATGTCCACCGACGGGAGATGTGATATTAATGAATACAAGTGCGAGCAGGGTTCGAACACCGACATAGCCTTGAGCAAAGATAAAATAAATAAAAACCCCTACAAGCGTTAACAACACTGCTGCCGTCGATGCTTTTGTTGCTGCGTGAATACGTAAAAAAACGTCTCTGAATCGCACAACACCAATAGCACTAATCAAGGCAATCAAACTCCCTGCAAATACCATAATCGCTGCAACTAACTTAAAAATTTCGTTTATTGTTGCCATTGAACACATTCCCCCCTTCGATAAAGCGAGAAATCGTTATGGAACTTAAGAACGAAATAATCGCGATTAAAAGAACTGAGTCTAAGAAAGAGACTGTCCCGAATAACACGCTGAGTACCCCTACAATACACATGACAATTGCACTAATTGCATCGAAGGCAACAACTCTGTCTGCAGTTGTAGGACCTTTAATGAGACGAAACAATGCTACAACTAATGATACTGCAAATAAAACGAGTGCAGATGATAAGAAAAACTCTGTCCATGCTGAAATCATTTCGTCACCTCCAAAATAAGTGCTTCATATTGTTTAATACTCTTCAATAAGCTTTTACGCTCTTTATCTGTTAAATCAATGGCATGAATTAAAAATATGTTTGGATCTCGATTAACTCTAATGATCGTTGATCCCGGCGTAATAATAATCATAATCGTCAAGAAAGTAATCGCCCAATCTGATTCTAGTTTTGTTTCATAGCGTACTAGACCAGGCGCCATTTTATTCGTACGAAATAAAACATAATTCGCAATTGAAAAGGTCGATGTGAATAATTGATATAAATAAATCATTAAAAACTTAAACGATACCCAGATTTTTTTCGGATAAAATTCTTGTCCGAAAAACTTATGCAACAAATAGATGACAATTAATCCAATGAGATAGCCGAAGAAAAATGTAGGAAAGCGAAAGGCATCTTCATCTTGAAATAGCACCCATAAGATAGCGATCATCATATTCAAACCAACTTGTCTCATTTAATGACCCCCTCGCAAGTCTGGATTAACCATTTCTTCATACATTTGTACATCCATATTCATCTTTGTCGCTAAGTCTGTCACTTGGATAATTGCTGGTGCCATCAAGCCCAACAATAAAGTCACAGTTGTTAAAAATAAGATGATATGTTTACGAACAGGTTTGATTGGTTTGTATTCAATCACTGCGCCTTTCACTTCATTACCTGTATACATATGGAAGAAGACACGGAAAAGACTAAACATCGCAATTAAACTTGTAATAATCATCAATGATAATCCAATATAATGCTGATGCTCCACAGCACCTAGAAAAATTAATAATTTCCCGGGAAATCCACTGAATGGTGGTACGCCACCAATTGCTAAAGTGACAACGACAAATGCAATACCAAGCCATGGCTCTTTCTTCGCAAGTCCTTTAAGATGACGATACTGACGATATCCTGTCGTGTAAACAATAATTCCAATGACTAAGAATAATAATGCCTTCACAACCATGTCATTCATCAGATAAAAAATTGCACCGTTAATACCTTCTACTGTATTGGTTCCTAAACCGAATATGACGAAACCAATCGACAAGATAACTTGGTAAGCCGCTATTTTCTTAATATCTTTATATGCAATTGTGCCGACTGCACCAATCACCATCGTTACACAGGACATAAAGACAAGTAAGGGTTCAACAATATTGCCACTTTGATTAAAGATCAGCGTGAAGAATCGAATCAGTGCGTATGCACCTACTTTTGTCATCAATGATGCGAACAATGCTGCAAGTTCTGTGTTCAACACAGCATATGCTTTTGGTAACCACATAAACAATACCAATGCTGCTTTTGAACCAAATGCTACAATGAATGACATAGCAACAAGGTGGATTGCAGTTGGATCGTCCATCTCTTGAATGCGTATCGCAATATGAGTGAAGTTCAATGTCCCCACTTGTCGATACAACAGACTGATACCTACAAGAAAGATCCATGAACCAATCACATTCAATACGACATAAATAATGCTGGCACGTAATTGTTCAACAGATTGGCCTAGTGTCACTAATACAAATGATGCGAGTAGCATAATTTCAAACATCACATACAGATGGAACACGTCAGATGTTAAAAATGAACCGATAACACCTGTTGTTAAGAACAGAATAAATGTCGGTAAGTAATAACGACTCGCACGTTTTTCTCCACGCCCAAATCCAAACATTACAATCGACCAGACAACGAAAAATGTTGTCGTCACAAGAAGTAAACTTAAAGCATCTCCGACATATTGGATACCAAATGGCGCTGGCCATCCTGAGAAATCTAGCACGATTGGTTGATGGCGCATCACATAAATTAACATATACAATGACACGACAAATCCAGAAAATAACACAAACAGTGAAAAACGACGCGCTAACTTCAGTTGTTTATTAAATAAGCCGACTAATAATGCTCCGACAAGTGGTATCAGGAGCGGTAAAGCTAGTAAGTTATCATTCATCATCTTCACCTCGCGTTAACACATCAATTTCATGTTCTTTCGTTACTTTAAAAGTACGATACACGAGTACAAGTAAAAAGGCAGTAATCGCAAAGCCAATGACAATCGCTGTTAACACGATTGCTTGTAATAATGGATCTACATAATTCTCATATCCCGATACAATCAATGGTTCCTTTTTATCAACTGTATATTCACCCATACTCATAATGATGATATTGCCGGCATACGTATAAATCGCTATACCAATCACAATCCGTATCAAGTTGCGGGAGAGCACCATATAAGTGCCAATGAATACTAAAAAGCCTATAACGATAAGTAAGATAATATTCATGATCGCCCTCCGCTCAATGATAAGATTGTTGTCACTACTGTCCCGACAACGATAAGTAAAATACCAAATTCAAACAGTGTGATTGTCGACAAGTGTACTTCTCCAAAATAAGGAAAATCTACATACCAATCATGTTGATATAGTACATTTTTTCCGAAGAAGACCGGTGCTACCGCTGTCCCTATTGATGTTAGTGCTCCGACAAGACTGATCAGTCGAAAATCAATCGGTAGTGCCTCCAATACTTGTGCCACATCATAAGCTAAAAACATTAAGATAAATGCCGAACTGAGTACTAATCCAGCAATAAAGCCACCACCCGGATTATTATGGCCGGCAAAAAACAGGTAGAAGCCAAACGTTAAAATGATAAAGACGACAACATGTGTCACAGTCTTTAATACTAAATCATTCTCTTTCATCTTGACCTCTCCTATCTTTATAGTTTAGTAATGTATAAATACCGAAACCTGCAATCACAAGCACAATTCCTTCTGCCATCGTATCAAGTGCACGGAAGTCACCAAGAATTGCATTGACAATATTTTTACCACCAGACTTTTCATAGGCGTCATGATAATAAACAGAGATCGTTTCTAACGCATCTGCCTGTTGGATTATAAAAACAAGGCCAACTACTGTAATGGCTGTCATCAATGATATCGTAATTTTTACAGATTCACGTTTCAAATTGAATTGTCCACGTGGAATATTTGGAAGTCGCGAGAAACTAACGATAAAGAGCACCGTCGTAATCGTCTCTGTCACAAGTTGTGTCAACGCTAAGTCTGGCGCACGCATCAAGATAAAGAACAATGCAACAGCATATCCAATACCTCCTGTCAAAATAACCATCGTTAATCGCTGACGAATAAAAATCAATGCGATCCCTATCAGAATAATTGTCAAAAGTAATAATACATGGAAAAGATGATAGTCGGTCACTTCAATGCGGTACAATTCTGGCACACCGACACGATATAATCCATATAAATTAATTGCAAAATAAAAAATAAATGTCACTACAATATAATAGTTCAATCGATTATTCATCAATGCACGTAAACCCCAGCCTGAATACGATTCTACCGAATGGCCTGAACGTTCTAACATTTTAGGAATCGTCCACTTTTCAGGTTTTGTCACTAAATATTGTTTTAAATCAACTCGTAATACAACAAATGTCCCAATTACAATCACCGCAAGACTCATCATCAGCGGGATATTAAAGCCATGCCACACTGCAAGATGTGGTGCCATTTCGGCAGTTTCTACATTGGCAACAACGCTAGAGAATGCTGGTTGAATCAGCTTCGTCCCTATCCAGTCTGGTACAAAGAACACAATCGGTAAAGTAAGCGCCAAAATTGCAGCTGGCAAGATAAACCATTTCGGTTCGTGAACATGTTGTTTGCCTTGCGCTTCTCCAAAGAAAGTTACTTTGATCATATTTAACGCATAGATAAATGTAAAAATGCTCGCAATAAAGCCAATGGCAATAATGACAGCCGTTAAAATACGATTGAATGCACTCAGTTCGCTCGCATGAATCAAACCTTCAAAAAACATTTCCTTACTAATAAAACCGTTTAGCAGTGGGACACCTGCCATTGATAAAGACGCGGCAAACATTGCAACCATCGTCAATGGTAAATAGCGTCGTAACCCACCTAAATAACGAATATCACGTGTCCCCATTTCATGATCAATCAAACCAACACCCATAAAGAGTGTCGCTTTAAACAAAGCATGGTTAAACAAATGAAAGATAGCAGCAAACATGATATAAGCATACATTTCAAGCATTGCACTATCAGTCGCTTTAGCGATACCGCCACCAAGACCGACCATCGACATAATCATACCGAGCTGACTTATTGTAGAATAAGCTAGAATTCCTTTTAAATCACTTTGACGTATCGCTGTATATGAGCCGTAAATCATCGTAATCAAACCAACAAATGTCACACTATACGTATAAAAATCGCTATACCCTAATATCGGTGTAAAGCGCATTAACAAGAAGATACCCGCCTTAACCATCGTTGCTGAATGTAGATAAGCACTGACTGGCGTCGGTGCTGCCATCGCTTTCGGCAACCAAAAATGAAATGGAAATTGCGCTGACTTTGTGAAAGCGCCTAGCAACAATAGAACAATAATTGGGATAAAGAGTGAATGCGATGCAATTTCTTCACGCATTGCGATTTGTTTTGTTATTGTATTCGTTCCTGTCACCACATATAACATCATAAAACCGACAAACATGGCTAGACCACCAAGCACTGTAACCATAAATGATGTCATCGCACCATTTTGACTTTCTGAACGGTCATACCAATAACTGATAAGTAAAAATGATGAAACACTTGTTAACTCCCAAAAAACATACAATATGATTGTATTGTTAGATAAAACAATTCCGATCATACTAAACATAAATAAAATAAGATAGGTAAAAAATCGAGGTAAATCATCGTGTTCATAAGATAGATACTGTGTCGCATAGAAGAATACAGCCACACCAATCAGAGAGATAAGTAGTCCGAAGAACAAACTCAAACCATCTAACCGTAATACTAAGTTAATATCATACGTTGGTAGCCACTGATATATTTCAGTGACATAATGCTCATTCCATACTTTGGGAATGTGATATAGAAACACACCTGAAGCAATTATTGGAGCAAGCAATGCAATATATCCTGGTAATTGCTTCGTTTCCCATTTCATCATCACTATTAAAAGTAGCATCACGATTAATAACGTGATGAGTAAACCAATCAACATAAACCTGCCTCCTTTTTCTTTATAGATTAAGTGCAATCATCGTATGTGCGCCCTCTTTAGGTACACCGATAAATTTTCTCGTTTCCTGTGCAGTTTGATGCCCCAAATATTTTTGGATAATTGAGACAGAGACACCTGAACGATATGTATGATAAGCAAATGTTTTTCGTAACGTTGTCAATCCTACATGGGGAATGTCTACTTCTTGAGCAGCAGCATGAACAATGCGATATGCTTGCTGACGGCTCAAGCCTTTCTTTGTTCTTTTAGATTGAAATAATAAATCTTGAGAGGTTAGCTTCTCCGCTTCAATGTAATGTTTTATTTCTTGTCGCAATATTTCTGGTAATACGACATGTATTTCTTGAGAGCAACATGCTTCCCAATGCATAATCACTTCATTTTGATCTTGCATCACATCTAAAACAGTCAAATTGAGTAGTTCATTCAACTTAATACCTGTATGAATGGCAAACTTAAACAGTAAATAATCTCTCTGCGACTGTGATTTTAAAAGGATATACATTTTCTGTATATCTTCATAATTCGTAATCGGATCCACACATTTCAACATATTCACCCCACTTATATGTTCCTTATATAATCATATAATATATTTATGTAACATTAAAGAATTTATTCTTATATTTTTTATAAGTCTGTGCGATTGTTTCACCCTAAAAAACTGTCGATACTTATATATCAAGTATGTATTCGGTTACAAAATATTATGCCATTTTCACAAATTTTTGTGTCCTTTTTTCATAGTCATCTCGATATATAAGTTGAAAGGAGGTCAAAGTTATGAATACAAAACAAGTTGCTCTTATCTTGACGCAAAATATCATTACGCCAGAAGGCAAGACAAGCAAGTCCACACGTAAAATCAATCAACTCAATCCGGATGCGACGAATGATGATTTACGCCGTTTTGCCACAATTATTGAAACTTTAACTGGAGAACATTATGACCAAGTTGAAGTTGTAAAGACATCAATTATTTCAATGTAAAGGAGATTCTTTTTATGAACAGTAAAACACTCGATATCACATTCGACACATTGCAACAAAAACCCGTTCGATTGACATTGCCAAACATTAAACTAAACATCGACAAAGAACTCGCAGTGGCACAAGCAGAAAACCTTGTTAAACTTAACATCCTAACCACCCCCGCCCTGCAAGTAACACATGCAAAAACCGCACAATTAATCGATAAAACAATCACCATACTCTTCTAACTGAAAAAGCGCAGTGAAGCACATTTTTGTGCTCCGCTGCGCTTTTCTTTAATTAATCATAACGAGGTCTAAACCGTACTTCGTCTCCATAAAAAACCTTTCGTCTACCTAGCTTTTCACAAATCGCATATTTATCATAAACTTCAAGAACTCTCGCCAAAGTTTTATACGATTTTGAAGTATTTAATACTTCCACATATTGTCCGACACCTAGTTCGGTCGCACTTTTTACATTTACAAAAAACATTTGATCGTCTAATACACGTACTACTTCATGTCTTGCCATTCATATCACCACACTTATGGAGTTCGGACATAAGCCCCTTATTCCATGATCATTTTTAGGGACAATTCTAAGGTGTGCTACTATTCTTTATACTTGTCAAAGCATATCAATACCTATCATATCTTACAAGTCAAAAATTTGTTACATATTTTTGAAATAATTGTATAATAATTATAATTGAGAAATTCATTAAAAGGATGTATCGGCATGTTACTATCATTGGTTTTACTAGGACTCCTTGCTGGCGCTGTTGTTCCATTCCAAACTTCTATCAACACAAGACTCAGCTACTATACACAGTCAACATTCTATGCTTCGACTATATCTTTTTTTGTTGGAACTCTATGCCTAATTTTTTTGACTGCACTTTTATATCCATATCCGTTCACACATAGCTATTGGGCAACAGTACGCATTGATGAAACATGGTTTATCGGTGGCGTGATGGGTGTCTTATTTTTAACTGGGAATTTATTATTATTACCAAAGATTGGTGCGTCATTAACTGTCATCACAACCATCACAGGGCAACTATTTATGGGATGCTTAATTGATACATTTGGCTGGTTTTATATTACACCCCAGCCTTTTACAATAGTGAAAGCTATTGGCTTGTTATTACTTCTTTTAGGTATTATTTTAATGAATATGCAACGACGCCATGCCATGTTTAAACAGTCAGACAGTTCAATCGTATTATGGATAATCGTTGGATTGATTTTTGGTTGTGCTCCACCTATACAAGCAGCCACAAATAGTACACTTGGGCAAACAGTAGGATCTCCTATTTTTGCATCATTGATTTCATTCTCAGTGGGAACACTTACGCTCTTAGTCATTACAACTATTTTTCATCGTCGATTTCGCATTAAGCACACGCATGAGTTATATGGTCCACTTAAATGGTGGATGTTTATTGGCGGTGCCTTAGGCGTGATATTTGTTACAACAATTATTGTACTGACATCACAAATCGGCGTCACTTACACATTAGTTGCTGTCATGATTGGACAGATTATGACAAGTCTTATCATTGATCATTTTGGTTTGCTCGGTATCCCAGCACGTAAAATCAGTCAACAGCGTCTTTGGGGCCTGATGATCATCATACTTGCTGTTATACTCATTCAATTTACATAGTACCCTTTAGAATACTTAACATTAATATTCAAAATATCCTCATTTATTCTTTGCCATTATTGATTTAATACAACTTGCTTATTAAAGAGGGATTTGTATAATGAATCTAACTTACAAAAAATGAGGTGTTTATTATGACTAAAAAAATTAAGCGTATCCTTGTGTCCTTTTGTATCCTTACTGCGTGTACAATGATATGTACTACTATTCTTATCATACAGCATATGACACGGGCACCTATACAAATCATAGAAGCTCGGCTCACGCCACCTTACCAAACAACAGGTATTGTGCAATCAGACTATTACTATCCAGTGCGATATCAACCAGAATTTGGACAAATACAAGAATTACTCGTCAAAGATGGGCAGTCACTTTCTAAAGAATCTCCGCTTCTCACATACTATAATCCACTCAAAGTCCCAGAAATCAATGCTTTATCTGCAATTACAAAACAAGTTACAAATACGCAACAAGCTTATACAAGTTTACATGAACTTGTAAAACTTAAGACAAAACTGTATACAACGATACAAACACCTGTTCAAGGAATCGTGCGTTTGCATGAAATTGTACCAACTAAAAAAGATGCTATAATATTAGAAATACAATCAAAAACGCAATCTATTTTGTTAGATTTACCTGAAAATCTGTATTCAAAATTAGGCAAAAATCGCACCGTCAAATTGGAACAAAAAGCGACTCATAAATTGGCGCAAGGTCACATTACAACTGTATTAGCCCCTTCTAACACTTCCATTTCAAACCATCAAATCCCACACTATCAAGTGCGTATTAAACTAAATAAAAAGTATCCAATCGGCACGCAATTTATCGTTCATTTAGGTGAACCAAAAATGATATTGCCTTCTGATATTTTATTCCATAAAAATTATGTTGTAATTCATAAAAATGGGAAATATGTTAAACGTATAATAGATTATGATAAAATGAATAAGCAACTTACAATTAAAAGTGGGATATTTGCTGGTGAGAAAATTGTCCGAAATCCTAACGAAACAGTATTAAAAATCAAGTAATGTATTTATACTTTGCTGTTTCTTATTGTTATTGCAATCACACACACAAATATGCTTGTATGAATATAACAGTTTGACTGCATCCAAATTTGTTATATAGACCTTTCATCTAACTTCTTTCAGAGCAACACCTCTTTCATTACTAAGCACATTATTTTTACATTCATTTACAATACTCAAAATAACAGATATTTTTACCGGACATCATCTATCATCTTGTAGGTTTAACTTACATGATGAATATGAGCAAAATGAATTTGCTATAATATGTAGTAGATGTATCTCTTTGTGCACTGTTACATTCGCACGTTAAATTGTTGAAGTAATGTAAGGGACGAAGACTTTGAATCTTTAGCCACCTAAGTCAAGGGAGACAGATATTACCTACAACACACTACATGTTATGCACGCACTCGATTGTATAAGTGAAGCAGTTTTTATCGATGTATTATTTAGGAGGCTATTGCAATGACTGTATCAAAAATTAAAAATTGTTTTGAACTTTTATCTATGGTAACTTATGCTGATAAATTGAAAACGATGATTAAAAAAGAATTTCATATGACTTTTGAAGAATTTGCAGTTCTTACGCATTTAAGTCATACTGTTGAACCTGAATACTTTTTAAAAGACATTATTAACAATCTCAACTATAAGCAACCACAAGTGGTGAAGGCAGTAAAGAACCTTTCTCAAGATGGTTACTTTAATAAACGACGTAACGAACAAGACGAACGTACTGTCCTAATCTTAGTTGATGATAACCAACGTCAAAAGATTGATACACTTCTAGATCAAGTGAATACAAAGATTAAAGAATCAAACATTAAACCACATTAAAAGAACGTCATATATTGAAAAATAATTTTTCAATATATGACGTTCTTCTTCTGTTCAGCGGCGCTCTTTGTTTGATGATAAATCAATCGTATAAATAATAATCATCACGAGTAACATAATCCATAATGTGATAGACAAATATTGTGCAATCTGTGCGTCTGGAACAATAATATCAATAGTTTTCTGAAGCAATAGTAATCCAATACCCGTATGCTCATAATGTTGACGATACAATCCATACATTGTAATGATAAGTCCTGCTATTGCAACAGCCATGTGAGCATAGTGTGTCACAACATGAATTCCTAACGTAACATCAAACGTGTGCATAAGCATCAATACAAATGCACCAACTGCAAGCAACACACCTAAATAACGTTCCGATTGGTTGTGATAAAGATAATTTTTATTCCGCACTCTATAATAAACCAGTATAGAGATGGGCAAAATAACGAATACATATAAGATAAACAAACCTGTAACAGCGCCAAAAGGCACGAGTTGTTTACTGTATAAATAAGCAATCATAATAAAATTAATTACAAAAAATACGACCGGATTAAAGTGCATAATAAATAAGTTCTTTTGTATCGTCAAAAGAATTTCAGCTGTGGATTTTTGTCTATAAGTTGTATAGTCGATATTTTTTTGCTCGGATTTTTGAATGTCTCTCCGTAAACTTTCCTTGATGTCACTAATCGCATTCGGTGAAACACCTTGATCTGATAAATATGCTTCTACACGTTTCAATAATTCACGATCATTCTCTCTCATCAAAAGCCTCCATCTTACATTGCTCTCCCACAAAAAGGCAAGCGCATACTCCGCACACTCAACAAATCATAACACTCCAATTGCTTTTCAAATTGTACAGAATTCCAAGTTGAGAACTGTTCATTCGGGTTTTAGAAAAACCAATCAATGTGCAAAGCCATATAGCAGATACATATGAATTCTCTTTCTTATGCATCATTACAGCAATTAAGCTTCTATGTCTATACGATATAATTTTAAAGTTTTATCTTTTGGATGTTCTGTTGTAAATTGATAGGAATATTTATCGTCTGAAATATATCCCGTATTGCCTGTTACTTTATTATAGTGTGCACGTTGCGTTGCTGTGTCACTCACATACTTCTGTACTTCTTGATAGGTAGGTCCTTGAAGCTTGTCATAAGTCATGGATATACGAATCACTTTAGCTGAAGCTTTGTTGTGGTTTGCAGTGATACGCAATAAACCTTGATCCGTATGATACTCATAATATTGTTCTTGACCAAATGCAGCACTCGTATGAATACCTTTACCTTTTTTATGAAAAACATCCTTCATATTCTGTCCTATTTTGACACCTTCTAAAACTTTGTCTCCTTTTTGTAGAGACTGCACCGATTCGATGGTGTTCCCTTCTGCGGCATAAGTAGGTGCTGTCGTGAAACTCAACACCATTAAACATGTTAAAAACCAGGCATACAAGTGTTTTCCCATGAAACATACACTCCTTTTTAGTGCTGTTGAAAATAACTTGCTATGCCCAGTATAACGCATACATTAAAATAATAACAGTAATGTTACAAAGACATTACAATTCCATACTTTCAGTCGTTTTATGCATAAATGATTTTACCGTTTTAAGAAAATGATCTCGTTCTTCAACAAATGGATACACTCCTGAACGTTTGAACAATGAAAACGTCGCATGAGACAACTGATCTGAAACATCTTTCGCTTCTAACGGGGTTACCCTTTCATTCGCTTGTCCAGATATAACGAGTGTACGTGTGTGAATATTTGGAAATAGCAACTCTACATGCGTGTTGAGAAATGCATTGTCTACTGCAGCCACTTCATGGTCTGTTAATAATGAAGCAGAGTCGTTCACATTTTTTAAAAATTTACGCACTTTTCGATTAGAATAATATAAATGATTCTCTAAGAACTTGTCTTGATCACGTTTATCCCACGTACGGATTTTTGCAGCATACTTTCTAAATAAGCGATCATGTGGCAATAAGTCATCTTGAACAGTTGGGTTAACAAGAATTAATTCTTTCACCATTTCAGGATGACGTGCAGCCAAATCTAAAGCAATTGAGCTTCCTAATTCATTTGCAATAACTGTTGCACTTTCTATATATAAATAATCCATTAATTCTTTAATATCTTGACTAAATTGCGTGAAGCTAATTTTTAGTGGTTTATCCGAATAACCATGGCCACGCATATCCATTAGGATGACTTGGAAATACCTTGATAAACGCTGTGCAATTTCTTCAAATACGGTATGATTCATATATATAGAGTGAATCATTACGATTGGGTAACCATCTCCCATTGAGCGATAATTAATCGCTGTCCCATCAGTCGTTCTAAATAATTTCATGACTCTCTACCTCCCTAGGTATATCTAATATGTCTAATAATTGTTCCAATGATGTAATCTCATAATCCATCTCTGATTCTAGCGGTGCCAGCTCTACATCTTGATGTTCATGACGATACCAAACACTCGTCATCTCTAGCGCATGTGCAGGGGCTACATCGTTCAAAGCATCATCGCCAACATAAAGTACTTCTTGTGGCTCCACTTCAAGTTTCTCCATAATATCTTCATATATACGAGGATGTGGCTTTCGAAAGCCGACATTTTCCGATGTTGACAGGTGATTAATATAATCTTCAATCCCCAGTGCATAAATACGATATTGCTTGATTTTTGACTTACCATTTGCGATTACACCAATTTTATATCCTGCCTTACGCAATTTTTTTAGCGTATAATGCGTATCGTAAAAAGGGAAAACATAGCGGTAGAAATGCATCTCAAAATCACGGAATAAATCTTTCCAACTAAGTCGATCCACATTGAATTGCTTCAAAATCTCTTTATATAAATTGGGCTTGTCATGATCTTCGTCATCATCTAACTCTATAAACTTTTTACGAAAGTCTGCAAATTGTACGCGTACAAAGTAATCATGAAACCTTTCGTATTGTTCTTCTATAAACTTCTCTCGTGATTTTTCACGATCTAACAATGTACCCTCTAAATCAAATATAATTGCTTTAATTTGCGATGTATCCATCTAGTAACCTCATTACTTTCTGTTAAAATCCTATGCTTATATACTAATCAATCGTTCGTCGTCCTTCAACTATCATCAAATAAAACATTAATGGAATTCCTAATAACGCTAAAATAATACTAGCAGGTAGCTGGATAGGTGCTAAAAGTTGTGCTCCTACTACATCTGCTAATACCATGACACTCCCACCAATAACAAGATTCATCACCATTTTATAGGGTAATCCTGCACGTATCGTTCGTTGGATAAACTGTGGTACCACCATGCCGATAAAACCGATAACCCCTACATATCCAATGATGACCGTTGCAAGTACAGTTGCACACATTAACACCATCAACGAGAGTCGTTGGACATTGAGCCCCAGTGATGCACTAGAAAATGTATTTAATTGTAGTAGTTTTATCTGTGGTGCGAGTAGAAATAAGTATGTCACCACAACAATCAATGTGACAAACACATAGCCAACTTCCCGATATTCTGCAGATGAAAATCCACCGAATAAATAACCGAGAATATTTTGTAGGCGTGTTGGATTCAATTGCACGAGTAAATAGAGTGCTGCATTAAGCAATGAACCAAGCATGATTCCAGATAATATTAACGATTTTGTTGGGTAACCTGATGACAATAGTTGCGCAACAATCATCACTACAACAAGCGTCAATATACCAAAAACAATTGCAAAAGGAGCAACCCATATGAATGTTAATCCTGAAAAAATAGCAATGGCAGCTCCCAAAGTAGCACCATTTGCTAATCCGAGTGTGAAGCTATCTGCGAGTGGATTGTTCAAAATCAATTGATACATTTGACCTGCTAACGTCAACCCCATGCCTGCTAACAACGCCAATAACACTCTCGGCAATCTTACTTGCCATATCAATGTTGGTGTAAGTGAACTCTGCCAATCTAACTGACTAAATAATGCATAAGCTACAATACCTATCAAAAAAAGACTCCATAAACTCAAGGTTATGAAGCCTTTCCATTTACAATTACTCATAAATAGCATCTCTCAATTTTTTCATACCATCATCTAACCGTGGACCGGGACGAGATAATAAGTCATCATTCAATGCTTTAATACGGTCTTTTTTAACTGCTGAGACTTCTTCAAAGCCACCACGTTGAGATACTGCTTGTTGATAGTCCGCTGTTGTTACACCCGATGTTGCCAACATGACATCTGGGTTCTTTTTAATGATTTGTTCTTTATCAACTTTCGGCCATCCTTCTTGATCATCAAATACATTTTCTGCTTTCAACTGATGCAGCATATCATCCATGAACGTATGGTTTCCTGTTGTATAAATTTCTGGTTCCGATGCAATTTCCACAAAAACTTTTGGTGCTGACTTTTTATTCGGAATACCATCAATTACTTTTTCAATATTTTTCTTAGTTTCTTTCACAAGTGTTTGAGCTTCTTTTTCAGTTCCTGTTGCTTCACCTACTTGTTCAAATGTTTGATACATTTCATTCAATGACTTGGCATCTTTAATATACACAACTTTGATACCGCTCTTCTCCAGACCTTCTAACACTTTGCCTTGTGAAGCTTTCTGTGTTTCGTGTGCCACAATAAGATCTGGTTGCGCTTTAATCAAAGCTTCCTTATTCAAGTTCATGGCATCGAATTGTTCTTTATTTTTAACATCCTCTGGATAGTCGTCAACTGTTGACACACCTACCACTTTGTCACCTAAACCAAGTTCATAGAGAATCTCTGTATTACTTGGCATTAATGAAACAATACGCTTTGGTACTTTTCCTGATGATTTGCCCCCTTCATTTGGCTGGTTTGCATTGAAGCTACACCCAGCTATGAGAAGCATCAACATCATTAATACAATAATATGCTTAATTTTCAACTTTCACACCTCTATTATTAAAGTCAATCAACACTTTCAATTATATGTTCACGTACAGCTAGGTGATGTTTGTAAATACTATGATGTGTATGGGGCATCGGTTACTGCTTTTGTTCCCCCACTGTTATCTATGTCATCTTTTAATCCGTTCACTACATACTTTCAGGCGCTGAAACACCTACAAGATTTAATGCATTGCGTAATGTAATGCGCACCGCATCAACTAAGGCTAAATGTGCTTGTGTTTTTACAGCATCATCTGTTAGCACTTTCTCAGCATTATAAAACTTATGGAAATGTGCCGCTAAATCTTGAATATAGTTCGTAATACGGTGTGGCGCTCTTGCTTCTGCTGCACCTTCAATAACTGTCACAAATTCCGCAACTTTCTTCAATAATTCAATCGCTTTTTCATGTGTAATCGCACTATAATCACTACCAGCTTTTACTTCATAACCTTGTTCAGCTGCTTGACGTAAAATAGAACAAATACGCGCATGTGCATATTGCGCATAGTAAACAGGATTGTCTTGAGATTGTGTTTTTGCGAGTTCCATATCAAAGTCAAAGTGTGTATCCGGACTACGCATTGTTAAGAAATAGCGTGCCGCATCAATACCGACTTCATCCATGATTTCACGCAATGTGATGGCATTACCTGTACGTTTACTCATTTTCACTTCTACACCATCTTGCATTAAACGTACCAATTGCATGATTTGGATTTCTAAACGCTCACTGTCTACACCAAATGTTTCCAGAGATGCTTTCAAACGGTTGATATAACCGTGGTGATCTGCACCAAACAAGTTGATTAACTTGTCATTGCCTCGTTGAATTTTATCGTAATGATAAGCGATATCTGGTAAGAAGTATGTGTAAGTACCATCTTGTTTAATCAATACACGGTCTTTGTCATCTTTAAAGTCTGTTGTGCGTAACCATGTTGCACCGTCTTTTTCATACGTGTAGCCAAGTTCATTCATTTTTTCTAAAACGGCTTGAATGTCCCCTTTGTCATACAGGCTTGTCTCACTAAACCAATTGTCAAAATGGATATTGAAGTCTGCTAAATCTTGACGTAACTTGCGCATCTCATAATCCACACCGAGTTTACGGAATACTTCAATACGTTCACTATCTGACATCTCTTGAAGTTCAGGACGTGTTTTCGCTAAGTCTTCCCCAATACCTACAATATCTTTACCATGATAACCATCTTCTGGCATCTCCATCTCTTTGCCTAAACTTTGCCAATAGCGCGCTTCAATAGACTTCGCTAGATTCGTAATTTGGTTACCGGCGTCGTTGATGTAATATTCTCGTGTCACATCATAACCTGCTGCATCCAAAATATTACTCAACGTGTCACCTACTGCCGCATTACGTGCATGACCGATATGTAAGTCACCTGTTGGGTTTGCTGATACATATTCAATTAATACTTTTTCATTCTTCGGTGTTTCAACACGGCCATATTGTGTATCCTTATTTAATACATCATCAATAACGACATGTAAGTAACTTGAATCTAAATAAAAATTAATAAATCCTGGACCAGCAATATCTATTTTTTGGACGTGTGCCGCTTCAGTATCTAAGTTTTCAACAATCAGTTGTGCAATCTCACGTGGGTTACGCTTTGCAATTTTTGTTAAAACCATAGCAATATTTGTTGAATAATCACCGTTTTGTGTATCTTTAGGGATTTCAACTTTAATAGCTGGAACTGTTTCAGCAAGTTCTGCTTTCTTGATGCTTTTTTCAATTTCTTCAATTAATGTTTGTTTCACTTGATCGATGATATTCATCCTAACACTCCTCATATGTCAATTCGTATTGATAGGTGCCGATTGGCTCTTCACCTTGATATAGCTTGTAATGTAATTTCAATTTACCGCCAGTTTCTGATAAAAAGTGTAACACGCGCAACGTTTGTACCTTAAACACCATCTTACCTTCTGGAATATGATAATACGCTATCGTCTGTTGTCCCTCTAACAAATGCAATGTCATATGAACATCGCCTTTACGAATAATTTTGACACCGTCATTCGTAATCTTTACCGTCACATTTACGTGTGTGTTTTCAATCGTCTCTTCATAACGAATGAACTCGGCATTTTTTTGAATACGCACCCCTTGTGTCTTGTGCGTATATTGTGTTTTTGTATCGCCTTGCTTAACAACTTGATGTATTTGTATCGCTACCTGTTGTTCCACAGTGATATCCACCTAACTTTGCAAAATAATACAAGACATTATACCATACAATTGTTATAAAAAAAGCGTGAATCTGCAAAGCTGGATAACTTCCCAGCTTGCATTCAACACACTCATTTCACTTATTCTATCCTTCTAATGCTTGACGTAACTCATCGCTTGAATTATGCCACATCTCTTCATTATGCGTCTTCAAGAACTTTGCCAGGATTCGTTTATTCTCTGCACCAATTTGATCAATCATCACTTTGTGTTTCATCGACCTATCCATCATATTCACGTGCTCTGGCATGCTTTTAAATCCACGGCGAATTTGTTTGTTCACCAATAAATAAGCTGCTGTTAAACCTGCATAATAAGGACCTTGTGCCCCTCTTTCAGTTGTCACCCAGCAGAGCCAATATGGTTTCGCACCATCAACATCAACCGTTTCCTTATCAGTAATCCATTTGACCCCTTTTTCAACATCTGCACGTGCATGCATTGCGCCAATATCGATAAACGCCTCTTGTGCATCAATATCAATAAAAACAGGTGCGATATTGTCTAAACTAATGGCACCGATATTCGTCCCTTTATGCCCATCTAGTGGATCATTTTTAATAATATTAAAGTTAAAACCTTTTTTCTGTGTCACGAAGATACCTCCATTCATCGTTGCATAATGATTTAACAAATTATTTCAACTCATCGAGCAAGTTGACAATTGCGTCTCTCAACTCAAAATCTTGAATATTCAACACCCGCTCTTTCGGGTAATAAAGTTTATAATCTTGGCGTTTAATACCTGTGATACTTGAAATAATACGTGATTGACTACTGATTTCTCGAATGTCTCCATTCGGTTTCAACAGATGGATTGATTTGCGATTGGAACCTGGTCTGTCATAATCATACGGTAAGTCAGAGATAGAATCACTCACAAAGTAATAGGTTGGGTCAATCCCTGCCCTTTCAAAAAGTTCAATTAGTTCCGTCTTCGTAATATAGCTTCCGTCGAACGGTAAAAACTTAAACAAGTCTCGTTGAATAAAGCGGCGTGACAAGTCACTCAAAATTGGATCCGCCTCATTCATCCACTCTTTTAAGTAAAATATGACATCCGTCTCGTCTAACTTAATGTATGCTTCCAGCGTAACATTTTGTTCAAAAAATGGCACAAAATCTCGTGGTGCTGTTTGGAATTGATATCCATGCTCGTACAAGTACTTCGCTCTCTTAAAACAATTGTTCAGCAACACTTCGCCACCGCGACTCACTGGATGGAAATATACTTGCCAATACATTTGATAACGGCTCATAATAAAACTTTCCACCGCATGCATACCGCTTTCTTTAATCAATACTTCATCAGCTGACGGTCGCATCAATCGTAAAATACGCTCCATATCAAACATCCCGTAAGATACGCCTGTAAAATACGCATCACGCTGCAAATAATCCATACGATCTGCATCAATTTGTGATGAAATCATCGAAATAACTAACTTATTGTCATGCGTCTTATTAATCACTTCTGCTACTTCTTGTGGAAAAGTATCTGACACACGACGTAGCACTGTATTCACTTCTGTATCTCCTGTTATAATTGCTTGCGTATATGCTTCATGATCTGTGCCAAAAATCTTCTCAAAGCTATGAGAAAATGGACCATGCCCTAAATCATGTAATAACGCTGCGCACAAAGCAAGGGGGCGATCGCTATCTTGCCACTCCGCTCTCCCTCTGAACGTCTCATCAATCATGCGTCTCACGATTTCATATACACCAAGTGAATGTCCAAACCGACTATGCTCCGCAGTATGGAACGCAAGATTTAATGTCCCTAGTTGTTTAATACGTCTTAAACGTTGAAACTCTTTTGTTTTAATTAAATCCCAGATCAACTGATCCTGGACATGGATATACCGATGGATTGGGTCTTTGAACACTTTTTCTTCTGGCAACTTACGATTGACGTACACTTCTTCTATCAATCGACATTCCTCCTTTATGAGAACCTAAGCCAACTGCTTCTTCATCAATGCGAGTGACATTGTCTCGCCATACATAACATGTTCATATGTACGTATCACTTCAAAGCCTTCACCCTCATAAAACGCGACAGCTTTTTCATTATGCGTATCAACTTCTAAATAAATCACATCATATTGTCCTTCATAATATGCTAATCCTTTGTCTAACAATAAACGGCCATAGCCTTTATTTTGAGAATGTGGACGCACATAGTGAGCGGAAAGATAGAGTTCGCTTCCTTGAATAAAGTTTGCAAACCCAACAACGGTCTCATCTTCTATTGCCACTAAAAATAATTGTTCATCTAATCGTTTAAGTAAATGTGCCTCATTATATGAAGCAGCGAGTAGTTCATTAACGGTACGCGCAGCATATATATTCAAATACGTGTTATACCATGCCTTTGTTGCTACATCGCGAATACCAATGACATCTTCAGGTGTCGCTCTTCTCACTTCATACGCCATATTCATCGCTCCTTATATGCTTTAGAATACCTTTGATTATACCACATTTCCGCTTCATGTGAGGCTTATTTCACCCTTGTCATTACGCATGTTCAGCTGCATATTGTTCATTCCATCGAATCGCCTTGTTCATCGCATAAGTGTCTTTGTCAATTTCACCTGGTAATTTCGCATAACCGATTAAATAATCATGCAAATGCGCCCCTAAAAATTGCAAGCTATAATCAACTTGTTGTACACAAGGTAATGCTTTAACACGTGGACTGTCGTCACCGATTAATATCAATCGGAAGTTAATATCCGACAAACGTGATTTCGTCGCTTTATCGTTAGTGGTCTCTAGCACTTCAGACCACTGTTCAATAAAGTGCTGCATCGTTGTACTAATCGTATACCAATTCACAGGGGACACTAATAAAACATCTTCGCTCGCTAATATTTGTTCTGTCAATTGTTGATACTCTTGACATACTTGGGCATCCGTTGGCACGACATCATCGTTTGATGTTTCAACAACGTCTTCTAAATGAATCCATCTATACTCTTGTCCTTCAAGCACTTGTTCAGTTAACTTGGCCGTATTCCCTTTTTCACGACCACCACCAAATAATACTGTAATCATTTTTAAACATCCCTTTTATTTCTCTCTTTTTATTATTGT
Source organism: Staphylococcus muscae (assembly GCF_003019275.1). Taxonomy (NCBI): domain Bacteria; kingdom Bacillati; phylum Bacillota; class Bacilli; order Caryophanales; family Staphylococcaceae; genus Staphylococcus; species Staphylococcus muscae. The sequence continues at coordinate 1,741,348 of NZ_CP027848.1, read as the reverse complement.
ATTGCTATTATTCCCATTTATGACGGACATTATTCATAGAAGTTGTGATTCATTGCAATATACAGCAATTTTAAATCAAAAAACCCGCATCCAATGTAGAATGCGGGTCTGTGTATCTATATCAAGTCGTTATTGTTGTTTGCGTTTCGCTAACTTTTCTTTCAACTTGCGGTCTTGTTCTTCTTTGCGACGTTTTCTTTCTTCGTTTCGCTTTCTCAAACGTTCCTCTTCTTCCGGATCACGTGGTTTTTGAAGTTGCTTCTCAACCTTTTCCATTAATTCGTCTTCTGTGAGTGCAGCGAGTGGACGGTTATTAACGAATGCGAAAGTTTTACGTCTTCCTGGTCCGCAATACGATTGGCAACCAATCTCTATTTCAGCATCAGGATCAAGTTTTTTTAGTTTATTCGTGACACTTTTAAGATTTACTGCCTGACAATCATCGCAAACCATGAATTTGTTTTTCACCTAGCTCCACCTCTCTTAGCATAATACCGCTACTCATTTTACACGTCTTTGAAATAATTTCAAGTTGATTGTCTAGTTTATCGTGTAATGTTCACAACTAAGAAAGGGACAGCTCAAATCATTCTAAGACTTATGCAGTGGGATACTTTGTGTCACATCAATACCTAACACAGGCGGTAACACGAAGTATACAATCACAATAATGACTATAATACTGATCAAGTTCATGATAAAGCCTTTCACTGCCATTTCCTTGATCTCTATTTTACCTGTTCCGAAAACAATCGCATTCGGCGGCGTACCAACTGGTAACATGTATGCACAGTTAGCAGCCATCGCTGCAGGTGCCATCAATAGTAATGGGTGAACGTTAATTGCTACTGAAAGTGTTGCTAAAATAGGTAAAATCATTGTAGCTGTTGCTGTATTTGACGTAATCTCTGTTAAGAATAAGATAAAGACTGTAATCACAATGACAATCAATATTGGACTGACACCTTTGAGCGATGTCATTTGTAAGCCTAACCACGTTGCTAGACCACTCTCTTGTATCCCTTTCGCCAATGCCAACCCCCCACCAAAGAGTAAGAGTACGCCCCATGGTAACTCCTTCGCAACAGACCAATCTAAAATACGTTTATGCTGATCTTTAGCCGGGATTAAGAATAATAAAATTGAGACGAAAATTGCGATTGTTCCATCTGCAACCATCTCTGTGAAATGCCATTTAGACAACAAAAATTCCCGTGAAATCCAAAGTGTTGACGCTAAGATAAAAATACAGAATACAACCTTCTCTTCATACTTCACCTTACCCAATCCATCCAGTTTATCTTTGATGACTTTTTGCCCACCTGGCAGTTCTTTCATATCATGTCGGAATGCAATAAATTGGAAATACAACCATGCTAAGAAGATCAAAATAATGACAGTTGGTACACCGATAATCATCCATTTCGCAAAACTTAATTCTTCGCCAAAGTTGGCCGCATATTGTCCTTTTAAAATAATGAGCGGTGGTGTCCCAATCAATGTTCCTAATCCACCAATCGTACCTGCATATCCGATGCCTAATACAAGTGAACGTTCAAACTTCGCAATACTCGAATCATCCTCATGGCTCTCTTTCAACGCATGTGCTTCCTTAATAATTGCCAAGCCAATCGGAATCATAATCATTACGGCTGCCGTATTAGATACGAACATTGATAAACCACTCGTCGCAACCATGAACCCGAGTAGAATTCGACCTGTACTCGTTCCTATTGAATTAATAATCGTTAGTGCAATACGTGTATGTAAATCCCAACGCTCCATTGCGATCGCTAAAATAAAACCACCTAAGAATAAATAAATAATGTCATTTCCATACTGTGCAGATACTGTTGCACTGTCCATCACATGTCCAAGTGGCATCAAAATCAATGGTAACAAACTCGTTGCCGGTATTGGTATCGCCTCTGTAATCCACCAAATGGCAATCCAGACAGTAATTGCTAAAACGTATAACCCTTTAAAGCTGAGATCATCTGGACGTACAAATAATAAGATAAGCGCAAACATGAGTGGTCCTAACACTAACCCAATCAGTTGCGCCAATGTGTACGACGGATTCTTCTTCTTGTCCGTAAAAAAAGTTAATAATCGAGATTCTTTTGGATTCGACATAATGCTCCCCCTTGCTGACTTTGTTTCATTCCCTTTAATGATGTATCACATTTTAAAACAGTATATCACAATAAATACGTCTTATGATAGCGCTTTTTTACACCTTGTCATTTTGTCTAAAATAAAAAAACTGATGTGTCTCTCATACTGAATATGAGACAACCATCAGTCTTTATACAGCGTTCTAATTCACACTTATGAACGCACTTTATGTTGGCGCTTAGGCCGAATAATTGGAATGGGTTTTCTAATAAATGACTTGGCAAATTGATCAGACATAAGTAAGCCGACCGCAATCGCACCCGCAATCAATGTGGCACGTATAAAAATATCATTTGCTTCATTAAATTCTAACGTCAGTAATTTTTGCGCTGCTTTAAAGAAAATACTTCCCGGCACAAGGGGAATAATACCTGGAACCATAAAGAGAATCACAGGCGACTTATAACGTCGTGCCATCATATGACTCATAATCCCAAGTATAAAACTACCACACAAGCTCGCATAAATACTGTCGATGCCGAATGACATATGTACAAGGTGGTACGTTAAATAACCAAAGCCACCACACAAACCTGCTGGCAAAAACAAACGACGTGGTGCGTCATAAATAAACGCAAAGCAAAATGAGGTTAAAAAACTACATATAAAAATAAGTGATATCGTCATCATTCAACCTCCTATAACAGTATAAATGCAGTGGTAATGCCTGCACCAATCGCAAATGATGTCACGATTGCTTCTAAAAACTTAGCCGTAAACATCAACATATGTCGCTCGAATAAATCTTGAATTGCCGTTGTAATAAGTACCCCTGGCACTATTGGCATCACACCTGCTGTAATGGTGGCTGCCAAATTCGGACTGCCAATCCAGTGATTAAGTGGAATAGCAACCGCTCCAATAACGAAGGCACCTAAAAAGTCCGGAATAAACAAGGTCAGTTGCTTTCCTTTCATATATTCCGTAACAAAATATCCTAGCGCACCCGCAAGTACGGCAGGTAGTAAATCTTGCCAGCCGCCCCCTTGCAAATACAAAAACCCCATAGAAATCAATCCAGCAAACAACATCTTGTGCCATAGCGCATAACGATGAGACGTCTTATCAATTCTCTTCAAAGTTTGATATGCCTCTTCATAAGATACTTTTTGTTGTGCAATTTGGCGTGATATATGATTGACCAAAAAAACTTTATGCAAGTTTGTATCATTCTTTTTTATCTTAACCATACGTGTATCATGATCAGGTGATAACGAGAAATTAATAAAGATATTGAGCGCATAGCCTTGTGTTTCTTCATAACCGTATGCTATCGCAATACGATGCATCGTATCTTCTACACGATTTGCTTCTGCCCCACATTCTAATAAAATACGCCCAGCCAGCATCACAATATTCATCACGTCTTGATCTGACGGTTTAGATTGAATCAACGTTGTCACCTTCTTTTAAACAATCTTTATGTTCTCTTTACAGTGAAGAGATAGAGTGGCACACCAAGCAACAATCCTCCGATGGCGATGCCCGACCCTAATGGGTCTGATATAAATGTATTAATAATAATGAATAAGCCACCTGACATCGCTAGAATTGGTAACACCGGATAAAGCGGTACCGAAAATGCACGCTTCTGCCCTTTGTTTTTACGTCTTAAAATGAACAAACCAACAAATGACGCCATATAGAAAAAGTATATAATAAAAATCGTAATCTCTGATAAATAATCCGCATCAAAAACCGTCGGGAAACAAATGCTCAAAGTCAAAATAATAATCGTCAACACACTCATCACAATATGTGCACCAATCGGCGAACCGAAGCGCTTACTCACATACTGAACATGTTGTGAATACGGTAATAAATTGTCTTGTGCCATCGCAAATGGAATACGTGGGAAAGTAATCAACTTGCCGTTCAACGTACCGATAATTGATACAATCAACCCAATATTCACAATTTTAGCCCCGATACTACCAAACAAAATAACAGCCGCTTCTGCGCTCACACTATTTCCAAATAAATAGACTTCTGATGCTGGTAATGTTTTAAAAATCGCCACATTAATCATCACATAAACAAGTGTGACAATTAAGATTCCGATTAACATCGCTAATGGCAAGTGTTTTTGCGGATTTTTCATCTCGCCCGACATCGTCGTCAACATAATCCAACCGTCATATGCAAATAATGTCGCCAAAACCGCACGTCCAAAGTTAACCGTTCCATCATTATTCATGATCAATTGTGTTACATCACTACCAAACACACCTTCTTGACCATATACTAAACCAAAAACAACAATCGCAAAAATTGGAATCAGTTTCGCGACTGTTGATATATTTTGCATCGCATTCGCATAATACGTTCCAATGATATTCAATAGGAGTAAGAATAGGAAAATACCTGCCCCGATTGGAATTATCCAAAAACTACTAATTGTAAAGAATTTCGTAATCAAAATGCCTAAAAAGAGAATAAGCGATACAATAATCGCTGGTCCATAAAGGACGGTTAGTGTGTACCCTGTTAAAAAACCCCAGAATGAACCGTAAATATCTTTGATATAAGCATACAAACCACCTGTTCGTGTGATCTGTGCACCGACTTCGGCAATCGTTAAGCCAGATGCTAACGTAAGTATACCCCCAAGCAACCATGCCCAAAGCGCTAAATTACTCGTTCCAGCGTATGCCAACACAGAGCTTGGTTTTACGAATACCCCTGATCCTATAATTGTACCGACAATAATCGTAACAGCTGTAAACAAGCCGATTGTTGGCTTCAAAGTTTGCTTATCCGAACTCATTGCCACGCCTCCCCATACAATTCTTTTTATATTGTTCCCTATACTATAACACGGGTATGTACAGAAATCTTATTTTTATAAAAATTTTTACACTTAAAATATTCACATTTTAAATTTGATAAAACATCGATATCAAGCAAAACAACTGGAAATTCCCAACAAAAAAACTGGCTCACACATTGAATGGATGTAAACCAGTTTTATGTCTATCTTATTATTTATTTTTCAGGAAGTGCCATCATCGTATGAAGTGTCTCGCTATCAAGCTTGTTACCAATGAAGAAACTACCAAACTCACCGTAACGTGCTGTTGTTTCATCGAAGCGCATTTCATAGACGATTTTTTTGAATTGTAATACGTCATCTGAGAAGAGTGTGACGCCCCACTCAAAATCATCAAACCCAACAGAACCTGTAATAAATTGTTTAATCTTACCTGCATATTTACGACCAATCATTCCGTGATCGTACATTAACTTTTTACGTTCTTCCATTGACAACATATACCAGTTGTATGTTTCATTACGACGCTTGTTCATTGGATAGAAACAAATATAATCTGTTTCTGGTAATTGTGGATACAAACGAGCGCGTACATGTGGATTTTCATACGGATCTTCGTTCGATTGACCTGCAAGGTAATTACTCAATTCTACAACTGACACATATGAATATGTTGGGATGAAGTGATCCGCAATTGGTAACTTGTTGATTGCCGTCTCAATTGATGTTAAGTCTTTCATTTCAGGGCGTAAGAACCAAAGTAAAATATCTGCCTTTTGACCTGCAACGTTATATGCCACATGATCTCCTTCGCCAGCTTCTTTTGCACCTTTCAGTTCTGTTAACAATCCTTCAAATTCTGCAAGCATTTGTTCACGTTCTGCTTGCGGTACTAAACGCCATGATGCCCAATCAACTGCATAAAATAAATGCAAGCTATACCATCCATCTAAAGTTTCTGCTGCATGACTCATTCAGAACACTCCTTATTATTAATTTACAAATAAATAGTACCATATTCCTTATATAAAAACGAAAAAAACGGCATCCAATTGGTGTCTTGGAAATCTCAAGAAAAATAGCGTATAATAATAAACGGAAAATTATGCTATAACATGTCAAAGGAGGACATATTATGTCTAGCTTATTAAATGTATTAAAAGACAAATTGTCAGGCAAAAACGTTCGTATTGTATTACCAGAAGGAGAAGATGCACGTGTATTATCAGCAGCCGTTGAATTACAAGCATCTGATTATGTCGCACCTATCGTATTAGGTAACGAAGACAATATTAAAAAATTAGCTGCAGATGAAGGTTTAAACATTGAAGGTATTGAAGTAATCCAACCTGATACAAGCGACCTTAAAGCAGAATTAGTAGAAAAATTCGTAGAACGTCGTAAAGGTAAAGCAACTGAGGAACAAGCCCAAGAGTTACTTAACAACGTAAACTACTTCGGTACAATGCTTGTTTATGCAGGTAAAGCTGAAGGTCTTGTAAGTGGTGCTGCTCACTCAACTGCAGACACTGTACGTCCTGCATTACAAATCATCAAAACAAAACCAGGTGTATCAAAAACATCAGGTGTGTTCTTCATGATTAAAGAAGACAAACAATATCTTTTCGGTGACTGTGCTATCAACCCAGAACTTGGTGCATCAGACTTAGCTGAAATTGCCATTGAAAGTGCGAAAACAGCACAAAGCTTCGGTATGGAACCAAAAGTTGCGATGTTAAGCTTCTCAACAAAAGGTTCAGCAAAATCAGATGACACTGAAAAAGTCGTTCAAGCTGTTGAACTTGCACAAGAAAAAATCGACAGCGAAAACTTAACAGATGTTGTTGTTGATGGTGAATTCCAATTCGACGCAGCAATCGTTCCAGAAGTTGCGAAGAAAAAAGCGCCAGGTGCAAAAATCCAAGGTGATGCGAATGTATTCATCTTCCCTAGCTTAGAAGCTGGTAACATCGGATACAAAATCGCTCAACGTTTAGGTGGTTTTGACGCAGTTGGGCCTGTATTACAAGGTCTTAACTCACCAGTGAACGACTTATCACGTGGCTGCTCTTCAGAAGACGTTTATAACTTATCTATCATTACAGCAGCACAATCATTACAATAATGGATCTCGCTTCTAAATATTTCAATGATGTGACTTGGCGTTACATTGACCATACGACAGGCCTTGAACCGATGCAATCTTTTGCATTTGACGATACATTCTCTGAAAGTGTCGGAAAGGACTTGTCTCCAAATGTTGTGAGAACTTGGATTCATCAGCACGTCGTCATCTTAGGCATACATGATTCACGATTGCCTTATTTAAAAGATGGCATTTCATACTTAACAGATAAACAAGGTTACAATGCGATTGTACGTAATTCTGGTGGTCTAGGTGTTGTACTCGATCAAGGTGTGCTGAACATCTCACTGATCTTTAAAGGTAAAACCGAGATTACGATTGACGAAGCATTCACAGTGATGTACTTGTTGATCTGCAAAATGTTTGAAGATGACAAGATTGACATTGACACTTATGAAATTGTACATTCCTATTGTCCGGGTAAGTTCGATTTAAGTATTGATGGCAAAAAATTTGCAGGTATCTCTCAACGCCGTGTACGCGGGGGTGTGGCCGTTCAAATCTATCTTTGTGTAGAAGGTTCTGGCACTGAACGTGCACAACTCATGCACGACTTCTATGAACATGCACTTAAAGGAGAAGTCACGAAGTTCAGCTATCCTGATATTCATCCAGAGTGCATGGCATCATTAGAGACATTACTTAAGCGTGATATCACTGTACAAGACGTCATGTTCAAATTGCTCTATGCCATCAAAGACTTAGGTGGTACTTTGAACACAGACCCTATAACAACAGATGAATGGTCACGTTATGAGCACTACTATGATCGTATGCTCGCACGTAATGCAAAGATTAATCACCAAATTGAAGACTAATATAAACAAACCTCAATCAATAAAATTTTGTTGATTGGGGTTTTTATATACGCACAAAAGATGGTTGGATATAATATAAATAATAAAGGGGGAAAAGAACATGAATAATAGCAATTATCTTGTGCCAGCTGGCCTTTTCATCGGAATTGGTTTAGGCAGCTTATTTGATCAACTTTTAGTGGGTGCCTGCCTCGGACTCGGCATCGGCTTATTCATTAAGTCATTTGTGAAAGATAAATAATCATGATAAACCAAAAATCACAGTCTCTCCACCTTTACGAAGAAACTGTGATTTCAATTATTCTTTCGACATATAATATGATTTATCATGCAAGAAAAAGCTCATGATAAGTGCGAGTCCACTCAAGGCTGTCGCAACCCAGAAAGCACTGTTCACACCATCAACTGCTGCAAGTTCATTTACAAACTTCAAAATAGCTGCTGTTGCTTGCTGTTCTCCACCAAGTTGCTGTGCCAATGACTGTAACTGATCTTGAATAAATGGCTGTGTTGCATCTAAATCTTGCTGAAATGTTGCAAGATGTGTATCTGTTTGTTGTGTCATAACAGTCACTAAAATAGCCGTACCAATAGAACCAGCTAATTGGCGCATTGTATTGATTAATGCATTCCCATGTGAGATGAGTCGCGCAGGTAACGCATTCATACCTGCTGTCATAATAGGCATCATGATAAAACTCATACCGAAAGAACGTACAATATAAATCCATAAAATTGATGAATAAGGTGTATCCATCGTCAATTGTGTTAATTCCCATGTACCATAAGTCGTAATTGTTAAACCAATAATTGCCAGAGGTTTAATACCAATTGTATCTAACAGTTTACCGGCAATTGGCCCCATAAAGCCCATAATCAGTGCACCAGGTAAGAGTAACAATCCTGAATCAATCGCCGAGAATCCACGTAAATTTTGTAAGTATAGCGGGAGTAAAATCATCCCACCAAATAAACTCATTGTGACAATCATATTGATAGCTGCAGTCAGTGTATAGCCTGGATATTTAAGTACCTCAAAGCTTAACATCGGTGTTTTCATCGTCATTTCACGAATAACAAATGCGGTTGTAAAAATCACTCCAATCACTAACATGGCAATAATTTTTGTAGATCCCCAACCATCGTTACCCGCTTCACTAAAGCCATACAATAATGCACCAAAACCAATTGTACTAAATATTACCCCTGGTACATCCGCTTTCGGTTGTGAGGTACGTTGATACATACCAAACCAAAAATATGCGAAAACTAACGCTATCAAGCCTATCACAAACATACCGATAAACATGGTATGCCAATCATAATGATCAACGATATAACCAGAAAGTGTTGGCCCAATTGCTGGTGCTAGTATCATGGCGATTCCTAATGTTCCCATTGCCATCCCACGTTTTTCTGGTGGGAAAATCGTCATAAAGACATTCGTTCCAAGCGGCATCAAGATACCTGCACCTGCTGCCTGCAATATACGACCTGACATCATGATTGGAAAGTTCCAAGCAATCCCACAAACTAGTGAGCCGACAGAGAATATCAACATAGAGAATAAAAATAAACGTCGATATGAATATTTCTCAAATAAGAATGCACTGATTGGAATTAATATCCCATTTACTAACATAAATCCTGTCATTAACCACTGCCCTGTCGCAGCAGTAATATTGAAATCTGTATTAATTTTAGGAAGTGCGGTATTCAACAATGTCTGATTCAATATGGCAATAAACATACCAAATAACATCGCAGCCAACACTTTATTACGTGTAATCCCTTCTTTAAATCGATATTGCGTGACGGTTCCCTTCACTTGATCAGTGATAGATGCGTTTACATCTATCTCTTCATGACGTTCATCTATCAACTGTGTTTGGTCGACATCTTCGTTTAAGTTCATCTGTTTTTTCTTACGACGGTGCAGCAACATGAGGTTCATCAATACAATCACGATAAGTGAAACAATGCTATATATCATCACAAACATTGGATGACCTCCTATTTAGTTCTTATGAATACTTACTTCTGCGTTCATACCTGGTAGAACACCATTTGATTGTTGGCTATCAAACTCAATTTTTACAGGAATCACTTGTGTCACTTTTGTATAATTCCCGTCACTATTTGATGAAGGCATTAAAGAAAAACTCGATGCTGTCGCTTGACCAACATGAACAACTTTCCCCTTCACTTTAGAATCTTGGCCATCAATCGCAATATCAACTACTTGACCTGTTTCTACATCCTTCACTTCTGTTTCATCAATATTCGCTGTTACATAACGTTTATCCAAGTTATACGCATAAGCTAAAGGCTGCCCCGCTTGTGCTATACTACCCTTTTGTGCAGACATTTTCACAATAGTTCCTTCTACGGGCATCGGGATATCCATTGTTTGAACATCGCCAGTTTCAGATTTTACTTGTACTTTCGCAAAAGTATCCCCTTCTTTTAATTTGTCTCCTTCAGCTACTTTCAACTCTGAAATTTGACCTGAGGCAGGTGCTGCTATTTTAATTTGTTCACCATCTACTTGCGCATTTTCTGTTTTGACATAATTGGTTGACTGATTATAAAAATAAAATCCTCCAATTCCAATGATGACGAGCAATACAATGGTAATGATATTAATCATGACTAACTTCTTCATTATGATAAATTTCCTTTCCTTCAAATTCAATATCCTGTATTATAAAACCATCATTCTGCACATACCACAGACAATTTCAACAAATGTGTCGGATTTAAAATATAACCCTCTGGTGATTTTATGAAAAAAACAAAAACGTATTATCAAATTTGTAAAGCACTGATTAGGCTTCTTGAGCATCATCCTTTTGAAGCAATTACTATTAAAGAAATTTGTGCAGAAAGCGGTGTACATCGTTCAACATTCTATGCACATTTTGAAGATAAGTACCAACTATTTGAAGTGATTAAACAATTTCATATGAAGCGTTATGAGCGACTGATGGCGTCAACAACATACACGATTGAACATAGTGATTTAGAAACGACTAAATCTTACATTTTAAAAGGGTTCCGATTGTTGTTTAAATATATTCTGCGCTATAAATCTTTTTTCCAAACAATTATTGTGACAAACACACAACCTGTATTGATTAGAGATTATATGAAGTTTACCCAACACACTTATACTGCCATACTAAAATCTTTACCTGAGATGCATCGTTCAGATTATTTCATTCATTATACAATCGGCGGTGAATTAGCTATCATCTATAAATGGTTATCAAATGATTGTCAGGAGACACCTGATGAAATGGCAAGTATTCTTAATGCTAATCTTATGAAGACAAAACGCTAGTATATTATAAGATTTTTCTCATCTACTGAAGTTTAAATAACATTCAATATTTATTTAGAGTTAAGAATTAATTCACAGATAATTAATATTTTATTAATTTTTATGTCCTAAAACACATAAAAACATGGTACATTATTATTAAGCAAATATATGGGTAGGGATCCATATCAATTTGTGCTTTCATTTTCAAAAAAGTTCTCCAATTAAAAAGCCTATTTCTTACGATAGCGTAGCGACTATCGTAAGAAACGGGCTTTTTTTAACTTCCATAGTAAAAGACTTGCAGTAACGCTATGTTGAATGATGCGCTACACAATGACAAGGTGATGCACTATCTTCTTTCACTATAATGTTTTAGAAACGAAGAATTATCTTTTATTTCTTTCACAAAAAATTAATATTTATTTATATCCTTGTAAACAGATAGGAATTATAGTATTATTTATCCAATACAATTTTAGGGGTATAAATGATGACATTATTTTTACTTGAAGCAAATGATTTAAGCACTTTTTCAACAAGAGAAGCATTGGAAGAACAGGCAAATATCTTAACAACTGGGGCGTTACCAACACTTATAGAAGTTCAAGCTACGTCTAATCTTACGCATGGATACTTTATTGTCGAAGCAAATAGCAGCGAAGAAGCGAAACAGTTTTTAGAAAATGCTTCGATCAATATAAATCTTGTAAAAGAAGTTCGATTAGTCGGTAAAGCATTAGATGACGTAAAAAAAGGCGACGCCCATGTGGATTTTCTTGTTACTTGGAACATTCCCGAAGGCATTACGATGGATCAATACTTGGCACGTAAAAAGAAAAATTCTGTGCATTATGAAGAAGTACCTGAAGTACAATTTCAACGTACTTACGTATGTGAAGACATGTCAAAATGTATCTGTCTATATGACGCACCTGATGAAGATGCTGTTCGACGTGCACGTAAAGCAGTAGATACACCTATTGATGGTATCGAAAAATTATAACACGCTTTATTTTCTGAATAGTCCGAATTATAAGTCGTGTGGAAGTGGGCCATAATAAATTTGTACTTCGGGAAACCGATTATCAGTATAAAAGAAGCAGAATTCTCAACAGAACATCGCAGCGCTTCAAAATCTGAAAATCCATTTTGTACGCTGTTTTGGTTCTGCTTGAATTCTATACGCTTTTGTCTCAACCTCCTTGTAATGAACGTAACACGATAAGATTTGAGGTGTTTTAATGATTCACATAAAACATATCCAACATCGATTTGACAACAATCTTGTTATTAAAGATTTGGAATTAAACATTAAAAAAGGCAACATCGTCACATTAATAGGTAAAAGTGGCTGTGGTAAGTCAACATTATTAAATATTATTGGTGGTTTTTTAAAGGCAACTTCTGGAAAAGTTACAATTGATGAGCAAGTTAAAGAAGCACCGTCACCAGATTGTTTGATGATCTTCCAACACCACAATTTGCTTCCGTGGAAAAATATTAATGATAATATACGTCTTGGTTTATCTCATTCTATCAGTGATGAAGAAATAAACACACATTTAAAAACGGTAGATTTAGATCAAAAAGGCAGATTATTTCCAGAAGCGTTATCAGGTGGTATGAAACAACGTGTCGCACTCTGTCGGGCACAGGTTCATCAACCGAAAGTCATACTCATGGATGAGCCATTAGGCGCATTAGATGCTTTTACACGTTATAAACTACAAGACCAATTAATACAATTGAAAGAAAGAACAAGCGCAACAATCATTTTAGTAACACATGATATAGATGAAGCCATTTATCTGTCAGATGACATTATATTGCTTGGAGATGGTTGCGATATTCTTGATCAATATCATATCGCACAATCACATCCTCGAAATCGTAATGACAGTCATCTATTAAAAGTTAGAAATGACATCATGGAGAAATTTGCATTAAATCATCACTTAGCAGAACCAGAATATTATCTATAAGGGGTTGGAAATATTGAGAAAATTTATTTTGTTTACTTTCATATTCCTTATTATTCTTTCTGGTTGTAACTTGAATACGTCAAAAAAGAGTGCTCATCATAAAAATGAAAAACAAACGATAAAAATTGGTTACTTGCCCATCACACATTCAGCAAATTTGATGATGACAAAAGAAATCCAACAGAACGCTCATAGATCAAATTACAACTTGGAATTAGTACGTTTTAATAATTGGCCGGATTTGATGGATGCTTTGAACAGTGGCAAAATTGACGGTGCCTCTACACTGATTGAGCTAGCGATGAAATCAAAACAGAAAGGGTCAGATATTAAAGCAGTCGCTTTAGGTCATCATGAGGGTAACGTTGTTATGGCAGAAAAAGATAAAAGTATAGAAGATTTTCACGAACATGAAAGCTATCATTTTGCGATACCACATCGTTATTCAACACATTATTTATTACTAGATGAAATGCGAAAGCAACTGAAACTTAGTCCTGATACTTTCAGTTATCACGAAATGCCCCCAGCTGAAATGCCTGCTGCACTAAATGAAGGGAGCATTTCTGGGTATTCTGTGGCAGAACCATTCGGTGCACTTGGTGAAAAGTTAGGCAGTGGTCATACTTTATTGCACGGCGGTGACATTATACCAGACGCCTATTGCTGCGTACTTGTCCTTAGAAGTGATCTCATCCATCAACATCAGACAGTTATTCAAGATTTTATATCAGATTATAAAAAAGCTGGCTTCGAAATGGAGAATAAAGATAAAAGCATTGAAGTGATGGACAAAAACTTTAAACAAGATAAAAAAGTTTTATCACAATCCGCCGAGTGGACTTCTTACGGTAACTTAGCAATTGATAAACAAGGTTATAACAAAATTAAAAAGTTAGTAGACAAGCAGCAGCTTTTCGAAGCACCTACTTATAGTGATTTTGTTGATCCTACGTTGTATAAGGAGTGATAGATGAAATGATAGTTAACAGTATTAAAAAATGGGCCTTACCCATTTTTACTTTTATTATTTTTCTTTTCATATGGCAATGCGTCATTATTTTTGGACACTATGCACCCATTCTTTTACCCGGTCCATTTTTGGTATTAAAAAGCATAGGGCATTTCATTATCACTGGGGATATTTTCACACATTTAGGTATCAGCTTATATCGCTTTATAGCGGGGTTTGTTTTAGCTGTGATTATTGGCGTACCTGTTGGATTTTTATTAGGTCGTAGTTCTTCACTATTCAATGCCATAGAGCCGTTATTTCAATTAATAAGACCTATCTCACCTATTGCATGGGCTCCTTTTGTCGTTTTATGGTTTGGGATTGGTAGCTTACCCGCAATTGCCATTATATTTATCGCTGCGTTTTTCCCAATTGTTTTTAATACAATCAAAGGCATTAAGCACATTGATCCACAATACTTAAAAATTGCGTCTAATTTAAACATGAAAAACTGGTCATTATACAAAAACATTCTATTTCCCGGCGCCTTCAAGCATATTATGGGCGGCATACATATGGCTGTCGGTACAAGTTGGATTTTCTTAGTATCTGGTGAAATGATTGGGGCACAATCGGGACTTGGTTTCCTTATTGTCGATTCACGTAACATGTTAAATCTAGAAGACGTCTTGGCTGCTATATTTTTTATTGGTATATTCGGGTTCTTAATTGATCGCATCATTAGTTACTTTGAAAAATTAATCTTAACACGCTTTGGTGAATAAAGGAGTTGAATTGTATGCGTTTAAACACACATATTGAAGATAAACTAAAGCCCTATTTAATAAAAATTGATGAAGGTTCCTATTATCCAAAAGATTTTATTAGCACTTTATTTAAAGAAGGCTATTTCAAAGAAGATGACATCAAAGGTAACTCAGAAATTATAGAAAAGGTTTCCGAATCTTGTTTGACTACTGGATTCTGCTTATGGTGTCAATTGGCGTTCTCTACTTACTTAAAAAATGCAGAAGCGCCCTACTTTAATCAATATTTACAACAGCAATTATTATCAGGTGAAATTTTAGGGGCAACTGGGTTATCGAATCCAATGAAATCATTTAATGATTTGGAAACATTCAATCTATCGCATCATTATGATGACAATCAACAGCTCATTGTGAATGGTAGATTACCCGCAATTAGTAATATTGAGTCTGATCATTATTTTGGTGCAATCTCTAAGAGTGCATCATCCGACGAACTTATCATGTTTATTGTTCAAGCCAACCAAACAGGTATCATAATGAAGGAAATGTCTAACTTTTTAGGTGTTAATGGTTCGGCAACATTTTCAATTGAAATGCATGACGTCCAAATACCAACAGAACACATTATTACACACAATGCAAAGGCATTTGCCACACAAATACGACCACAATTTGTCGCATTACAGATTCCAATCGCATTAGGTGCAATTCGTTCATCGCTTGATTTAATTCACCAATTCTCTCATGCACAAAACGGCATTAATCAATATTTAGAATATGATGTGCAAGCATTTGAAAGTCAATACAACAAAATCAGACAACATTTCTATGAAGTATTAGATCAAGAGGTATTACAGCGTCACTTTGAAACACTGATTGCGCTTAAAAAAGCCGCTGGCTATTTGTTGCTTGATATAAATCAAGCATCAATGGTGAATGGTGGCTCAAAAGCATATGGCTATCAATCACCACAAGCACGTAAATTGAAAGAAGGCTTTTTCTTTGCGGCATTAACACCGACGTTAAGACATCTAGGTAAACTACAAGAAGAATTAAAAGTAGACTAAGATAGTTAGGCATCATAAAATATCGTTCAATATCTTCTATAACATAGCTTATCCTTGTTTTGTATTTACCTTATAAACGCTTACCAGATTTGAAATTCATCGTGTAAACAAATAAACATCCAGTTATACGATTCATTTTTAGAATCATATAGCTGGATGTTTCATATTTATCTATTCATCTAACATTTTTTCGACATCTTTTTTACGTGTATCTAGAATCAATTGTGATAATTCATCTTTATCCATGCGACGAAGTTTCGGCAAACGAATAAAGAAGAATACCAGTCCTAATAACGTCCAAAAACCTAACGCAATATGCGATGGTAAAGATAATGATGCTGGTGAGATTGGTAGTAATAGTAGTGCTAAGAATATAAATGAAATCACTGCACCAATAATCGCAAATGTTTTATAAACTGGACCGTATGTCGTGCTATTTTTGTCATAACTAAACAATTTTGCCGCTGATAAACAAGTGACAAAATAAGCAATTGACACACCTGTTGATGACATATCAACAATCCATGTTAAAGCCGTACGACCTAACCACGGTGCAATCAGCGTTAAAGCTACTAAGAAGATGATTGCTACATATGGTGTTTTATAACGTGGATGTAACTTACTAAAAACAGTTGGCATAATTCCTGAACGCCCCATTGAGAAGAGTAAACGACTTGCACTCAATAAAAAGCCGTTTAGTCCTGTAAAAATCCCCATGATAATAGCAATCGCAAGGACACCTAAACCAATATTACCAAAAGCTTCACGTGTCACAGCACCTGTTGTCCAAAGACTATCATTCTCTGATGTCAGCCAACCTGTGTATAAAATCATCATTACATATGTGACGGCTGCTGCGAGTAAACTATATACGATTAATTTAAACGTTTTGTTCGGGGAAAAGTTAAACTCTTCAGCCGTTTGTGGAATGTTATCAAATCCGACGTAAGCCCATGGTGCGACTGAAACAATCATAATAATCGCCGGGAACCAGTCGTATGTTGGTCCGTGATATGGTTTCAAATTGTCTAATGAAAAACTTGAGCCAAAAAATGAACTAACAAACATCAAGACAACAACGATAACCATTGCGATACAGAAATAAAATTGCAGTGATCCGGAAACACTCGCTCCATATATCGTAATCACCATGAACACAAGAAGTAATACGGATGCAATAATAATTTCTGTAATATAGACATCCCAGCCAGCGATTGTATATAACTTACCGATTTCAATCACATCTGGTACTAAAAACTTAATCAACAAGCTAAATGCTGTTGCGTTCAATGCAACGACACAAACATAACCAAATGTTAAAAACCATGATGAAAAGAAACTCACATATCGTCCAAATCCTAAAAAGCTGAATGCAAATGCGCCACCAGAAACTGGAAAACGTTCAACCAGTGCACCATAGCTCACAGCGATAATCATCATTAGTAACGCCCCAATAAAAATACCGATAGATGCTGCGATTGGTCCTGAAGTTTGAATCCAATCCCCCGGCAGAATAAAAGAACCCCAGCCGATACAAGAGCCGTATGCAATTGCCCATACAAACTTCTCAGACAAATTTTGTTGCAAATCGCCTCGATCTGGCTTTTTATTTTTCTTTGCCATAAATATATTTCACCTCTAATATCCTATATACCCTAGATTAATTGTAAATAACGATTTTTAAGTATTTGAGCAATTAATCATACATTAAAAGCATAAACTAATCAAAAGTTTTTTCCTGTAAGTAAAATTTGTCATGTGAAATACAAAAAAGACCCCACATTACATGGCGTCTTTTCTCTAAAGTTAACCTATACAAATTATGATTCATCTTCTTTAGAATCATCTTCATTTCTTTTCCATAATACCGAAGCAAGTGCACTAAAAATATGACTTAAAAAATTAAAAATGGCTTCCATCATACATCACCCTTATATTTTAAAAGATGCAATAATGAGCATAATCCAACCAACAATAAATAATACGCCACCGATTGGTGTTATCGCACCTAGCACGCTTATTTGTGTTGTTGCTAAGATATACAATGAACCACTAAAGAACACAATACCGAAGAACATCAACCATCCTGCCCAACTGACATTCAAGTCGAATGCGCCACCTATAATGCCAATCAATATCAAGCCTAACCCATGATACATTTGATACATTGTAGCCTTCTCCCAAACAGACATATAATGTTCAGAAAGCTTTCCATCTAACATATGCGCTCCAAACGCACCTGTACCTACTGCCATCATTGCGTTAAGTGCTCCTAAAATAATAAATATTTTCATCGTCTACTCCCTCCTTAGAAGTCAAAAATAGATTCACCATTACCAATCTCGTCATCTGTTACTAAGCGATTATCCGTTGTTTTCGAAGTCACGCTTGATTCTGTGACACGTCCACCCATCAAACGAATTTCTTCATCTGACACTTTCGTTGATGTGACAGGCGTATGCGTTGTTGCCGAAATACTTGATGTTACTTTAGGTGTTTCTTGATCTGTATATAAAGATGTTAATGTATGAATTGCGTATATATGTTTATCAAATGCAGTATCTGTTGTTGCTTGATCCGCTTGCATTAACTCATGCTCTAATAATTGAATGAGCTTCTCTCTTTGCATGTTGTTACTCCTTTCTTTCACACCACTGAATGGGTTCAATCCCTCGCTCTGTCAGATAAGCGTTAGCTTGCGAATAAGGTTTTGAACCAAAAAAACCACGATATGCTGATAAAGGACTCGGGTGTGGCGCCTTAATAATATGGTGCTTTGTTCTATCAATCAGATGTTCTTTTTGTTGCGCTGGTCTCCCCCAAAGGATAAAGACCACATCTGATTTATGTGTTGAAATAGCTTGAATAACTTCATTCGTAAATGTTTCCCAGCCGATATCACGATGAGAATGCGCCTGTCCCTGGCGTACCGTTAAAACAGTGTTAAGCAGCAATACACCTTCTCTCGCCCAATCTTGTAGATGCGGTGACGTTCTTTGACATCCGATATCATCTGCCAACTCTTGATACATATTGCGTAAGGACGGTGGCATCTTCGCATTTGGTTGAACAGAGAAAGCCAAACCATGTGCTTGATTCGGGCCATGATACGGATCTTGTCCTAAAATAACGACCTTCACTTGATCAAATGGTGTTAAATCAAATGCTTGATAAATATTTTCACGTGCAGGATAAATGACATTTGTTGCATATTCATTTTCTAAAAAATCATGCATCTTTTGAAAATCATGCTTAGATGTAATGTCATGAAAAATAGTAGACCATTCCATCGTATTCACCTCATTCCACATTTTAACATAAATTTTATAGAAGAACGTTGATGACATCGTTTGAAATATTTGCAGCCAGAAACGACCATGATATGATAGTATTTAAGTAAGAATTCGCATTTGAAATAGAAGTTAATTAAGGGAGTGGCTATAATATGGCATTAAAAAAAGTATTAACAATCGCAGGGTCAGATACAAGTGCAGGCGCAGGCATGCAAGCCGATCTTAAAACATTCCAAGAACTCGACACATATGGTATGGTAGCACTTGCTGCAATCGTAACAATGGATAAAGAAACATGGTCACATGATGTTTCACCAATTCCATTCGAGGTCTTTAATAAACAGCTTGCAACAGCTATTAGCATTGGTCCAGATGCTGTTAAAACAGGTATGCTAGGAACTGAAGAAATTATCAAACGTGCAGGCGAAGCATTTGATGAGTCTGGCGCACAATTTTTCGTTGTAGACCCTGTTATGGTATGTAAAGGGGAAGATGAAGTATTAAATCCGGGTAACACAGAAGCAATGATTCAATATTTATTACCAAAAGCAACAGTTGTAACACCAAATCTTTTTGAAGCAGGTCAGCTTTCAAAATTAGGAACATTAAAATCTATGGAAGATATGAAAAAAGCAGCCCAAATCATCCATGAACAAGGCGCACAACATGTTGTCATCAAAGGTGGTAAAGCGCTCGATCAAGAAAAATCTTATGACTTATACTACGATGGTCAAACATTCTATCAACTAACAACAGACATGTTCCAACAAAGTTATAACCACGGAGCTGGTTGTACATTCGCAGCAGCAACAACTGCCAACCTTGCGAATGGTCAATCACCAAAAGAAGCCGTCGTAAATGCTAAAGCGTTTGTTGCTTCAGCAATCAAAAACGGTTGGAAAATGAACGACTTTGTCGGTCCGGTTGATCACGGTGCTTACAACCGTATTGAAAAAATTAACGTTGAAGTGACTGAAATTTAATAACAAGTCAAAACGCCATGGGTTATCGTAACCACATGGCGTTTATTTATTTTATATTTCTGTACAATTTTGATAACGATTAGAGATACCAACTACTACATATAGTGCCATTCCTATCATAATAAAGATCATTTATGCTGGTTTAATATCAAACCATAGAACAACATTGAAACAGGTATCATCTCTTGTACAATAGACTGGTTAATTGAACTTACTACGCTTTTTGATTTTCCACACTGTAAACGATGTTAATAAAACAATTAAAAACAGCCCCACACCAATCATTAAAGGTATGCTTGGTTTATCACCAAACCATTCAATCCCCTTTTTTTCAATTTTTACGCTAGGCGCTTGATATCCTTCTAAAAATTGACGTTCATATTTTAATGAAATACGTCTTTTTTCTTCATCTATTTTGAAGTTCTTGTCAGAGAATTTCATTTTTTTAGGTACGACATCGTATAAGTCCTGCTTCACTTCATACTTCTTGTCATGAATGCGATGCTCACCTTTTGATAAAACTTTCTTATACGTATATTGGTCAAACATCTCTTGTGTCACACCATTAGCAATAATATGACGTGCATGTTTTGCATTGTTGTCATTAAACGGTGCAACATGCAATACAGCTGTTTGAAGTCTTAAATGCTGTTGTTTTGCTGTCATCATAAAATGATAAGCTTCATCACTTGTTCCTGTTTTTAAGCCATCCACACCTGACATGCCATTTGCTTCACCTGGCAATGAATAATTTGTCGTCCTTTGCATGCCACCTTCTTGATTGAGCATTCGTTGTTTCGTGATGTCGAGAATTTCTGGATGATCATTCACAAGACGTGTTGCCAATATCGATAAATCATACGCAGATGATGTCGGTTTTCCCACATCAGTAAATCCTTGGGGTGCATATTGATGCAACCATGCATTGTCCAAGCCAGTTGGATTTGTAAAATATGTATCTTTCATGTTAAACGCTCGTGCTTTGTCATTCATTTGTTGTGTAAATGTAGACGTATCACCTGATACTTTTTCTGCCAATACCATCGTCGCGGCGTTACTTGATACCATAATCGCTTGTTGCAATAATTCTTCTATTGTGAATGTTTGTCCTGCAATGATTGGATGTGTTGAAACATTTGGTAATTGGGCTACACCTTGATGCTCTGCGGTAATCTTCACATTATCAGAAAGGTTCAACTCACCTTTATCAATTGCATCATATACTAAGTAAAATGTCATCATCTTTACAACTGAAGCAGGATAAAGTGTCTGTTCCCCATTAAAATCATACAATATTTGTCCCGTCTGCGTTGTTGTCATTGCCGATTCAGGTTGATAGTCCTTCGACGCTTGTGGTTCATGCTTTTTAGCAATTTCATACGGTGACGTTTCTGCTTCAACAGTTCCAACCAATAACAACTGTAACATCGTAAAAACCATCATTACTTTTAAAAACTTAGTCCTCATACCCTGTTGCTCCTTAACTCCGTACATAGTCAATAAATCAAGAATACGTCAATTAACCGTCAATATCAACACTGGTTTATTGAATTATGAGATTACTTATGTTTTCTAAAAGCATGCAAAAAGACCTCGTACATTCTAAAAAATGTGTCAAGGCCCTTCCCCTTATTATAAAATGATAATTGTTAAAATGATAATTGTTTTAATAACAAAAACAATAACAGTAAACTTTTTAGATTTACTAAAGAAATAATACAGTGATGTAAATGTGATAAGGTCTATAATAGGTATATAGTTCATGAAGATACTAAATGAAATACGGAACCAATCATTTAATATTAATGATGTCATATTTGCAGCAGTGTAACCAAGCACCAATGCAAAAAATAAATCTTCATTTTTACTTTCTTTGTTTCTATCAAATATTAGAAGCAATAACTTAATTAAAAAGAAAGTAAAGATAAATACTAAAATATTGGAAAGTAACACAATGATAGCTGTAAAGAAATGCATTTGTGTTTCTGTCATACTTAATGATTGTTGAAATATTTCCACCTGTTTTTGTAAATTTGATTGATTAGCAGTATAAGTGTAAAATAACATGATTGATGAAACTAAATAAGGTATCATAATAATAATAATAAGAAGTATTTTTTTTAATATTTTCATAATATGATCCACCTTCAATTATAAATTTATTTCTGTATATGTGACGAGATACGATCTTAGCACATTATTATGAGACGTTATAATAATGCATGTGTTGTTCTGTTCACTCAAGTTCTCAATTTGTACTAAGAATATATCTACACTTTCTTTATCAATATTAGAAAATGTTTCATCAATCATAATGAGATTTTGTTAACTACACGATATCTTATCTTTTTCATGTCATGTTAAATCATTCTTAACTCACCCTATTTCATGCCTAATTGTATTTTTCGGTGGTTTTTGTTAACAGTTATGCTTCTTATCTGTCATACACAATTCATAAGCAGTCACTATTAATCAATATAAAATACAACTTTTTAACACACTACAATTACCTTCTCTAAAATTCAATTTTGCTAACGTCACACTACTATCATTTTCACTTTCACTACGCCTTGCTCGTTCTTCACAACAAAGCTGCAACTCTCTTGATACACGTTTAATGGCTCATTGATATACACGGGCTGCTTATAGCGTACGTTACAAGTCATATTTTGCATACCATAGTCCTGTAATACTTTTTGCACAATCATTTGACCTGGCACAACGTGATCATGTATCGGGTTGTCATCTCTGACTATTTTCAAATATTGTGCCACAGCGTCTGCCGAAAACTTCATTAACTGTCCCTCCGTATAAAAGTTTGTTGAATGACATTGTTGTCGTTTAATACAAGTTCAAACTGAAATTGCTCAAAATTTTTAACTTGTTGCACAGATTTGTATGTTAATGAGGCTTTAATCGTTTCATAACAGAAGAGTTTTTCCGCCTCTTTTAATACCGTTTCAACTAACATTATTTCTGTCTCTATAAATGATTGGAAAAGCGTAAAATCACACCAATAACGAGCAAAAAAGAGTAAGGGAATTTCTTGGCTTAGTGGTATATCAAATAGTGTTTGATACGCATGTAAAGTGGTTTGGTCGACTTTAATGTATCGTGTTTCCGTGTGTCCAACGTTCGAATAATGCGGCATTTCCCATTCCTCCTCCAATGCCCATCGTAGCAAGCGTCAGTCGTTGCTTTTTCATATGGAATAACCGTGTCACTAAAATAGCTCCACTCGCACTATACGGGTGGCCAATCGCAATGGCACCACCGTACTGATTTAACTGTGATGCCTTAATATTCAACGCACGCTGTGAGGCAAGTACTTGGGCTGCAAAAGCTTCATTCAACTCTACCGCATCAATATCTGTAATATGTAAATGATGTTTGTCCAACAAATGAGATACAGCTGGGACAGGACCAATTCCTAGTATGTTGGGATCTACACCTTTAATCGCATAATCGATAAACTTTAAGCCTTCTGTTATCCCTAATGACAATGCATATTCCTTTGACATCACAACAACTAACGCTGCACCATCATTTTTCGAGCAACAATTTCCTACTGTCACTGTCCCATTTGAGTAAATGGGTTTTAGTCGTGCCAATAGATTAAGGCGAACGTTGCGCCGCACCCCTTCATCTTGTGTCATCCAGTCACCATTTATTTTAAGTGGTAACATTTCTTCAGCGAAATATCCTGTGTCATATGCCTGCACTGTCTTCGCATAACTATCATACGCAAACTGATCTTGGTCTTCACGAGATATGTCATAGACACGTGCAACATTATCAGCCGCTTCAATCATTGTTGGATCTTGTCCTTCAGGTGCAAAAGAAGCCCTTTCATAAAACTGCGGTGGTTCATTTTCATAGAGTGACGTCGGACGTTCCATCTTCCATGGTGCTCGACTGGTACTTTCCACACCACCTGCGATATAAAAATGTCCTGTGCCTGCTTCAACCATTCGACACGCATAGTGAATCGCTTCAAGTCCAGACCCACATTGACGATCGACAGTCACTCCTGGTATAGATATATCAAGTCCCGCTTCCAATAAACTTTTTCTTGCGACATTACCACCATTCCCAACAATATTTCCTAGGATAACATCATCAAGTTGTTGCCAATCGACAGATAAAGTCTCTTGAAAGTGCTGAATCAATGGTTTCACCAAATCCTCTGGTTCTAACTTCTGTA
This sequence comes from Staphylococcus muscae, assembly GCF_003019275.1. Classification (NCBI taxonomy): domain Bacteria; kingdom Bacillati; phylum Bacillota; class Bacilli; order Caryophanales; family Staphylococcaceae; genus Staphylococcus; species Staphylococcus muscae. Next base: position 1,716,857 of record NZ_CP027848.1, on the reverse strand, counting down.
ATTTACCACCATAACGACCAATTGGTGTGCGTTTTGCTGCAACAATCACCGCTTCACTCATTGCCAAGCCCCCTGTTCACATAAAAGTTGTGCTGCACGTCTTGAAATCTTCCCACTTGCTGTACGTGGTAATTTGGGCACACAAATCAATTTGGAAGGAAATTCGTAGCGTGATAATTCTCTTTCTAATTGACGACGTATCTCTCGATATGTAAGTTGACGATCACCTTCATAAAGTCCCAATGCAAGTTCGCCAAACTTTTGATGTGTCTGAGATATGATCACCACTTCATCAATCCCTTGAATCATTTTAAGTGTTTGCTCAATTGTATAAGGAGAAATATTTTTGCCACCAATAATCATGCGGTCTTGAGTGCGACCATGTAAATATAAAATATCTTCTTTAATCGATGCATAATCCCCTGTTTCTATCCATTTAGGTACGGGTTCACCCATATAACCAGAAAACGTCATAGGACTTCTAACGTATAGTTTCCCTATACCTTGCGCATCTTGATCATCAATACGCACTTCAACACTTGGAAATAATCGACCGACTGATTGAAGTGGTGCCATTTGATCTTCATTCACACTAATAAAGCTTGCTTCGGACGTTCCAAAAAACTCATAAATCGTCATTGCCGGGAATTTCGTTTTTAACTGATGATGCAGTTTTACAGACAATTTATCTCCGGATACAAACAGATATGTTTTTAAGTCATTCAATGATGATTGATGCAACCAATCATGAACCATAGTCGGTACGAGAAAAAGGCAGCTTGGTCGACAAAACTGTTGTATTGCGTATTGGCATTGTTCCACATCATAGTCATCTTGCCCGATAAATGTGCGACCATAAAACAATGCATATATGAGCACATATAATGTCAACGAATGTGCGTAAGGTCCTAAAGCAACCATCACTGGCATTTGTTGAATATCAGATTCTAATAATAACGATTCATTTTCTAGAAATGATGCAATCCAGGATGGTTCATCACGATAAAATGCATTCGGTAAGCCCGTTGTTCCCGATGTAAATCCAATGTGTAGTAGATTATCTCTATCATGCCGTACCCCTTGATAATCGGTCGATCTTAAACCATTATCATCCCAAATATAAGAAAATGTATATTTTTCATATAATGCTTCACGACGTTGTTTCGTCCAATGCGGATCCATAACACAAGGGACGCCTCCCTTATACAATAGTGAAAGGTAGGATATAATAAACTTCTCTATATTATTAAAGGAAACAGCTACACCACACGCATGACATTCAACTGGTAACAATGATGCCGCTTGTTGAACACGTCTCCATAACGCTTCATACGTGACTGCTGTTTGATTAATATAAAGTGCAACTTCATATGGCTGATGCTCTGCATAATAGGCAATACGTTTTAATAATTCCATTCGATACTCACTTCTTTGAACACATTTTCTTATATTCTATCATAATGTTCAAAGGCAATATAAAAAGCCACCGGTTACGACAAAGTCGCTTCCAATGGCTCCTGCATGATTTATTCTAAATTCGCATGATTTTCCTGCATGGTTTCTTCGCTAATGTCTAACCGTTCCTGCATATCTAAGACAAGACTATCTAATAACACTTGTGCACTCTGTTCAAATAAACTACCTAGTGGTTGTTGAGAACCTTCTGCACGATGTTTCGTACTCGCCGGTAACACAACTGTTGTATCAGCTAATTGACCAATTGGACTGTCCATTACAGTTGATAATAGTAAGACATGCGCACCTACTGCAACGGCTTTATCTGCAAGCAATTGCAAATGCGTTGTTGAACCTGAACCAGATACAATGATCAAGCAATCCCCTTCTTTAATTGAAGGTGTTGTTGTTTCGCCTACTACATACGCTTGTTGGCCTAGCTGATTCAAACGCATCGCAAAGCTGTTTGCTACAAAGCCAGAGCGACCTTTACCCGATACGAAAACTTTATCTGCTTGCAAAATTTGTTTTACAAAACGATCTGTCGCTTCTGTATCTACTTGCTTCAATGTTTGTGACAGTTCATCCAATATTAATTGATAGTTGCGATTAAACATTGAATCACCCTTCAATCGCTTCACGACATTGTTTTGCTGCTTCACGAGGGTCATCTGCATTCGCAATGCCACCACCTACAATGATTAGGTCTGGATTTTCAGCAGCAACTTCTTTAATTGTATCTGGTTTAATACCACCAGCTACTGCTACTTTTGCATTGTTAATCACAGATTTCACACGACGCAAGCTTTCTAATGGGGATTGCCCTTCAGCTTGCAAGTCATAACCAGTATGCACAGCAATATAATCTGCACCCATCTCATCTATTTCTTTGGCACGTTGTTCTAAATCTTGTACCGCAATTAAGTCTACTAATAATTCTTTGCCATGTTTATGCGATTCTGCGACTGCATTCTTAATAGATGCATCTTCAGCAACACCTAAAATTGTGACGACATCTGCACCAAACTTCACAGCTTGACTCACTTCATAATCTGCCGCATCCATAATTTTAAGGTCTGCGAGAACCTTAACTTCTTCATCTTTCACGTTATCTTTCAAATGTTGTACTGCTGGTAGCCCTTCATTGATTACAATTGGTGTACCGATTTCGACAATATCCACATAATCTGCCACTTGTTCAGCTAATTTTGCTGCTTCTTCTTTATTTAATAAATCAATCGCTAATTGTAATTCCATCGTTCTACTCAACTCCTACATTAGATTTTCTTACGTGATACATTCATTGCTGTACCCGTATATGTTTTTGTTAAACATATCAAATACAAAAAACGACCATAACACTAACACAGTGTAGTTCACCGTATGTATTATGATCGTTCACTTTTTTATTTATAGTTAATCTGGCATTGCGGCATCATCAACATACACTTCAACATTTGGATGTAAATGTAGAATTGTTGCCGGTACATCTGTTGTGATGTTTCCTGACGCCAGCTGTGTGATTGCTTCTTTTTTATGTTCCCCAAACGCCAATAAAATGATACGTTTCGCTTTCATAATAGAACGTAACCCCATCGAAATGGCTTGTTTCGGGACATCTGCTTTATCATCAAAGTATCGACTGTTCGCTTCAATCGTGCTATCTGTCAAATCAACACGATGTGTCACACTATCAAATGCAGTGCCCGGTTCATTAAAACCGATGTGTCCATTCTGACCGATACCTAATATTTGAAGATCCATTGGTCCTTTTTCATCTAACAATGCTTCATATCTATTTGCTTCCACTTCCGGATTATCAGCCACACCATTTGGCAAGTGGCATTTGGCTGAATCAAAACCTTTATACTGATCAAATAAAATGTTGTTCATATATTGATGGTAGCTTGCTGGATGTTCTGCATCTAATCCGATATATTCATCAAGGTTAAACGTTTCAACTTGAGATACATCTGGTTGGTTTTTCTCTAACAAACTCACCAATGCTTCATACATCTCAATCATCGTACCACCTGTCGCTAACCCTAACTTACTTTCTTTTTTGTGTATCATTTGTTTGTACAGTTCTGTTGCGACATAGAATGAGGCTTGCTTCTTGTCTCCAATATTTGTAATTTTCATACCACCCCTCCTATTGAATCAAGCTTACAAAACGCTTCGTAATATCTCGTGGACGTGTAATAGCACCCCCAACAACTGACGCATAAACACCTTTGTCAAAAACGGCTTTCAGCATTTCTGGCGTTATCACGTTACCTTCTGCGATGACTTTTTGTTCTACATTGTCCAAGACATCTGTTAAAAAGGCAAAATCATCTTGATAAAGTACCTTCCCTTGTGTCTCTTCTGTATAGCCGTGTAATGTCGTACCGATATAATCAAACCCGAGACGATCTGCATTTTTCGCTTCTTCTAATGTAGCAATATCTGCCATTAATTCAACTTCTGGTGCTTCATTTCTAATATACTGTACCAATTCTTCTAAAGCTTCTGCTGGGCGTTCACGCAATGTCGCATCCAATGCAATGACTTCACAACCACTTTCTAATAACTCATCCACTTCTTGTTTCGTTGCTGTAATAAAAACAGAAGAATTGTCGTAATCACGTTTTACAATGCCAATCACTGGTAAATCCACTTCTTGTTTAATTGCGATAATATCTTCTTTCGAGTTTGCTCTAATACCAACTGCACCGCCTTCTTTTGCTGCGAGTGCCATCTTACTCATAATAAATGATGAGTGAAGCGGTTCATCTTCTAACGCCTGACAAGAGACGATTAATCCTTTTGGTAACTTCATAGTTCTTTCTCTCCTTTATAAAGCTTCTTCTACTTCATTTTTAATTGATGTTACGTGGGGACCATAAACAATTTGAATACCATTACCTTTTCGAATAATCCCCCTAGATTCAGTTGTTTTTAATTTCTCCTCATCTACTTGTGTACCATCTTTTAACGTCACACGCAATCGAGTTGCACAGCAATCAACCACTTCGATATTGTCAGCGCCACCTAGTCCTTCGATAATCGTTTGTACTCGCTCACTTTTCTCAACTGATTGGACAGTTTCTTCATCTTCACGTCCCGGTGTTTTAAAGTTGAATTTTGTAATTAAAAATCTAAAAATCACATAGTACAGTGCGAACCAAACAAGTCCAATTGGAATAATCCACAGATAATTCGTCTTTGCTTGTCCTTGTAAAACACCGAATAAGATAAAGTCAATAAAGCCACCACTAAATGTTTGTCCAACTGTAATATTGAAAATATCTGCCATCATAAATGCCAAACCGTCTAATACAGCATGAACAACATATAATAATGGCGCCACAAATAAGAAGCTAAACTCAAGCGGTTCTGTAATACCTGTTAAAAATGATGTTAACGCTGCAGACAGCATGAGCCCACCAACTACTTTTTTCTTTTCTGGTTTTGCTGTATGATAAATCGCTAATGCCGCACCTAACAAGCCAAACATCATCGTAATAAAACGACCTGACATATAACGAGATACCCCTTCATAATAGTGCTGAACATTTGGGTCTCCCAATTGTGCAAAGAAAATATTTTGCGTACCCTGTACCAATTTGCCATTAATTTCTAACGATCCACCTAATGCTGTTTGCCAGAATGGTAGATAGAAAATGTGATGCAATCCAAAAGGTCCAAGCATACGTAAAATAAATCCATAAATCAACGTTCCAATGACACCTGTTTTATTCACTAAGCCACCTGCACCAAAAATAACAGCTTGTACTGCCGGCCATACGAAGAACATCACTACACCTAAAAAGATAGCAGCAAATGATGTAACAATTGGAACAAAGCGAGAACCGCCGAAAAATCCTAAAAACTGTGGTAGGTTCACTTTATTGTATTTATTGTGTAAGACTGCTGTCAGTATCCCTACGATAATCCCACCAAACACACCTGTTTCCACTGTTTGTATTCCAAGTGCCATACCTTGACCTGCCTTAGCAAGTTCATCACTTGCAGCTAGGTTATCTGTAATAGTTAGCAATGCATTCATCGTCGCATTCATAATTAGGAAACCTAACATTGAAGCTAATCCTGCCGTTCCTTTATCACTTTTTGCAAGTCCGACTGCGACACCTATCGCAAATAACACTGGCAAATTTTGAAAGACAATGTTACCAGCGGCACTCATCAATACAAAAATATGTTGTAAAAATGGAATATCTAATACTGGATATGCTTTGATTGTGTTCGGATTGCTCAATGCACCACCAATCCCTAGTAAAAGACCTGCTGCCGGTAATATGGCAATCGGCAACATAAATGACTTCCCAAACTGCTGAGCTCTATCAAAAAGTTTACTCATACACTTTCACCCACTTTTCATCTATTAATCACCTTAAATATAACACTCTGAAATTTTTTCTCAATGTATATAGTTGAATTGGAATTTATTTTCAAATATACTCATGAAAAAGGAGAAATTAGATGAAAATTGAAAATCGTATTCAAAAGTATCGACATATATTGACGAAAACAGATCAAAAAATAGCGACATACATCATGAAATTAAAAGATAATGCAGACATGAGTACGATTCATGCAATGGCGATGTCTGTCGATGTCTCACCTTCTAGTATTACACGCTTCGTCTATAAACTTGGTTATGATAGCTTTCAATCTTTTCGTTTTGCCATCTTACATGAACAACAAACTGAAAAAATTGATAATAGTCCTTCGATACAAGTGTTACATCAGCACTATATGTCTATTCTTAATCACACAGGAGAATTTATCGTAGAAGATGACTTGATGTATTTAGTACAAGCCATTCAAGAGAGTGAGAAAGTCATTTTCATCGGTATCGGTAGTTCTGGGTTAAGTGCACAAGAGTTTTATTTCCGTACTGCACGCATGGGGTTTAATACCATTGCGATAACAGATGCACATTTGATGGCGATTATCGGTCAAATGTGTAACCCACATACGACCATTGTTGCCCTTACCAATAGTGGGGCCACAAAGGAAATCATTACAAGCATTGCACATGGACGAGCAAGTGGTGCAAAGGTCATCGCACTATCTCATTTTGAAACAGACATACTGACACGCCATTGTACACGAATTATTACAACAGCAGACAAACGTCACACTCATGATACTTACTTCATCAATAGTCAACTCTCTAACCAGTTCATTATTGATCTTGTTAGTTATCATTTATTACAAGATCCAACATGCTTAGAACACTACTCAAAGAGCCATCATGAACTGATGTCAAAACACAGTCATTCTAAAAATTCTAATGATTTTACGCAATAAAGTGAGCAGAGGTATATAAATTTAAGTCAGTTTTTAGTAAAATAAACAGATAAACTGATGAGGAAGGCAGTGAAAGCTTTGCAACCGATTACCAATGAAGCTGTTCAAGCGTTGTTAGATCAATTTGCGAATAAGCCTGTCTACTTACACGTTGAAACAACAAATGGAGCATACGCCAACCACTTTGATCAACGTGTCTTTAATGCAGGAACTTTTTTACGAAATATCCAAGTCACTTTTCAGCATGCACAACTCAAAGGTGGCGACAAAGATCCGTTTCGCATCGGCTTGAAGTTAGATAACAATGGCTGGGTCTACGTACAAGGACTCACGCATTACGAATTAAATGACAATGGTGAATTTTTACTTGCTGGTTTTAACTATGAAGGACAGTTGGCAGCCGCACTTGAAATCAGCCATCATCCATTTGAAACATAATAAGGGAGTTGACATTTTATGACATCTGAAAAACATGTATTAGTCATCTTTCCACATCCTGACGACGAGACATTCTCTTCGGCAGGGACGTTAGCGCGTTTTGTCAATCAAGGCGTTCCAGTGACATACGCTTGCTTAACACTTGGACAAATGGGAAGACACTTGGGAAATCCCCCTTTTGCGACACGTGAATCACTGCCAACTATTCGTGAACGCGAACTGGAACAAGCGATGAAAGAGATTGGGATTACAGACTTGCGCAAAATGGGTTTGCGCGATAAAACGGTAGAGTTTGAACCATACGATGAGATGGATGCAATGGTGCAAGCGTTGATCGATGAGACACAACCGACTACGATTATTTCATTTTACCCAGGTTATGCTGTGCATCCAGATCATGAAGCAACTGCAGATGCAGTCGTTCGCACAGTGGGACGCATGCCAGAAGCGGAGCGCCCAAAGTTATGGCTTGTCGCATTTAGTAATGATGCATATGATGCGCTCGGTGAACCTGATATCGTCAATGATGTTTCAGCATACAAAGACCATAAATTACGTGCATTCAAAGCACACGCATCACAGACAGGCCCATTCCTTGAACAATTGGCAAACCCTGATAGAGATGTCTCTGGTGCACCAAATGACGCAGAAACATACTTATCTAAAGAATTTTATTGGACTTATCGTTTTGAATAAATTGCACAGCATCACATAACTGGCTGTGGCATTTTAGTGGAGGAATAACATGACTGAATTTGATTTATCAACGCGTGAAGGCCGTTGGAAACATTTTGGTTCAGTGGACCCGATTAAAGGAACAAAGCCAACAACCAAAGCAGAGATGACCGACCTTCAAAGTACGCATAAAAACTTTTTGTTTGAAATTGAACAAGTAGGTATCAAGAACCTTGTTTACCCCGTATGGATTGATCAGTTTCAAACTGCGGGTAACTTCAGCTTTTCAACAAGCTTAAATCAAGATGAAAAAGGCATTAACATGAGCCGTATTTTAGAAGCAGTAGAATCAGAATACGATAATGGCATTCGCTTAGAGTTTGATGCACTCACGTCACTTTTGCATACACTTAAGTCACGCATGAACCAGCACAGCGCTGGTGTCGATGTCTCAGGCAAATGGTTTTTCAATCGACTCAGTCCTGTTACAGGAATCAAAGCAGTCGGTCATGCTGATGTGTCATACGGCTTAGCTGTACAAGATGACGAAGTGACACGTAAAACGCTGACTTTAACAGCCGCTGTCACAACACTTTGCCCATGTTCAAAAGAAATCAGTGAGTATTCTGCACATAATCAACGAGGTATTATCACTGTTAAAGCATACATTGATAAGCATTCGACACTGCCGTCAGACTACAAGGAAGTCTTATTAGATGCGATGGAAGCCAATGCGAGCTCAATGTTGTATCCTATCTTAAAAAGACCGGATGAAAAAAGCGTTACAGAACGTGCCTATGAAAACCCACGATTTGTGGAGGATTTAATTCGACTCATTGCAGCCGATTTGGTAGAAGTAAGATGGCTCACAGGCTTTGACATTGAATGTCGTAATGAAGAATCGATTCATCAACATGATGCTTTTGCAAAACTAACATATCGTCAGCCGTAAGAGAAAAATATTTTTCGTTATAACACGCTTAACTTATCTTAAATAACAAAGCCCCACACTAGAATCAGTAGTGCGGGGCTTTATGCGTGATGGCTATTATCGCCTTTATTTTTGCTTGTTGCGATTACCTAGCCATTGAGCAAACATCGCAAAAAAAGAGGTTGTGAAAGGAGTGCTTTGGGGTTGAGCAGAACCCAAGCAATTCTCAAAATAGCTTTTTTATTTTGGGGAATTGCGACGTTCTGTCGAAAGCCCTGCTCCTTGAACACTGACATCACAAAGTTAGGAGAAAAACCTATTTTTCTGACACCTTTTACCGATTCTCAAAATGCAAATTTTAAACACTTATACGCTTATCATCATTATATCCATGCAATAGGAATTATATTTTTTAGTACAGCTTTTCAATCCATCATTCAACTCACTCTACAAATAATATCTTGTACAATCGTACTTGCCATTTATATCTTATAATAGTATAATAATGATAAACATGTAAATCATTTTAAACACCAAAGCCCCACACTACTGATCCTAGTGTGGGGCTTTATACGTGATGGCTATTATCGCCTTTATTTTTGCTTGTTGCGATTACCTAGCCATTGAGCAAACATTGCAACAATACAGCCGCTTATGATTCCGACTGCAACATTCTCTAACATGTAAAACATTTCAAACACCTCCTTTCAACGTCAATTTGACGCCAAAAGTTTCGGCGATGTGACGATATTATCACGTATGTATTCTTCTCGTCACCTTTCATTTATTCAAGTTTTCTTACTGCTTCCCCTTCATTTTTTAGACATCTCACACTATTATCATCACTATTTTAATATAATATAAAAACCCTTGCTATTTTATGAAAAACCGTAATTTTTAACATTATAATACTGATTAGATGAGTATTTAACGTTCAAACTATTTAAGTTTCACTTAATCATAGTTTCACATTATTGCCAACCTAAATAGCTTTGTTCTTCAATTAATCGTTACAAATTCTACAATGATATAACCGCTTTCAATTGTAAATGTATCTTGTTTAATCATCTCAAATACTGCCAATATATAAAGCCCCACACTATATGAATAGCGTGGAGCCTTTTAATGTCTATTTCGTTTTATAACCAAAATCAGGAATTTCATGCCAACGTTCTTTGAAATAATGTGCAATCAATTTCGGTCTACGCTCACGAGTAAATATACCTTTTTTATTGCCTTGCGCTCGGAAAATGCCATTGCTTGTTTCAAAGTCAGCAAAGTTCCAAGTTTGTTCTCCAACAAAGTTTGGATATCGATCGACAACTTCATGATTTGCTTTATAATATGCTAATTGATATTCTTCCGTAAATACTTGATCGTCGATTGCATGGAATCCTGCAATTGTATCTGCACCATACTCTGTAAACATAATTGGTTTACCCGGTTGCTTCTCAGTCCATGTATCCAATTCTTTCGCTAGTGCTTCTTTTGCACCTTCCAGATCACCTGTTTGTGTGTACCAGCCATAATAACGATTTAAACAAATTACATCAATTAAGTTTTGTACTTCACAAGTTTCTGGACTAGCTGTTAATATTGTTACAATTGTCACAGGTCGTTGTTGTGGATCTAAGTCTCTTGCTAGTTGTACAAATGGCGCAAAGTATTCTTTAGCACCCGGTGCATTGGACTCAGGTTCATTCGCAATTGACCACATGACAACGCAAGCATGGTTTTTATCCCGCTGAATCAACCCTTCAATCACTTCACGGTGTGCTTGATGTGTTTTTAACCCTTTCCAAGTATCATTGTCACTCGTGCCACCTAACGTTGCCATAAAGTTTAAGTGTAAGCTAACTGCTGTCGTCTCATCAATCACAACAATACCTTGCTCATCTGCGAGTCGCATCATCTCTTCAGAATATGGATAATGTGATGTTCTAAATGAGTTGGCGCCAATCCACTTCATCAAGTTAATATCTAAAACATTGGCTGTTTCATTCAGACCACGTCCATGATAGTACGTATCTTCATGCTTACCAAAGCCTTTAAAATAAAATGGACTTCCATTAATTAAAAATTGACCATCTTTCACTTCAACTGAACGAATACCGAAGCGCTCTTCATAAACATCAATACATGTCTCTTCATGATATAACGCAACTTCTAATCGATATAAATATGCATTCATCGGTTGCCATAAATGTGGACTGTCAATATGGATATCACCTGATTGTCCTTCATCTTCTGCGACTACATGACCTTTGGCATCTACAACTGATACCTTAATACGATCAACTGATGCTGTATCTCCCGCTACATCAATTTCATATTTTACATCGCTTGTACCATTGTCATTCACTGTTGGTACAATACGAATGTCTTGAATATAACATTTCGGTGTTGTGTATATTTTCACAGGACGATGCAACCCAGCATAATTGAAAAAGTCAAAGTTCGGACTATTTTTTAATATCGTCTTGCCATTGCGTTCTACTTCTTCAAATGTACCTACTGGTAACGTCTCATACGTCAAGATATTATTGACTTTTACTGTGAGACGATGTGTCCCCACTGCATATTGACTAATATCAATTTCAAATGGTAAAAAGCCTCCTGAATGTGTGATGACTTCTTCACCATCGATATAGACAGTAGCATGATGTGTTGCTGAGCCAAATCTTAATACAATGCGTTCATCTCTCATTTGTCTCGAAATAACAAAATTGCGCTCATACCATACGTCTCCAACATGTTGACGAATTTCTTGTATAATTCCTTGATCATTATACGAACCTGGAACTGCCATCACTTGATCTGTATCTAAGGGGCTTTTCGGATCAACGACTTCATCTCTTTGTACAAGTTTAAATTGCCATACACCTGAGAGATCGATGACTTGTCTTGATTCTGTATTTATAGGATATAACATTGATTAAAACTCCTCTCTTAAATTTTAAACACCTGAATAGGCATTAAATCCACCATCGACTGGTAAAACAACACCATTGATAAAGCTTGAACTTTGCGTATCAACTAAGAATAACAAAGCACCTATTAGTTCTTCTGGTTTACCAAAACGTTCCATTGGTGTTGCATTTAATATTTTTTCTGAACGAGCTGTGTAACTGCCGTCTTCATTTAATAATAAGCTTTCATTTTGTGCGGTAATTAAAAAACCAGGTGCAATTGCATTCACGCGAATATTCGTTTTTGAGAAGTAAACACTTAACCATTGTGTAAAGTTGCTCACAGCTGACTTGGCACCACTATATGCCGGAATTTTTGTAAGTGGCGTAAATGCATTCATAGATGAAATATTAACAATGGCTGCCTCTGATTTATCCACCATATCTGCACCAAACACTTGTGATGGGATAAATGTCCCTAAAAAGTTCAGATCCATTACAAATCCTACATTTTTGGCATCTAAGTCGAAAAATGTTTTCCCACTCTTGTCACTATCAGCACTGTATCTTTCATCATCTGTTGTGCCACGTGGCGAATTACCACCAGCGCCATTCACTAAGATATCAACAGTCCCAAATGTATCATGAACTTCTGTTCTAACACGCTCCATCTCATCTTTGTTCGTTACATCGCCTAAAAAGACTTTTGCTTCTCCACCCATCGCTTCTATCTCAGAAACAAGACCTTTTGAGTCATCTGTAATACCGACCATCGCTACTTTCGCACCACATTTCGCTAATGCTTTAGACATCTCACTACCAATGACTCCAGTACCGCCTGTCACAACTGCAACTTTATTTTCTAAATTTATTTGAAAAGGTAATTTCATCGGCTCCATCTCCTATTTGTTAGACTTACACACTGCTTCATACAATCCATTAAGATATGTGGCACCTAATGCTCGGTCGTATAAACCATATCCCGGTTTACCCGTTTCTCCCCAAATCATACGACCATGATCTGGGCGAATAGGTCCTTCATAACCGAAGCTATGCATTGCTTTAACCACTTCGTACATATCAATTGAGCCTTTTTCAGATAAATGTGCAGACTCTTGGAATGACTTGTCTCCTATTAATTTCACATTACGTGCATGTACAAAATGTACGCGTCCTTTGTCTCCAAAATATTTCAACATATCTACAAAATCATTATTACGATCGGCACCTAATGATCCTGAACACATCGTTAAGCCATTGCTCTTAGAATCGTATAGATTAATAAAGCGCTCAAGATTTTCTTTTGTCGTAATAATACGTGGTAATCCAAAAATATTCCATGGTGGATCGTCCGGATGAATTGCCATTAGAACATCTTCTTCTTCTGCAACAGGAATTACTTTGTTGATAAAGTAAGTAAGATTTTCCCATAACTGTTCTTCGTCTACTTCGGCATAGTCATCGAATAACTGTTTCATATCTTCCTTCGTATAACTTGAATCCCAACCCGGTAATGATAACTCACCACTCAATGGATTCATTTTTGCAATATCTTCTTCATCATAAATCAAACAAGTAGACCCATCTTCTAATCGATAATCTAATTGAGAACGAGTCCAGTCAAAGACAGGCATAAAGTTATAACATACTGTTTTGATACCCGCTTTTCCTAAGTTGCGTAATGTTTGGCAGTAATTCTCAATCAAACGATCACGTGAAGGTTTCCCTAATTTAATATCTTCGTGGACCGGAACACTTTCAATGACTGATAATTCCAATCCTGCCGCTTCCACTTCTTCTTTAAGTGCTGTAATTTTTTCCATTGGCCAAACTTCACCAACAGGTACATCATAGATTGCACTAACAATCCCCTTCATTCCAGGTATTTGACGGATATATTCCAAACTAATTGGATCTTCTTTTCCGTACCATCTAAAAGTCATTTTCATTGCTTATTCCTCCTCTATTAATTTGAAATAATGAAATGCGTTGTTATAGCATATACCTTGAATTAAACGCTTTAATATCTCATCATTATTTGGAATTTCACCATTTTCTACTAAACCGCCTATCCATGTACACAAAATACGTCTAAAGTAATCATGACGTGAATAAGATATAAAGCTTCTTGAATCTGTTAACATACCAACAAAGTGTTGAATCAAACCTTGATCTGCCAATGATGACATCTGTCTTAACATGCCTTGTTTTGTATCATTAAACCACCATCCAGCACCATGTTGTACTTTGCTACGAATACCAGATTCAGTTTGGAAGTTAGCAATCGTAGAACCAACAATATCGTTATAAACTGGATTTAAGTTGTACAATATTGTTTTAGGCAAATGCCCTTCACGTTCCATCATGTCTAACGTATGATTCAAGTGATATGCCAAGTTCTCTTGATCTCTAATAGAATCAAATCCAGCATCTGCACCTAATTGTTCAAAAGCACGCGTGTTATTGTTACGAATCGCACCGAAGTGAATTTGCATCACCCATTGACGTTCATAATAAGCCTTACTCAATTCATACAACACAAATGTTTGAAATTGAAACTTCTCTTCTCTCGTAATAGACGCATTGTTCAATGCTTTATCAAATATTTTTCGGATATCTTCTATCTCATATGGTGCATAATGTATTTCTTCTAAACCATGATCAGCAAGGCGACCGCCTTTTTCATGGAAGTAATCAATACGTTGAACAACTGCTTGTATCAATGCTTCTGGTGAATCAATTTTTTGTGTTAACTTTTCTAATTCAACAACAAATTCTTTAAAAATTGGCTGATCCACTTTAAATAAGTCATCAGGTCTAAAAGCTGGTAGCACTGCAGTTTTAAAATCTGTTTGTTGCTTTGATTTTTCATGATATTGTAAATTGTCATTCGGATGATCCGTCGTACAAATCAGTGAGACATTTGATGACTCAATTAAAGATTGTGTTGTGACGCGATGTGTTTCTAAATACTTATTCGCATACTCATAAACTTCATCGGCATTGTCTCTCGTAAGCAATGTGTCAATATCAAAATACATCTTCAATTCTAAATGTGACCAGTGATATAAAGGATTGCCAATCGTGTTTTCCAATGTTTCTGCCCACTTGCGAAACTTCTCTTTGGGTGAAGCGTCACCAGTGATATAGTATTCTTCAATCCCTTGTGCTCGCATCGCACGCCATTTATAATGATCGCCACCTAACCACAAATCAGTAATATTATCAAAATGTGTATTCTCACTAATCTGTTTTGGATCTAAATGGCAATGATAATCATAAATCGGCATATTTTTAGCATATTTCTCATACAAAGTACGTGCTGTTTCATTATGCAACATAAAATGATCTGTTATAAATTGCATATCAATCCCTCCTGATTATAGTTCGTCTCTTAATGCAAGTTCTTTAACAATTTTCTTATGTTTTTTATCTGTTAATGGATAGCCAATAAAGAAAATAATTAGTGCAATCAAACTTGCTACGGCTGGAATTGCAAAGAATAATATTTTCAAACCGTGTATTGTATCAGCTGTTTGTTGAACATTTGGCTGATAACCAATCATCGTTAATGAAAGTCCAGGAATAAATCCTGCTAATGCCTGAGATACTTTTCTCGTAAAACTGTAACTAGAATAGATAATCCCTTCTGAACGGATACCTGACTTCCATTGGCCATATTCAACTACATCAGCGATAAACGCCCATGTTACTGTATTAGGAATCACTAAGAAGAATGCGGAAATAGTATTCACTATTAAAAATGTGATGTAGTTATCACCAAATAAGAAATAGTTAAGTGCTTCAAAGATAATAAATCCTGACACACCAATCATTGCTGTGTTTTTCTTACCAAACCATTTACTCAAATAAGTTGTTAAAAAGAGTGCAGGTAATAAAACTGCGAAGTTAAGCGCACTGACAACACCTACTAAATTTGATTTTCCCATAACATATTCAAAATAGTATAATTGCGCAGATTGTTTTAAGAACATTGCCATAATCGTTAATAGTGTGTAAATTGCTAGTGCAGCAAACGCTTCATTTTTCAGTAAGTTTAAAAATGCTTTTTTACCTAATCCTTTTTGGTTACTTCTTTTTACTACATGTCGCTCTTTAACGCCTTTGTAACAAATGATGTGAAGAATGACACCAACCGTTGCAAGACCAGCAACTACAACAGGGTATCCAACGGCGTGATTCGGAAATGCACTGACAAGTGGAATAACCACAATACCTGAAATAAACATTGCTGCTTGCGATCCTAAGTTACGGAATACAGACAATTGTGTACGGTCATCCGAGTTTAAAGTCATTGATGCAGATAAAGAGCCATATGGAATATTAACAACAGAGTATGCCATGTTGAATGCCATATATGTGGCAAATGCCCAAATGACTTTGCCGGTATATTCCAAGTTGGGTGAAATAAAAGTCAGTACGGTTAGCAATGCAAGCGGCACTGTTCCATATAAAATAAACGGTCTGAACTTCCCTTTTGGACCAATGTTTTGACGTGAGTCAACATATGTTCCTACACCTGTATCAACAAACGCATCAAATATTTTTGAAACTAAAAATACAAGACCACCATAAAATGCAGAAATTCCTAAAATATCTGTAAAAAACTTTAATAAATAAATTTGACCCATATCAAACATAAGTCCGTTCCCTAAGTCACCGAATCCATAGGCTAACTTCTCACGGAATGGTAACTTTGGATTTTCAATATCATTGAACTTATCGACTTTTGTTTTTTGTTTTTTTGATTTAGCATCTACTGACGTCATGTCATCGCCCTCTTTCTAACGCTTAATATCGTGTCCGTTAGCTGTCAATTCATCAATTTGTTTTTTTGATGTATAGCTATAATCTCCAGAAACTGTATGCTTGTAACACATGTTTTTAAGTCCAAAATCTACAATTTCTTGTAACGGCCACTTGTTCATAAATCCATAAATAATGCCTACACTGAACGCATCACCTGTTCCTACGCGGTCTAAAATATCAATGTCTACTTTATGTGTTTGTACAATCTCTTGAGGCGATGACAAAAATCCTTGTAAGCGGTTTCTTTTTGTGTCAAAAATTTTTCTCTGTGTAAATGCGATATAAGGTATTTCATATTTTTCATGTATTTCTTGCAAAATAGGTTGAAGTACTTCTATATCTTCATCACGTGATAAACCATCTTTTT
Organism: Staphylococcus muscae; assembly: GCF_003019275.1. Lineage (NCBI taxonomy): Bacteria > Bacillati > Bacillota > Bacilli > Caryophanales > Staphylococcaceae > Staphylococcus > Staphylococcus muscae. The sequence continues at coordinate 1,699,933 of NZ_CP027848.1, read as the reverse complement.
TATCACTCTTGTTATTGCGAGTTTCATCTGGCAAAGCAACTGGCTCGTATCCAAACAATACGTCTACGTATGGTAGTAATTCAGACATCTCGATTCTTGCCGTGTCGAAATCCCACAGTAATGCGCGATAATTCAAATCACAACTTACAGTTAATCCAAGCGCTTTAGCTTGTTTAGCAACTTCAATCATATACAGCAAGAGTTTCTTATCTAATCCAGCTGTAATACCTGTTATATGAAACCAATCATAATCGGCCAAATAAGAAGGAATTTCAAAGTCATTGGCAGATATTTTTGTAAATACACTGTCTTTGCGATCATAAATAATTTTGGGAGCACGTAATCCAAAACCACGCTCTAAGTAATAAACCCCTAATCTTCCCGGATGTCTTAATATATGTGATGTATCAACACGGTGTTGCTCAAGTGTTTGTATCACACAATCTCCTAACACATGGTCTGGCAGAGCTGAAACGATAGATGTTTGAATTCCGAACCCGGATAAACCAATTGCAACATTCATCTCAGCACCCCCGTAATGAACTTCTAATTGTTTAACTTGTGAAAACTGTTCATGTTGAGGTGATGAAAGGCGCATGAGTATTTCGCCAAATGTGAGTAATTTCATCATTTCACCTTCTCACTTCTTCTAGTTTTTTTACAAATGCTTGTGTATTTTCTTTAATGACAGGATCATTGCCATCAGAAGCTCCTTTCAACAACGCACTTCCAATTCCCACTGCAAATGCACCCTTTTTTACCCATTCAGCAAGGTTTTCTATTGATACACCGCCTGATGGCATCATTGCTACATTTGGAATGGGACCGTGGATGTTTTTAATAAAGTTAGGTCCTAGTAAATCACCAGGGAAGAGCTTCACAACATCGACACCGGCTTCCATTGCTTGTGTTATTTCAGTTACGGAACCACAGCCTGGTAAGTAAGGTGTACTATATAAGTTGCATATTTTTGCAATTTCTTTGTCAAAGTGTGGACTCACGATGTATGATGCACCATTCAAAATTGCAATTCTTGCTGTAATCGCATCCATCACTGTTCCCGCACCAATTACAACTTTCTCATCATTGACTTGTTCGATTATTTCAGCAATCACATCTTCAGCTTGTGGCGTTGTGAAAGTGACTTCAATATTATAAATGCCACCTTCAATAATTTGTTGAATTGCTGAAATTGCATGTTCCTTAGACTTCCCGCGTACAACAGCTACTAAATAATTGTCTTGTAACTTCTGAAGTGTTTGCCACTTATTCATTTTTATTTGATCCCTCCAGTCAATTTCTCTGCTTACCAACTCACACTCATTATATTTTTTGAATAGGAAAAATCAATTTTCTACCCCATACGTATTGCACAATATAATTTAAAAACAAAATAAAACACCATTTTATCGAACGCTGTAACGCTTGATATAACAGTGTTTTATAGAAAAATGAAAATTTACTTTTAAAAGTCAGGTAAAGATAAACCGCTTTCATTATATTTGTGAAAATAGTAACGAAAATAAATGATTTTTGTGACTTTCTTGATTTTTATTACTATTTTTACTTAATTTTCTATTTTTTAAGGTTTTTAGAAGATTTCTTCAAAAGTTGAGTAGTGATTTCAAAAAAATTCTGTTAATTTTAAGATGTACCACACGGCATTTACAAGGATGATTTATATTGTTTTCGATATTGTGATGGTGTCCGACCATAATGAAGTCGAAAACATTTCGTAAAATAACTCTGCTGATTAAATCCAACGTATTGCGCTATTTCATCGATATGCATTGATGTCGTTTTAAGCAAATTGCGTGCTGTTTCAAGGCGCAATGTCAAAACATACTTTGAAATAGATTGCCCCACTTCTTTATTAAAAAGCCTTGATAAATATGCCGGTGCTAACGAAACATTCTCTGCTAACTGCTCAAGTAAAATAGGCTGATCAAGATGCATTTCAATATACTGAATCGTTTTACTGATTGCAGGACTGTAATTTAATGATTTTACTTTCATTGCAGTCATTGCATATTCATAAATTAAATCTTTATCAATTTGCTCTAATTCTTCTAGTGTATTTGCTTCATCAATTAATGTTGCAAATCTTTTGGAGATATGATCTACCGTTAACAAGTTGACATTCGCTCTCTCAATCGCTTTACGAGAAAGTGAATTCATCAAATAACTTTTATACTTTTGATTTAACAACTCATCTCGTACTCGTTGAAGACCAGCTACTGATGCAGTCACTTGCGTATATAACTGTAAGGCATCTTCAATCAATCCATTTTCAATTGCGACAAGCATTTGATTTTCCAAGTCATAACGATGCTGTATTTGGGCAAGTGTGTAATCATATTGTGCTTTGTTTTCAGCATGAGATTCTGGTAATTCATGAAAGTTGAAGTCCACCGTTAACACTTCATCATAATGATATTTATTTTTTAAATATCGCATCGCTAAGCGTGTCATTTTAAGTGCTTGATTATATGAACAGACAGGCACTTTCAACAAATACTGCTTCAACGTGTTCATTCTCGATAATTTGATCTGTACGTTCTGAAGCATTTCTTGACATTGCTGTTCGTTTGGACGGCGCTGCAAAAAAGGACCTAAAATTATCACTTGCTCAACTTTACGGAACTTAAACATTAGGAAGTTCACATCAAATTGATTCGTATAGTGATAAATATGTTGGCTATCCATCGATGACAATAAGTGTGCTAGTTCTTTTTTATACTTTTTTCTTTTGGTATTGGTAAACGGAGACTTCAATTGTTGACTAATTCCTTTAATGTCAGACCAATCATAGCGATTGATTTCTAACATCAATAATTCAATCGCATGTGTTTTAAGCATGTCAAATGTCTCTTGTTGATACATGATACCTCACCTCATTTTTATTATAAACAATGAAAGGAACGAAAACTATGAATACTTCATTGAGTCATTTTACCCCTCAACATCAACATTTAATCTGTGTCGATTCCGACGGTTGTGGAATGGATACAATGACAATAAAACATGAACAAGCTTTTGGCCCTGCAATTATTGATATATGGCCAGAACTTGCTCCATATCGCGAAAAAATATTACAACGCTGGAATGTTTTCAACTTATACGAAATCACACGTGGCATTAATCGTTTCAAAGGATTAAGCAAAATGTTGACAGAACTACATGAAACTGGTGTGACAGTTGATGGCTATGCCGATATCAAACATTGGGTAGATACAACCCCTGTGTTTTCAAACCCTGAATTGACACGTGCCATTTTCAAAAATCCTGATCAAAAGGGCCTTAAGTATATGCTTGCATGGTCTAATAAAGTCAATGAGCGTATTGATAACCTACCAAGTGTCGGGCCTTTTCCAAATGTCCATGATGCACTCGCATACGCAAATCAATTCGCTGATATTGCCATTGTATCTTCAGCAAACTTATCTGCTGTTGATGATGAGTGGTCGACACATCGTCTGACACAATATGTGACAGGAATGTTTGCTCAAGAAGCAGGAACTAAAGAATATTGCATCGATGCTTTAAAATCCTTGTATCCTGAAGATCAAGTGATGATGATCGGAGATGCTAAGGGAGACCTTGATGCTGCCACACACAATAACGTCTATTTTTATCCTATTTTAGTTGGTAATGAAGCCACTTCTTGGCAATCTTTCAAAGAAACATATGCAGACCATTTTCGTTTAAATAATTTTGATACAACTATGCAAAAACAATTAATCAATCAATTCTATACAAACTTTGAATGAAAGGATGATTTTCATGGCAACCGTTGATTTAACAACTAAACCTTATAATTTAAATCCCACTCAAATCAATTGGGTAGAAAATACAATTAAAAATTTAACAGATGAAGAGAAAATTGGGCAACTATTTTTCAATTTATTTTCTCTAGAAGACAGCGGTGATTTTAACCAATCTGCATTAACAAATGAAGACATTTTAAAAAAATACCATATTGGTGGCGCACGTTACCAAGGCGGTAATAAGGAACAAGTCCAACAACTATTAAATCAATTACAAGCACACAGTAAACTACCGCTTCTCATCGCTGCAAACTGTGATTCTGGTGGTAACGGTGCATGTTCAGATGGGACATATATCGCATCAGCCGCACAATGTGAAGCTGCACAAAACCCCATCGTTGCCTATAACGCTGGCCTTGTATCAGGACGTGAATCAAAAGCGCTTGGTGTTAATGTCAACTTTGATCCATGTGTAGACATTTTAGAAAACTGGCGTAATACAATTGTGAATACACGTAGTTATGGAACAACAGCTGATACAGTTATTAAATATACGAATGCATTTATAGATGGCTTCCGACAAACATCTGATATGATTACTTGCATCAAACATTTCCCGGGTGATGGTACAGAAGAACGTGATCAACACCTAGTTTTAGGTGTGAATGAACAGTCTGTTGAGCAATGGGATCATAGCTTTAGAAAAGTGTATGAAAATCATATTAAAAATGGTGTAGAAATGATTATGGCAGGGCACATTGCCCTTCCTTCATATTCTAAAAAGTTAAACCCATCATTAACTGACCGTGATATTTTACCTGCTACATTATCACCAGAATTGATTACCGATCTGTTGAAAGATGATATGAACTTCAATGGTCTTGTGATAACGGACGCAAGTCATATGTTAGGTATGACAGCAGCGATGAGACGTGAAGATTATGTACCACGTGCAATTGCTGCCGGCTGTGATATGTTCTTGTTCTTTAATGATATTGAAGAAGACTTTAACTTTATGCTGAACGGCTATAAGAATGGTGTTATAACAGAAGAACGTCTACATGATGCATTACGTCGTATTTTAGGACTCAAAGCTAAAATCCACTTACCAAACCGTCAAAAAAACAATGAACTCACAGTTCCTGTCTCAGAACTCGAAGTGATTGGATGTGAGGAACATCAAAAAATGCAAAGTCAAGCAGCTGATCTAGGTATTACGCTTGTTAAAAATACGTTAAATCAACTGCCAATTCGCCCTGAAACGCATAAAAATATTCGCCTTTATATGATAGAAGGTGAAAAAGATGGTATTTATAAAGCAGATCAATCTGTCACAGATGAAATTGTTCGTATTCTAGAATCTCGTGGTTTTAACGTGACTGTGAATGATGGTTCTACAAGAATCAAAGGTAAAACATTAGCGTATCGTGAACAAGTTGATGCTGCACTCGTCTTTGCTAACATAATTGGTTATGCTGCTGAAAATAACTATCGTATCCGTTGGTCAACAGCTATGAGTAACGAAATTCCTTGGTATGTACACGAAGTCCCTACCGTCTTCGTCTCATTGAACTTCACCACACATTTACATGATGCCACAATGGTCAAAGCTTATATCAACGCATATCATTCAAATAAGACGAACTTAGAATCTGTGATTGATAAAATAATGGGTGAAAGTACATTTAAAGGTATCCCAAATGACCTTGTTTGGACCGACAAATGGCAAGCACGTTTATAAAGTTTTCAAGTAAATACTTGTAGCTGTATAAATATTATATTTCACAATATTAAAGGCACTGATTAACATAATCAGTGCCTTTAAACATTACTTATTTTAAGTGTTCATACGGGCTATTATTGGCAAATGAAAGAATTTGATCAATGAATAGTTTAGCTCGTAGCTGAAACTCATCATTTGATAAATAAAATGTACCATCTTCTCGCTTATCATAATCTGAATCGTGTGTTGCAATTTGTGTTGGTACCGCAATACCAAGTAATGAACGCACGATTAAACGTAAATGCGAAAGTGGTTCTGCACTGACGATACCACCACTGTTGTTCACTAATCCAACCGGTTTCATCTTGAAGTCATCCATTGTCAGATGGTCTAAAGCATTTTTCAAAATACCAGAGTATGAACCGTGATAGTTTGGCGTTCCTAAAATAATGAAGTCTGCTTCACGTGCTAAATTTCTCAAGCGTTCCGCATTATTTTGATAGTTTTCTGGTACTGCGTTTTGTCCAGTAAAATCTAATGTATGGAGTGGCTGTTCTGCCAAATCAAAAATTGTTACTTCTTCGTTATGTGATTCAATTTGATCTTTCAAATATTGTGCTAACGCATTCGTATGAGAACCTCGTTGTGCACTTCCTACAATAATAAGTCCTTTCATCTTTCAAAAACTCCCTTTATTTTTCTTCTTGATTTAATACATGATAAATGGCTTTTGCAACGCCACTTTCTTCATTGGAATCTGTCGTAAATGTAGCCAGTGCTTTAACTGCTTCTACACCATTCGCCATTGCGACTGGATGACCTACACGTTCTAGCATCGACGCATCATTCATATTATCTCCCACAGCCATTGCATCTCCCATATCAATATTTAATTGATCTGCAATCGCTTGAAGTGCCATTCCTTTTTGTGCTTCAGCGTGTGTCACTTCTATATTACCAATCGATGATGATGACACTGCTAAGTTCACATGTTCCGCAAGTGTTTGTTTAACACGTGCAATCTTCTCTAAATCTGTATCAAATGCTAATATTTTCATAATCAATTCACCCGGAATTGATTCGATTTGGTCATAACTTGATACAACTTTCAACGTACCATTATCAATACGCGATTGAATATGTTGACGTATCACATCTACATCTGCATGTTGCCTTGCGTGTTTAGCAATATCCACATATATCGCCAAGTCTTTCTCAGGGTCTTCCGTGTAAATGCCTCTGTTCGTATATACTTGATAGTAAACGTCTGCTTGTTTCAGTGTATTTTGAATTACATCAGACATTTCTTTATTCAAACTTGCTGTATGTACAATATTGAAACTTTCATCTCTCACTTCTGCACCGTTCAAACAAATATATGGAACTTTTAATCCAGCTTCTGTCACAGGTCTACTCGCTTCATAAAACGCACGACCTGTCGCAATCACTACCGTCACACCTTGAGATTGTGCATATTTAATAGCTTCAATATTTTCAGGTGTAATTTCATGTGATGCATTCAATAATGTCCCGTCCATATCTGTTGCAATTAACTTGACCATCACTTTTCCTCACTTTTTACTTATTCTACTTTCCTATTTTCATGATAGAAATACTCAGATACCTTTAGTTTAACAAAATTCAATCGCTTTTTTTCAAAATTTGTTTTCTTGTTTTTTGCGTTGACGTAATGTTTTAAAAAACGTTTTTAACTGCTGACTACATGAATAAGCCAATACACCTTTTACTACTTTTGCACGATGATTCATACGACTATCTTCTATGAGATTCATTAAACTCCCACTACAACCGCCTTTAGGATCTTCTGCACCATATACCACTTGATCTACTCGACTCATTACAATTGTTCCAGAGCACATCACGCATGGCTCCAACGTAACATATAACGTACATCCTTCTAAACGCCATGTGCCCAATTCACGTGCTGCCTGCTCCATTGCGAGATGTTCTGCATGCGCAGTTGGTAGCTGGATGGTTTCTCTCAAATTATGTGCACGAGCAATGACACGACCATCTTTTACAACGACGGCACCAATGGGCACTTCTCCCTTTTTCGCTGCTTGATATGCTTCATCAAGTGCAAGTGACATATAATATTCATGACTTCTCATACAGAAATAGCCTCACTTATGTTAAAATTTGTAATACTGACTACTATGAGATGGAGCGAAAACATATGACGAAACCTTTTATTGTTATTGAAGGACCGATTGGTGTTGGTAAGTCCTCACTCACACACAAGTTGAGTCAATCTTACCATTTTTATGAAGCAAAAGAAATTGTTGGGGAGAATCCTTTCCTATCTGATTTTTATGAAGATATTTCCAAATGGAGCTTTCAAACAGAAATGTTCTTTCTCTGTAATCGTTACAAAGCATATCAAGATTTGGCAGAACTTCATGACGGCATTGTATGCGACTATCATATTTATAAAAATAAAATTTTTGCACGCAATACCCTTTCTAAAACGGAATATGAGAAGTTTTCACGTATTTATGATATCTTAACCGAAGACTTAATTACACCAGACTATACCATTATCCTTGACGCAGACTTATCTGTATTGAAAAAACGCATAGCTAAGCGTGATCGTAGCTTTGAAGCACACATTGAAGATGAGTACTTATTAAAGCTTAAAGATGACTATGCGACATACTATAAGCAACTGTCTGATGAAGGGCATCAAGTATTATGGATTGATACAACAGAAATTGATTTCGTCAACAATCCAGAAGACTATGAACAAGTATTATCACGTATTAATGAATTAATCGGAGGACAAACACATGACACACTATAATATACCATCAGACGCAGTCATTACAATTGCTGGGACCGTTGGAGTTGGAAAATCATCTCTCACACGTGCGTTAGCTGATAAATTAAACTTTCGTACTTCTTATGAGAATGTCGATCATAATCCATACTTAGATAAGTTTTATGATGATTTTCGTCGTTGGAGTTTCCACTTACAAATTTACTTTTTAGCAGAACGCTTTAAAGAACAAAAACGTATGTTTGAATACGGTGGTGGCTTTATACAAGATCGCTCTATTTATGAAGATGTTGATATTTTTGCAAAAATGCATCAAGAACAAGGAACAATGACGGAAGAAGACTTTGAAACTTATTCAAACCTTTTCGATGCAATGGTGATGACACCTTACTTTCCAAAACCCGATGTGCTCATTTATTTAGAGTCTGATTATAACAATGTAATCGACCGTATCAATACACGTGGTCGTCAGATGGAAATGGACACCGACCCAGAATATTGGCAAATGTTGTTTAAACGCTATGATGATTGGATCAATCAATTCAATGCATGCCCTGTCGTGCGTGTAAATATTAATGAATATGATTTATATGAAGATCCGGATTCTATCGATAAGGTCATCGCGAAGATTTCACACATTATCCAAACACATCGTCAAATTGATCCACGATAGATATTGAACCCCCTTACTTTACACAGCAAGGGGGTATTTATTTAATATTTGATTGTGTTAATCTCTTGTGTGACACAACACTAACAATATAAAGTTGCACTGATTAGACCCATGATTACTATAAATACAACCAAGTTCGATATAAATAAAAATATCTCCTATTAAAATTACAAATAGTCTATCACTTGTGTCACATCATCTAAGACGATATCCGCTTCTTCAAATGTTGCTTCTTGTCCTAATCCTGTTCGGACGCCAATATTCTTGATACAATTCGCTTGGCGACCTGTTTCCATATCTAAGTCAGTATCGCCAATCATCACCATCTCTTCTCCTTTAACACCGTGTGACCAGAGTGGCGCTAGAAGTCGTGAATCTGGCTTTTCATAATTGTCTCCATTAGTTGAAATAACACATGCAAACATCTCTTCAAGTCCCGTTGCCGAAAGAAAATGCGATACACCATGCACATTATCACTTGTTACAATTGCCAAATGGAATCCGAGTGTTTTGAGCTTATTCAATGTTTCACGAACACCTGGAAATAACTCACTCTCAGGTATGCGTGTATCAATCAACTGTTGGCTACGCATACTCACCCAGTCATATGTCTCCATGTCTGTATACTCATTAAAGATGTGTGCCATTTGTTCTAGTGAACCTGATGCCATCACACTTCCTGGTCGAAAAGCATCTCCTTCAATACCAATGGCATCATAAACCTCAGATCGCTGTTCAATTTCAAAGTGATCACAAACATCATTGACTAACCGAACGCCTAACTTCACCCAACTTTTATCAAACTGTATGAGTGTGCCATCTTTATCAAATAATAACCATTTAATCGCCATTACAGTCACCTATTCTTGTTCTTTTTCTTTAGCATAACACGATTTCGTTTTAAAATATGATGCAAATGTTCACGTTGAAATCAAACAAGTACCTGCAATTATCCATGACCTAGAAATCTCTGGCATATGTTACTCTTCCTTTGATTGAATCAAATGTAAGTGTCCTTTTAACTCACTGACAAAATGACTTCGACCACTGTTTTTTAAAATAACAAAAGGTTTTTCTGATTTTTTCGCATATCCTTTCGCCTGTTCAGCCTTCACATGACTGATGTGCGTAATAGGAATAACAATAATATCCGATTTATTCACAACCGCTTCCACATTACACTGGCTGTCCGACTCCGTATGGTGCACTTTTCCACCACGTTGTTCCACTTCTTCTATGTAATTATTGATAAACTGACTCGCTCCAAAGATACCGACTGCAATCCCTTTAAATATTGCTTTTTCCGCATCTTCCATCTCCGTTTGTTCTTGATGTTCCTTATAATACGATGCTTTCTTTTTAATAGGTGTTGGTAAAATTTCATCTGCATCATATTTCCATCTGATTCGTGAAGTTGTATGATTGGCTGTCTGTGCAATGCTAATAATATCTTCCTTACGTATGTTAAATTTTATAATATCTTTCTCATTCAGTAGGCAAATTGGGATACTCGTTAGTTCCCCCTGCTTAAAATACTTTTTACAGACGTATCGATGGATGCTTTCATCATAATCGACAATCGCATAATCATAACTTATAATATCAAGCGCTGCAATAGTTTGGTCCTTTTCACCATTTAGTTTATGATATTTATGTCTTTGATAACCATTACCATGTTCTTCAAAAGTCAGCCGATCTCCATGCTCTAACATTTCATTTCGTACAACCGATTCAGGCACAAAGATTTTCTCTCCTGTTTCTGGATGAATACCTTCTCCACCTAATAAATGTCTTACGAAAATAAAAGTATCTTCCTGCTTTTTTGTCTCAATATTATCCGTACTTTTCTCGATCAAGCGATCTGTACAAACTTCGTCTGAAAGGACTAACTGTTCTAAATGTTTCAATACTTTTATATAATGTTTATTTTGTTTTTCTATTTTTTTAATCTCTCTGTTATTTTTAATATCTTCTATCCAAGCTTCTTTGATCAACGTTACAATTTTGTCTTTCATATCCTTGTCCATTTTGGAATCTCCAATCATGATTATTTCAAATTTGTATACTTAAAGTGCTGTTGATAAGTCAGTTTCAAAAGTAACATAGAGATGCTTGTTATATCTATTTATAAATGAAAATATCCCACATCAAAAGTCTATTCACCTTAGATGCGGGGATATCTTCACTAACTTACGATTTCAATATAAGTTTATCTTTCATAATGTGGTACAACTAAACGCCAGTTATGTGGATCGTCTAACTTACCACTCTGAATACCTGTATAGTTATCATATAAAGCTTGTGTTATCTTACCTGTTTCATTGTTGTTGATGACAATCTTTTTATCTTTGAACTGTAATTCGCCAACTGGAGAGATGACCGCTGCCGTACCTGTACCAAAGACCTCTTCCAGCTCACCTTTTTCATAGTACTCGAATAATTCATCAATTGATACACGTCGTTCTTCAACTTCATAGCCAAGCGTTTCAGCTAAAGCAAGTACAGTTTTACGTGTAATACCTGGTAAGATACTACCATTCAATGAAGGTGTTACAACTTTACCATTAATCACGAAGAAGATGTTCATACTTCCAACTTCTTCAACATATTTTTGTTCCACACCATCTAACCATAATACTTGGTCGAAACCAAGGGCATTGGCATTTGCTTGTGCCAATAAACTCGCTGCGTAGTTACCTGCAACTTTTGCGAATCCAACACCACCACGTACAGCACGTACGTATTCGTCTTCAACATAAATCTTTGTAGGGCGTAGTGAGTCCCCACCATAGTATGAACCTGATGGTGATAGAAGAATTAATAATCGGTAATTTTTAGATGGGGCTACTCCTAATATACCTTGTGTCGCAAATACAACTGGACGGATGTAAAGTGATCGACCTTCTCCTTCAGGTACCCAATCACGGTCTACGTCTACTAATTGTTTTAAACCTTCTAATAATAAATCTTCATCAATGCGTGGCATTTTTAAACGCTCTAATGAGACATTAATCCTCTTGAAGTTTTCATCTGGTCTGAATAAGACAACTTCACCGTTATGTTTATAAGCTTTTAAGCCTTCAAATACAGATTGACCATAGTGCACACTTTGTGCGGCTGGTGAAATCTCGATTGGTGCATATGGGATAATCTTCAAGTCATGCCACCCTTGACCTTCTGTATAATCAAAGCTCAACATATAATCTGTAAATACCTCTCCAAACGTTAAAGAGGATTCATCTGGCTTCTCTTTTAACGCCTGACGTTGTTCTAATTTTACTAAATCTGTCATAATAATTGCCCCCTGTAATTATGTAATACAAGCATTATATCAACTCGGTCATCATAATTCAATGAGTTTTGCGAAAATTTGATATATTCTTAAACTCTCGTTATTGCTAAAAAATGGGGCAATCACACTTCTATTCGTGCGTTACCCCATTTCTTTTAATTATGCTTTTTGATTTTCTTTCTCTCTAATACCTTCTAACATACGCTTCGTCATCGCTGTCAAATCATATTTTGGATCAAAGCCCCACTCACCACGTGCACAGCTTGTATCAATACTATCAGGCCAGCTTTCTGCAATACCTTGACGGACAGGATCGACATCATAATCTACTGTAAAGTTTGGATCATGTTCTTGAATGGCTGCTTTCACCATTTCCGGTTCAATACTCATCGCACTCAAGTTGTATGCGTTACGGTTAATCAGCTTACCGCCATCTGCTTCCATCAATTTAATAATTGCATCAATCGCATCATCCATAAACATCATATCCATATAGGTACCACGATCAATATAGCTTGTGTATTTACCTTCACGAACGGCTTGGAAGTAAATATCAACCGCATAATCCGTTGTACCGCCACCTGGTTCTTTGATGTATGAGATAAGACCTGGGAAGCGAACACTACGCGTATCTACACCAAATTTTGTAAAGTAGTAATCACATAATAACTCTCCAGAAACTTTGTTCACACCGTACATTGTGTTTGGACGTTGGATTGTAACTTGTGGTGTATTTTTCTTAGGTGTATTTGGACCAAATGCACCTATCGAGCTTGGTGTGAAGAATTGTAAATCATATTTACGTGCAGCTTCTAACGCATTGACTAAGCCACCCATATTCAAGTTCCATGCAAGCAATGGCTTTTGTTCTGCAGTTGCTGATAATAACGCAGCCATATGCATCATTGTATCTGGTTTGAAGTCCGCAATTAATTGTTCCATCTTATCTGCATCAGTGACATCTAAAATCTCAAATGGCCCTTCCGCCACGATAGAGCCGGCTTCTGGTTCACGAATATCTGTTGCTAAAACATTGTCATTCCCATAAATTTCACGACATTTTGCAACAAGTTCTGTTCCAATTTGACCTAATGCACCAGTGATAAATATTCTTTTCATAATGATTACATCTCCTAACTGTCTCTCTGATAAACACAAATGTTTTCTTGTCATGCTCATATAACATACTATTTGCATACATTATAACATTAAAGCGCTTACTTGTACACGTAGGGAAAACACTTAATGTGGGCATTTCTTAGTAATCGCTCTAAAAAAGCACAGCCACCTATATAAAGAATGACTGTGCTAATCATTATATTTTATTATGAAATGATATCTAGTTCTTTGCCTACACGTTCGTAGACAGCTAACGCCTCATCTAACATTTCTTTCGTATGTGCAGCTGTTGGCATATTACGTACACGTCCCGTACCGCGTGGTACCGTTGGGAAGACGATTGATTTAACGTATACGCCTTCTTCCATCAAACGCTTACTAAATGCTTGTGTTTTCTTCTCATCACCAATAATCACTGGTGTAATTGGTGTTTCAGATTCACCTGTATTGAAACCTAATTTATTTAAGCCTTCTTTAAGGTAGTTTGCATTGTCCCATAACTTATCATGTAACTCGGTAGATGCCATCAACTTTTTCACCGCAGTTGTAATCGCCTTAGTATCTGCTGGTGCTAAAGAAGTTGAGAATAAAAATGGACGTGATTGTACTTTTAACCAGTCAATCAGTTTTTGAGAACCTGCAACATAACCACCTACAACACCAATCGCTTTAGATAATGTACCGATTTGGAAGTCTACCTTATCTTGTAAACCAAAATGTTTCACCGTACCAGCACCTTTACCCATAACGCCTGAACCATGTGCATCATCGACATAAACCATAATGCCGTATTCTTCACAGATTTCCACAATTTCAGGTAACTTTGCAACATCACCATCCATACTGAAAACGCCATCTGTGATATACATCACTTTGTTGTATTGACCTGATTCAACAGCTTCTTTTGCTTTTTGACGCAAATCATCCATATCTGAGTGGTTCACACGAATGATTTTCGCTTTTGATAACCGACAACCATCAATGATTGAAGCATGGTTGAGTTCATCTGATAAAATCGCATCATTTTTGTTCATTACAGCTGAAATTGCTGCCATGTTACAGTTAAAACCCGATTGATAGGCAATCGCTGCTTCTGTTCCTTTAAATTCCGCCAATGTTTTTTCTAGTTCATCATGCAAATCAAGTGTTCCATTAATTGTACGAACTGCACCTGCACCGACACCATGCGAATCAACTGCTTCTTTCGCTGCCGCTTTTAAGTCTGCATCTGTCGCAAGCCCTAAATAGTTGTTTGATGATAGGTTGATATATTCTTTGCCAGCAATCTTAATTTTAGGACCATTTGCCCCTTCAATTGTGTCAATCTCGTTGTATAATCCATTATCTTTCAAATAGTTAATATTCTCTTCTAGAAAGTCGTGTAGTCTTTGTACCACGATTTATTCCCCTTTCCTATTTGCTAATACTCTTTTATCATATCGTATTTTGAACAAACTTGAAAGCACGTGTATAATTATTATCATAATATTAAAAAGGAGTAGATGACCCATGACGGATTGGTTTCAACGTGCAAGCGAGAAGGAACAGGAAACAATCGCTATACGCCGTCACTTACATCAATACCCAGAGCGCTCATTTCACGAAATAGAAACACATACCTATATTCTTAAGCGGTTAAAACAACTTGATTTCAATATTCGTGAATGTGTCGGTGAGAACGGTATTGTCGCAACGATTGGCAATTCGGAATCAGGACCTACAATCGCTTTGCGTGCAGACTTTGATGCTTTACCTATCGATGACATGAAAAATGTTCCTTATCGTTCAAAAAATCCGGGCATCATGCATGCTTGTGGTCATGATGGGCATACTGCCATCTTATTAACCGTTGCCGAACTCCTACATGAACATCAATCAGAACTAAAAGGAGCCGTTGCACTCATCTTCCAATATGGCGAAGAAGAAATGCCTGGTGGTGCACAAGGCATGATTGCTGATAATGCACTTGTCGGTGTTGACAAAGTATATGGCAATCATTTATGGAGTGGATATCCGACTGGTACAATTCACACACGCCCTGGTGCTATGATGGCGCAACCTGATGAATTTAATATTACAATTTATGGTAAAGGTGGGCATGGCGCAAAACCTCACGAGACAATTGATCCGATTGTCATCATGGCAGAGTTTATTTTAAGTACACAAAAGATTGTGTCACGTACACTTGACCCTGTTAAGCAAGCTGTTATTTCATTCGGAAAAATTGAAGCTGGTGATGCTGACAATGTCATTCCTGATACAGCACATTGTCGTGGTACTGTTCGTACATTTGACCCTGAAGTACAACAACATATTCAAACAAAATTAGAAAAATTATTAGAAGGCTTAGCTGTGGCTAATGATATCACTTATGATTTTGATTATATTAATGGGTATTTGCCTGTATACAATCATGAAGCTTCAGCTGAAATTGTTAAAATAGCAGCCAATGATTTAAACTTCCGCTACCATGATTCTGATTTAATGATGATTGGTGAGGACTTCTCTTATTACTTACATGCCTTGCCCGGTGCTTTTTTCTTTACTGGTTGTGGTAATGCAGAAAAACAAACAGATTGGCCTCACCATAGTCCTCACTTTGATATTGATGAATCAGCCATGAAATACACAGTGAGTACATTCATGAAAATATTAGAATTAGAGAATGTATTTTAAATGACGAAAAGACCTTAAATCTCAATAACTGAAATTTAAGGTCTTTTTCTAATTGTCGCAATCATTAAATTAAATCATAAAAAATAACCACCACTTTCTTTGACACGAATTGGTAGTTATTTTTTAAGTACTAATGATAGTCACCGTCTTTTTAACGGGCTCATGGGACATGTAACAGCATGTCCTATTTAGATAAAAATTTTAACATAATTTATTTTAGGACGCAATATGCATGGTTTTGTCTTATTAATTAAATAGCTTTAAATATCATCTTTGAAATTAAAATTTTTCTCTATCATTGAACCAGATAATTAATTTCTTTATTAATGTGTCATCACACGATAATCATCGTCTTTAATATACGCTATATACTCATGTTTTCACACAATTCTTATTTAATAAAAATAAATATATAGTTTTAAAAAGAACGTTGTGCTAGAATATTATCGAGCAAGTTAAGTGGATGGTGGCTATCTGAGTATAAGGAGGTGATGCCTATGAACGGCATAACTGAAATCTTTAGAAAGGAAAAGCCCGTATGGTAAGTATTGCAGACGCATTAATCTTAATGATTGCATTCGGCACTTTTGTCGTATCTTTATTAGGACTTGTTGTCGCAATAATAAAACTCGACCATAAAAAATAACCACCACTTTCTTTGACCGGAATTGGTAGTTATTTTTTAATTATCAATAATAGTCACCGTCTTTTTAACGGGCTCATGGGACATGTAACAGCATGTCCCTTTTATATTTTAAATGTAGCATAGTTTACTTTTTTATGCAATACATCGTCAATTGGAATACATACAAAAAGGCTAGCGCAAACGCGCTAGCCTTTTCTATTATCTCAAAGATAAAGTTTTATCTTATTTGTGGATTTCAGTTACAACACCTGATCCAACAGTACGTCCACCTTCACGGATAGAGAAACGAGTACCGTCTTCGATAGCGATTGGAGAAATTAATTCAACTTCCATTTCAACGTTATCGCCAGGCATTACCATTTCAGTACCTTCTGGTAAGTTAACAACACCAGTTACGTCAGTAGTACGGAAATAGAATTGTGGGCGGTAGTTAGAGAAGAATGGAGTGTGACGTCCACCTTCGTCTTTTGATAATACGTAAACTTCCGCTTTAAATTTTGTGTGTGGAGTAATAGAACCTGGAGCTGCTAATACTTGACCACGTTGTACATCTTCACGTGAAACACCACGTAATAATGCACCAATGTTGTCACCAGCTTCAGCGTAGTCTAATAACTTACGGAACATTTCTACACCAGTAACAGTTGTTTTAGCTGATTCATCAGTTAAACCGATGATTTCAACTTCTTCACCAACTTTGATTTGACCACGTTCAACACGGCCAGTAGCTACTGTACCACGACCAGTGATTGAGAATACGTCCTCAACTGGCATCATGAATGGTTTGTCAGAATCACGTTCTGGAGTTGGGATGTACTCGTCAACAGCTTTCATTAATTCTAAGATTTTTTCTTCGTATGCAGCATCGCCTTCTAAAGCTTTTAATGCTGAACCAGCGATTACAGGTACGTCATCGCCTGGGAAGTCGTATTCAGATAATAAGTCACGAACTTCCATTTCAACTAATTCTAATAATTCTTCATCGTCAACCATGTCAACTTTGTTTAAGAATACTACTAATGCTGGTACACCAACGTTACGTGATAATAAGATGTGCTCACGAGTTTGTGGCATTGGACCGTCAGCAGCAGATACTACTAAGATACCACCGTCCATTTGTGCAGCACCAGTGATCATGTTTTTAACATAGTCAGCGTGACCTGGGCAGTCAACGTGCGCATAGTGACGTGTTTCAGTTTGGTATTCGATGTGTGAAGTATTGATTGTGATACCACGCTCTTTTTCTTCTGGAGCGTTGTCAATCATGTCGTATGATTGAGCTTCACTGTCACCGTGTTTTGCTAATACAGTTGCGATAGCAGCTGTTAAAGTAGTTTTACCATGGTCAACGTGACCGATAGTACCAATATTGGCATGTGTTTTTGAGCGATCAAATTTTTCTTTTGCCATTATGAAATCTCTCCTATTCAAATTAAGAATTATATTTTTTAATATGTCTCATGAAAGTTACTCACTTTCATGAGGCATATTTTCTTTATTACCTTTATAAATCATTTTGATGAAAAAATCAATTTATAAACAAGTGATAATTACATGTGTGAATTATTCACCTTTGTTCTTTTTGATGATTTCCTCAGAAATTGATTTTGGTACTTCTGCATAATGATCAAAGTACATTGTGTAAGTACCACGACCTTGTGTATTTGAACGTAATGATGTTGCATAACCGAACATTTCTGAAAGTGGAACATAAGCGTTAACAACTTGTGCGTTACCGCGTGCTTCCATACCATCAACGCGTCCACGGCGTGCTGTTACGTCACCCATGATATCGCCTAGGTATTCTTCAGGCATTTCGATTGTAACTTTCATCATTGGTTCTAAGATGACAGGGTCACATTTTTTAGCAGCTTCTTTAAGTGCTAATGATGCAGCAATTTTGAAGGCCATTTCAGATGAATCGACATCATGGTATGAACCATCAAATAATTTTGCTTTTACATCGATTAATGGATATCCAGCTAATACACCGTTCTCCATTGCGTCTTTAAGACCTTGTTCAACTGATGGGATGTATTCACGAGGAACAACACCACCAACGATAGCGTTTTCGAATTCGAAACCTTCACCAGTTTCGTTAGGTGTGAATTCGATGTGAACGTCACCGTATTGACCACGACCACCAGATTGACGAGAGAATTTACCTTGTACTGCAGCTGATTGTTTGAACGTTTCACGGTAAGATACCATTGGCGCACCAACGTTAGCTTCTACATTAAATTCTTTCTTCATACGGTCAACGATAATGTCAAGGTGAAGCTCACCCATACCACCGATGATAACTTGACCAGTTTCTTCATTAGTATGTGCTTTGAATGTTGGGTCTTCTTCTTGTAATTTTTGTAAAGCTTGTGCCATTTTATCTTGGTCAGCTTTTGATTTAGGTTCAACTGACAAGTGAATTACAGGCTCTGGGAATTCCATTGACTCAAGGATGATATCATTTTTCTCACCACAAAGTGTGTCACCAGTTGCAGTGTCTTTAAGACCTACTGCAGCAGCGATATCACCAGAGTATACAGTGCCAATCTCTTCACGAGAGTTCGCATGCATTTGTAGGATACGACCTACACGTTCACGTTTGTCTTTAGTTGAGTTTTTAACATATGAACCTGAAGTTAATGTACCTGAGTACACACGGAAGAATGTTAATTTACCAACGTAAGGGTCAGTCATAACTTTGAATGCTAATGCTGCGAATTCTGCATCATCGTCAGCTTTAGCAATTACTTCTTCTTCAGGGTTATCAGAACGATGACCAACGATAGGTTTTACGTCTAATGGTGATGGTAAGTAGTCAATAACTGCGTCCAACATTAATTGAACACCTTTGTTTTTGAATGCTGTACCACATAATACTGGGTAGAATTCAACATCTGTTGTTGCTTGACGGATAGCGTCTTTAAGCTCTTCAACAGTTAATTCTTCTCCACCTAAGTATTTTTCCATTAAATCATCGTTTGTCTCAGCAACTGCCTCGATTAACGCTTCACGAGCTTCTTCAGCGCGTTCTTGGTGATCTGCTGGGATTTCGATTTCTTCAATTTCAGTACCTAAGTCGTTGTTGTATTTGAAACATTTCATTGTAACTAAGTCAATGATTGCTTCAAATTCATCTTCAGCACCGATTGGTAATTGAATAGGTGCTGCGTTCGCTTGTAAACGGTCATGTAAAGTGCTTACTGCATATTCAAAGTTTGCACCCATTTTGTCCATTTTGTTTACAAATACGATACGTGGTACACCGTATGTTGTTGCTTGACGCCAAACTGTTTCAGTTTGAGGTTCTACACCTGATTGTGCGTCAAGTACTGTTACTGCACCATCAAGTACACGTAATGAACGTTCAACTTCAACCGTGAAGTCTACGTGTCCAGGTGTATCGATGATGTTTACGCGGTGACCATTCCATGCAGCTGTTGTTGCAGCTGATGTGATTGTGATACCACGGTCTTGCTCTTGTTCCATCCAGTCCATTTGTGAAGCACCTTCATGTGTTTCACCAATTTTATGAATACGGCCAGTGTAATAAAGAATACGTTCAGTAGTCGTCGTTTTACCAGCATCGATGTGAGCCATGATACCGATATTACGAGTGTTCTTCAACGAAAAGTCTCTTGCCATGGGTATTCTTTCTCCTTCCAGATAATGGATTATATAGTCAGATATAGCTTTACCCTAAGCAGGCATAAGACAAACACCAAACTGCTAGGCAGCCTGTTGACAGATGTCTATACGATATGTGCTCAGGGGATTAGCGTTTATCTTACCAGCGGTAGTGAGCGAATGCTTTGTTCGCTTCTGCCATTTTGTGTGTGTCTTCACGTTTCTTAACGGCTCCACCAGTGTTGTTGGCTGCGTCTAAGATTTCGTTAGCTAAACGTTCCTCCATAGTTTTTTCACCACGAAGACGCGCATAGTTTACTAACCAACGTAAACCTAAAGTAGTACGACGCTCTGGACGAACTTCTACAGGTACTTGGTAGTTAGAACCACCTACACGGCGTGCTTTAACTTCAAGTACTGGCATAATGTTGTTGATTGCTTCATCGAATACTTCCATTGCATCACGACCAGAACGTTCTTGAACTAAGTCGAATGCTGAGTAAAGAATACGTTGAGCAGTCCCACGCTTACCATCTAACATAATTTTGTTAATTAATTTTGTAACTAATTTAGAGTTGTGAATTGGATCTGGTAACACATCTCTTTTAGGTACTGATCCTTTACGAGGCATAATACAAGTCCTCCCTTCCTATTATAATTAATTGTTGTTCTATTTGAGTTTAATGTCGATTAAACTTATTTTTTAGGTTTTTTAGTTCCGTATAATGAACGGCTTTGCATACGACCTTCAACACCTGAAGTATCTAATGCACCACGTACGATATGGTAACGCACACCAGGTAAGTCTTTTACACGTCCACCACGTACAAGTACAACACTGTGCTCTTGTAAGTTGTGTCCGATACCAGGGATATATGCATTGATTTCAATGTTGTTTGATAAACGCACACGCGCATATTTACGTAACGCAGAGTTTGGTTTCTTAGGTGTCATTGTACCCACACGTGTACAAACACCACGTTTTTGTGGTGAATTTAACTTAGTGAATTGTTTTTTCTGACTGTTGAAACCTCTATTTAAAGCAGGTGAGTCTGATTTTTTAGTTTTGCTCTGTCTTGGTTTACGTACTAATTGGTTAATAGTAGGCATTTTTCGTCCTCCTCTCTTGTTCTCTTAATTCCACACATCCAGGTGGTTCATTTTTAAGTTAAATAAAATTTAGTAAGCATTATACTTACTAATCTCATTTCAGTAATGCAACGACTGTTGCCTTTACCTTTATACCAACATGTTCTCCAAGTGCTTGTCGACTTGGGAAGAACGTAATAGGTATCATATTTTGATTGGCAAAGCTTAACACGCGTGCTAATAAATGAATATTAACATCTTCTCCTATAATCAATTGCTTGACTTGTTGTCTCTTTAACGCTTTGAGCGTTTGCTTGAGTCCAACAACATAGGATTCATTATCTAAGCGTGTGACTTTTTCATTAGACATTCTCATATCCTCCAAAGTACTGCTTGCATCAACCTTTACTATATTATCATCTCTATCAACAGTTCGTCAACACTTATTACTAATAAAACGTAGGTTTTTGTAGCTATGACAGTACCTGCTATTTCTTTTTCATATATAGAAGAAAAGAGATGGGGCTGCGTTTGCCCCATTCTCTATAACTATATAATTACTCAGTGATGAGTTGTGATTCTGTGTTTTCTGTTGCTTCTTCTTTTTCGATAGATACGTCACTATAACGTCTCATACCTGTACCAGCAGGAATCAACTTACCGATGATAACGTTCTCTTTCAAGCCGAGTAAGTCATCGCGTTTTCCTTTGATCGCTGCGTCAGTAAGGACACGTGTCGTTTCTTGGAATGAAGCCGCAGATAAGAAGCTTTCTGTTTCAAGTGACGCTTTCGTGATACCAAGTAATACTGGTTTTGCAGTCGCTGGGCGTTTACGCTCTTTGAATGCATCACGGTTAGCATCTGTGAAGTGATGGATGTCTACTAATGAACCTGGTAATAACTTCGTATCACCAGCTTCAATGATACGTACTTTACGTAACATTTGACGTACCATGACTTCAACGTGTTTATCGTCAATTTCTACACCTTGCATACGGTAAACTTTTTGTACTTCTTTAAGTAAGTACGCTTCAGTTGCTGTTAAACCAGCTACTGCCAAGTAATTTTTCGGCTCAATTGAACCTTCAGTTAAAACTTCACCGCGTTCAACAGATTGTCCGATTTCTACTTTTAAGCGTGATGTACCTGATGCAAGGTAAGAACGTGTTTCGTTGGCACCTTTGATCACGATCTCTTGTTGTCTATCTTTGCCAACTGTAATGTTGTCTACCACACCTTCGATTTCAGTGATCACGGCTTGACCTTTCGGGTTACGTGCTTCAAAGATTTCTTGGATACGAGGTAAACCTTGTGTGATATCGCTACCAGCTACCCCACCAGTGTGGAATGTACGCATTGTTAACTGAGTACCAGGCTCACCGATTGATTGAGCGGCAATCGTACCAACTGCTTCGCCCACTTCAACTTTTTCACCTGTCGCTAAGTTTTTACCGTAACATTTTTCACATACACCATGACGTGTGTTACATGTAAATGCTGAGCGAATGTACATTTGTTCAATGCCTGCATCTGTAATTTCTTTTGCGATTTCAGCTGTGATTAATTCGTCTGGACGAATGATAACTTTGTCAGTCTCTGGGTGACGAATTGTTTCTTTAGAGTAACGACCTTCAACACGCTCGATGAATGGTTCAATCATTTCTGTACCTTCTTTGATATCTGAAACGAGTAAACCACGGTCAGTACCACAATCTTCTTCACGCACGATAACATCTTGTGCAACGTCAACAAGACGACGTGTTAAGTAACCTGAGTCGGCTGTCTTAAGTGCTGTATCGGCAAGACCTTTACGCGCACCGTGAGTTGAGATGAAGTATTCTAATACTGTTAAACCTTCACGGAATGATGATGTGATAGGAAGTTCGATGATTTTACCAGATGGTGCGGCCATCAGACCACGCATACCCGCAAGCTGCGTGAAGTTAGATGCGTTACCACGGGCACCTGAGTCACTCATCATAAAGATTGGGTTTGTTTTATCAAGAGATTTCATCAGTTTCTCTTGGATTCTATCTTTCGCTTGTGTCCAAATTTCAATAACCGCATTATAACGTTCTTCTTCTGTTAATAAACCACGGCTAAATTGTTTTTGTACACGTTCAACAAGTTTTTCTGATTCATCTAAGATTTCTTGTTTGTCTGGTAATACAACGATGTCAGCAACACCAACTGTAATACCCGCTTTTGATGAGTACTTGAATCCTAAGTCTTTCATCAAGTCAAGCATCATAGATGTATCTGTAATGCTGAAACGGTTAAACACTTCTGCGATGATGTTACCTAAGAATTTTTTGTTGAATGGTGGGACAAGATCTGTCTTCTCGAAGTATTCTTTCAATCCACCTTCACCTAGTTCAGTTGCATCGACAAAATATTTGTCTGGTGTGTTCTTCTCTAGGTTTGTCGCTGTTGGTTCGTTAATATATGCAAATGAATCTGGAATGATTTCATTGAAAATAACTTTACCAACAGAAGTTGTTAGGATTTTACGGTTTTGTTCTTCCGTAAATGTTGGGTTATTGAATGAACCTGCTTGTACCCCTATACGTGTATGCAAATGTACATAGCCATTTGCATAAGCTTTAAGCACTTCGTTTGTATCGTTAAATAACAAGCCTGTGTTTACAGCATCTTTACGCTCTAAAGTTAAGTAGTAGTTACCAAGTACCATATCCTGAGATGGCGTTACGACTGGTTTACCGTCTTTAGGGTTCAAGATGTTTTGAGCGGCAAGCATTAACATGCGTGCTTCTGCTTGTGCTTCTTTTGATAATGGTACGTGAACCGCCATTTGGTCACCGTCAAAGTCAGCGTTATAAGCTGTTGTAACAAGTGGATGCAGACGGATTGCGCGACCTTCAACAAGTGTTGGTTCGAATGCTTGGATACCAAGTCTGTGAAGCGTTGGTGCACGGTTAAGTAATACTGGGTGTTCAACGATAACATCTTCTAAAACATCCCATACTTCGTCTTCCATACGCTCAATTTTGCTTTTCGCATTTTTGATGTTTGTCGCAATTTCACGTTGAACTAATTCTTTCATAACGAAAGGTTTGAAGAGTTCAAGTGCCATTTCTTTTGGCAAACCACATTGGTACATTTTCAAGTTAGGACCAACGGCGATAACTGAACGACCTGAATAGTCAACACGTTTACCAAGTAAGTTTTGACGGAAACGTCCTTGTTTACCTTTTAACATGTGTGACAATGATTTGAGTGGACGGTTACCCGGACCTGTTACCGGACGACCACGACGACCGTTGTCGATTAAAGCATCAACAGCTTCTTGTAACATACGTTTTTCGTTTTGAACGATGATGCCAGGTGCACCAAGGTCTAATAAACGTTTTAAACGGTTGTTACGATTGATAACACGACGGTATAAGTCGTTCAAGTCACTTGTCGCAAAACGACCACCATCAAGTTGAACCATTGGACGAATCTCAGGTGGGATGATTGGAAGTACGTCTAAAATCATCCAAGCTGGGTTGTTTCCTGAGTTACGGAAAGATTCTACAACTTCAAGGCGTTTAATCGCACGTGTCAATCGTTGACCTGTCGCAGATTCTAACTCATCACGTAAAAGTCGAAGTTCTTCGTCTAAGTCAATTTCTTCTAAAAGGTCTTTGATTCCCTCAGCACCCATTTTAGCTGTGAATTGACCAGGGAACTTATCGTAATAGTCACGGTACTCTGCTTCAGAAAGTAATGATTTTTTCTCTAAACCTGTTGGACCTGGATCTACCACAACATATGAAGCAAAGTAAATGACTTCTTCTAATGAACGTGGTGACATATCTAATAATAATCCCATGCGACTTGGAATACCTTTGAAATACCAAATATGTGATACAGGTGCTGCAAGTTCGATGTGACCCATACGCTCACGACGTACTTTTGATTTTGTTACTTCTACACCACAACGGTCACAAATCATACCTTTGTAACGTACACGCTTGTACTTACCACAACTACATTCCCAGTCTTTTGTTGGTCCGAAAATTCTTTCACAGAATAAACCATCTTTTTCTGGTTTTAACGTACGGTAGTTGATTGTTTCTGGTTTTTTAACTTCACCTCTTGACCATTTACGGATTTTTTCTGGTGAAGCGAGTCCTATTTTCATGTAATGGAATTTATTTACATCAATCAAGGAGCCTACCTCCTTTAGTTTAAATTAGCTATGCAAATTGATTGATAACAACATCTTATTTATATCGTTATTGTATAACTGAGATATTCATCCAAAACATGCATGGGCATGAATAGGATGAAACGCTCTCAGTATACACTTCTATTTAACAGTTAGTGATTATTCGTTAGTTTCGGCTGGTGATTCTTGAGCTGCAACAGGTTGTTGGGCGTTAATGTTATGGTCTGGTGCGTCTTCGTCTTCGATATCGCTCATGTCGATTTCTTGATCTTGTTCGTCCATCACTTTAACATCCAAGCCTAAACTTTGTAACTCTTTCATCAATACTCGGAATGATTCAGGAACACTTGGTCTTGCGATGTTCTCGCCTTTAACAATCGCTTCGTATGTTTTCACACGACCAACCGTGTCATCTGATTTGTAAGTTAAGATTTCTTGTAATGTGTATGCTGCACCGTATGCTTCAAGTGCCCATACCTCCATCTCACCAAATCTTTGACCACCGAATTGTGCTTTACCACCAAGCGGTTGTTGTGTAACAAGTGAGTAAGGTCCTGTTGAACGTGCGTGAAGTTTATCGTCAACCATGTGCGCAAGTTTCAACATGTACATCACACCAACAGAGATACGGTTATCGAATGGTTCACCCGTACGGCCATCGTAAAGGACTGTTTTACCATCACGTGCCATACCTGCTTCTTCGATTGTTGACCATACGTCATCATCGTTTGCACCGTCAAATACTGGTGATGCAACATGAATACCTAAGTTCTTAGCAGCCATACCTAAGTGTAACTCTAATACTTGTCCGATATTCATACGTGATGGTACACCAAGTGGGTTTAACATGATGTCAATTGGTGTTCCGTCTGGTAAGTACGGCATGTCTTCTTCAGGTACAATTTTAGAGATGACACCTTTGTTACCGTGACGACCACACATCTTATCCCCAACGTGAATTTTACGTTTTTGAACGATGTAAACACGTACTAATTGGTTGACACCTGGAGAAAGTGAATCATCGCCTTCTTCACGGTTAAACACTTTAACATCTAACACGATACCGCCAGCACCGTGTGGTACACGTAATGACGTATCACGTACTTCACGTGCCTTTTCACCAAAGATAGCGTGTAATAAACGTTCTTCAGCTGTTAATTCAGTCATACCTTTAGGCGTTACTTTACCAACAAGGATGTCACCATCTTTGACTTCTGCACCAACATAAACGATACCGCGATCGTCTAAGTTTTTAAGCGCACTTTCAGATACATTTGGAATATCACGTGTGATTTCTTCAGGTCCAAGCTTCGTATCACGAGCTTCTGACTCGTATTCTTCAATGTGAATTGAAGTATATACATCATCTTTTACAAGACGTTCGCTCATAATAACGGCATCCTCATAGTTATAACCGTCCCAAGTCATAAATCCAACAACAACGTTACGTCCTAGTGCCATTTCACCAAGTTCCATAGAAGGACCGTCAGCTAAAATTTCACCTTTTGATACGATGTCGCCAGCTTTAATAATTGGACGTTGGTTGTAACAAGTACCTGAGTTTGAACGTTTGAACTTCGCCAATGGATAACGATCAAGTTCACCTTCATACTCTTGGCCATTTTCTTCAATCAAACGTCTCACTAAGATTTCTTTTGATTGAACGTGTTCAACACGACCACGGTGTTTTGCAATAACTGCTGCACCAGAGTCACGTGCTGCTACGTGTTCCATACCTGTACCAACGAATGGTGATTCAGGATTCAACAATGGCACCGCTTGACGTTGCATGTTCGCACCCATTAAGGCACGGTTAGAGTCATCGTTTTCTAAGAATGGAATACATGCTGTCGCAGCAGAAACAACTTGCTTCGGCGATACGTCCATGTAGTCCATTTTCTCTTTTGCCATTGTTGTGTTGTTACCACGGAAACGACATACAATCTCATCATCAATAAAGCGACCATTTTCATCTAAACGTGAGTTCGCTTGTGCAACCACATAACTATCTTCTTCATCAGCAGTTAAATAGTCGATTTGATCAGTGATTGTGTTCGTCTCGATATCAACTTTACGATATGGTGTTTCAATGAAACCAAATTCATTAACACGTGCATAACTAGATAGTGAGTTGATCAAACCAATGTTCAGTCCCTCTGGTGTCTCAATCGGACACATACGACCATAGTGAGAGTAGTGAACGTCACGCACTTCCATTTGTGCACGTTCACGTGTCAAACCACCAGGCCCTAATGCTGAAAGACGACGCTTATGCGTTAACTCAGCAAGTGGGTTCGCTTGGTCCATGAATTGTGATAATTGAGAACTACCGAAGAATTCTTTGATTGATGCAATCACTGGACGGATATTAATCAATTGTTGCGGCGTGATTGATTCAGTGTCTTGAATTGACATTCTCTCACGTACAACACGTTCCATACGAGATAAACCGATACGGAATTGGTTCTGTAACAATTCACCAACAGAACGTAAACGGCGGTTACCGAGATGATCGATATCATCTGTATAGCCAATACCATGTAATAAGTTGAAGAAGTATGACATTGACGCAACGATATCAGCTGGTGTAATACATTTCACTTCAGAATCAGGGAATGCATTACCGATTACTGTTGTCGTACGGCCTTCTTCATCATTTGGTACATATACTTTGATTGATTGAATTTCAACTGGTTCGTCTACGATGCTATCCGGCAATTCGTACACTTGTGCGTTCGCATTTGATTCAAGCACATCCATAATCTCGTCTAACTTACGACGATCAAGTACTGTGCCTTCTTCAGCGACGATTTCACCCGTTTCAGTATTCACGATTGGTTCCGCTAATTTTTGATTGAATAAGCGGTGTTTTAAATGCAATTTTTTGTTTGCTTTGTAACGACCCACACTTGCTAAGTCATAGCGTTTTGGATCGAAGAAACGTGAATATAATAAGCTCTTCGCATTTTCAAGTGTTGGTGGTTCACCTGGACGTAGACGCTCATAAATTTCTAATAAAGCTTGATCTGTATTTTCAGTGCTGTCTTTTTCTAACGTGTTACGTAAGTATTCATTGTCACCAATCAAGTCAATAATCTCTTGGTCTGTTGAATAACCTAAAGCACGTAGTAATACTGTTAATGGGAGTTTTCTCGTTCTATCGATACGCACATAAACAATATCTTTAGCGTCTGTTTCATACTCCAACCATGCACCACGGTTTGGAATTACTGTCGCATCATAGTTCACACGACCATTTTTATCTAACTTTTCATTGAAGTATACTGATGGTGAACGCACTAATTGTGAAACGATAACACGTTCTGCACCATTGATCACGAAAGTACCTGTTTCAGTCATTAATGGGAAGTCACCCATAAATACTTCTTGATCTTTTACTTCGCCTGTTTCCTTAATGATTAAACGAACTTTCACACGTAATGGTGCTGCATACGTCGCATCACGGTTTTTAGACTCTTCTAAATCATACTTAGGTTCGCCTAGTCTGTAATCAACGAACTCTAAAGATAAATTACCTGTAAAGTCCTCGATTGGTGAGATATCTCTGAACATCTCTAAAAGGCCCTCTTCCAAGAACCAGTCATATGATTTTGTTTGAATCTCAATTAAGTTTGGTAACTCTAATACTTCTGAGATTCTTGCGTAGTTTCTACGTTTACGATGTCTTCCATATTGGACAAATTGACCTGCCAAACAGATTCACCCCTCAAATATTGTGTCGTACTTTACAGCTGTATTACATATCAAGACAAAAAGAAAACGGTAGCACATAACTGATGACACCATTTTCTGTTCTAAATCCCGCTATTCTTCAATGTTACAATGAAACTTTACCCGTAAAAGTACACACTTGTTGAACATAAATTTTTCATCTTATTACTTTACCATACATATATTTCAAAATCAAGATTTAACGCTTTTTAATATATGATAGCCTTTACTATTTTTAATTGATTCTGCATTCCCAAAAACGGACATCATCTTTTTCTTAGCTGAAGGCATCCCTTGCTTCTTTTGAATGACAACATACAATGCACCATCATCTTTCAACTTGTCATGTGCATCTTCTAAAATTTGATGTACCACTTGCTTCCCTGCTCGAATCGGTGGATTAGTTAAAATGTAATGCTGTGAATTATCTGCAACTTCGGCTAATCCATTACTCTCTTGAATTGACACATTATCAATCTGATTGCGCTTCGCATTTTTACGCGCTAACTCTAACGCTCTATGATTAACATCAAGCATTGTCAGTTGATCGTGCGGTGCTACTTTGGCTAACAACAATCCAATCGGTCCATACCCGCAGCCTACATCAGCAATCAACTTCGCTTGACCTGGAGGATGCTCACTTAAAAATGTTTGAATGAGCAAATCCGAACCATAATCGACTTGATCACGCGAAAAGACCCCTGCATCTGTTGTTAAAATTAAACGTTGCTTATAGCATTCATAAACAATATCTCTTTCGTCAGATTGTGCGTCAGGATGTGCGTCATAATAATGACTCATAGACATTCACACCTTATCTTTGTATAAAATAAATTATGTTATTTACATATTCAAAAACCCGCTATTTTCATGAAATAGCGGGTTTTCACTTATCAATGAATTATTTTAATTCTACTGAAGCGCCAACTTCTTCTAATTGTTCTTTAAGTTTTTCAGCTTCTTCTTTAGGCATAGCTTCTTTGATGATGCTTGGTGCACCGTCAACTAATTCTTTAGCGTCTTTTAAGCCTAAACCAGTTGCTTCTTTAACTGCTTTAACAACTTTGATTTTTGATGATCCAGCTGAAGTTAATTCAACATCAAATTCAGTTTTTTCAGCTGCTGCGTCTCCGCCTGCTGCGCCTGCTGCTGCAACTGGTGCTGCTGCAGTTACACCAAATTCTTCTTCGATTGCTTTAACTAAGTCATTTAATTCTAAAACTGACATTTCTTTAATTGCTTCAATGATTTGCTCTTGATTAGCCATGTTAATATTCCTCCATTTTTTAAAAAATTAGTTTAATGTATTGATTACTCTGCGTTTTCTTCTTTGTTTTCACCAACAGCTTTAACTGCATAAGCGAAGTTGCGGATTGGCGCTTGTAATACAGAAAGAAGCATTGATACAAGACCGTCGTGTGATGGTAAAGAACCAACTGTCTTAACTTCTTCAGCAGTGATTACGCTACCTTCCATAACACCTGTCTTAATTTCTAAAGCTTCGTGTTCTTTAGCGAATCCAGCGATAACTTTTGCCGGTGCAACGACATCTTCAGTTGTGAAAGCAACTGCAGTTGGTCCAGTGAAATGTTCATCTAAACCTTCGATACCAGCTTGTTCAGCTGCACGACGTAACAATGTGTTTTTGTAAACTTTGTATTGTACGCCAGCTTCACGTAATTGTTTACGTAATTCTGTCACTTCAGCTACTGTTAAACCACGGTAGTCAACAACTACTGTAGAAACAGAAGATTTAAGTTGCTCTGCGATGATGTCAACTTGTTGTTTTTTCGCTTCAATGATTCCAGACATTTAGACACCTCCATAGATAATTTTTATGCTTTTAAATATCCAAGATGTCTCTCGAATAAAAAAAGCACTTTTTACCCTGGGCAAAAAGTGCTTGAAAGTTTTCACGTTCAAGTCAATTTAGCCTCGGTAGGATGAAGTATTAAGCATATCTATGCTCCTACTGTCTTAGGTAAAATATTCAACAAAGTTAAATATAACTGTTTTCCATTCAATAGTCAACACTTATTTCTAACTTTATTTAAAACAAAGCGTAAAATAATGGGTCTTAATCTTTTGTGGTGGGATGGCATGAAATGCTATCCCGCCTTTTTTATGTTTTAAATCATTTGGATACAAAAAAAGCGCTCACGCCTCTATAATTTTAAGTGACTAAACAAAAAAATAAAGAGGAGACATGATGCGCCTATGTGTAATGATATATTAAAACTACTAAAAATAAAAGATGAAAATATTCAAGTTCTTAAGGTGGAAGAAGATGTAGAAGTGCGTGGTCGGCTTTCTACGGTTGTTTATGGAACACTTTCTTATACACCCAAAGCTTGTATGAAGTGTGGTTGTGTCAATGATGGGCAAATCCATAAGCATGGTAAACGCGTTTCGCGTTTAACACTATTAAAATCTCAAGAATCCAATGTTTATCTTAATTTAGCGAAAGAACGCTTTAAGTGTCTACATTGTTTAAAGACTTTTACGGCTCAAACAAACATTGTTGATAGTAACTGCTTTATTACCAACCGTGTGAAATTAGCGATTCAGGATAAACTCACACGTGTACAGTGTGAGATAGATATCGCTCATGATTGTAGTGTTTCACCGAGTACAGTTAAAAGATGTATTCATCAACTCTCACAATCATTAATAGTCAAACCTTCATCTGGATTGCCAAAACATATCTCCATAGATGAGTTTAAAAGCGTTAAGAACGTGACAACAGCGATGAGTTTTTTGTTTATAGATAATGAAACGAATCAGATTATTGATATCTTAGAAGATAGACGTATTCATAAACTCAAAGAGTACTTCTATCGCTTTGATCGACGTGAACGATTAGCTGTTAAAACTGTAACTGCTGATATGTATGAACCATACATCAACTTCATTCATGAAGTATTTCCAAATGCGATTTTGATCTTTGATCGCTTTCACATTGTTCAGCACCTTAATCGTGAATTAAATAAGCAACGTATTTCTGTAATGAATGCTTATCGCTATCGATCATCAACAGATTACACGAAAATGAAAAAGCACTGGAAACTCTTTCTTTCTGACAGGCAGGATATTAATAGTTATGAATACTTTTGGTCGAAGTCTTTCAAAACGTACACAACATCAAGAGATGTTTTAACATATCTACTAAGTCTTGATCAGCAGCTCTATGACACTTATATGTTAGTTCATCAACTTCGTGAAGCATTGAAACAATGTGACTGGTTACGTTTCAAAGAAACTTTAATGGGTGTCGAAAAGAAGCATGTATCACGTGGTGTTTGGCGTATCATTCGATTCTATAAGAAATACGAGTATGTCCTTTACTCAACAATCAAGTACCCGAAGTTTAACAATGGAGCGATTGAAGGTATCAATAATAAAATTAAGCTTATTAAACGTGTATCATATGGCTATCGCAACTTTAATAACTTTAAAGCGAGAATACTCATCATTTTTAAGCTGTATCAACGTTCTAAAAAGCAAGAGCTATTAAGCTGTGTTGCATAAAGATTACCTCGTAACTTAACATGTCACAAACGCTCATATAACTGTATGGTGTAAAATCATTTCTAATACGAGACGCCTAAGGCAACAAGCCGAACTGAAAATCCATTTTGGCTTCACTTATTCAATAAAGCCAAAATTAGTTGAAGTGAGGCGCCTTGGCAAGTGAGTATTAAAGAAATGATAGTACTCAAAAAGCGTACAATTAATGAATAACTGTACGCTTAAATGAATGTAGTGATTACTACGTGTTATGATTAAGTTAAATATAAAATTAGTTACTTTTAATTATCTGCCCACCACAAAAGATGGACATCCAAAATAATCGATTGATCATTTTACGCTTATGTCAATAAACTTATAGTTTGAAAGTTGCAGTATCCACTTTGACACCAGGGCCCATAGTAGTTGTAACTGAAACTGATTTGAAGTAAGTACCTTTAGCTGATGCTGGTTTTGCTTTTGTTAAAACATCTAATAATGTTTTGAAGTTATCTACAAGTTTGTCAGTATCGAATGATACTTTACCGATAGATGCATGTACGATACCTGCTTTTTCAGCACGGTATTCCACTTTACCAGCTTTGATTTCTTCAACAGCTTTTGTAACATCCATTGTTACTGTACCAGTTTTAGGGTTTGGCATTAAACCTTTAGGTCCTAATACACGACCTAATTTACCAACTTCACCCATCATGTCAGGTGTTGCAACAACTACGTCAAAATCAAACCAACCTTGTTGGATTTTGTTTACATATTCAGCGTCGCCAACGTAGTCAGCGCCTGCTGCTTCTGCTTCTGCAATTTTGTCGCCTTTAGCGAATACTAATACACGTTGTGATTTACCAGTACCGTGTGGTAATACTACCGCGCCACGGATTTGTTGGTCGTTTTTACGCGTATCAATTCCTAAACGGAATGCTACTTCAACTGAAGCATCGAAGTTAGCAACAGATGTTTCTTGAGCTAATTTAATCGCTTCTTCAATAGCGTAGTATGCTTGGCGATCAATTTTGCTAACTGCTTCTTGATACTTTTTACCTTTTTTAGCCATTATTATTGTCCTCCTTTAGTGGTGTTATCGGAATGTCCTCCCACGTTTACTTGCCGTAATAGCAAGTTGAGCGCAGATAACCCGAGCGTCGTTACGCTTTAGCAATGTCATCTGTATAACAAGGGGGTCTATCTGCGTTCACTACAAAATTTATCATTTGTTCGTTTAAATTACGTGTTGACGTTAATGCAATTACTCAACAACAATACCCATACTACGTGCAGTACCTTCAACGATACGCATAGCCGCTTCTTCGTCAGCAGCGTTTAAGTCTGGCATTTTTGTGTTAGCAATTTCACGTACTTGGTCTTTTGTTACAGTAGCAACTTTTGTTTTGTTAGGCTCACCAGAACCTTTTTCAACGCCTGCTGCTTTTTTAAGTAAAACTGCTGCAGGTGGTGTTTTAGTAATGAATGTAAATGAACGGTCTTCATATACATAAATTTCTACTGGAATGATTAAACCTACTTGTTCTTGCGTACGTGCGTTAAATTCCTTTGTGAAAGCCATAATGTTCACACCGGCTTGACCTAATGCAGGACCAACTGGTGGTGCTGGGTTTGCTTTACCTGCTGGAATTTGTAACTTAACTACTTTTTCAACTTTTTTAGCCACGATGTGCACCTCCTTGATATCGTGATGTGGTCACAGGGCTCATTTTTGCCCTCCCACTCTTAACATTTCGTGACGAAATGTAGCGCTATAAATGCGCGACTTCGTCATTATATCACTTAGATGTTTAGATTACAACACAAAACTTTATGATCTTCTTACACTGCATTAAAGTTTTTCAATTTGATCAAATTCAACTTCAACAGGTGTTTCACGACCAAACATGTCTACTAACACTGTCAATTTGAATTTGTCTGCTTCGATACTTTCAACTTCGCCCACTTGGTTAGCAAATGGCCCAGAAGTGACACGTACTTGTTCGCCCAATTCAACTTCAACGTCGATTGTTTTTTCTTTCATGCCCATTTGTTTTAAGATGAAGCGTGCTTCTTCAGGTAGCAATGGATTTGGTTTGGATCCTGCACCTGCTGAACCAACGAATCCTGTAACACCAGGTGTATTACGTACAACATACCAAGACTCATCTGTCATAATCAGTTCAACTAAGACATATCCCGGGAATGTTTTCTTCATTGATTTCTTCGCTTTACCATCTTTCACTTGTGTTTCCTCTTCTTCAGGAATCACAACGCGGAAAATTTGTTCAGTCATATTCATAGACTCAACACGTTTTTCCAAATTCTGTTTTACTTTATTCTCATATCCTGAATAGGTATGAACTGCATACCAATGTTTCGCACCGAAATCTTCAGACATGCTGACATCTCCTCACTCACTATTTTATCATTTCAATAACTTGACCAATTCCAATATCTAAACCGTAGAAAAATAGCAAGAAGAACACTACTGTACATACTACGATTGTCGTATATTTCACAAGTTCAGGACCCGTTGGCCAACTTGTCTTTTCCATTTCTGACTTAACACCTTGGAAGAAGCTCTCTTTTTTAGCCATAATCGTCTTTACCTCCAATTATTTGGATTCTTTATGAAGTGTATGTGTTTGACACGCCGCACAAAATTTCTTCAATTCCAATCGATCGGTTTGATTCGTCGACTTTGGAAGATGATAGTTACGACTGCCACATTTTTCACAATTCAGTGGTACTTTTTTCACTTTAACTCACCTTAATCCTATAATACTCATTAACTATACATAAGGTCATGTTCAATTGTCAATCTACATTCATATGCAATGCTGCTTTCAACTTTTTGCGCACACGGTAGATTGTATTATAGACCTTCTTCGGGGGTATATCCATTGTTTTTGCGATTTCTGCGGGTTTCCATTCTTGATATAAATACTGACAGACACGGTATTCAATCGGTGTTAATGTTGCTAATGCTTCTTTAAATACTGCGAACAGCATTTCATTACGAATGACAATATCTAATGGATCTTCTTGTTTATAATCATCATAAGTCGTCTCATATTTAACAGATTGTGCATACTTATCAAATATGCGTTGTCGATTCATCTTTTTCCGTCGATAGTCCAACTTACGCCGACGAATCGTTCGATTGATATAATGTTCAA
Source organism: Staphylococcus muscae (assembly GCF_003019275.1). NCBI lineage: Bacteria > Bacillati > Bacillota > Bacilli > Caryophanales > Staphylococcaceae > Staphylococcus > Staphylococcus muscae. The sequence goes on along the minus strand of NZ_CP027848.1, from coordinate 1,663,928 downwards.
ACGGCGTAGCGTGTGGCTCTTCAGCGGCTCGCATTTTTTGATATAAACGAATTACAGTCTCTTGGATCAAGTCATCACGATCATACTCATGAATACTATAATCAGCAAAAGACTGCATCGCACGTTGTTTGATATCGTTCAATTGGGCTTCCATAAGGAGCACTTCATTTGTTGAGAAGGTTTGATTTTCAAGGTCGTTTCGTTGTTCAATTCGCTGCATTGAATCGCCTCGCTTTATTCTGGGGTACTCAATAGCGTATGAATTCCCTTCTCAAAAATCAAATCGAGACTTGCCAATTATTGCTGCTTACCACGTCTAATTTTTTCAAATTCTGTCAAAACTTCTTCTGATAAATGCATTCTTGTACGTGGTTTTCGTGCTTCAAATGACGATATCGTCTTGGAAACAGCTGTCTTGTTTTCTTTCAAATGACGCCACATTTCTCTAGATGAGATGCGATAGGCTCCCGTTCCAAAAATAGCATGCTGTTCACTCATATCACTCGTCACAACTGTGATATGTGTTAAGTGTTTATGATAGATATTATAAACATAGCGTTCAATAAAGCTATCTGCTGTTTCTCCTTCTTTGGTGAAAATAACTCTCACACCATGATAGACCGTTTCTGATTGCGGAGAACCTTGTTCATATGCATCAAACACACAGATGATATGTCCCTTCACAAGTGCATTGTAGTTTGCAATCTCAATCAGTAGTTGCTCACGTGCTTCTTCAAGGTTTTCTTTCGCAAGGTGCATGAGCTCAGGCGATTGTCCAATCATATTATATCCATCAATAATCACATAATAATCTTTCATGGATTACTTGTCACCGCCAATAGGTTGACGCTTTCTCAACACCTCGTACATCATCAAACTTGCAGCAACCGATGCATTCAAACTGTTGACATGACCAACCATAGGGATTTTAATATAAAAATCACATTTTTCTTTCACACGTCGACTCATGCCTTGCCCTTCACTACCAATCACAATCGCAAGTGGCATATCTGCCTGCATTTGACGATAATCTGTCGCATGATTTGCTTCTGTGCCAGCTACCCAATACCCTTGATCTTTCAATACATCAATCGTTTGAGATAAGTTCGTAACACGCATGACAGGGACATGTTGAATGGCACCTGTGGAAGCTTTTGCCACTGTCTGCGTAAGTGCAACAGAGCGACGTTTTGGGATGATGATGCCGTCTACACCTGTCGCATCCGCTGTTCTTAGAATAGAACCTAAGTTATGCGGATCTTCTAATCCATCGAGTATGAGCACTGTTGATAAGCCATCCTTCTGCTTCTGCTGTTCTAAAAAATGTTCTAAAGTCTCATATTCGTATGGCGCAATATATGCTGCAACACCTTGATGAGGTGCTGTTGAGATTTGATCTAATTTTGATTTTGGAACGGTTTGAACGACTAATTTTAAATCTTTCGCTTGTTTTAAAATATCATCAATTTGTTGCTTCTTCATACCTTCTTGAATTAATACTTTATTCACCACATGTCCACTCGTAATCGCTTCACGAACCGCATGGCGTCCAACTATTACTTCTGAATCCATTATCTAACACCTCTTTTCTACTTGTCTTACAATCTCATTCAATAACGAGATGATACGTGCTTCTTGTTGTGTTAAATGCAAATAACCAATCACTGCTTCCAGACCTGAACTTTTACGATACGTTTGGATATCTGTATTTTTAGCTTTCGTGTGACTTTTAGCGTTGCGACCTCGCTTCACGATAGCCAATTCTTCCTCCGTAAACCAATTGTCTGCTAACAACGCTTCTAAAGTTTGCGCTTGGCTCTTAGCAGAAACGAACCGTTTGGCTTCTTGATGCAAACGGTTCGGTTTACTTTGATACTTTAAAATAATGTGCCCACGAACAAACTGATCCAAAACGGCATCTCCCATATACGCAAGTGTGAGTGGGCTTAATTGTTTAAAATCAATCGTGTTATACACGTTTAAATCTCACACCTTGTGGCGTATCTTCCAACAAGATATTCTGTGCTTTGAGCTGGTCGCGAATCTCATCTGCACGAGCGAAGTCTTTATTTTTACGTGCTTCATTTCTTTCTTCAATCAATGCTTCCACTTCTGCATCAAGTAGCTCTTCAGATTGTGCTGCTTGAAGTGGCACACCTAATACATCACTAAAGATTTGGAATACTTCTTTAAAGCGTGTAATTACTACTGTTGCTGTATTGTCTTCAAGCAAATATTTATTCGCTAGTTTGGCTAAATCATACCAAGCTGTAATCGCATTGGCTGTATTAAAGTCATCATCCATCACTTTTTCAAACTGCGCTAAAATCGCTTCAATTTGATCGATATATTCTTGTGCGACTACTAAATCCGTAGCAACTGCTTCACGTGCGAGCAATGCTTCATAGCTGTTGCGTATACGTGTTAAGCCACTTTTAGCCGCTTCAACTAATTCCAAATTATAGTTGATTGGGCTGCGATAATGAACACTAATCATGAAGAAACGCAGCACATCTGGATCCACTTCTTTGATAATGTCATGAACTAAAATAAAGTTTCCAAGTGACTTACTCATTTTTTCATTATCAATATTGATGAACCCATTATGCATCCAATAGTTCGCAAATGGCGCATGGTTATGACATTCAGATTGTGCGATTTCATTTTCATGGTGTGGGAATTGTAAATCACTGCCACCTGCATGAATATCAATTGTCGGTCCAAGCTTCTCAAATGCCATTACAGAGCATTCAATATGCCACCCCGGACGCCCTTCACCAAATGGACTCTCCCAGCTAATCTCACCGGGTTTTGCACTTTTCCACAATGTGAAGTCTAACGCATCTTCTTTGTTCTCGCCTTGTTCAATACGTGCACCAACTTTTAAGTCATCCAATGATTGATGACTCAACTTACCGTACTCATCAAACTTACGTGTTCGGAAGTAAACATCACCACCACTTTCATATGCATAACCTTCATCGACAAGTTTTTTAATAAACGCAATAATCTCATCCATATGATCCATAACACGTGGATTGGCAGTTGCTGGTTTGACATTCAAAGCACCTGTATCTTCATGGAATGCTTTAATATAACGTTCAGCAATTTCTGGCACTGTTTCATTTAACTCTTGTGCACGCTTGATTAATTTATCATCAACATCCGTAAAATTCGATACATAGTTCACTTCAAAACCTTTGTATTCCAAATAACGTCTGACAACATCGTAATTGATCGCTGGGCGTGCATTACCGATATGGATATAGTTGTAAACAGTCGGTCCACATACATACATCTTCACTTTGCCAGGTTCAATGGGTTTAAACGGCTCTTTTTGGCGCGTTAATGTATTATATAATGTAATCATCTTTAATCTCCCCGTTTTTCGTTTGTTCCAGTTGTTTTTCAAGTTGCTTAATTTGTTCATAGATTGGGTCTGGTAAGTTCAAGTGGTCAAAGTTTTTACCGATACGCTTACCATCTTGCTTCACAATACGGCCTGGAATACCAACAACTGTTGTATAGCTTGGCACATCTCTTAACACAACAGAATTCGCTCCGATGTTCACGTTCGAATGCACTTTGATGTTACCCAATACTTTAGAACCCGCTGCGATCAGTACGTTGTCACCGATGTCTGGGTGACGTTTCCCTTTTTCTTTACCTGTCCCACCTAAAGTAACTCCTTGATAAATGGTCACGTTATCTCCAATGGTACAAGTTTCTCCAATAACCACTCCCATACCATGGTCGATAAATAAACGGCGTCCAATTTTGGCTCCAGGGTGTATTTCAATACCTGTAAAAAATCGTGAAACTTGTGAAATCACACGTGCTAATATGTAGCGCTTTTTTTGATAAAGTTTGTGTGCAACTAAATGACTCCATACTGCGTGCAAACCAGCATATGTGGTAATGACTTCAAACGATGAACGTGCAGCCGGGTCTTGTTCAAATACCATCTTCACGTCATCCATCATACGTCTTAACATATCTTTCCCTCTCTTCTCACGGTTTTTATATTTCTCCGTAAAAATAGCACCTCTAACATCAAACTGTCAGAGGTGCTATCGCACGGTTCCACTCTCATTAACGTACACCCGCAATATTTGCTTCATACGTTCACTCATTGGCTATATAAAACTGTTATCCTAAAGGTGCATTCGACTATACATGTGATGTACTCGCAGCAACCGTACACTCTCTGAAACACTTGTTATAGCTTACTAATCCTTTATTCCAAATTCACCTTAATAGTAGTCGATTTAACTGTCGATATCAAGTTAAACACTATATTAATTTTTGAATACGTGTCAATACTTTGTCTTTACCTAATACTTCGATCGTATTCGGTAACTCTGGTCCATGCATTTGACCTGTCACAGCAACTCTAATTGGCATGAAGAGATTTTTTCCTTTAATACCTGTTTCTTTTTGTACTGCTTTAATTTCTTTCTTGACGTTTTCAGCTGTAAATGATTCAAGTGCTTCTAACTTCGCACTCAATACACGCATCAATTCAGGAACCTGTTCACCATTCAACACTTCTTGTGCGGCTTCATCAAGCTCTTTTTCATCACGGAAGAACAATTCAGAGAGCGGTACGATTTCACCTGCGTAGCTCATTTGTTCTTGATATAAAGCAACCAACTTGCGACCCCAGTCAAGGTCCGCTTCAGATGGAGACTCTGGTAACAGACCCGCCTTAATCATATGTGGCAATGTCATTCCAAAGACCGTCTCTGCATCTTTTTCTTTCATGTACTGGTTGTTAATCCATTCAAGCTTTTGTTTATCAAAAAATGCAGGTGATTTTGAAAGGCGTTTTTCAGTAAAGATATCGATAAATTCTTGTTTAGAGAAGATTTCTTCTTCGCCTTCTGGAGACCAACCTAACAATGCGATAAAGTTAAAAATCGCTTCAGGAAGGTAACCTAAATCACGATATTGCTCGATAAATTGTAAAATTTGACCGTCACGTTTACTCAACTTTTTACGTTGTTCATTCACAATCAATGTCATATGACCGAAACGTGGTGGTTCCCAACCGAATGTTTCATAAATCATTAATTGTTTTGGTGTATTTGAAATATGGTCATCGCCACGAATCACATCTGTAATTTCCATGTAGTGGTCATCCACTGCTACGGCAAAGTTATATGTTGGTACACCATCTTTTTTCACGATAACCCAGTCACCGAAGTTATCTGATTCAAAAGATACTTCGCCTTTAACCATATCATCAAACTTGTACGTACGATCTTGTGGTACACGGAAACGGATAGATGGCTTGCGTCCTTCCGCTTCAAATTGTGCACGCTCTTCTTCTGTTAAGTGTGCATGTTTACCACCGTATCTTGGCATTTCACCACGTTCGATTTGCTCTTGGCGTTCTGCTTCTAATTCTTCCTCAGTCATGTAGCATTTGTATGCTTTATCTTCAGCTAATAACTGGTCGATTAACGGTTGATAAATATGTCCACGCTCTGATTGGCGGTAAGGTCCATAGCCTTTGTCTTTATCCACCGACTCGTCCCAATCAAGGCCTAGCCATTGTAAGTTGTTAAATTGTGATGATTCACCATCTTCTAAGTTACGCTTTGAATCCGTATCTTCAATACGAATGACAAAATCACCACCGTGATGTTTAGCGAATAAATAGTTAAATAATGCTGTACGTGCGTTCCCAATATGCAAATACCCTGTTGGACTTGGTGCATATCTTACTCTTACTCGTTCACTCATTGTATTCACTCCTGTTTTAATCTTCAATTTTTATATTATAACATGGGGACACTACATAAATCTCATGTTTTAATAAAGATTTCGTTGTAGTGCCCAAGAGAGGTTGTGAGAGAAGCGTTTTGAGTTTGAGTAGTACCCACGCAATTCTCAAAATAGCTTTTTATTTTGTTGAATTGCGACGTTCTACTGAGAATTCTGCTTCTCGAACACTGACATCATTTGATTTTGAGTCAACTACTAACGTCTTTTACCCCTGTTTTTGTACAACTGAAACAATGGCTTGTGCTGCAATACCTTCTTGGCGTCCTGTAAAACCGAGCTTTTCACTCGTTGTTGCTTTGACATTAACCCATTCAATCCCAATCTCAAATAAGTCTGCAATCACTTGACGCATCGTATCGATATGCGGTCGGAATTTTGGACGTTCCGCAATAATCGTCGCATCAACATTATTGATAACATATCCTAATGCCTTCACTTCTTTATATGCTTCTTTTAACAATACCTTTGAATCTGCATCTTTAAATGCCATATCTGTATCTGGAAATAACTTACCAATATCACCTAGTGCACATGCACCTAACATCGCATCTGTAATCGCATGTAATAATACATCTGCGTCACTATGTCCTTTTAATCCATGTGTATGTGGGACCTCTATACCTCCGATGATTAACGGACGTTCCGCATCAAAGGCATGGACATCATAACCTAAACCGACTCTAAACATGATTTGTTTCGCTCCTTTTTGCAATAATTGCTTCTGCATTCGTTAAGTCTTCTTCCGTCGTTACTTTAATATTATCGTAGTTACCTTCTACCATAAACACTGAACGACCTGCATACTCAAGCAATGACGCATCATCTGTACCAACAATATGATTCGCTAACGCCTGATCATAAGCATCTTTGAGTACACGATATGTTGCGCCTTGTGGTGTTTGCACTTGCCACAAATATTGACGATCTAGTGTTTCAGTTACAAAGTGATCATGGACAACTTTAATCGTATCTTTCGCTTTGACACCAATGACTGCTGCACCGTGCACATCAATTGCATCTGCTAAGTCATGAATGGCCGACTGTGTAATAAATGGCCGTGCACCATCATGAACTAAAACGACATCATTATCTGGTATATTCAATTGTGCAAGAACTTTATAAATGCTTTCTTGACGTTCTCGACCACCTTCAATCAGCTGTTTCACTTTATCGAAACGTACAAGAAGAGACGCCAATTTCTCACAATCATCCGGATGAATTGCCAAATAAATGCCTTGGCAAGCTGGATCTTGTTGAAAGACATCAATAGTATGTTCAATAATTGTTTGCTGAGAAAGTTCAATTAATAATTTATTATACGTACGTCCCATGCGCGTCCCTTTTCCAGCAGCTGGGATAATCACGTGATAACCTGTCATTCACTTAGCCACCTTTTCTTCACATTTCAATCAAACTATGAGATCTTATATCTATGATTTTAGCGCATATTTCAATGCTTCATGCACTGATGTCACACCAATAACTTCTATACCTTCTGGGAATGTCCATCCTCCGATATTTGTCTGTGGAATAATGACACGCTTAAAACCTAACTTTGCAGCTTCTTGCACACGCTGCTCAATACGTGACACACGTCGCACTTCCCCTGTAAGGCCCACTTCACCTACAAAACAATCCAAGCCATCGACCGCACGATCTTTAAAACTTGTTGCTGTGGCGATAATAATCCCTAAGTCGACGGCAGGCTCTGTCAACTTCACACCGCCAGCAACTTTAATATACGCATCTTGTTGTTGCAACAAGTATCCTTCTTTCTTCTCGAGTACCGCCATTAGCAAACTTAAACGATTGTGATCAATACCTGTCGCCATCCGACGTGGGTTATTAAAAGTCGTCGGTGTCACAAGCGCTTGTACTTCGATAAGCAATGGACGTGTCCCTTCCATCGTAGCAACAATTGTCGAACCTGGAACGTTGGACGAGCGCTCTTCTAAAAACATCTCTGATGGATTGACGACACTGTGTAATCCAGACTGCTTCATTTCAAAAATGCCCATTTCATTCGTAGAGCCGAAACGGTTTTTCACCGCACGTAAAATACGATACGCATGATGCTCATCTCCTTCAAAATAAAGAACTGTATCTACCATATGCTCTAATAAACGTGGACCTGCAATCTGACCTTCTTTCGTCACATGCCCAACAATAAACGTCGCAATATTCATCTGTTTCGCAATATGCATCAAACTTTGCGTACTTTCTCGCACTTGCGACACAGATCCTGGTGCCGACGTAATGTCAGGATGGAAAATTGTCTGAATCGAGTCAACGACAATCAACTCTGGTTCTATCTTTTTCACTGCTTCATGAATGATTTCCAAATTCGTCTCTGCAAAGACGTTCAAAGCACTTGCATCTTCTTCTAGACGATCGGCACGCAGCTTCGTTTGATTCAAAGATTCTTCCCCTGTAATATACAAAATCTTACGTTCTTTAGATAACTCTGCACACATTTGCAGTAATAACGTGGACTTCCCAATACCCGGATCTCCACCAATCAATACGAGTGAACCTTGTACAATACCGCCACCTAACACACGATTCAGTTCCCGACTTTTCGTCAAAATACGTGGCGCTTGCTCTTGTTTGACATCATTCAGTTTTTGCACTTTGGCTGTCGATTCTGAGCGCACACCATGTTTCGCACTCGTTGGCTTCTGCTCAATCGTCTCTTCCATACTGTTCCATGCACCGCAGTTAGGACATTTCCCCATCCATTTCGGCGTTTGATAGCCACACGCCGTGCACTCAAAAGTCACTTTCTTTTTTGCCATGTCGTTAACACCTCCATCTCATGTATCTTCTCATCTATTTTATACTGGTGACTGTCACTTGACAACGACGATAAAGTCATTCGTCTAACAAAAAAAGATTGAGCACGGAACCTTTAAAACTAAAGATCCCGTCATCCCAATCTTTACAAATTATTATGCAGTTGGTTCAGTAGAAGGACGTTCTGTCACATCATATTGGAATGTCTTCCCATCATAGTCAACTGTGACTAATTTACCATTTAATTCTTTACCTTCAAGAATCAACTCACTTAAATTGTCTTCTACTGTTTTTTGAATTGCACGAACGAGTGGACGTGCACCATATTCAGGGTCGTAACCTTCTGACGCGATTTTCTCTTTCGCTGCTTCTGTTACGCTCACGTGAATATTTTGTTCAGATAATCGTTTTGTTAATTGATTCACCATTTTTGTAACAATTTCTTTCAATTCGTCTTTATCTAATTTGTGGAAGACGATGATATCATCAACACGGTTTAAAAATTCTGGGCGGAAAGCATTTTTAAGACTCTTCATCATCGTGTTACGAATTGTTTCATAATCACTGCCTTCTGATTTGCCACCAAAACCAGCAAAACGTTGATCTTGTAATTCTTGTGCACCAACGTTAGAAGTCATAATGATCACTGTATTTCTAAAGTCAACACGACGGCCTTTTGTATCTGTTAAATGACCATCATCTAGCACTTGTAATAATACGTTGAAAATATCTGGATGCGCTTTTTCAATTTCATCGAATAAAATAACTGAGTAAGGTTTACGACGTACTTTTTCTGTCAATTGACCACCGTCGTCATGACCCACATATCCCGGAGGCGCTCCGACCAAACGGCTCACTGCATGTTTCTCCATGTATTCACTCATGTCAACACGGATCATCGCATCTTCTTCTCCAAACATCGATTCTGCAAGTGCTCGTGCAAGTTCTGTTTTACCAACACCTGTTGGTCCTAAGAAGATAAAACTACCGATTGGACGTTTTGGATCTTTAAGACCCGCTCGTGCACGACGAACAGCTTTAGAAATTGATGTCACTGCATCTTTTTGTCCGATAACACGTTCATGTAATGTTTCTTCAAGGTTCAACAAACGATCAGATTCCGTTTCGTTCAATCTTGTCAACGGAATACCTGTCCAGCCCGCAATCACTTCAGAGATGTCATCTGCTGTTAATTTCGTATGTTGATCGTCTTGATTATTTTTCCATTCATTTTTTGCTGCTTCATATTGTGATTCTAACTTTGTTTGTTTATCACGTAAATTGGCTGCATTTTCAAATTCTTGCGCATGAACTGCCGCATCTTTTTCATTTTTCACTTGTTCAATTTGTTGTTCAAGTTCTTTCAAATTCGTTGGTGTCGTGTGATGTCTCAAGCGTACTTTTGAACTTGCTTCATCAATTAAGTCAATCGCTTTGTCAGGCAAGAAGCGATCTTGAACGTAACGGTCACTTAACTTCGCTGCAGCTTCAACCGCTTCGTCAGAAATATTAATGCGGTGGTGTGCTTCATAACGATCTCTTAATCCTTTCAAGATTGAAATGGTATCTTCCACACTTGGTTCATCCACTTGGACTGGTTGGAAGCGACGTTCAAGCGCTGCATCTTTTTCAATATGTTTACGGTACTCATCTAGCGTTGTTGCACCGATACATTGAATCTCACCACGTGCCAATGCTGGTTTTAAAATGTTTGATGCATCGATTGCACCTTCTGCACCACCGGCACCGATTAATGTGTGCAACTCATCGATAAAGAGAATAACATTACCCGCTTGATGAATTTCTTCCATCACTTTTTTCAAGCGCTCTTCAAATTCACCACGATATTTTGTACCTGCAACAACTGTTCCCATATCTAATGACATTACACGTTTGTTTTTCAATGTTTCCGGCACTTCGTTCTTCACAATTGCTTGTGCTAAACCTTCTGCAATCGCTGTTTTACCAACACCCGGTTCACCGATAAGCACTGGGTTATTCTTCGTACGACGGCTTAACACTTCAATGACACGTGTAATCTCTTTACTGCGACCAATAACTGGATCAAGCGTGCCATCTTTTGCGATAACCGTTAAGTCACGTGCTAAGCTATCTAATGTTGGTGTATTGTCTGATTTTGAAACTTGTCCATTATTTGATGCCATTTCTGGACTACCAAGTGCTTTGACAACTTGTGCACGTGCTTTCGTAATGTTTAAGTCTAAGTTCGCAAAGACACGTGCTGCAACACCTTCATTTTCACGAATTAAACCTAATAAAATATGTTCTGTTCCAACAAAGTTATGTTGCAATTTACGTGCTTCATCCATTGATAATTCAATGACCTTTTTCGCACGTGGTGTATAGTGCAATGTACCGATATGCTCTTGTCCGTGTCCAATCAATTTTTCAACTTCATTAACAACCTTTTCTTCGGTAATATCAAAGCTTTCTAATACCTTTGCAGCAATACCTTCTGGTTCTTTCATCAAACCTAGTAATAAGTGCTCTGTTCCAATATTTGAATGGTTGAAACGAATTGCTTCTTCTTGTGCATGTGCTAATACACGTTGTGCACGTTCTGTTAATCTACCAAATAACATAAATGACCCTCCAATTTATAAATACTGTCTTAATATATATGCACGTTTTGCTTCAATGGATTGTGTTGTTTCTTCATCTATTAAAAATGGTGATTGTATCGCGATCATCATGGCGTTAAAATCAAACGCTGGCATGTCGAGCACACCTAAGTCAATACCGAGCTTAATATCACTTAATCGATAGGAAGCTTCGTCTACTGAGATGCGACGGCTATATTTTAAAATACCAAGCGATCGATAGATACGATCTAACGTCTCATTCTCTTTATGTGACAATAAACGTTGACGCACCTCTAACTCTTCATGAATAATCTGTGTCACAAGCTCAGTTAATGCTTCGATAATCTCGTGTTCCGACTTGCCAAGCGTCAGCTGATTCGACACTTGGTACACATGACCGTACACTTGTGATCCTTCACCGTATATACCACGAATCGTAAATCCAAATCGGTTGATCGATTGTGCAATACGGTTCATGCGCTTCATAATCGACAACCCAGGCAGATGCAACATTACACTTGCCCGCATCCCCGTTCCGATATTCGTCGGACACGTCGTCAAATAACCGAGTGTCTCATCGTAACTAATATCAACTTCGGCATCCAGTTGATCATCAATTTCCGAAGCACGTTGATACAAGGCATCCAGAGACAAGTCTTGTCCCATTACCTGAATGCGCACGTGATCTTCTTCGTTGACCATCACACTGACCGTCTCATCATCGTTTAGCAACACTGCAGCAGCAGGTTGCTTCGTCAGATCTGGACTGATCAAATGCTTCGCTACAAGCTTGTATGCACTTTGTTGGTCCATATCCGACAATCGCTGTACCTTCAAATCCGTCAGCGCGTCTTGAACTTCGTTAACAACACGATGTCCTTCATCTTCGTTTGGAAACATCAATGGATGCACATAATTTTCAAGGTTGCGTGCCAAACGAATGCGTGAAGACATCACAACAGGTTGTGTCGCCGCTTGTTGTTGACCATTCGTCAACGGCGCATCATGTTCATTCGTCATTGCGTCTCGACACCTCGCTTTGTTGCGTCTCTTCTAACGCTTGAATTTCATCTCGAACAACTGCTGCTTCTTCAAACGCTTGTTGTGCAACGAGTGTTTCTAAGTAAGCACGTTTTTCTTCGATTTGGCGTTTCAAAGCACGCTTCGTATGTGAAGACTTCGGATACTTGCCAGAATGCTCCAAATGACCACCTTGCACACGACGTACAATGTCAGCTACGTCATCACGAAACGTATCATAACAATCGTGACAGCCAAACTTACCAACATGTGCAATGTCTTTTAACGTCATCTCGCAAGTCGGACAGCGTTTCTCTTCACGAAACATCATTTGATCGACATTGATGCCGTGTTTCGCTGCGAGATGTTGTAGAATCTGTTGAATGACGAACGTGCCTTCAACATCATCACCTTCGTGCCATTGTGCATCTGAATGTCCTTGTGAATATTCATGAGACAGATGGATGCCTGTTTGTTTATCTACGTTCAATTTTTTCAGTTGTTGCTCTTCTTCATGACGGTACATGACGCATCACCTTCTCACCTTTAATAATAATTAATCACTGGTAACAACCGTTTCATGATATTGGCACGAATAATATCTCTAGCCGCCACATCTAACTTCAATGTTTCACGATCAATAACTGCCGCAATCATTTTTGCTTCTCGTTCCGTAATCAAATCATTCTCGAGCAGACCATCAATAATATAATACGCTTGCTGTTGCGATAAGGATGTACCAATCAACGACAACAAGTGTTTAATGTAATTCGCATGATCTTTCGTTTCTATCTTGGTGATTCGGATATAACCACCACCACCACGCTTACTCTCTATTTCATACCCATGTTCATTCGTAAATCTTGTCTTTATCACATAGTTGAGCTGAGATGGTACGCAATCGAAACGTTCAGCAATATTCGCACGCTGTATCTCTACAACGTCGGCTTGCGCTTCTTCAAACAACTGCTTAATATATTGCTCTATGATATCTGACATATTGTGCATCATATCACCCCTTTTGACCATCTTTGACTATATTATATGACCCTCTTTGACCTTTTTCAACCAATATGTTTTCCAATTTATCAATTTGTTATGTTATTGCTTTCATTTATGTTGTATTATAGAGTTAGTGAAAATATTAATAAATTTGAATAAGAGGTGTCATGCATGCATATTATTATTGGGATTGTCGGCATCGTTGTCTTCTTAGCGCTCGCGCTTCTTGCAAGCTCAGACAGAAAAAATGTGCGCTGGCAATACATAGGTCTTATGCTTGCCATCCAAGTCGTTTTAGCCTTTTTCTTACTTAAAACGAGCATCGGGATTAAAATTGTTGGTGGCGTAGCATCAGGGTTTGGATATTTGCTTCAACAAGCATCTGAAGGGATTAACTTTGTATTCGGCGGCTTAATGAACGAAGGGGAATCTACTTTCTTCATTAACGTATTATTACCGATCGTGTTTATTTCAGCATTAATCGGGATTTTACAATATTTAAAGATTTTACCAGTTATCATTAACGTACTTGGTTTCTTGATTTCAAAAGTTAACGGTATGGGACGTTTAGAATCATATAATGCTGTTGCTTCAGCAATCTTAGGTCAGTCTGAAGTATTCATTTCATTGAAAAAACAATTACCGTTCATTCCAAAACACCGTTTATACACATTGACAGCATCTGCCATGTCAACAGTTTCTGCGTCAATCGTTGGGGCATACTTCACAATGATCAAACCAGAATTCGTTGTAACAGCTGTTGTCTTAAACTTATTCGGTGGTTTCATCATCGCATCAATCATCAATCCATACAAAGTGGATGAAGAAAATGATAAGTTACTTATCGATACAGACGAGAAAAAACAATCATTCTTTGAAATGTTAGGGGAATACATTTTAGATGGTTTCAAAGTTGCTGTTATCGTAGGTGCCATGTTAATTGGTTATATCGCATTGATTTCATTATTAAACGGAATTGTTGGCGGTATTATCGCAATGGTTTCAGGCGGTTCGTTAGACTGGAACTTCCAAACATTAATCGGCTTTATCTTCGCACCACTTGCGTTCTTAACAGGGATTCCTTGGAGCGATGCTGTTGACGCTGGTTCAATCATGGCAACAAAATTATTATCAAACGAATTCGTCGCAATGACAGAACTTGGCAAAGTAGAAGGCTTATCAGACCGTGCAGTTGGTGTCGTATCTGTCTTCTTAGTATCATTTGCCAACTTCAGCTCAATCGGTATCATCTCAGGTGCCATCAAATCATTAAACGATGAAAAAGGTGACGTTGTTGCCCGCTTCGGATTAAAACTATTATTCGGTGCAACACTTGTATCATTCATCTCTGCAACAATCGCAGGATTCTTTATTTAATATGACAAAAGCCATTCAAGTTCGACAATGAACTTGAATGGCTTTTTCTTATGGAAAGATACAATTGCTCAAACAAAATTTATCCATAATTGATAACGCCCTACTTTTAATTTCTCTATAAAGAAACCACTTTTTCAATAAAGTAACGCATCATTGATGTATCTTCCGTTAATTCTGGATGGAATGATACACCTAAGTAACGTCCTTGTTGTACCGCAATGATTTTGTCATCAATGGTACCAAGTACAGAAACACCTTCACGTACGGATTGGATATGTGGCGCACGGATAAAGACACCTTCTACTGGCTGCTCAATCCCTTCAATATCTAACATCGATTCAAAACTATCTACTTGGCGACCAAATGAATTACGTTCAACCGTAATATTCAACTTTTTCAAGTACCCTTCTTCGCCTTCAATATCATCTGCAAGCACGATGAGTCCTGCACAAGTACCATACATCGGTAGTGAAGATTCACACAATGCCTCTCTGAAGCCATATAACGTCATCAAACGACGTAACGTTGTAGACTCACCACCTGGTATCACCAAACCATCTAACGTCTCTAACTGTGCGACAGTCTTCACAGCGACCGCCTCATGATCACACGCTTCAATCTGTCGCATATGCTCACGAACAGCCCCTTGTAATGCTAATACACCAATTCTCATCTTACCAACCACGCTCTTGCATGCGTTCTTCTAATGAAAGTTGATTGATATCCAATCCTTTCATTGCCGCACCTAAATCTTTCGCAAGACGACCGATTAATTCATAATCTTGATAATGTGTTGTTGCTTGTACAATCGCTTTAGCAAATGTTTCTGGATCCTCTGATTTGAAAATACCTGAGCCAACAAAGACACCATCTGCACCAAGTTCCATCATCAATGCCGCATCTTGTGGCGTTGCAACGCCACCCGCCGCAAAGTTAACAACTGGTAAACGACCATGCTTTTTAATGTCTTGCAAGATATGGTATGGCGCACCTATGTTTTTCGCTTCCGTCATCAACTCATCGTCACTCATTACCGTAATGCGTGCTACTTCTTGGTTCACTTGACGCATATGACGTACCGCTTCAACGATGTTCCCTGTTCCCGGCTCACCCTTCGTACGTAACATCGCTGCACCTTCACCGATACGACGTGCTGCTTCACCTAAGTTACGACAGCCACATACGAATGGAACAGTGTAATCACTTTTCTTCAAATGAAACACTTCATCCGCTGGTGTTAATACTTCTGATTCATCTATGTAATCGACACTCATCGCTTCTAATACACGTGCTTCTGTAATATGACCAATACGGCATTTCGCCATCACTGGAATTGATACAGCATTCATCACTTCTTCTACGATTTTCGGGTTACATGCACGTGCCACGCCTCCTGCTGCACGGATATCCGATGGTACACGTTCCAACGCCATGACTGCTACTGCACCTGCAGCCTCTGCAATTTTTGCTTGCTCAGCATTTACAACGTCCATGATGACGCCACCCTTTTGCATTTCTGCCATCCCACGTTTTACACGTTCTGATCCAACTTGTTTCGTCATAATTTATTTCCCCCTTTATAGTTGTTTAGATGTAGCTTATACTAATAATTGAACTGGTTAAAGTATCAAATTAACAAAAAATAAAAGGGTCAGATTGGAGAACAACAAATGGAAATGCTTATGTTTCATATCGATAAGTCACAAAAACAACCGATTTACATGCAATTATATGAAAATATTCGCAACAGTATTATTAACGGACAACTACAAGAAGGTGAAAAATTACCGTCAAAACGTTTATTAGGAGACTATCTATCCATTAGTCAAACAACCATTGAAAATGCTTATGCACAATTACTGGATGAGGGATATATTTATAGCAAACAACGTTCAGGATATTTCGTGAGTGATATTGATACATTACCGCTCATTACACCACAAAGACACGCTGTTACAAAGCCAAAAACAGATCATTTGTATCGTTATAACTTCCAACTAGGGGCGATTGATAAAGCATATTTTCCATTCGAACAATTTCGTAAGTTTTCCAAAGAAGCATTCGATAAGTCACAAGACAACTTGATTGAATCTGGAGACCCACAAGGTGACTTCACTTTACGTCAACAAATCAGTCACTATCTTTTTCACAGTCGTGGTGTCCAATCAACACCTGAACAAGTTATCATTGCTTCATCGACTGAACAACTATTATCTATCATTACAGATTTATTACCTAAACAACACGCATTTATGCTGGAAGACCCAATCTATCCACAAGTGCCACAGCTACTAACTCGAAAACACATTCCGTATCAATTTATTCCCGTACAAGCAAATGGTATTCATATAGATCATATTGAACAATGTCAAAATAACATTGTATACATCACACCCAGTCACCAGTTCCCGACAGGTGTAACCATGAGCCTACAAAACAGAATAAAATTACTCAAATGGGCAAGTCAACATTCTGAGCGCTATATTATTGAAGACGATTATGATTCTGAATTTCGATATGAAGGAAAGCCAATTCCTGCACTTCAAAGTTTAGACAAAGCAGAGCGCGTCATTTACGTCAGTACTTTCTCAAAGTCAATCGCCCCGAGTATTCGTATCGCTTATGCCGTTCTTCCCGTTCATCTCACTGAACAGTATCAACGGACCGCCAATATTGAAGGCGGTACGGTCCCACGTCATACGCAATATATCGTCAGCCAGTTTATGGAAAGTAACCAGTTTGAACGTCATCTCAATCGCATGAGAAAAATCTATCGTCAAAAACGTGATGTACTCATAAACTATCTATCACAATACCCATCTGTATGCAAAATCGATGGCGCACAAACAGGCATGCATTTCGTCATTACCATTACAAATGGATTAAGTGAACAAGCGTGTTTAAAACGTTTCAAAGCATACGATATCAACTTACAAACATTGTCACATTACCGCTTTCAACAGCTTGATACTCCCCCAAGTTTCGTCATTGGATTTGGTGGTATTGATGATAGCGCCCTCCAACATCATGCCGAACAACTCATTCGAGCATTACAAACCTCATAAAAAACAAACCTCCTTACCAAGCCGAAGAAAACTTGAAAGGAGGTTTCATTCAATATTCTAATAAATGTGGGTTACGTTGATCACCCTTGTCGTACAATGCAATCTCTTGTAACTGCATCAACGCTCGTCGTATTTGTGCATAATTGTTCAACACTGGCAATGTCATCATTTCATCTTGTGCAATACCTTGCTCGAAATGTTTGGCAATATTTTCAAACACAAGCAAATACTTACCCATTGTATCTGTGTTCAACAAATCTTTTGGTGGGAATTGAAAACATTGAAGTAGCTTAAAATGAATCTGTTGTAACAAAAACATAGCCGGATAATAATATTGTGTTCGCTTCCGGTTAGAAGACCATTCCCCATACGCATGGCGATATAGTGTCTCCATATTATCCAACATCAACTTTAACCTTAAAATATCCCGTCGTGCCGTTGTCTCAATAGGATAACCATTGTTTGAAAATAAATAATGAAACATTTGACTCTCAATACGTGTCACATGACCCATCATTTCAGGCAGACGCTTACTTGCTAAACGTCGTCCTATTAACAGCACACCAAGAACCGCAATAAGAATACCTACTGTCGTATCAAGAAAACGAGGTAACGCAATCATCATCGTTAAATGACCTTGTGCCAAACCACCAAGCAAAATAACCTGCACCGTAATCACACTCATCGCCAAAGCATAGTTTGCCGCAATAAACATCTCAGTCAATGCGCTACAAATACACATGACAAAGACAACCACTATGAGACTCGGTTCAAACCATAAAAGCGCAATAGCCATTACGATACCAATCAGTGTCCCAATCCAACGACCACCTGCTCTCTCAATACTCGCAATTGTCGTACCCCCGATCAATACCGTGTGAGCACTTAACGGAATCCAATAAGCCCGTTCAAAGTCAAAAGCCAAAGCAACCACAATCGCACAGCCTACAATCACTGTGTACTTCATTGTCGCAATAAAATTCATTGATTCTGGTGTTAAATTATATCTCAATCGTGCCAAATACTGAGGAGATGTAACGTGCGTTTGACGTTTCACCTGATGATCCGGCATATGTAATACCTCATCCACTTTGTAAATCAGCTGAACTAAACCATCGTATTCATTTGATATATCAATACGTTTACGCCACGGCGTTTTCGGTGCAACCCCTTCAACAACACTCGACGTAATATAATCCATCATTTCGATTACAATTGATGGCAATGGGCGATGACCTTTCGCATTCAACTCCAGCAATTCTGAATAAATTCCTTCAGCCACACGATGCAACAGAATGAGTCTTTGATATGCAGGTGACTTTCGTTGTAAAGCCGAGCGCGTCGTACTTAGAATATCCGATGACATCATCAATGTATTTACTGCTGATTTTGTTAAATCATTAAATGTCACTTGATCATTAAAATGATACACTAATTGTCGAACATGTATAAAATCTTGTTGAACTGCCGCTTGTTCTGGTTGTTCTCCTTTTAACTTACTTTCCACATAAACAAGAATCATCCCTAACAAGCCACCACATCCAACTAAAGCACCTCGATACAAAAAGGCATGAGGATCTTCAGGCATTACACTCGATAAACTATAAGCAATAATAAAGAATGTTGAAGAAGGCCCCGGAATATGGAGTGTGGTAAAAACATAATATGGAATGACAGCTACTAAGAGAAGTCCAATACCAAATAAAATCGGATAACTCACAGTGAATGTCCCCATCATCATCGCAGCAACCAAACCACACGTCGCAAAAGTCACTGCACGCATACGCGATGTGAAAGTTCCTTTGAAAACATAAATATGTGCAAATGTACCAATTGAAATGAGCAACGCTAACGCCATCTGACTTGTATAAACACCATATAAGAAGGGAATTAGCATCAACAAACCTTGACGAATACCTCTATTTACATCAATCTTGTCAATCGCAACAAAAGTGACATTTTTCAAATACCCTTTCATCCTAATGCTCCTTTCTTAAACGCAAAAAAAGAGAAGTCATCGAGACCTCTCTTAGAAGAATTACCTGGCACCGTCCTACTCTAGCGGAACGTCAGTTCAACTACCATCGGCGCTAAAGAGCTTAACTTCTGTGTTCGACATGGGAACAGGTGTGACCTCTTTGCCATTGGCACCAGATAAATTTGAATGTTATACATTCAAAACTAGATAGTAAGTATATCAGTTACACAAACAAAACCTTGTGAAAAAATTTGATTAAGTCTTCGATCGATTAGTATTCGTCAGCTCCACGTATCACTACGCTTCCACCTCGAACCTATTAACCTCATCATCTTTGAGGGATCTTATAACCGAAGTTGGGAAATCTCATCTCGAGGGGGGCTTCATGCTTAGATGCTTTCAGCACTTATCCCGTCCATACATAGCTACCCAGCTATGCCGCTGGCGCGACAACTGGTACACCAGAGGTATGTCCATCCCGGTCCTCTCGTACTAAGGACAGCGCCTCTCAAATTTCCTACGCCCACGACGGATAGGGACCGAACTGTCTCACGACGTTCTGAACCCAGCTCGCGTACCGCTTTAATGGGCGAACAGCCCAACCCTTGGGACCGACTACAGCCCCAGGATGCGATGAGCCGACATCGAGGTGCCAAACCTCCCCGTCGATGTGAACTCTTGGGGGAGATAAGCCTGTTATCCCCGGGGTAGCTTTTATCCGTTGAGCGATGGCCCTTCCATGCGGAACCACCGGATCACTAAGTCCGTCTTTCGACCCTGCTCGACTTGTAGGTCTCGCAGTCAAGCTCCCTTATGCCTTTACACTCTTTGAATGATTTCCAACCATTCTGAGGGAACCTTTGAGCGCCTCCGTTACTCTTTAGGAGGCGACCGCCCCAGTCAAACTGCCCGCCTGACACTGTCTCCCAGCACGCTAAGTGCTGCGGGTTAGAAATCCAATACAATTAGGGTAGTATCCCACCAATGCCTCCACGTAAGCTAGCGCTCACGCTTCTATGGCTCCTACCTATCCTGTACAAACTGTACCGAATTTCAATATCAGGCTACAGTAAAGCTCCACGGGGTCTTTCCGTCCTGTCGCGGGTAACCGGCATCTTCACCGGTACTATGATTTCACCGAGTCTCTCGTTGAGACAGTGCCCAAATCGTTACGCCTTTCGTGCGGGTCGGAACTTACCCGACAAGGAATTTCGCTACCTTAGGACCGTTATAGTTACGGCCGCCGTTTACTGGGGCTTCGATTCGTAGCTTCGCAGAAGCTAACCACTCCTCTTAACCTTCCAGCACCGGGCAGGCGTCAGCCCCTATACGTCACCTTACGGTTTAGCAGAGACCTGTGTTTTTGATAAACAGTCGCTTGGGCCTATTCACTGCGGCTCTTCAGAGCGTGAACCCTAAAGAGCACCCCTTCTCCCGAAGTTACGGGGTCATTTTGCCGAGTTCCTTAACGAGAGTTCGCTCGCTCACCTTAGAATTCTCATCTTGACTACCTGTGTCGGTTTGCGGTACGGGCACCTATTTTCTAGCTAGAGGCTTTTCTCGGCAGTGTGAAATCAACGACTCGAAGAAACTTGTTTCTTCTCCCCATCACAGCTCAATCTTTACGAGTGCCGGATTTGCCTAACACTCAATCTCACTGCTTAGACGTGCACTCCAACAGCACGCTTCGCCTATCCTACTGCGTCCCCCCATCGCTTAAAACGAATTTAGGTGGTACAGGAATATCAACCTGTTATCCATCGCCTACGCCTTTCGGCCTCAGCTTAGGACCCGACTAACCCAGAGCGGACGAGCCTTCCTCTGGAAACCTTAGTCAATCGGTGGACGGGATTCTCACCCGTCTTTCGCTACTCACACCGGCATTCTCACTTCTAAGCGCTCCACATGTCCTTGCGATCATGCTTCAACGCCCTTAGAACGCTCTCCTACCATTGTCCTACGGACAATCCACAGCTTCGGTAATATGTTTAGCCCCGGTACATTTTCGGCGCAGTGTCACTCGACTAGTGAGCTATTACGCACTCTTTAAATGATGGCTGCTTCTAAGCCAACATCCTAGTTGTCTGGGCAACGCCACATCCTTTTCCACTTAACATATATTTTGGGACCTTAGCTGGTGGTCTGGGCTGTTTCCCTTTCGAATATGGACCTTATCACCCACATTCTGACTCCCAAGTTAAATTATTTGGCATTCGGAGTTTGTCTGAATTCGGTAACCCGAGAGGGGCCCCTCGTCCAAACAGTGCTCTACCTCCAATAATCATCACTTGAGGCTAGCCCTAAAGCTATTTCGGAGAGAACCAGCTATCTCCAAGTTCGATTGGAATTTCTCCGCTACCCTCAGTTCATCCGCTCACTTTTCAACGTAAGTCGGTTCGGTCCTCCATTCAGTGTTACCTGAACTTCAACCTGACCAAGGGTAGATCACCTGGTTTCGGGTCTACGACCAAATACTCATTCGCCCTATTCAGACTCGCTTTCGCTACGGCTCCACATTTTCTGCTTAACCTTGCATCAGATCGTAACTCGCCGGTTCATTCTACAAAAGGCACGCCATCACCCATTAACGGGCTCTGACTACTTGTAAGCACACGGTTTCAAGTTCTCTTTCACTCCCCTTCCGGGGTACTTTTCACCTTTCCCTCACGGTACTGGTTCACTATCGGTCACTAGAGAGTATTTAGCCTTAGGAGATGGTCCTCCCAGATTCCGACGGAATTTCACGTGCTCCGCCGTACTCAGGATCCACTCAAGAGAGGTCACGTTTTCGACTACAGGATTATTACCTTCTATGATTAACCTTTCCAGGTTATTCGTCTAACATGTCCTTTTGTAACTCCGTATAGAGTGTCCTACAACCCCAACAAGCAAGCTTGTTGGTTTGGGCTCTTCCCGTTTCGCTCGCCGCTACTCAGGGAATCGATTTTTCTTTCTCTTCCTCCGGGTACTAAGATGTTTCAGTTCTCCGGGTCTGCCTTCTTACATGCTATGTATTCACATGTAGATAACACGACATAACTCGTGCTGGGTTTCCCCATTCGGAAATCTCTGGATCACAGCTTACTTACAGCTCCCCAAAGCATATCGTCGTTAGTAACGTCCTTCTTCGGCTTCTAGTGCCAAGGTATTCACCGTGCGCCCTTAATAACTTAATCTTTGTGATGTTTTGGCAATCGTTAATCACGATTCCAACATCCACCAGTTATTAATTATGTGAGTCGTCATTTGACGACTAGCGATAATTTTTTTAGTTTCAAGCTTTCGCTATTCACTCGGTTTTTGCTTGGTAAAATCATTTATACTTACTTATCTAGTTTTCAATGTACAATTTTCATCATTTAAGTTTTAAATTAAATGGTGGGCCTAAGTGGACTCGAACCACCGACCTCACGCTTATCAGGCGTGCGCTCTAACCAGCTGAGCTATAGGCCCATTTGAAATATTGAATTCTCAAATAATGAGCATTCAAAACTGAATACAATATGTCACGTTAATCCGCTTATCACCTAAAGGTGATATTCCGTATATTATCCTTAGAAAGGAGGTGATCCAGCCGCACCTTCCGATACGGCTACCTTGTTACGACTTCACCCCAATCATTTGTCCCACCTTCGACGGCTAGCTCCAAATGGTTACTCCACCGGCTTCGGGTGTTACAAACTCTCGTGGTGTGACGGGCGGTGTGTACAAGACCCGGGAACGTATTCACCGTAGCATGCTGATCTACGATTACTAGCGATTCCAGCTTCATGTAGTCGAGTTGCAGACTACAATCCGAACTGAGAACATCTTTATGGGATTTGCTTGACCTCGCGGTTTCGCTGCCCTTTGTAATGTCCATTGTAGCACGTGTGTAGCCCAAATCATAAGGGGCATGATGATTTGACGTCATCCCCACCTTCCTCCGGTTTGTCACCGGCAGTCAACTTAGAGTGCCCAACTTAATGATGGCAACTAAGCTCAAGGGTTGCGCTCGTTGCGGGACTTAACCCAACATCTCACGACACGAGCTGACGACAACCATGCACCACCTGTCACTTTGTCCTCCGAAGAGGAAAACACTATCTCTAGTGCGGTCAAAGGATGTCAAGATTTGGTAAGGTTCTTCGCGTTGCTTCGAATTAAACCACATGCTCCACCGCTTGTGCGGGTCCCCGTCAATTCCTTTGAGTTTCAGTCTTGCGACCGTACTCCCCAGGCGGAGTGCTTAATGCGTTAGCTGCAGCACTAAGGGGCGGAAACCCCCTAACACTTAGCACTCATCGTTTACGGCGTGGACTACCAGGGTATCTAATCCTGTTTGATCCCCACGCTTTCGCACATCAGCGTCAGTTGCAGACCAGAAAGCCGCCTTCGCCAC
Source organism: Staphylococcus muscae (assembly GCF_003019275.1). NCBI lineage: Bacteria > Bacillati > Bacillota > Bacilli > Caryophanales > Staphylococcaceae > Staphylococcus > Staphylococcus muscae. Next base: position 1,639,919 of record NZ_CP027848.1, on the reverse strand, counting down.
TGGTGTTCCTCCATATCTCTGCGCATTTCACCGCTACACATGGAATTCCACTTTCCTCTTCTGCACTCAAGTTTTCCAGTTTCCAATGACCCTCCACGGTTGAGCCGTGGGCTTTCACATCAGACTTAAAAAACCGCCTACGCGCGCTTTACGCCCAATAATTCCGGATAACGCTTGCCACCTACGTATTACCGCGGCTGCTGGCACGTAGTTAGCCGTGGCTTTCTGATTAGGTACCGTCAAGACGTGCACAGTTACTTACACGTTTGTTCTTCCCTAATAACAGAGCTTTACGATCCGAAGACCTTCATCACTCACGCGGCGTTGCTCCGTCAGGCTTTCGCCCATTGCGGAAGATTCCCTACTGCTGCCTCCCGTAGGAGTCTGGACCGTGTCTCAGTTCCAGTGTGGCCGATCACCCTCTCAGGTCGGCTACGTATCGTCGCCTTGGTAAGCCGTTACCTTACCAACTAGCTAATACGGCGCGGGTCCATCTATAAGTGACAGCAAAACCGTCTTTCACTATTGAACCATGCGGTTCAATATATTATCCGGCATTAGCTCCGGTTTCCCGAAGTTATTCCAGTCTTATAGGTAGGTTACCCACGTGTTACTCACCCGTCCGCCGCTAACGTCAGAGGTGCAAGCACCTCGTCTGTTCGCTCGACTTGCATGTATTAGGCACGCCGCCAGCGTTCATCCTGAGCCAGGATCAAACTCTCCATAAAAGAAGTAAGCCTGATATAGCTCGTTTGATTGTTTAAGTCAATCACTCTTGAAAGTACTACTCAGAGTACTCAAATTATCGGAATTAACGTTGACATATTGTCATTCAGTTTTCAATGTTCATATCTATCTTTTGACTCGACAAGAAATAATTATAAATACTTCTTGTTCAAAAGTCAACTCTTTTATTAGATTTTTTCAAAAGAAAAATGACCGGATGGCCATAATAAAAGAATTACCTGGCACCGTCCTACTCTAGCGGAACGTCAGTTCAACTACCATCGGCGCTAAAGAGCTTAACTTCTGTGTTCGGCATGGGAACAGGTGTGACCTCTTTGCCATTGGCACCAGATAAATTTGAATGTTATACATTCAAAACTAGATAGTAAGTATATCAGTTACACAAACAAAACCTTGTGAAAAAATTTGATTAAGTCTTCGATCGATTAGTATTCGTCAGCTCCACGTATCACTACGCTTCCACCTCGAACCTATTAACCTCATCATCTTTGAGGGATCTTATAACCGAAGTTGGGAAATCTCATCTCGAGGGGGGCTTCATGCTTAGATGCTTTCAGCACTTATCCCGTCCATACATAGCTACCCAGCTATGCCGCTGGCGCGACAACTGGTACACCAGAGGTATGTCCATCCCGGTCCTCTCGTACTAAGGACAGCGCCTCTCAAATTTCCTACGCCCACGACGGATAGGGACCGAACTGTCTCACGACGTTCTGAACCCAGCTCGCGTACCGCTTTAATGGGCGAACAGCCCAACCCTTGGGACCGACTACAGCCCCAGGATGCGATGAGCCGACATCGAGGTGCCAAACCTCCCCGTCGATGTGAACTCTTGGGGGAGATAAGCCTGTTATCCCCGGGGTAGCTTTTATCCGTTGAGCGATGGCCCTTCCATGCGGAACCACCGGATCACTAAGTCCGTCTTTCGACCCTGCTCGACTTGTAGGTCTCGCAGTCAAGCTCCCTTATGCCTTTACACTCTTTGAATGATTTCCAACCATTCTGAGGGAACCTTTGAGCGCCTCCGTTACTCTTTAGGAGGCGACCGCCCCAGTCAAACTGCCCGCCTGACACTGTCTCCCAGCACGCTAAGTGCTGCGGGTTAGAAATCCAATACAATTAGGGTAGTATCCCACCAATGCCTCCACGTAAGCTAGCGCTCACGCTTCTATGGCTCCTACCTATCCTGTACAAACTGTACCGAATTTCAATATCAGGCTACAGTAAAGCTCCACGGGGTCTTTCCGTCCTGTCGCGGGTAACCGGCATCTTCACCGGTACTATGATTTCACCGAGTCTCTCGTTGAGACAGTGCCCAAATCGTTACGCCTTTCGTGCGGGTCGGAACTTACCCGACAAGGAATTTCGCTACCTTAGGACCGTTATAGTTACGGCCGCCGTTTACTGGGGCTTCGATTCGTAGCTTCGCAGAAGCTAACCACTCCTCTTAACCTTCCAGCACCGGGCAGGCGTCAGCCCCTATACGTCACCTTACGGTTTAGCAGAGACCTGTGTTTTTGATAAACAGTCGCTTGGGCCTATTCACTGCGGCTCTTCAGAGCGTGAACCCTAAAGAGCACCCCTTCTCCCGAAGTTACGGGGTCATTTTGCCGAGTTCCTTAACGAGAGTTCGCTCGCTCACCTTAGAATTCTCATCTTGACTACCTGTGTCGGTTTGCGGTACGGGCACCTATTTTCTAGCTAGAGGCTTTTCTCGGCAGTGTGAAATCAACGACTCGAAGAAACTTGTTTCTTCTCCCCATCACAGCTCAATCTTTACGAGTGCCGGATTTGCCTAACACTCAATCTCACTGCTTAGACGTGCACTCCAACAGCACGCTTCGCCTATCCTACTGCGTCCCCCCATCGCTTAAAACGAATTTAGGTGGTACAGGAATATCAACCTGTTATCCATCGCCTACGCCTTTCGGCCTCAGCTTAGGACCCGACTAACCCAGAGCGGACGAGCCTTCCTCTGGAAACCTTAGTCAATCGGTGGACGGGATTCTCACCCGTCTTTCGCTACTCACACCGGCATTCTCACTTCTAAGCGCTCCACATGTCCTTGCGATCATGCTTCAACGCCCTTAGAACGCTCTCCTACCATTGTCCTACGGACAATCCACAGCTTCGGTAATATGTTTAGCCCCGGTACATTTTCGGCGCAGTGTCACTCGACTAGTGAGCTATTACGCACTCTTTAAATGATGGCTGCTTCTAAGCCAACATCCTAGTTGTCTGGGCAACGCCACATCCTTTTCCACTTAACATATATTTTGGGACCTTAGCTGGTGGTCTGGGCTGTTTCCCTTTCGAATATGGACCTTATCACCCACATTCTGACTCCCAAGTTAAATTATTTGGCATTCGGAGTTTGTCTGAATTCGGTAACCCGAGAGGGGCCCCTCGTCCAAACAGTGCTCTACCTCCAATAATCATCACTTGAGGCTAGCCCTAAAGCTATTTCGGAGAGAACCAGCTATCTCCAAGTTCGATTGGAATTTCTCCGCTACCCTCAGTTCATCCGCTCACTTTTCAACGTAAGTCGGTTCGGTCCTCCATTCAGTGTTACCTGAACTTCAACCTGACCAAGGGTAGATCACCTGGTTTCGGGTCTACGACCAAATACTCATTCGCCCTATTCAGACTCGCTTTCGCTACGGCTCCACATTTTCTGCTTAACCTTGCATCAGATCGTAACTCGCCGGTTCATTCTACAAAAGGCACGCCATCACCCATTAACGGGCTCTGACTACTTGTAAGCACACGGTTTCAAGTTCTCTTTCACTCCCCTTCCGGGGTACTTTTCACCTTTCCCTCACGGTACTGGTTCACTATCGGTCACTAGAGAGTATTTAGCCTTAGGAGATGGTCCTCCCAGATTCCGACGGAATTTCACGTGCTCCGCCGTACTCAGGATCCACTCAAGAGAGGTCACGTTTTCGACTACAGGATTATTACCTTCTATGATTAACCTTTCCAGGTTATTCGTCTAACATGTCCTTTTGTAACTCCGTATAGAGTGTCCTACAACCCCAACAAGCAAGCTTGTTGGTTTGGGCTCTTCCCGTTTCGCTCGCCGCTACTCAGGGAATCGATTTTTCTTTCTCTTCCTCCGGGTACTAAGATGTTTCAGTTCTCCGGGTCTGCCTTCTTACATGCTATGTATTCACATGTAGATAACACGACATAACTCGTGCTGGGTTTCCCCATTCGGAAATCTCTGGATCACAGCTTACTTACAGCTCCCCAAAGCATATCGTCGTTAGTAACGTCCTTCTTCGGCTTCTAGTGCCAAGGTATTCACCGTGCGCCCTTAATAACTTAATCTACTTTTGATTGACAATCGCTCGCATTCTGCTTCATCATTTCACAATCGCTCGATTACTTACACATAGTAAGCGCACTCGCTCTTGTTCATGATTTATAGACTGACAAGCGTTTTCAATTCAAAACTGTGTTATTAATTATGTGAGTCGTCATTTGACGACTAGCGATAATTTTTTTAGTTTCAAGCTTTCGCTATTCACTCGGTTTTTGCTTGGTAAAATCATTTATACTTACTTATCTAGTTTTCAATGTACAAACAATTTGTTTGCCAAACGTTCGCATTCGTCTTCATCATTTCATAATCACTCGATTACTTACACAAAGTAAGCTCACTCGTTCTTATTCATGATTCATAGACTGACAAACGTTTTCAATACAAATTTAATTATAGGTTGAATCCTCAAATATGAGCATTCAAAACTGAATACAATATGTCACGTTAATCCGCTTATCACCTAAAGGTGATATTCCGTATATTATCCTTAGAAAGGAGGTGATCCAGCCGCACCTTCCGATACGGCTACCTTGTTACGACTTCACCCCAATCATTTGTCCCACCTTCGACGGCTAGCTCCAAATGGTTACTCCACCGGCTTCGGGTGTTACAAACTCTCGTGGTGTGACGGGCGGTGTGTACAAGACCCGGGAACGTATTCACCGTAGCATGCTGATCTACGATTACTAGCGATTCCAGCTTCATGTAGTCGAGTTGCAGACTACAATCCGAACTGAGAACATCTTTATGGGATTTGCTTGACCTCGCGGTTTCGCTGCCCTTTGTAATGTCCATTGTAGCACGTGTGTAGCCCAAATCATAAGGGGCATGATGATTTGACGTCATCCCCACCTTCCTCCGGTTTGTCACCGGCAGTCAACTTAGAGTGCCCAACTTAATGATGGCAACTAAGCTCAAGGGTTGCGCTCGTTGCGGGACTTAACCCAACATCTCACGACACGAGCTGACGACAACCATGCACCACCTGTCACTTTGTCCTCCGAAGAGGAAAACACTATCTCTAGTGCGGTCAAAGGATGTCAAGATTTGGTAAGGTTCTTCGCGTTGCTTCGAATTAAACCACATGCTCCACCGCTTGTGCGGGTCCCCGTCAATTCCTTTGAGTTTCAGTCTTGCGACCGTACTCCCCAGGCGGAGTGCTTAATGCGTTAGCTGCAGCACTAAGGGGCGGAAACCCCCTAACACTTAGCACTCATCGTTTACGGCGTGGACTACCAGGGTATCTAATCCTGTTTGATCCCCACGCTTTCGCACATCAGCGTCAGTTGCAGACCAGAAAGCCGCCTTCGCCACTGGTGTTCCTCCATATCTCTGCGCATTTCACCGCTACACATGGAATTCCACTTTCCTCTTCTGCACTCAAGTTTTCCAGTTTCCAATGACCCTCCACGGTTGAGCCGTGGGCTTTCACATCAGACTTAAAAAACCGCCTACGCGCGCTTTACGCCCAATAATTCCGGATAACGCTTGCCACCTACGTATTACCGCGGCTGCTGGCACGTAGTTAGCCGTGGCTTTCTGATTAGGTACCGTCAAGACGTGCACAGTTACTTACACGTTTGTTCTTCCCTAATAACAGAGCTTTACGATCCGAAGACCTTCATCACTCACGCGGCGTTGCTCCGTCAGGCTTTCGCCCATTGCGGAAGATTCCCTACTGCTGCCTCCCGTAGGAGTCTGGACCGTGTCTCAGTTCCAGTGTGGCCGATCACCCTCTCAGGTCGGCTACGTATCGTCGCCTTGGTAAGCCGTTACCTTACCAACTAGCTAATACGGCGCGGGTCCATCTATAAGTGACAGCAAAACCGTCTTTCACTATTGAACCATGCGGTTCAATATATTATCCGGCATTAGCTCCGGTTTCCCGAAGTTATTCCAGTCTTATAGGTAGGTTACCCACGTGTTACTCACCCGTCCGCCGCTAACGTCAGAGGTGCAAGCACCTCGTCTGTTCGCTCGACTTGCATGTATTAGGCACGCCGCCAGCGTTCATCCTGAGCCAGGATCAAACTCTCCATAAAAGAAGTAAGCTTGATATAGCTCGTTTGATTGTTTAAGTCAATCACTCTTGAAAGTACTACTCTGAGTACTCAAATTATCGGAATTAACGTTGACATATTGTCATTCAGTTTTCAATGTTCATGTTTAAAAAATAATGGTGGAGACTAGCGGGATCGAACCGCTGACCTCCTGCGTGCAAAGCAGGCGCTCTCCCAGCTGAGCTAAGCCCCCATAAATTTATTTTAGTAAGTCGGGAAGACAGGATTTGAACCTGCGACCCCTTGGTCCCAAACCAAGTGCTCTACCAAGCTGAGCTACTTCCCGTTATTAAAATGGCGCGCCCGATAGGAGTCGAACCCATAACCTCTTGATCCGTAGTCAAACGCTCTATCCAATTGAGCTACGGGCGCTTATAAAATATTAAGATGGTGCCGAGGACCGGAATCGAACCGGTACGGTAATCACTTACCGCAGGATTTTAAGTCCTGTGCGTCTGCCAGTTCCGCCACCCCGGCAAAATAATGGAGCAGAAGACGGGATTCGAACCCGCGACCCCAACCTTGGCAAGGTTGTATTCTACCGCTGAACTACTTCTGCTTTGTAAAATTGATATGATGAGCCATAGAGGATTCGAACCTCTGACCCTCTGATTAAAAGTCAGATGCTCTACCAACTGAGCTAATGGCTCAAAGAATGGTGCCGGCCAGAGGACTTGAACCCCCAACCTACTGATTACAAGTCAGTTGCTCTACCAATTGAGCTAGGCCGGCATAAATGGTGGAGAATGACGGGTTCGAACCGCCGACCCTCTGCTTGTAAGGCAGATGCTCTCCCAGCTGAGCTAATTCTCCATTATGTAATAGACTGGCAATGTCCTACTCTAGCGGAACGTCAGTTCAACTACCATCGGCGCTAAAGAGCTTAACTTCTGTGTTCGACATGGGAACAGGTGTGACCTCTTTGCCATTATCACCAGACAATTTTAATTGCGTAGCGCTTGATGACTACTTTATTAATAATACTAGGTTTGCAATAACTTTTCAACAGTTAATTTTACACTTTATTGACGTTTTTCGCAAACGTTTTGTTTCTTTTGCCATCTGATTTCAGCGACTTTTATATAATAAACAATCCAATAATAAAAGTCAACACTTTATATAATCTTTTTATTAATTTCTTTATTCAACAATGATATTCTTTTTCATATGATCTTGCCTCATATATTTCCTTACAAGAAAAAACAGCAAACACAGGCATTCACGCTGCGTCTGCTGTCCAATTCTATTCATTATTATTTTTGACGCATGTAAGGGAAAAGTAATACGTCACGGATAGATGGTGCATCTGTTAAGAGCATAACTAGACGATCGATACCAATACCGAGTCCACCTGTTGGCGGCATACCGTATTCTAAAGCCTCGATAAAATCATCATCCATTTCGTGTGCTTCATCGTTACCTTGTTCTTTTTCTACAAGTTGCGCTTCAAAGCGTTCACGTTGATCGATTGGATCATTAAGCTCTGTAAATGCATTCGCATGTTCACGTCCTACAATAAATAACTCGAATCGGTCTGTGAAACGTGGATCTTCTGGATTCTTTTTCGCTAATGGCGAGATTTCGATTGGATGACCATAAATAAATGTTGGTTGAATAAGCGTTTCTTCTACTTTTTGTTCAAAGAATTCATTTAAGATATGGCCATACTTCATGTGCTTATCCACTTCGATGCCATGTTCTTTCGCTACTTGGTGTGCTTCTTCATCTGATGTAATATCAAAGAAGTTGACACCTGTTGCTTCTTTAACTGCATCTACCATGTGCAGACGGCGCCATTTTGGTTCTAAATCGATTGTTTCTCCAGCGTATTGGATTGAAGTTGTTCCTAACACTTGGCGCGCAATATGTGCAACCATTTCTTCCGTAAGTGACATGATGTCTTTATAATCTGCATATGCTTCATATAATTCGATCATTGTGAATTCTGGGTTATGACGTGTAGAAACACCTTCATTACGGAATACACGACCGATTTCATACACTTTTTCAAGTCCACCAACAATTAAGCGTTTCAAATGCAACTCAATTGCAATACGCATGTAAAGTGTTGCATCTAACGCATTATGGTGTGTTACGAATGGGCGTGCAGCTGCACCACCAGCGATTTGGTGCATCATTGGTGTTTCAACTTCTAAGAATCCTTTACTGTTTAAGTAGTTACGCATTTCTTGAACAATGCGACTGCGGTTGATAAACGTTTGTGTTGATTCTTCATTCGTAATCAAGTCTAAATAACGTTGGCGGTAACGCTGCTCAATGTCTTGAAGACCATGATGTTTGTCTGGTAATGGACGTAATGCTTTAGACAAAAGTTTGAATGATTTCGCCTTAACTGACAATTCGCCTGTATTTGTTTTAAACATGACACCTTCAATACCTACGATGTCACCTAAGTCTGCTGATTTCCAGATATCGAATGCTTCGTCACCAACTTGGTCTTTTCTTACATAGATTTGTAATTGCCCTGTTAAGTCTTTGATATGCGCAAAACCAGCTTTACCTTTACCACGTTTTGTCATAATACGACCCGCAATAACTGTACGGCTTTCATCTTCTTTGTCTGCAAGTTCTTCTTTAGAATATTGATCCCAGTCTGCTTTCAAACTTTCTGCTGAACCTGTTCGTTCAAACTTTTCGCCAAATGGGTCGATCCCTAAGTCACGCAATTCTTGTAATTTTTGACGACGCACCTGCATCTGGTCATTCATTTCTTCTGTCATTCTTACCTCTCCTTTTCGTCTTACACTTCTACTTTTTGTTGTGCGTTCATTTCATCCCGGAAATTCGTAAGTATCTCAATCATTTCCGCTTCCGTCTCGGCTTGGTTCAAGGCTTTACGTGCTTTTCCGTTACCACGCACTCCTTTGAGGTACCATGATGCATGTTTACGCATTTCCATGACACCTACTTTCTCACCTTTTAATTCTACTAGACGGCGCAAATGTAATAAAGCAATATCAACTTTTTCTTCAATTTTCGGTTCTTCTATGAGTTCACCTGTTTCAAGGTAATGCACTGTTCGGTAAATCATCCAAGGGTTACCGAGCGCTTCACGACCGATCATCACAGCATCTACACCTGTTTCATCAAGCATTTTTTTCGCAAGTTCTGGACTTGTGACATCACCGTTACCGATGACTGGAATTGATACGGCTTCTTTCACTTGACGAATGATATCCCAGTCCGCTTCGCCTTCGTACATTTGTACACGTGTACGACCATGAATAGAAATAGCCGCAGCACCTGCACGCTCTGCTGCTTTTGCATTTTCTACGGCAAAGATATGATCTTCATCCCAACCGATGCGCATCTTACATGTCACCGGCTTACTAACACGTTCTGTTACAGCTGAAACCATTTCATATATTTTGTTCGGGTCTAACAACCAACGTGCCCCCGCCTCGCATTTAATGATTTTAGACACAGGACATCCCATGTTGATATCAATAATGTCGGCAGTTGTATGTTTATCTACATATTCTGCTGCTTCAACTAGCGTCTCTTTTTCACCACCAAAGATTTGAAGTGAAAGTGGGCGTTCATTTTCATCTATATATAACATTTTCATCGTCTTTGGGTTATTAAATAAAATGGCTTTGTCACTCACCATCTCTGCACATACAAGCCCTGCACCGAATTCCTTCACTGTAAGACGAAAGGCCGCATTACACACGCCTGCCATCGGGGCAAGAACGACTCTGTTCTCTATTTCAACATCTCCAATTTTCCACATAAATATGGATTCCTCCATTCTTTCCATTCTATCTATTTAACGTGCGCCTATTTGCCATAGCGGATAACTGTTTCGTCAGGCTTCACAAGTGTATGAATTGCCTTCCCAGATCTCGGCTCAATTACATCTGGTGCAATATCATTGAGCGGAATCATCACAAAAGCACGTTCTGTCATTCTTGGGTGCGGGACTGTAACACGTTCTGTTTCAATCACATCTTGTCCATATAAAAGAACGTCAATATCGATTGTACGTGGACCCCAGCGCACATCACGCACACGATGAAGTGCCGCTTCAACTTCAAGTCCTATATCTAGCAATTCTGTCGCTGATAATGTCGTTTGCACGTGCACACACACATTGAGAAAATCTGGCTGTTCCACATAACCGACTGGCTTTGTTTCATACATCGGTGATACAGCAACAACATCAATTTGCGCATGTTGATCCAATTGGGCAATCGCTTCGTTTATCTGCATTTCACGATTCCCGATATTCCCGCCTAGTCCTAGATATGCGTCTACCATTTATTTCACCCTTACTATCTCGATCCCAACACCTTGATAATATCCTGGTATGGGTGGATTTTTCTTAGTAATCCTTACTTTCGTTTCCATTACACGATTATAGTGTGAATTTATACGCTTTGCAATACGTTCCGCAAGATGTTCTAACAAATTAACAGGATCACTTTCCATGATTGCTTTCACGTCTTCATAAACTTCACCGTAATGCACGGTATCTTCTACACGGTCTGAATGCCCTGCCGCTTCAAGGTCGACTTTCATTTCAATATCGACTGTAAAGATTTGGCCGATATCATTTTCAGCGGGTAATGCCCCATGATAGGCATAAAATTCTAATCCTTGTAAAAATATTTTATCGTTCATTCTCATAACCTCTCAAATTATCCATCGCTGTTGCTAACCTTGCATTCATCAATACGTTATGAACACGTACACCATGTACACCTTTCATAATGCCATAGGCTGTCGTTGCAGCTGTGCCTTCATCACGTGCATCGACCTGGCTATCGCCACCGAGAATCTCGTTGATAAACCTTTTACGGCTTGTTGCTAATAATACTTTAAACCCTGTCGCAACAAGTGCATCGAGTTGTACCATTACTGTACGCTCTTCTTCACGTGTTTTGGCAAAACCAATGCCCGGATCTAGCCAAATGTGCTCTTTCGGGATTCCTGCCAAAACGGCTTTATTCGCTTGCTTCAATAATGTCACGAGCATTTCGTCCATGACAGGTTCATCGCGTTGTCCATCACCGTTATGCATCAAAATAATCTCAGCATCATGTGCAGCAACCACTTTGAAAATATCTGGGTCATAAAGTCCTGCCCATTGATCATTAATCATTGTTGCCCCCGCTTGAAGTGCTGCTTCTGCCACTTCGCTCCGATATGTGTCCACCGACAATGTTGCTGGTATATCTTTCAACGCTTCAACAACAGGAACGACACGTTTTTGTTCTTCTTCAACCGAGATCTCTTCAAAACCAGGGCGTGTTGAAATTCCTCCAACATCAATAATATGCGCACCGTCATGAATCATTTGTTCAGCATGTGCAACTGCTTTATTAACATCGTTATATTGACCACCATCAGAAAATGAATCTGGAGTGACGTTTAAAATACCCATAATCTGTGTTTCACGCATTAGAAAACTTCCTTTCATCGTTATCACGACAATGTCATTTAATTGAATGGCTCTATTATAACAAAATTTGATAGATACAACTGATAGCAAGCTTAACAAAAATACGATATGTTAATAAAACTCAAAAATCCCGTTAATGACGTATCATCGCATTAACGGGATAAAAATATTTATTAGTCAAAGTTGTACAGTGGTGTAGAAAGGTAACGCTCACCGTTACTTGGCAATACAGTTACAACTGTTTTACCTTTACCAAGTTCTTTCGCTTTTTGAATTGCAGCATGAATTGCCGCACCTGAAGAAATACCACCTAAGATACCTTCTTCTTTTGCAACACGACGTGATGTTTCCATCGCTACTTCGTTACCTACTTTGATCACTTCTTCATAAATTTCAGTGTTCAATGTACCCGGTACAAAGCCAGCACCTAAACCTTGTAGTTTGTGTGGTCCTGGTTCTCCTCCGCTCAATACGGGTGAGTCTTCTGGTTCAATCGCAACGATTTGAATATCTGGATATTTCTCTTTCAAGACTTTGCCCACACCAGATAATGTACCACCTGTACCAACACCTGCTAAAAAGGCGTCGATTGTTTTACCTTCAAATTGTTCAACAAGTTCTGGACCTGTTGTTAACTCATGTACACGTGGATTTGCAAGGTTTTCAAATTGTTGTGGCTCGAAATAACCGTGTTCTTCTTTTAATTCTTTTGCCTTCTTGATTGCGCCTTTCATCGCTTCTGATCCGGGCGTTAAAACAAGTTCTGCACCATAAGCTTTTAATAAGTTGCGACGCTCTTGGCTCATTGTTTCAGGCATTGTGAAAACTGCTTTGTAACCTTTTGCAGCACATACGAACGCAAGACCGATACCAGTGTTACCGCTTGTTGGTTCAACAATCGTATCACCTGGTTTAATTTTGCCTTCTTTTTCTGCTTGTTCAATCATCGCCAGTGCGATACGGTCTTTTACCGAACCACCTGGGTTTTGGTATTCCAACTTCACATAAATATCTGCTGCATCTTCACCTGCTTGATGACGTAACTTCACAACAGGTGTTTGACCAATAATTTGCGTAATGTTTTCTACGGGTTTTCTTACCATAATCGACAACCTCACTTTTAATATATAATTTGCTAGAATGCTTAGTTAATATATCGGATATAAATAGTGTATCATTGTTCAGACAATTTCAAAAGTAAAATCGTACATCTCACACAAAAATTTCACATTATTTCATTGATACAAGCAATTCTTCTAAGTCAGCTTCAGAATAATGGTATTTCGTACGGCAGAAGTGGCATTCTGCTTCTGCACCATGATCTTCACGAATCATGCTTTCAATTTCCGCTTCTCCCAATCCTTTAATCGCTGTTAAAAATTTATCGTGGCCACAGTTACACTCAAAATCAACTGGTAATGTTTCTAAAAATTCAACGTGATCAGCACCCAAAATTTCTTGTAACATACTTTCTGGCGTATGACCTTGATCGATTAGTTTAGAAACAGGTGTCATATTGTTAATCGCTTCTTCTAGTTTAGCAATTGTTTCTTCTTTTGCACCCGGCATCACTTGGATAATAAAGCCACCAGCCGCCTTAATTGTATTATCTGGATTTACAAGCACACCGACACCCACTGATGATGGTACTTGCTCACTGTTGGCAAAGTAATAAGTGAAGTCTTCACCGAGTTCTCCAGAAATGATTGGGCTATTACCTGTATAGTAATCACGTAAGCCGACATCTTTTACAACATTGATATAGCCCTCTGTACCCACTGCGCGTCGCACATCTAACTTCCCTTGATCGTTCAATGCAAAGTGTGTCTGTGGGTTCGTCACATAACCACGAACTTTTCCTTGCGCATTCGCATCTGCAACAATTTTACCGATCGGACCATCACCATTGACTGTCACTGTTAATTTTTGTTCACCTTTTAGCATCGCACCCATCATCACTGTCGCTGTCATCGTACGACCTAGCGCTGCTGATGCTGTTGGCCATGTATAATGATGTGTTTGTGCTTCTTGAATCGCATCGGTTGTTTTCGCACTGTATGCACGAACTTCTCCACCATATGCGAGTGCTTTTACAATATAATCTTGCGTCATGTTCTATTGTCTCCTTTTTTATATGATAAATATACGATACGCATGTCAACGCACTTCTTTATTTCACGTAAATATCATCGCTGCAAAAAGACGTAGACTTCGTTCAAATATGATCATCACATTTTCTCTATGTTGCATTATCATACTCGCGTCATCACATAAGTACAACTGATATGACTTACACGATTATTCCAAGATATTCTCTCATAAAAAAGACTTCCCCAATAGCTGGAATCACTCCATCTATGAGAAAGTCTTATACGTCAAATCATTTATTGACGTGGTGGTGTTTGATCATCACCCGGTTTATCTATTTCTGGTGCTTGATCATAAGCTGTTGTATCTTCATCATCTTTATCTTCTGATGATGCTTCATCACGATCTGACGTACTTGTATGCGCACGGTTCGTCATTTCTTCTTGTTCACGACGAATCTCTTCGTACGACTTACCATACTTTCCTTCATTGAATTCGTCATCTTCAGAACGATCAACAACTTTTGCATCATCATAGTTCACTTCAGGCAGATGCCCTTCATGGAATAATGATTGGATTTGTTCTGCAACTAATGTCTCTTCTGTTAATAACGTCTCAGCGATTAAACGCAATTGTGATTCGTGTTCTAATAAAATTTGTTTACTACGCTCATACTGTTCTTTGATGATACGTTGCACTTCTTTGTCAATCTCATACGCAATTTGTCCTGAATACTCAGGTTCACCTGACATATCTTTTCCTAAGAAGACCTGACCGCCACCATGCGAGAACTGTAATGGTCCAAGCTTTTTACTCATACCATATTGCGTCACCATTTCACGTGCAATTTGTGTTGCACGCTCAAAGTCATTCGAAGCACCCGTAGATACTTCATTGAAAATAATATCTTCTGCGACACGTCCACCTAACAGACCACTAATTTTGTCTAGTAACTCTGGCTCTGTCATTAAGAAACGATCTTGTTTTGGTAACATCATCGCATAACCACCTGCTTGACCACGTGGCACGATTGTTACTTTGTGTACGACTTCTGCTTCATCAAGCACCATACCGATTACAGTATGACCCGCTTCGTGGTGTGCCACAATGTTGCGCTCTTTCTCAGAAATAACACGTGATTTCTTCGCTGGACCTGCGATAACACGGTCTGTTGCTTCTTCGATGTCTCTCATATCAATTTTCTTCTTACCACTACGTGCCGCAATTAACGATGCTTCGTTCAACAAGTTCTCTAAGTCTGCACCTGAAAAACCTGGTGTACGTTGAGCAATCGCTTTTAAATCAACCGTCTCATCTAAAGGTTTATTCTTCGCATGTACATGTAGTACCGCCTCACGACCTTTAACATCTGGACGACCGACTTGGATTTGACGGTCAAAACGCCCTGGACGTAAAAGTGCTGGATCTAGAATATCAGGACGGTTCGTTGCAGCGATCATGATAATATTTTCATTCTCACCGAAACCATCCATCTCTACTAACAATTGGTTCAATGTTTGCTCACGTTCGTCATGTCCGCCGCCAACACCTGCGCCACGTTGACGACCCACAGCATCGATCTCATCGATAAAGATAATGCATGGTGCATTCTTCTTGGCATTTTCAAACAAGTCACGCACACGACTCGCACCGACACCAACGAACATCTCAACGAAGTCTGAACCACTGATTGAGAAGAATGGCACACCTGCTTCACCCGCAACAGCACGTGCAAGCAATGTTTTACCTGTACCCGGTGGCCCGACTAGAAGTACACCTTTCGGGATACGTGAGCCCATTTCCTTAAATCGCTTGTTGTCTTTTAAGAAGTCAACAATTTCTACTAATTCTTGTTTCTCTTCATCCGCACCTGCTACGTCTGAGAAACGTACGCGACCTTTTTGACTATCGTACATTTTCGCTTTGGACTTACCAAAGTTCATCATACGACCGCCACCACCGCCGCCTCCTTGTACTTGACTCATAAAGAACAGGAAGAGTAGTGCGATTACTAAGACAGGGATTAAGGTTGAGATGATACTCACAAAAACACTCTGTCCTTCTTCTTCTTTAACTGTGAATTCCAATCCTTTTTGGTTTTGAGCCGTATCAGTGATTTTATCTAGCTCTTTATCATTATTAAATAATACCGTTGACGCAAAGTCATCGTTATTTTTCAACTTACCGCTCACTTTATACACATTATTCTCTGGTTGAATCTCTAATGACTTAAGGTCACCCTTCTCCAACTTTTGCATAAATTGATTATAAGTAAGTTCTTTTGGAATGTTCCCATTGCCATTCACCCATGAGAATAAACCAAAGATGACGACGCCTATCAGTGCTATAAAAAGCACATTACGAAAAGCTTTCTGCATGCGACGTTTCCTCCTACTCCAAATATAAAGCTAACAAAAATTTTACCATAATCTAAAGACTTGTTGCTAGTAATTGCGCTTGCTATCAATGGGATACAACAAAAGACAGATTTCCACGGTTTTCCATATCATTTTCGGAGTTCCATACAAGCTATCTGTCTTTTGTCATACGACTATCCTTGTGTGTAAATTTCAGGTTTCAACGTACCGATGTAAGGTAAGTTACGATATTCTTCTTTGTAGTCCAAACCATAGCCGACAACAAACTCATCCGGAATAACTTTCCCAACATATTTCGCTTGAATATCTGCTTTACGACGATTTGGCTTGTCTAACAATGTCACAATTTCCAATGAGTTGACACGACGTGATTGCAACAACTCTGTAATTGATTTTAAAGTTGTACCCGTTTCAAGAATGTCTTCAATAATTAATACATCTTTATTTTCAATCGATGATCCTAAGTCTTTCAAAATTTGCACTTCGCCTGTTGATTCCATACCACCGTGATAACTCGACACATCCATGAAATCAATAGCAAGTGGTGTATCAATACGCTTGATTAAGTCTGTCATGAACAGAATAGACCCTTTTAAAATACCAATACAGAATAAGTTTTTACCTTTGTAATCTTCTGTTAGCACACGTCCAAGTTTCTCACAAATTTCTTGAATTTCCTCTTCTGTTAACAAAATTTCTTTTAAATCATTTCTCATTTATGTCATCTCCCAAATATTGAATGTGAATGTATTGTTCGTATGTCATGTGATGATAACACGTCCCAACTGCTAAGATGTCACCATTAGCCGTACTGATTATCGGCATGTGTAGGCGCTCTCCTTGTGGGACTTTATGGTCAATCATCAAACGAGTTACTTTTTTATGTTGACCATTCGCAAGCATGATGCGATCACCTGTCTGTCGCGTTCGAATATGTAGCATTTCATGTGAGCGAAAGACGTGCTCTGCAATTTCGATACGGTACGCTCCAAATCGATAGATACCTGCCATCGTAACAACTTGTTGTGTCGGTATCGTTTCCTTCATTGCAGGCGCTATGACTAATTTATCATACACGATATCGACATGCCATTTGTTTGTATGCATGAGCGTACTTTGCGCCACGTCACTACAAATTTTGACAAACCAATCTTGATATGTACGCTCACTTACTGTCACAACTGACTCAAAATGTGCCAACATAATGTCCAAGACTTTCATTTTAACATGTGGCGACAGTTGATTGAATGGTTTTCTTGGTATGTACCATTGATTCCCATGTTTTTGGCGTACTTCTTGCTCAATGAATTGCTGTGCGCGTTGCTTAAAAAGCGTCAACGCTTCCGCATGAACATCCATCAACTTAAGTAATTGTTGTCCTTGCAACTGCGGATTTTGTTCAATATCAGGCAGCAGACGATTGCGAATATCATTGCGTACATACGCATTGCTTGTGTTGCTTTCGTCTTCAAAATAAGGCACTGTATGCTGTTGCTGATAAGTGCGGATTTGTTCTTTGGTCGTTGTCAGCAGTGGGCGAATGAGACGATAAAGACCACGTGATTCACATGTCTGAATGCCTAACGGCCCACGGTCAACACGTCCAGTAAAGATGCGATAAAAGATTGTCTCTAATTGATCGCCTTGATGATGCGCAGTCAGTAAACAGTCTGCTTGGAGATTGTACATCATTTTGTCAAACCAAGTATAGCGCAAACGCCGGGCTTCGTTTTGGATACTTCGCCCTGCTTCAGCAATGCTTGTAAGATCTAAATGGTGAATATGTAATGGGATATTTCGTTCCTGACAGTATGTTTGCAAAAATTGTGCTTCATTGTCAGATGCTTCACGCAAGCCGTGATGCACATGCAAACAAGTGAGTTGATCATATGTATCAGCATATTGCGTCAATAATTGATGTAACAACACCATACTATCTATTCCGGTCGACACTGCTATCACGATATGATCAGTTGTTCGCCAACAGGGTTTCATCACATAGACACTCCTTCGTATTCTTCGTTTCTTCTACACTGTATTTTAACAGTGAAAAAGAGGTTGAGATTCAAAGTTCCCTTCGTTTCTCAACCCCTAGATTGTGATGACTTATCGACGTGAACCTCGGCCACCACGTCTTGACTCTGCTTGACGTTTTACAGAATTAAGTTTATCTTCACTATCTTTTAAGAAGTTTGATAGTTTTTTCTCAAAGTCTTCCGGTTTTTGTGCTGGTTTTTGTCGACGTGGACGTTCTTTTGCTTTTTTGATAGATAAGCTAATCTTACCATCATCTGCAATAGAAAGTACTTTCACTTCAACTTCATCACCTAATGACAGATGATCTTCCACGTTCTCAACGTAATTATCAGCCACTTCACTGATATGCACAAGCCCGCTCTTTCCTTCTGGCAACTCCACAAATGCACCAAATTTTTTGATACCAGTGACTTTACCTTTGACTTTACTTCCTACTTCGATTGCCATTGTTATAATGAATCCTCCCGAGTTCGATATTTAACTCTATTATACGGTTGTTTGACTATTTACACAACGACAAAAACCGATTTAATCCTTTTCTTTAATATTTTTATCACGAGGTTGTGAAAGGAGCGCTTTGGGTTTGAGCAGAATCCAAGCAATGAGGTGAAATCGCTTTTTGATTTCATTGAATTGCGATATTCTGCCGAAAACCCTGCTCCTTGAACACTGACATCACGAGGTTGTGAGAGAAGCGTTTAGAATTCGAGTAGAACTAGAACAGCGATCAAAATTGATTTCCAAATTTTGTAGAGCTGTGAAGTTCTACCGAGAATTCTGCTTCTCGAACACTGACATCACGAGGTTGTGAAAGGAGCAGAATTCAAAAAAGGCGACATGCTGACTTTCTTAACACTGTCAACATACGCCTTTCGTTCTATACTATTCTTGTTTTTTGTTCTTCTGATCTTCAGGGAGTTTAAAGATGACTTCACCATCATTGCTCAAGTAATACTCATCTCGAGCAATTTTTTCAATATATTCTTCATCGTTTAGATTGTTCAATCGTTCTTTTAACTCTATCTCTTCATCTTGTATTTTCTGGTATTCTTCTTCCTTCGCTTGTCGCTCTTGAGAGGCTTGTTGATTGTTGTGCATTTGCACCCCCACCATGATTAACAAGACGAGAATAATTGCAAAAAGTCCACCGCCAAATACGAGCATTCGCTTCTTAACGACTTTTTTTAATCGTGCATGACGCTGACGTTTCGCATTTTCTTCGGATGTGTATTGGTTGCCAATTCCTTGCACTTTCTTACTCATGTGGCCTCACCTCTCTCAACGTCCATTACTGTAACCGTTCTTCTTTAACAAGCTCGTACATTCCTTTAGCATTTTCTTTCGTTGCATGTTCATTCAACGCAGTTACTTTAATCGTTACCACTTTTTGCCCAAATCGAATGACAAGTTCATCGTCCACTTTTACAGTCGTGCCTGCCTTTGCTGTTTGACCGTTTACTGCAACACGTCCTTGATCACTTAATTCTTTCGCAAGCGTACGACGTTTGATGAGTCGCGATACTTTCAAATATTTATCAAGTCTCATGGCTACCTCCTTGTGCCAAATATTGGTCTAATGTTTCTTCTGTAAAGTCCTTATTTTTGACTTCATCATACAGTTTTAAGAAATGACGTGCAAATACTTTCTCAAACTTCACACGTGTTTTTTTACCTTCTGCTGCCTTTTCTGATTGCCAGATTGACATCACATCTTCTACATCATCTGCTTGTGCACCCTTAAACACATGTGGATGACGACGAATCATCTTATCTGACAAACTTGTGACAACTTCGCGGATATCCATATAACCCGACTTCTGACCGATGTGCGCATGAAGTAATACTTGAAGTAGAATGTCTCCAAGCTCTTCAATCATATGCCAATCATCTTCATTATCAATTGCTTCAAACAATTCAAATGCCTCTTCCAATAAATAACGTTTCAAAGTGTCATGTGTCTGCACTTTATCCCATGGACAGCCGGTTTCATCATCAACGAGTTGGGCAATGACTTGGTTAGCAAAGTCGAAATCTCCATACAGTGCCGTATCATCTGTTACAGCTGGTATAAAGACACTCGTCAAGTTCGTGAAAGCCGCTTGGTGATCTAGTTCATATAGCGGCACTTGCGTCACTGTCGCGCCCGATTGATTCGCACCATCAACAATAAATACTTCAAAGTCGTCTGGATAGCGTTCCATCAAACTGAGCTTCAACTCGCCCGCCACCATATCACTATACACTTGCGTCATGATCGTTGCAGTTCTTGGATTCAACGCAGTGATGTCCAATGCCGTTGCATCAAGCATTGTAAAGCCATCATTCGGATCTATATTAACTGCTGCAAAAATATCATCAATGAAACTTCGTCCACCTTTCAATACAACACGAACGTTATAGTTAGCTGCACGTGTCAATAGTAGCTGTGTCGTCGTTTCTGCAACACGTGGATGTCCTGGTACCGCATAAACAATATCTTCATGTTGGGCACGCTCTAACAACCGCATCGTAATAGATTCATACACAGGTTCAAATGTATCATATTGCTCATAGACTTCATCAAATGAGTGAATGTCTATTTCTGATAGTTCTTGAATGACTGGGTGATCTGTCGTTCTCACATACAACTTCTTCTGTTGTGAGATCAAACGATAAATCCCCAAAGGTAATTCATCTAATCCATAGTTACCAAGACCTATAATTGTTAATTGATGTGTCATCTTTTTCTTCCCTTCTTCCAATGATACATTTTATCTCCAAATGGTAAATGCGACCATTCTTCTTCGTCTAAAATATTCAGGCGCACAAGCATCCAACCAATCGTTAAGACACCCACGAGCGTAGCGATAAGTAATTCTAATAAACTGCCAAATCTTGATGTAACAGGTATCAGCCATTGACAAAGTTGCACGCTCATCGTCATCACAAGTAATGCAAGCGCTAACTTACTATAAAACCTTCTCAATCTCTTAAGTCGATAACACTGTACGACGCCGTAATGCAATATGATCACCGCAATGACAAGTGATAATACCGTCGCAAGACTCGCACCTAACATTTCGAAATGTGCGATAAGTAAAATGTTGAAACACCCTTTACTGACTAGTCCCGTAACGACTGCTCCAATAATCAAACGATAATAAGCATAAATTTCCAACAATGCCATATACATCATCATCATTGAAACACAGATAACCGTCAACATGTATACAGTTAATGTCATCGTCAAAGCATTGCTTTCGAAAAAGACACGATTCAAGTTTGGCAATAGGTTCATCAATCCGATACCACTCGCACTACTCATCACAATGGTAATCTTCAATGAAGCATTTGCATAACTGTTCATCTCATCAATCGCACCACGTCGTTTCGTATCCGTCAACAATGGTATGAGTACAAAACAAAAAGTCGTCGTAACAATGAGTCCCATTTGGATGAAAGACGCTCCTCGATCGTAAATACCTTTTTGTACGATTGCATCTTGGAACGCAAAACCTGCTCCTGAACGCAACATATTCACAATCGTAAAGCTATCCACCACTTGCCATAAAATAACGATTAAGTGACTGACCGCAAAAATGATAATAGCAATAAAAAATTGTCGTAATGGAATACTGTTGATTCGTTCGTGTTCAACCGACTTCATATCACTGCGACACCACAAGTACAGCGTAGACATAACGAAACCTGCCGTCGATGCATAAATCGCCCAAGTCCCTGCTGTATAAATAGAGCATTCTTGGTGAACGAAATAAACAATAACAATACCGATGATACTCACACGTATTAACTGTTCAATGACTTGGGAGTATGCGGGATAGACCATTTGATGTTGTGATTGAAAATGTCCACGCAATAGCCCTAAAAAACCAACGACTAAAAAACTAATACTTGCCGCCTGCAACATCGGTGTTAATTGTGAATCTCCCATCCATTGCGCAACTTGTCTCGCCCCGACATATAGCACGGCCCAACAAAGGATACCTATCATTTCAATTGTAACGACTAAGCGACGAAACGTAGGTCGACTCGGTTGCCGACCGTCTAACACTTGTGTGAAGGCACTTGGTATCGCATTGCTCGATAACACAACTCCTAATGCAACGATTGGATATATTTGTTGGTACGCATATAACCCTTCATCACCTAACACATTCTGATATGGTACACGATATAGGGCGCTGAGTACTTTCACTGCAATCAGTGCAGCAGTTAAAACAACGACACCATTAAATGCCGCTTTCGATTTCATCTTCTAACCTCAAACTTTCTGCTAGAATTTTCGCTAAAAACTTCAGGGATTCCAACCATTGATT
Source organism: Staphylococcus muscae (assembly GCF_003019275.1). Taxonomy (NCBI): domain Bacteria; kingdom Bacillati; phylum Bacillota; class Bacilli; order Caryophanales; family Staphylococcaceae; genus Staphylococcus; species Staphylococcus muscae. The sequence continues at coordinate 1,617,543 of NZ_CP027848.1, read as the reverse complement.
GCCTTTTTTCAATGTTACTTTCATACAACCATCTTTTACACCAAGTGTCATACTGCGTCCAAGTGGTTCAGATTGTCGGAATAATTCTTCGCCATTGATTCGATTCGTACCAGCTTGTGTCAGCAACACTTCCACCACTTTACCTGTATCCTTTACATGTTGCACACCGACTTGTAATAAATACGTTTTAATTTCCACAGAATCTAACAAATGCGCGACTTCTTGTGGATATTCATTAAAGCGATCTAGCAATTCATCTTTAATATCCATTAATTGTGCATGCGTCTCAGTCGCACGTAGTTTTTTATAAATTTCAATTTTAGCTTGTTCATTTTGAATATATGATGCAGGTAAGTAAGCATCTAATCGTAAATCCATTTCAAGTTCTGGAGCTTGCGTTTCGACTTTGACACCACGTTTTTCATTAACCGCTTCTTCTAGCATTTGCGCATAGAGATCATAACCGACAGAATCGATAAAGCCGTGTTGTTGCTTGCCTAGTAAGTTTCCTGCACCACGAATATTTAAGTCACGCATTGCAATTTTAAAGCCACTACCGAGCTCTGTAAATTCTTTAATCGCTTGTAGACGATCTTCCGCTGTTTCCGTTAATACTTTATTTTGAGGATGTAAGAAATAGGCATATCCAATACGACTTGAACGCCCTACACGTCCACGTAATTGATACAACTGACTCAAACCAAAACGATCCGCTTCTTCAATAATCAATGTGTTTGCATTTGGCACATCCACACCCGTTTCAATAATCGTCGTTGTGAGAAGAATGTCGTATTCACCATTGATAAAGTTGAGCATCGTTTCTTCAAGATCTCGTTCCGTTAACTGTCCATGCGCTACACCAATCTCGGCTTCCGGCATTAACATGCGTAACTGTTCACGCTTCTCATAGATGGATTGGACTTTGTTGTACAAGTAGAACGCTTGCCCTTCTCGAGATAATTCACGTTCCAATGCTTCTTTTATAAAGTTCGCATTTTGCTCCAAGACATATGTCTGAACAGGGAAGCGATTTTCAGGTGGTGTTTCAATCACTGATAAGTCACGCACACCTAGCATACTCATATGCAATGTTCTCGGTATCGGCGTTGCTGTCAGCGTTAGGACATCAACATTTGCTTTGAGCGCCTTAATTTTCTCTTTGTGGCGCACACCGAAACGCTGTTCCTCATCAACAATTAACAAGCCCAAGTCTTTGTATTCGATTGTCTTTCCTAACAACTTGTGCGTTCCGACAACAATATCAACGAAACCAGATTTTAAACCTTCCTTCGTTGCTTTGATTTCTTTCGCCGTACGAAAACGGCTCATCAACTGAATCTCAACTGGGAAATCACGCATACGTTCAATCAGTGTTTCGTAGTGTTGTTGTGCCAGTATCGTTGTTGGTACGAGAAACGCAACTTGTTTACCTGACATGACTGCTTTAAATGCGGCACGGACGGCGACTTCTGTCTTACCGTAACCAACATCACCGCAGAGTAGACGATCCATTGGGCGTGCACTTTCCATATCGGCCTTAATCTCACGAATTGACTTATCTTGATCTTCCGTTAATTCGTATGGGAAGTCCATTTCAAAAACATGTTGCTCTTCAGTATCAGGTGCAAACTGAAAACCGACAGATTGCTCACGCTCTTTGTATAATGCAATCAACTCATCTGCAATATCTTCAACGTTACTTTGTACTTTTGCTTTTGTTTTCTTCCATTCACTACCGCCTAACTTATAAAGCTTCGGCGTTTTATCTTCTGACCCAACATATTTTTGTACTTGGTCCATCTGATCGACAGGGACAAATAACTGATCCGTCCCTTTGTATTGAATCTTCATGTAATCACGATGTACGTCACCCACTTCAAGTGTCTCTACACCAAGATAACGTCCGACACCATGATGTACATGAACGACATAGTCACCTACATTCAATTCTTGGTATGATTTGATTTTCTCAGCATTTGTCAATGTTTTACGACGTTTTTTAGACGTTTTCTTCTGTCTTGACTTGAACAATTCTCGCTCCGTGATAACGACGAGAGACATGTATGGTAATTCGAAGCCTTCCGACAAACTACCTTCTACAATTGCTGCATGACCTGGCAACATCGCTTCAATATCTGGATCTAGCAATGTAGGAACATGCATTTCACTTAACATCGCTTGAATGCGTTCTTTTTTCGTCTCTGTCTCCGCAACAATCACAATGCGATAATCTTGACGCATAAATCGTTGAAGTTCCGACGTCATAATATCGTACTGACCATAATATTGTTGAACCGGCTTACATGAAAACTTGAAAATCTCATCTAACTTCACAGGCATCGATGACGTAAACAATGTAAAATACATAATTTGACGCTGACGAATAAGTGTTTCAAAAGCATCTTCATCCATGAAGCGCTGCCCGAGAAAACCTTTCCCACTTTCTACTAAGTTCTGTAAAAAATCTGTCGTTTCGGCAGTCAATGTATCTTCAGTTTCTTTTACCCGTTGGTATTCATCAACTAACACAACCGCATTGTCTTTAAAATAATCCATCAATGTTTCAGACTTATCATACATAAATGCAATCAATCGTCTTAAAACTTGTGGATCAAAGCGTTCTTCATCCGTAATATGAAAGGCATCATACGTATCTTTCAAATCTTGACGGAATGATTTTTCAATTTTTGGTCGTGTTTGTTCATACGCAGCCGTCAACTGATGTACCGTATGTTCTCTCACTTCTTCCGTCATAATAAAGTCATGAGCCGTCGTAATTTCAATTGAGTCGATATTTTCAAGTGAGCGTTGCGTCTCAACATCAAATAAGCGCATAGAGTCCACTTCTGTATCAAACAATTCAATACGCACGGGCTCTCCAAGCAATGGATAAATGTCGATAATACCACCACGTACGGAAAAATCACCAATGTTCGTTACAACAGATTCTCGACGATACCCCATACTGACAAGCTTTGTTAAAAAGGTGTCGAGATCTAAATCATCACCAATATTCAAAACCATCTGATGAGATTGCCATAACGCTTTCGGTGTAAGAAGCTTTTTCAATCCATTCAACGGGATGACAAATAACCCACGACGTTCATGTGCAAGTGCCGTCAAAGTACGAACACGCTCACTCATAAACTCTGGGCTTTGTGTTGAAAATTCTTCTGTCATCATGTCTTGTACTGGATACTTGTATAACTCATCATCTGGTACAAATTGTAATAAGTCTGCTTCTAACTTGTCCGCTTGATATAAGTTGTTTGTCACTAATAAAACTTGTTCGTGACCCGATTGATAGACTTCCGCAATCATCGCTGCTTTAGCTGAAGCCGTTAAGCCTGTGACTAACACATTACGATTGCCAACATATTCCTTTAAATTTTGAAACTGTGTATCTCTATGAATAATCTCGTTGATGATTGGTTTCACTGAACTTCACCATTATATTGTGTCATGACGTTTTCAAACGTTTCACCGTCAATAAATGCTTCAACTGCTCTTGCAACATGCTCAATGACGGGTTGCATCGTTTTCATTTCAACATCTGAAAACTTTTGCAAGACATAATCCGGAACAGACATGCCATTCGTTGGGCGGTCAATACCGATACGAATACGTTTGAAATCACTCGTGCCTATATGCGCAATAATGGACTTCATCCCATTGTGTCCACCTGCACTCCCTTTTTGTCTCAAACGTACTTGGCCTTGTGCCAAATCAAGATCATCATATAGCACTAATAAGTCTTCTATTTCAATATTATAATAATCCATTAATGGGCCGACCGCTTCACCAGAAAGATTCATCAAAGTTAAGGGCTCGATTAGCATTACTTTCTCGCCATTCATACGGGCGATTGTATATGCACCACGAAACTTTTGTTTATCCAATGTTGTTTGATGCTGATCCAACAAATAGTCAATGACTTCAAAGCCAATATTGTGTCTTGTGCGCTCATAGCGTTTGCCAATATTTCCTAAACCCACAATACATTTCATCACATGTTCCTCCGTTACTTTTATTACACGTACATTTGTGTTATTCGTCTATCGTTATTTTATAAGAAATGACGAGAAAGGGACAGAAAGCTTAGCATTTACAAAAACTTTCGTTATCCACACTCACTATCATTATAAATATTTCTATTTCAATTTAAGATTAATACATATCATGTCTCAGATTATATCGTAACACAAAATCGCCATTTCTCGCTCTCTAAAACACCGTTATATACGACAAAAGAGCATTATCCATCGAGATGGATAATGCTCTTAGAAGATCTCTTATTCTTCTTCAGATTCTTCTTTTTCTTCGCCTACAACTTCAGGCTCTTCAGTAGTTGCTTCGCCTTCCATTGCTTCGATTTCTTCTTCAGTTGGTTCTTCTGTTGGTGCAACAACAGATACAACTGCTTCTTCAGCATCGTTTTCGATAGTGAAGTCGCCTGATACTTTAATGTCTTGTACGCTTAAAGTATCGCCAATGTTTAATTCGCTGATATCAACTTCGATGCTTTCAGGAATGCTATCAGGTGTAGCAGTAATGTTTAAGTCGAATAACGGTTGTTCAACTACGCCGCCTTCTTTTGCACCAGGTGCTTCACCAATTAAGTGAACTGGTACTTCAACAGTACGCTCTTCGCTCATGTTGATTGCTAAGAAGTCGATGTGTGTAATTTGGTTTTTAAGAGGATCAAATTGGTAATCAGATACCATTACTTTGATTTCTTTTGAACCTACACCTAAAACGATAACACCGTTACGTCCTACTTCACGGATTACTTTGATGAATTCTACTTCATCAACTTTTACTGATACGTTTTTAGTGCCGTAACCGTATACTACTGCTGGTACTTTACCTGATTCACGGATTTTACGTAAATCTCCGCGTGTTTGTTTACCTTGACGAATAATAGACTTTAATGAAGCCATATTCATTTTCCACCTTTCCGTTGCACGTCTCTCGTGCAGCATTTGCCCATCAGCTATTTTGCTGCTTGCAAATGTGTATTTGTCCGTCATGACACGAACAGAGTTATTCTACACACATTTGATCAAGAAGTCAACCTATCTTAAACAAATAGTACACTTACTGATTCGCGCTCATACACACGAATAATTGCTTGTGCTAATAATTCAGCGACAGAAAGTTCTTTAATATTCTTTGGTTTTTGCTCATCTTTTAATAAAATTGAGTTCGTGACAATCAATTCTTTAATTGCTGAGTTTTCGATACGTTCTTTCGCAGGACCTGATAATACAGGGTGTGTACAACAAGCATATACTTCTGTTGCCCCTTTGTCTTTCAACGCCTGCGCAGCCAATGTAATCGTACCAGCTGTATCAATAATGTCATCGATAATAATCGCTGTACGTCCTTCAATCTCACCGACAATGTTCATCACTTCTGCAACATTTGGCTTTGGACGACGTTTATCGATAATTGCGATTGGTGTTTTCAAAATATCTGCAAGTTTACGCGCACGCGTTACGCCACCGTGGTCTGGAGATACAACGACACATTTCTCTGGGTCAATTTCTTTATTGTTTAAGAAATAATCTGCTAAAATCGGCACACCCATTAAATGATCGATTGGAATGTCAAAGAATCCTTGAATTTGTGGTGCATGTAAGTCTAAAGCGATCATGCGATCTGCACCTGCTGTTTCAAATAAGTCCGCAACAAGTTTTGCAGTGATTGGTTCACGACTACGTGCTTTACGGTCTTGACGTGCGTAACCGTAGTAAGGTACAACAATTGAAATTGTTGCTGCAGAAGCACGTTTACATGCATCGATCATAATTAATAATTCCATCAAGTGAACATTCACTGGATTTGAAGTTGGTTGAATAATAAAAACGTCACAACCACGAATACTTTCTTCAATATTGATTTGAATCTCACCATCGCTAAAACGCTTAACTGTACATTTTCCAAGTTCTACGCCCACATGGTCTGCAACTTCTTTTGCGAGTGGTTCATTACCTTTCAACGAGAAAATCTTCAGAGACGAATTTTTATATTCGGTGTTTAACATGATAAATCCTCCATTAATTGTTTTGATCACTAATTTATTTAAATTTTAATTCCACTTATTTCACACTTATGATTCTTTTGATTCCTTGTTTAAGTACCCTTCTTTTGTCACTTGTCTTGCACGTCCTAACGCCAAACTATAATCTGGCACATTGTCAGTAATCGTTGATCCAGCTGCTACAAGTGTCCCATCTCCAATGGTAACCGGCGCAACCAAGTTTGCATTGCAACCGACAAAGACATCTTTACCAATCGTTGTTTTAAACTTATTCACACCATCGTAATTCACCGTGATCGCACCACAGCCAATATTTGTGCGTGCACCCACTTCTGCATCACCGATATAACTCAAGTGTGATACTTTCGCACCATCATCGATACGTGCCTTTTTAACTTCGACAAAATTACCAATCTTCGTATCTTGTCCAAGATCCGCACCCGGTCGTAATTGTGCAAACGGTCCAACCGTTGACTGAGCACCGACAACCGCTTCGGTAATGACAGATTGTTTAATGACTGCGCCATCATCAATCTGGCTATCACGTATTTCAGAATATTGGCCGATACGCACGTCGCTACCAATCGTCGTTCTACCCGTAATTCTAACGCCCGGTTCAATCACTGTGTCTTCACCAATTGTCACATCAGGACCGATATACGTTGTGTTAGGGTCAATGATTGTAACACCTTCACGCATGTGATATTCGTTCATACGTACGCGATACGCTTGTTCCGCGCGACTTAATGCGACACGATCGTTAACACCCATAATCTCATCAAAATTATCAGTATGATACACGCCAATATGACCTTGTTGTTGCAAGATGAGTGTCAACACTTGTGGCAAGTAGTACTCACCTTGTGCATTGTCGTTATCCACTTGATCTAACAATGCAAATAACGTTGCATTATCAAATGCAAAAATGCCTGAACTAATCTCTTGAATGATCTTTTGTGCTTCGGTTGCGTCTTTCTCTTCAACAATCTCTACTAAGCCACCCTGTTCATTTCGAACGATACGTCCATATCCATATGGTTGTGACGTTGTCGCTGAGAGAACTGTTGCTTGCGCTTGTGAAGTCTCATGATGTGCCATCAGCTTTGATAACGTATCAGAGGTGATAAGTGGCGTGTCACCACATACAACTAATGTTGTTCCTTGTTGTGCTGCCAAATGCTCAGCTGCTTGCTTAACTGCGTGTGCAGTGCCTAATTGCGCTTCTTGAAAACTATATTGTGATGTTGTACCAAGTGTTGCTTTCACTTGTTCAGCGCCGTGACCCACAATCGTAACAATGTCTGTGATACCAGATTGTTGCACCTGATCAATCACATGTACAATCATTGATTTTCCAGCGACTTCATGAAGCACCTTGTATTGCTTTGATTTCATCCGCGTGCCTTTGCCAGCTGCTAAAACAATCGCATGTCTCTGCATGGTAATGAACCTCCAGTATTTTTGCACTTCTCTATAATTATAATTTAAGGAGTCATACACTTTCAAGAAGTAAAAGCAGATTCCTACTTTTACTTCATCTTCTCCAAACAAAAAAGGCTAAGATAGGACTTTGCTTAAAAGTCTGCGTCTTAGCCTCTTTTGTAGAAAACGATACATAAATAATTGCATCGATTGTCTACATTTCAGTGTTATTATTCTTCTGTTTCTTCTTGCTGCACTGGAAGTACTTCGTCTGTCTCTTCATATACTTTCATTACCGCATCTTGAATCTCTTGTCTCATGTCTGAGTTGATTGGATGTGCAATGTCACGGAACTCGCCATCTGCTGTACGCTTGCTTGGCATTGCGACAAAAAGGCCTGAATTCCCTTCGATGACGCGTAGATCATGAATAACGAAAGCATCTTCAAGTGTGATGGATACTAACGCTTTCATTCTTCCTTCCGTTTGTATTTTTCTAAGTCTAACATCTGTCACTTTCATAAGTGCGCCCCCCATAGTTTTGTATATAATTTTTTAGAAGTTCATCTTGAGTTAAAGATGATTATTCTTTAATCTCAGCAATCACTTCGATTTCAATCTTTACATCTTTCGGTAAACGTGCAACTTCTACCGCGCTTCTTGCAGGTTTATGTGCATCGAAGTACGAACCATACACTTCATTTACCTTTTGGAAATTTTCCATATCAGATAAAAAGATTAAAGCTTTGACAACGTGATCTAAGTCAGATCCAGCTTCTTCAAGTACAACTTTCAAGTTTTCAATCACTTGTTTCGTTTGCTCTTGAATACAATCGCTGACAATTTCACCCTCTTGATTGAGTGGGATTTGACCTGACGTAAACACCATACCGTTTACGATTGCTGCATGTGAATAAGGACCAACTGCTGCTGGTGCTTTTTGTGTGTTAATTAATTTCATGTTGTTTCCTACTCCTTTTTAAAATTTAGATAAGCTATTCCCCGGCTCTACCTTAAAATCTTGATTGTATTCATCAACATCAGATAGGCGGACAAGAGAAGTATAATCTTCAATCAATCGCTGCTTTACTTCTTTAGACTCCACAAGTACAGATACCCCTTTTACTTGTGCTTTAAACTCTGACATCAAATTCATCACGCCGTTAATCGAACCACCAGCGCGCATAAAATCATCTACTACGAGTACATTTGAGTGTTCTTTCAACGTTCGTTTCGATAATACCATCGTCTCTATCTTTCTAGAGGAACCTGATACATAGTTAATCGACACGGTAGACCCTTCAGTCACCTTATTGTCTTTTCGTATCACAACTACTGGCAGATTGAGCACACTTGCAACGGCATTCGCAAGAGAAATACCTTTCGTTGCAATCGTCACAATCGCGTCCAGTTCTTCATCCATATAGATGGTTGCAATGAGCTTTCCTACCTTCTTCAACAGTGTAGGATTCCCCATCAAATCAGATAGAAAGAGATATCCACCAGGTAGCAGTCTATCCTTCTCTTGTAATAGCATCGTGACCTCTTGCACGACCGCTTCAGCCTCTTCACGCTGCATTTGCGGTCGATACCTAACGCCACCACTCGCGCCCGCAACCGTTTCAATCGAGCCGAGCCCTTCTTTAACAACCGTGTCTTTAATAATTTGGACATCTTCGCTAATCGATGACTTTGCTTGCTTGAACTTCTCTACAAAGTATGTCAGCGGTACGAGTTTATTTGGATTGCTGATTAGATATTGAGTCATGTAAACAATTCGTTCACTTCTTTTATATCGCACCTTTATTATTCATCCTTTCTCTTTATGTCAACCAAGCGTTCTCACAAGGTAAACATCATTGCAACAACCACTTACAGCATTGTAAATATGACGTGCTTGACGCTCTCGTTGCGCAAACCCGTAAACAGTCGGGCCACTGCCGCTCATCAATGCACCATCGGCACCACTGTTCAACATCGTTCTTTTGATTTTACCAATCTCTGGCTGTAAGCGCATCGAGACTGGTTCAAGTCGGTTGGAGAGACTTTGGCACATCTGTGCATAATCGTCATTCTCAATCGCGATCAAACAGGCTTGTGTGTGAACTTCAAACGGCTGTGTCAAATCAAGCCCACCATATATATCTGGTGTAGATAATCCTGCTTGTGGTTTCGCAATAACCACCCAAGCAGATGGTGGTCGTTTCAAGAGTTCAATCTGTTCTCCACGCCCTTTACACAAGGCTGTCGTACCGTAAACACAGAACGGAATATCTGAACCGATTTCTGCAGATAGCGTGCTGAGTTCTTCCAACGATAGACCTAACTCAAATAAACGATTCAGTCCACGCATAGTTGCAGCAGCGTCACTAGATCCACCTGCTAAACCAGCCGCTACCGGAATATTTTTATCTAAAGTAATCGTTACACCTTGTTGAATATTATATGTCTCTTTCATCAACTGTGCTGCACGATAGGCCAAGTTACGCTCATCTGACGGGATGAAGCTCTCATCCACCTTCAAAACAATTTTGTTATCACGACGCTTCTGAAACGACAATCGATCATTCAAATCAATCGTCGTCATGATCATCTCAACTTCATGATAACCATCATCTCTCTTGAACAATGTGTCTAATGTCAAGTTAATCTTCGCTGGCGCTGTTTCATAAATCATCACAATTTCCTCTCTCAAGTTGGTATTAAAGTGATTTTACCATAATTAGCCACATAACTCGAAAGTAAATTTCAGGATGACGAAAAGTACATACAAAGTTTTATAAAATATTACATGAATCTCATATTCGTATGATAACCCCATTCAACAACGAAAACAACCGCCATTGTAAAAGTTCTTTTAATATTATGAAAAAGTTTAATCATAGTCAATTAATGTAGGAAACAACCAAAAATTTTACATTTTTAATCAATTAGCTGAAACAATTAAAATAGACTTCTATTCATCTCAAAAAAAGATGCCATTAAAACGACTAAAAACCACCCAACCTTATGATTGAATGGCTTTCATGTACAATATGAATGCTGTTATGCACAGTTTATTTATCTCGTGCTGATTTCTTAGATTGCATCTTCATCAACAAATGAGACGTGTACATTTTGTGTTAGCACGTCAGCATATGTATAAGACACACGCTCGAAGTTGTGTTTATCCGGATCAAGCTCAACAACGAACACTGATGGATAGGTTTCTGTTAAAACGCCACAACGTTCAATTGTTTTCTTTCGTCCCCCGTTAGCTTTAAGTACAATACGATTCCCTAACTGACAATCAAGTCGATTTTTGATGTCCACAATAGATTTTGGCATATCGCTCCACCTCGCTATGAGTGTATTATAACACAAAATGCGATTAGAAGTCAATAGAAATCTTTTATTTTAACAAGGTGATTTTGCAATGTCAATTATTTTAAAACTTTAAATGCGATAAATTTTTCAACTCGTCATACAATCGTGCATATTCTTGTATTGACAGCGCTTCCCCACGTCTTTTAGGATCAATCCCCGCTTGTTCCAGCCATACATGAATTTCTTGTTTATGTACTTTGCCATCTACAAACAAGTTTTGATAATTATTCAAAATGGTTTTACGTCTTTGTGCAAATGCACCTTTCGTCATTTTGAAGAAACTAGCCGTATCATCAACTTCAACGAGCGGGTGTGGGCGTTTCATCAATTTAACGACAATAGAGTCTACATTAGGGGGTGGCATAAAGACTGTCTTCGGCACTGTCATCACCGTTGATGTCTCTGTATAATACTGTGTCACGATGGATAGGGAGCCATATGCTTTTGTCCCGACTTGCGCATTCAAGCGTTCTCCGACTTCTTTTTGCATCATCACAACATATCCATCAATTGGTAAGTTTTGCTCCAATAATGTCAATAAAATGGGGGTTGTGATGTAGTATGGCAAGTTAGCCACAACCATAATTTTGTCACAGCCTTGTAAATGTGTTTCAATCTCATTGGCAACATCTGCTTTTAAAATATCTTGATTGATCACTGTGACATTATCATAAGGCGATAGTGTCTCATCAAGTACTGGAATCAATCGCTGATCAATCTCAAAAGCAAGCACACGTTTGGCATGCTTCGCCAATTGTTGCGTTAAAGACCCCATACCTGGTCCGACTTCGATGACACCTGTATTCTCATCAATACCAGATGCATCAATAATTTTGTGTATAATATTGACATCTATAAGAAAGTTTTGTCCTAAACTTTTCTTAAAACTAAATCCATACTGATTCAACAACGCTTTCGTTCTCGATGGCGTCGCAATATCTTTTTCGAACATATCTGTTTACTCCTCTATTTCCAATGCGCGTCGCACATCTTCTTCTGTATAACCAAACGCATTCAACTTCTTCAACAATTGTTTGCCATTTGAATGGCCAATATGAAGCTTTCTACCTAATATGTCTCGTCGGCGTCTTGCATCAGGTCCGATAATCAAACCTAAATCAATCAAGACAGCTTTGTCGATTGTTTCTTCACCTTCAGATAACGGCGTTGCAACATGCATTAACGCATCTCGAATATCTTCCAGAGAGGCATGCTCTACACCAATTTTACCACGCTTACTTTTAGCATCTTCACGATCAATAAACGCATGTTTCACACCGGGGACTGCATTGCGAATCGTTGTGCGTATTTTATCACCCGGGAAATCAGGATCTGTTAACACAATAACACCCTTCGTCTCGTGCGCTTGTCGGATAACATCTAGCACGTGTTCATCAATTGCACTTCCGTTCGTCTCAATTGTCTCACAAGTAACAGCACTTTTAACACGTGCCGTGTCATCCCGCCCTTCCACAACGATGAATTCATTAATTTTCATGGTGATACCTTCTTTTTATCATTTTTTATTGCGTATCATAAGTTGAAAAGACGTTCAGCATTTTCAGTCGTTTGTTTTGCAACTTCTTCATATGTGATACCACGTAATTCTGCAATTTGTTCTGCCACAAGTGTGACACGTGCAGGTTCGTTACGCTTTCCGCGATATGGATGTGGTGTTAAATAAGGCGCATCTGTTTCCACTAATAAACGATCCAACGGTACATGTTTCGCCACTTCTTTTGGTTGTTTGGCATTTTTAAATGTAACAGGGCCACCTAATGAAATATGGAAGTTGAGTTGATTAATCACAACATCTGCAATTTCTGGCGAACCACTAAAGCTATGCATAATACCGCCCACTTCTTCTGCATGCTCTTCAATTAAAATATCAATGCAATCTTGTGTTGCTTCACGATTATGAATCACAATTGGGAGTTTTACACGTTTTGCCAATGCAATCTGTTTACGAAAAACTTCTTTTTGTACATCTTTTGGTGATTTATCCCAATGATAGTCTAATCCCATTTCACCGATACCAATTACTTTTGGATGTTCTGAAAGCTTTTCAATCCAAGATAAGCGTTCCTCAGTAAAATCAATGGCATCAACTGGGTGCCAACCGATAATGGCATATATAAAATCATAGTTTTCAATCAATTGCATCGCACGCTCAATCGTTTTCGTATCAAATCCTACAACAAACATGCGATCAACACCCGCTTCTAATGCACGATTGATTACTTCCTGTAAATCTTCATCATATTGATCTGCATTTAAATGGACATGTGTATCAATTAACATTTGTCTTCCTCCTTCATAACATCCTTATAGAAAAGAGGTGAGTCTCCAATACATGACCTCACCTCTTCATACATCATTATTTAATCACGGCACCATTTGGTACAGCATTCGGTAAGCTGATTAAAGTCAGCACACCATCTTTTTCAGCTGATAAAATCATACCTTCAGATTTTTGGCCCATTAATTTCGCAGGTTTTAAGTTTGTAACAACTGCTACTTTTTTACCAATGATATCTTCTGGTTGATAAAATTTCGCAATACCAGAAACAATTTGGCGTTTTTCATGACCTAAATCAACTTGGATTTTTAAAAGTTTATCAGATTTTTTAACATTTTCCGCATCAATAATTGTCGCAGCTTTCATCTCTACTTTGTCGAATGACTTGATGTCGATTTGTTCTTTACTTGGTACAACATCCGCTTCTGACTTTTTAGGCTGCATAGATGTTTTAATATGGTCTACTTCAGCATCCACGTCTAAACGAGGGAAGATGGGTGTTGGTTTGTCAGTCACTGCGATTGGTGCTGTCAAATGACCATATGATGTTAAACTATCTAATTCGAATAATGACGCATCATCAATGTTCAGTTGTTCAAAAATTTGCTTTGGTGCATTAGTTAAGAACGGACGTAACAATACGGCAGCAAAGCGAATATTTTCAACCAAATGCGCCATTACATTACCAAGCATATCTTGTCGTTCAGGATCTTTCGCCAAAATCCATGGTGTCGTTTCATCGATATACTTGTTCGTACGACTGATGAACTTCCATACTGTTGATAAAGCAACAGAGAACTGTAAGTTTTCCATATTTTCGTGATATGTTTTGACAGTGTCGACTGCCATCTGTTCCATCTCAACATCTAGCTCATGTTTAGGACCCGCATATGCTGGTAGCGTACCATCAAAATATTTATTAATCATCGAAATAGTACGATTGACTAAGTTACCTAAGTCATTTGCCAAGTCAAAGTTCGTACGATCTACAAACGCTTCGGGTGTAAACACACCATCAGAACCGAATGGAAGTTCACGCATTAAGTAGTAGCGTGTTGCATCTAAACCGTAACGGTCGATGAGAACGTTTGGATCTACAACATTCCCTTTCGATTTACTCATTTTACCGTCTTTCATTAGAATCCATCCGTGTGCGAAGACTTTCTTCGGTAACGGTAAGTCAAGCGCCATTAAGATGATTGGCCAAATAATAGAGTGGAAACGTACGATTTCTTTTGCCATTAAATGAATATCTGCTGGCCAGTATTTGCGGAATAATGTGTCATCATCTGTTAAATAACCGAGTGCAGAAATATAGTTCACCAATGCATCTAACCATACATATACAACATGTTTAGGATCTGACGGGACCTTTACACCCCAGTCAAATGATGTACGTGACACAGCTAAGTCAGCTAATCCGGGCTTGATGAAATTGTTAATCATCTCATTTTTACGAGATGGTGGTTGGATAAACTCTGGATGTTCATCATAAAATGCGAGTAGACGATCTGTATAATTCGACAATTTAAAGAAGTAACTTTCTTCTTTAACAAGTTCCACTTCATGTCCTGAATCGGGACTTTTACCACCGACGATTTTACCATTTTCATACACAGGTTCAACGAGTTGTGTTTCTGTATAGTATGTCTCATCTGGTACAGAATACCAACCTTCGTATTCTCCAAGATAGATATCACCTTGTGCTAATAGCTTTTCAAAAATCTTTTCTACAACTACCTTATGGCGTTGTTCTGTCGTACGAATAAAGTCATCATTGGAAATATCTAACTTTTTCCAAAGTGCTTTAATGTCCTTGATCATACCGTCTAAATAGTCAATTTCAGATTGACCTGCTTTTTGAGCTTTTTCTTGAATTTTTTGACCGTGCTCATCCGTTCCTGTCAAATAACGTACATCATATCCTTGCATTCTTTTATAGCGTGCAATCACGTCTCCGGCAACTGTTGAATACGCATGCCCAATATGCAAGTTACCACTTGGATAATAGATAGGTGTCGTAATATAAAATGTCTCTTTCACCATCAGCGCTCCTCCTCATTTCTTATCTTATCTAATATATCTAAATTCCCTTGTATTTTCAATATATGCCTACGATTGTCCTTCTACACCGTGATAGATGTTGTAGACCGTTTTAGATGGCATTTCTCGTTCTTGTGCCACTTGCTTAATAGCCTGTTTGGGCTTCATTTGTTGTGCAATATAATGATCGACATGTTCTGTGATAGAAAGTGACTCATACCACGCATCTGTTTCTTGCGCTCCCTTACCTTCTATCAAGACGACAAACTCGCCTTTTAATGGAATAGAGGTTTCCAACTGTGTAATCAATTCTGTCACAGAGTTTGTTTCAATCTGTTCAAATTTCTTCGTTAACTCTCGACCTAGTGTTACATTTCTCTCAGAATCTACCTCCGCAATCGCTTGTAATGTATCTTTTATACGAAAGGGTGATTCATATAAGATAAGCGTGCTTTCTTGAAACATTCTCACCTGCAATACTTCAAGTTTTTCACGTGTTTTACGTGGTAAAAATCCTAGAAATGTATACGTAAACGACGGAAGACCACTCGCCATAAGTGCTGTAAGGCCTGCATTGGCACCTGGAATCGGAACGACATCAATTCCCACCTCTCTCGCACGTACAACTAGCTCATAACCCGGATCTGATATTAGTGGCAACCCTGCATCTGAAACAAGTGCGATATCTTGCCCTTCTTGCAATAACGCAATCAACGCCTCTGTCATCTGTCCTTTATTATGCTCATGGTATGATTTCAAGGGTGTCTCAATATCAAAATGATGACACAACTTCCGTGTAACACGTGTGTCTTCGCATGCAATCGTAGACACTTCTTTTAGCGTACGAATCGCACGAAACGTAATGTCTTCCAAGTTACCAATTGGCGTCCCTACTAAATATAACTGTGCCATGCTATCGCTCCTCAATTAGCGCTATTTTTTGTTGACGTGTCAGCTGTTTAATCGCATATTCACGCTTTAGCGCCTCTGACTTCGTCTCGTAAATTTCATAATATTTAAGACGTACCGGACGTCTTGTTTTTGTATATTTGGCACCTTTGCCCTCGTTGTGTTTGTGTATGCGTGCCGCCAAATCTGTCGTATACCCTGTATAAAGTGACCGATCGGCACATTCAACCATATACGTATAATGTTTAGCCATAATACACACGTCTCATCTCTAGTGTATATTCATTATTGTCATCATACATATAAAAAGGCGGTGCAATATGTAGGCCTTGGTTGCCACCTTTGCGCGCTTCAACCACAATCGTTTGCGCGTCTTTCCCCGGCTTACTATAAATCATATGTAGTTGCTTCGGTTCAAGCTGGTAACGTCGCATAGAAGTAAACACATCCAATAGCCTTTCAGCTCGATGCACCATTACCATTCGGCCACCTTGCTTCAACGCATGATTTGCAACACGTAAACAATCATCTAACGTACAGTAAATCTCATGACGTGCAATTTTATGCGCTTCTAATTGATGTTGATGCACTTGATTTTTCTTGAAATAAGGCGGGTTACATGTGATCAAATCAAATTGTGCTGGTTTAAAATACTTCGGGATTGCATTAATATCCATTTCTTGAATCATAATGCGATGTGATAAATTGTTTGCTGCGACGCTTCTTTGCGCCATGCTGACAAGTTGCGGCTGTATCTCTATCCCTGTAATCTCATTCTGCCCTTTATCTGACAAGAGCAACGGAATCACACCATTTCCGGTACACATATCTAGGATACGATCTCGCTTACGAACGTTTGTGAAGTGTCCAAGTAACAGTGCATCCGTTGAAAAAGAAAAGACCGCATCATTTTGAATAATGCGCAAATCTTCTTTCAATAAATAATCGAACCTTTCATCACTTTGTAGCATAACACCCCACCTATCACAGCTTATCATTAAGAATATTCATACAAAAAATACAATCCTGACCGTTGCGGTGCTTTCCAAAGACATCGTGACAAATATGGAATCCTTCGTGATACAATGTCGCAAAATATTCTCTACTTTGCAGTTGTTTCTTTTGCGGTGTTTTTTCTTCTTCTTGTTCGTTCGACACACGTTCAACCGGTGTTGCATCCGGTTCTTGATTCATCAACGTCTTCAAATTATCGTTCTCTATTTGCAACGCTACATTCTCTTCCACGAGTGCAACAGTCAAAGATTTGAGCGCCTGCATATCTTCTTGGATACGATTCACATTGTTCTCAAGTTGTGTCAAATGGTTGAATAGTTCATTTCGATCCAATAAGCTGCCTCCTTACTTTAATAACTCTAATTCTTCAATGTGATATTCCATCAATTGATTATCACACTCTAAACGAACTTGCATCGTTACATCTATAATATTGAGTCCTACAACTTCTCCCGTACCTTCTGGTGTCTCAACAGACGCACCGATATCTGGTAAGCTTGCACGTGCCGACTCATAAAAATCATTTTCATATTTCAAACAACACATCAAACGTCCACATGCACCTGAAATTTTCGTTGGATTTAATGACAAATTTTGATCTTTTGCCATTTTAATCGAAACCGGCTCAAAGTCACCTAAAAATGTTGCACAGCAAAGCGAACGACCACACGGTCCGATACCACCGAGCAACTTCGCTTCATCACGCACACCAATTTGACGCAGTTCGATACGTGTTTTAAGTTTTTGTGCTAACATACGCACGAGTTTACGGAAATCGATACGTTCATCCGCTGTGAAATTAAAAATAACTTTAGCGCGATCAAGCGTATATTCGCAATTGACTAGTCTCATATCCAAATCAAGTGTTTGAACATACTCTCTGCATAATTCAAACGCCTGTGCTGCCTTTTCTTCATTGTAACGGTACGCTTCCATATCTTTCTCTGTTGCTACACGAAGAATTTCTTTTAGTGGTAAGACAACGTCCGCTTCATCGACCCATTTCGGCGCATATTTAATCACACCCATCTCAATACCACGATGAGATTCAACTACCACGTACGTCCCTTCAGTCATCGCTTCGTCGACTGGTGCATAATATTCCAATGTATTTGTCTTTTCAAAGTATATTCCAACAACAAGGTACACTTGCGTCACCCTTTCATCTTAATAACAATTTGCTCAAAAACGAGCGTTGGATTAACATTCTGCATTAACTTTTTGTGCGCTTCAGTTATGACCTCAACGACATGCGTGAGTTGACGATAATTTAATTGATGCACCATCTCTTGATAACTTTCTTCTAATTCTGTGAAGATTATCTTTTCCGGCATACCGACTTTGGTATACAGAATATCTTGAAAATAAGCATTTATAGCAGACAAGACAAGTTGTTGCAACTGTCTATTTTTAGCATGTTTCAATAAGTCAATCACGCCGATCAATGCCATATCTGGTTGTCTAACAAGCTTGTCACACCATTGTATTGTCACTTGTCTGAGCGGTGTAAGTTCATAATTTTCCGCCAGTTGACGTGCCACATCAACCTGGGTCGTATACGTACTCATCAACGCTGCTATCGGTCTTGAAAAATCTTCATGCATCTCTAAATATGATACAAAATCCGCACGTGACATCGGTTTAAAATAAACATGTTGACAACGTGAATGGATCGTATCCAATATTTGTTCTGGCTTTGTTGATAACAGAATAGCCACTGTCTTTTCAGGTGGTTCTTCTAAAAATTTTAATATACTGTTTTCGCCTTGTACTGTTAACTTTTCAAAATCTTGAATCACATAGACTTTATAGTCACTTTCTATTGGCAAGCGATTCATATGATGAACCAGCGCTTCAATCTGATCCTTCTTGATATTCACTTCATCTGTTTGCACATAGTGAAAATCCGGATGATTGTGCATCTGTACCTTCGTACGACACACTTCATGATTTTGACACAAAATGAGTTGTGCAAACGCTAAAGCTGTGGCTGACATCGCTTCTGCATCATTGCCTTCAAACAAATATGCATGCGACAATTTTCCATTGCGATGTGCTGCCGTCAAACGTTCTATTTCTGCCATTGTGCACAACCCTCCTTATTGCCAAATGGGTGCACGTACTATTATTTATTAAATTGAAAAAGGTTGAGGCAGGCTGCTATCCTAAGACGTGCATACACTGCCACAACCTTTGCGATCGTTTTTAAAATTGATGAAAGGCATCTACCGGCATCACAAAAACTGTGGCCCCGCCCACTTCCACTTCAACAGGATATGGAATGTAGGAATCTGCACTTCCGCCCATCGGTGTAATTGGAGAAACAAGTTGTTCTCTGTTACCACACGTCGCATTAATCAAATCCAAAATTTCATTGACGCGTGCGTCATCTACACCACATAAAAACGTTGTATTTCCTGCACGTAAAAAGCCACCTGTCGTCGCTAATTTTGTTGCACGAAAATTATGTTTTACTAATTGATCCGAAAGTTCTTGGCTATCTTGGTCTTGAACAATCGCTATAATCATTTTCATTTTTTGTCACACCTCTTATACAGTATTATAACATATCTTAGTATGTGGCTATATGAACATCCACCTAATTTTCTATCGATTTTTTCTCAATTTGTTGTCGAACAACTGACACTACATCTGCCACAACTTCATCTACTGAACAGCTTGCATCAATGACCGCAAAACGTCCTGGATTTTGCGCAATTAACTCCTTATAACCTGCAATAACTGCATCATGAAATACAATATCTTCCTTGTCCAAACGATTCTGTTCACGCTGGTTGATTGCAATGCGTTCGCGTCCCAATTCAGCTGGAATATCTAAATAAATCGTCATATCTGGATGATGATCTTCTACTGCAAAATCATTGATGCGTTGTACACCTTCAACACCAATTTGACGCGCATATCCTTGATACGCGAGAGAACTATCGACAAAACGATCACATAACACAATACAGTTCGCTTCAAGCGCGGGAAGAACCTTTTGAACAAGGTGCTCACGTCTCGCTGCCGCAAATAACAGCGCTTCTGTTCGCCCATCCATTCCTTCTCCATCTAACAAAATATTGCGGATCGCTTCCGCTGTTTCAACGCCACCTGGTTCTCGTGTCGTCACAACATCATGTACTTTTTCAAGTTCTGCTGCAACTGCACGTAACACTGTTGTTTTCCCTGATCCTTCTGGTCCTTCGAACGTTATAAATAATCCCATGTTAGTCATCCTTCACTTTTATTTTACCGTCTTGTAATCCTTCAACTCTTACGTTAGAATCACACCATTTTGACATTAATTCTATCATAGGTTCTGTTACTTTTTCGCCCTTGAGCATGCTCGGAATGCCTGGTGGATACAACACTAAATGTTGCGCTAACACTTTTCCTTCAGTCTCTTCAAAAGGAACCCAATGGCTGTGTGCAATATGCTGTGGTTCATAGCGTCCAGAACCTGTATAGAGTGGTTGTTGCGTTGACTCGGTATCAGTCATACTTTCTACAAATACCATATTATGAATACGTGTAATCAAGTCGTCAAACGGATAGCTATCCCCTGTATGCCATAACGGTAACACCCATAAAACATGATGTGAATCCGACAATTCTACATAAATGTCAACTGACTCCATCACTTGCTGTAAAGTATCTCCTGACATACCCGGACGATAAATCAATAATTTCAATGGGTCATTCATTTCTTTAAACGATAACCCACATGCACTTAAAGCACCTAATAATTGCTGACGACGTTCAAAAAACAACTGACTATCATATCCTTCATAAAAGTCATTTGCTACCTCTAGACTTGCCATTAATAAATAAGACGGACTCGATGATTGGAATGTTTGTAATAAACGAATGACATCTTCACGTTGTGGTGCATTTTTATGTATAAATAGAATAGAACTCATCGTTAAACTTGGCAATGTCTTATGAAATGACTGCACGACAAAATCAGCCCCATAATTCATCGCCGATACCGGAAATCCGTCCAAATCAAAATGTGCACCATGTGCCTCATCTACTAAAACAGGGCAATTATTTGCATGAAACCGTTGAATTGTTTCTGAAACATCAAATGTTTGGCCATAATAGTTGGGATATGTTACCACACTTAACTTTGCAGACGATAGCCATCCTTTAGTCATATCTGGCTGTACATATTGAGATGACTGCTCATCTACTATGGTTGGCAATATAGTAGCTTGTTGTCCGCCTAGATCTAATGCATTAAAAACCGATTTATGCACATTGCGTGCTAATAAGACACGACCTTCTAACGATTGAAACGCATGAATGACAGACAAAATGCCACTCGTCGTCCCATTCACAAGGTAAAATGCATCATAATCTGGATGACGTGTCACAGATGACATACTCTCTTTGAGCACTGTTTCAGGCTGATGTAAATCATCAAAGCCTGTAATTTCAGTCACATCATACTTCGCTTGTAAAAAAGACATGCTACCAATCGTTCCATTTTTATGGCCTGGTACATGCATTGATATCGGTTCTTTTTTAGCCCATTCATTCATTTGATGCCATAATGCACGCTTCATATGCGACGCCTCCATTTCTTACTCTTTAATATGATAGCACAGATAAAAGAAAATCATTGTCATGAAATTATCACCGATTTTAAAACTATCACACTTTTTGATACAATGAAGTTAACTGAAATTTAAGGAGGTGTCCATATGTTTCTTATAGCGTTTTGTTGCAGATTTTTACAAATCATTCGCAACAAATTTGCGACTGTTTTTTCAAAATTGGTGGAGTCTGTCTTTTTTGAAAAAATAATCATGCTATAAGGAACCGACACCTTTTGCGCTTCCTTATAGTAAATACGGAGGAAGCAAAATGAATATATTAAATACATCTTCTATTACAAAGCGTTATTTAGATAACGTCCTATTTGATCAAGTGAAGCTCACACTTAATGCTGGAGACATCATCGGTTTAGTCGGCAGAAATGGCGAGGGAAAAACCACCTTACTCAAATTGCTTGCTGGTATTGAATCCCCCTCTTCAGGCACAATCAGTTGGCAGAAAGATATCGAGATTGGCTATTTAGATCAATTACCCAATAATGATGAGCAGACACTTGTCTACACATACCTCGAATCAGCTTTTGAAAAATTACACCATATCGCACAACAACTTGAATATTTTACACAACAGATGGCAAATGATAAAGCACACTTAGATACCTACATGGAACAATATGGCACATTACAGTCTTATTATGAAACACATGGTGGTTATGAAATAGATACAAAAATACGCCGTGTTGCACATGGATTAAATATTACACATCTACTTGATACAACGTGGGGCACACTCTCTGGTGGCGAACGTACAAAGGTCTGCCTTGCACAAATATTGCTACAACCTACTGAACTTTTATTATTAGATGAACCAACCAATCATCTTGATATTAAATCGATTGAGTGGCTTACACAATACATTAAACAATATACAGGTGTCGTCGTTATCATTTCACATGATCGATACTTTTTAGATGACATCACAACTCAAATTATTGAAATTGATCAGCAACAGCTTCATACGTATCATGGCAATTATTCCTATTTTGTTAATGAGCGAGAAAAGCGTATACTTGCTGAATTCGAAGCATATAAAACACAACAAAAGAAAATCAAACAAATGCAAAAAGCGATTAAACAATTACGCATGTGGGCAAGCCAAGCAAAACCACCCAACGCTTCCATGTTCCGACGCGCAAAAAGTATGGAAAAAGCATTGAATCGCATCAAAACATTAGAAAAGCCAACATTGAAACACAAACAAATGCACCTTGATTTAAAAGAAAATACTTTAGGTGCAGATAAAGTCATTAAAATGCAAGATGTTTCCAAAACATATGACACCACATTGATTAAAAATGCTTGTATGTTAGTCAGAAAAAATGAACATGTCGCCATCGTAGGCAATAATGGTACAGGTAAATCTACGCTGCTCAAAATGATATTAGGCAATGTAGCACCAGACAAAGGTACGATTAAAACGGCAGATCATCTGAAAATCGGCTATCTATCTCAACATATATTTAATGACAACACAGATGACACACTACTTGAAACATTTCGTAAAGAAGTCTCTGTAACAGAAGGGCAAGCACGCCATATCCTTGCACAATTCATGTTTTACGGAGAAGATGTTTTTAAAAGGATAAAAGATTTGAGTGGTGGTGAAAAAGTCCGTCTACGTTGGGCCCAAATAGTTAACAATGACTATCATATGCTGATATTAGATGAACCGACCAACCATTTGGATATTGAAGCGAAAGAAGTGATTGAAGATGCATTAGCAGATTATAATGGCACTGTCATTGCTGTCTCACACGATAGATATTTCTTAAACAAACTGTTCCATACAACCTACTTATTAGAAAACCAAAGATTAACAAAATTCTACGGCAACTATGATGATATGAAAAATAGCATTGATAAAAAAGAATAATCCTAAGACAACATTTAAGCGTACAATCATGATAGGTTGTGCGCTTTTTAATACCTATATTTCTTGATTGCTTAAGTTCATACAAACCCACAAGCAAGTTCACTATTTCTGATGTATTTCTTATAAAATCAGATAAAACCACTCGATCCCCTTGCTTTTGTGTACAATCAAAAAAGGGGGAAACATAATAAATTTGCGCAATGGGTAACCGATTGTTAGTATTTGAAAAGTAAAATTCTCAACAGAACTTCTCAGCGCTACAAAATTTGAAAAGTAATTTTGTGCATCATTCGATTCTGCTCAAATCCTAAACGCTTTTCTCCCAATCTTCCTAAAATTTTTAGGATAAAACAAAAAAAGAGAAGTCATTAAGACCTCTCTTAGAAGAATTACCTGGCACCGTCCTACTCTAGCGGAACGTCAGTTCAACTACCATCGGCGCTAAAGAGCTTAACTTCTGTGTTCGACATGGGAACAGGTGTGACCTCTTTGCCATTGGCACCAGATAAATTTGAATGTTATACATTCAAAACTAGATAGTAAGTATATCAGTTACACAAACAAAACCTTGTGAAAAAATTTGATTAAGTCTTCGATCGATTAGTATTCGTCAGCTCCACGTATCACTACGCTTCCACCTCGAACCTATTAACCTCATCATCTTTGAGGGATCTTATAACCGAAGTTGGGAAATCTCATCTCGAGGGGGGCTTCATGCTTAGATGCTTTCAGCACTTATCCCGTCCATACATAGCTACCCAGCTATGCCGCTGGCGCGACAACTGGTACACCAGAGGTATGTCCATCCCGGTCCTCTCGTACTAAGGACAGCGCCTCTCAAATTTCCTACGCCCACGACGGATAGGGACCGAACTGTCTCACGACGTTCTGAACCCAGCTCGCGTACCGCTTTAATGGGCGAACAGCCCAACCCTTGGGACCGACTACAGCCCCAGGATGCGATGAGCCGACATCGAGGTGCCAAACCTCCCCGTCGATGTGAACTCTTGGGGGAGATAAGCCTGTTATCCCCGGGGTAGCTTTTATCCGTTGAGCGATGGCCCTTCCATGCGGAACCACCGGATCACTAAGTCCGTCTTTCGACCCTGCTCGACTTGTAGGTCTCGCAGTCAAGCTCCCTTATGCCTTTACACTCTTTGAATGATTTCCAACCATTCTGAGGGAACCTTTGAGCGCCTCCGTTACTCTTTAGGAGGCGACCGCCCCAGTCAAACTGCCCGCCTGACACTGTCTCCCAGCACGCTAAGTGCTGCGGGTTAGAAATCCAATACAATTAGGGTAGTATCCCACCAATGCCTCCACGTAAGCTAGCGCTCACGCTTCTATGGCTCCTACCTATCCTGTACAAACTGTACCGAATTTCAATATCAGGCTACAGTAAAGCTCCACGGGGTCTTTCCGTCCTGTCGCGGGTAACCGGCATCTTCACCGGTACTATGATTTCACCGAGTCTCTCGTTGAGACAGTGCCCAAATCGTTACGCCTTTCGTGCGGGTCGGAACTTACCCGACAAGGAATTTCGCTACCTTAGGACCGTTATAGTTACGGCCGCCGTTTACTGGGGCTTCGATTCGTAGCTTCGCAGAAGCTAACCACTCCTCTTAACCTTCCAGCACCGGGCAGGCGTCAGCCCCTATACGTCACCTTACGGTTTAGCAGAGACCTGTGTTTTTGATAAACAGTCGCTTGGGCCTATTCACTGCGGCTCTTCAGAGCGTGAACCCTAAAGAGCACCCCTTCTCCCGAAGTTACGGGGTCATTTTGCCGAGTTCCTTAACGAGAGTTCGCTCGCTCACCTTAGAATTCTCATCTTGACTACCTGTGTCGGTTTGCGGTACGGGCACCTATTTTCTAGCTAGAGGCTTTTCTCGGCAGTGTGAAATCAACGACTCGAAGAAACTTGTTTCTTCTCCCCATCACAGCTCAATCTTTACGAGTGCCGGATTTGCCTAACACTCAATCTCACTGCTTAGACGTGCACTCCAACAGCACGCTTCGCCTATCCTACTGCGTCCCCCCATCGCTTAAAACGAATTTAGGTGGTACAGGAATATCAACCTGTTATCCATCGCCTACGCCTTTCGGCCTCAGCTTAGGACCCGACTAACCCAGAGCGGACGAGCCTTCCTCTGGAAACCTTAGTCAATCGGTGGACGGGATTCTCACCCGTCTTTCGCTACTCACACCGGCATTCTCACTTCTAAGCGCTCCACATGTCCTTGCGATCATGCTTCAACGCCCTTAGAACGCTCTCCTACCATTGTCCTACGGACAATCCACAGCTTCGGTAATATGTTTAGCCCCGGTACATTTTCGGCGCAGTGTCACTCGACTAGTGAGCTATTACGCACTCTTTAAATGATGGCTGCTTCTAAGCCAACATCCTAGTTGTCTGGGCAACGCCACATCCTTTTCCACTTAACATATATTTTGGGACCTTAGCTGGTGGTCTGGGCTGTTTCCCTTTCGAATATGGACCTTATCACCCACATTCTGACTCCCAAGTTAAATTATTTGGCATTCGGAGTTTGTCTGAATTCGGTAACCCGAGAGGGGCCCCTCGTCCAAACAGTGCTCTACCTCCAATAATCATCACTTGAGGCTAGCCCTAAAGCTATTTCGGAGAGAACCAGCTATCTCCAAGTTCGATTGGAATTTCTCCGCTACCCTCAGTTCATCCGCTCACTTTTCAACGTAAGTCGGTTCGGTCCTCCATTCAGTGTTACCTGAACTTCAACCTGACCAAGGGTAGATCACCTGGTTTCGGGTCTACGACCAAATACTCATTCGCCCTATTCAGACTCGCTTTCGCTACGGCTCCACATTTTCTGCTTAACCTTGCATCAGATCGTAACTCGCCGGTTCATTCTACAAAAGGCACGCCATCACCCATTAACGGGCTCTGACTACTTGTAAGCACACGGTTTCAAGTTCTCTTTCACTCCCCTTCCGGGGTACTTTTCACCTTTCCCTCACGGTACTGGTTCACTATCGGTCACTAGAGAGTATTTAGCCTTAGGAGATGGTCCTCCCAGATTCCGACGGAATTTCACGTGCTCCGCCGTACTCAGGATCCACTCAAGAGAGGTCACGTTTTCGACTACAGGATTATTACCTTCTATGATTAACCTTTCCAGGTTATTCGTCTAACATGTCCTTTTGTAACTCCGTATAGAGTGTCCTACAACCCCAACAAGCAAGCTTGTTGGTTTGGGCTCTTCCCGTTTCGCTCGCCGCTACTCAGGGAATCGATTTTTCTTTCTCTTCCTCCGGGTACTAAGATGTTTCAGTTCTCCGGGTCTGCCTTCTTACATGCTATGTATTCACATGTAGATAACACGACATAACTCGTGCTGGGTTTCCCCATTCGGAAATCTCTGGATCACAGCTTACTTACAGCTCCCCAAAGCATATCGTCGTTAGTAACGTCCTTCTTCGGCTTCTAGTGCCAAGGTATTCACCGTGCGCCCTTAATAACTTAATCTTTGTGATGTTTTGGCAATCGTTAATCACGATTCCAACATCCACCAGTTATTAATTATGTGAGTCGTCATTTGACGACTAGCGATAATTTTTTTAGTTTCAAGCTTTCGCTATTCACTCGGTTTTTGCTTGGTAAAATCATTTATACTTACTTATCTAGTTTTCAATGTACAACGAAATTGTTTTAAACTTATTTGCGTTAACAAATACTTTCAATACAAATTCTATTATTTTAGTTGAATCCTCAAATATGAGCATTCAAAACTGAATACAATATGTCACGTTAATCCGCTTATCACCTAAAGGTGATATTCCGTATATTATCCTTAGAAAGGAGGTGATCCAGCCGCACCTTCCGATACGGCTACCTTGTTACGACTTCACCCCAATCATTTGTCCCACCTTCGACGGCTAGCTCCAAATGGTTACTCCACCGGCTTCGGGTGTTACAAACTCTCGTGGTGTGACGGGCGGTGTGTACAAGACCCGGGAACGTATTCACCGTAGCATGCTGATCTACGATTACTAGCGATTCCAGCTTCATGTAGTCGAGTTGCAGACTACAATCCGAACTGAGAACATCTTTATGGGATTTGCTTGACCTCGCGGTTTCGCTGCCCTTTGTAATGTCCATTGTAGCACGTGTGTAGCCCAAATCATAAGGGGCATGATGATTTGACGTCATCCCCACCTTCCTCCGGTTTGTCACCGGCAGTCAACTTAGAGTGCCCAACTTAATGATGGCAACTAAGCTCAAGGGTTGCGCTCGTTGCGGGACTTAACCCAACATCTCACGACACGAGCTGACGACAACCATGCACCACCTGTCACTTTGTCCTCCGAAGAGGAAAACACTATCTCTAGTGCGGTCAAAGGATGTCAAGATTTGGTAAGGTTCTTCGCGTTGCTTCGAATTAAACCACATGCTCCACCGCTTGTGCGGGTCCCCGTCAATTCCTTTGAGTTTCAGTCTTGCGACCGTACTCCCCAGGCGGAGTGCTTAATGCGTTAGCTGCAGCACTAAGGGGCG
This sequence comes from Staphylococcus muscae, assembly GCF_003019275.1. Lineage (NCBI taxonomy): Bacteria > Bacillati > Bacillota > Bacilli > Caryophanales > Staphylococcaceae > Staphylococcus > Staphylococcus muscae. The sequence continues at coordinate 1,589,419 of NZ_CP027848.1, read as the reverse complement.
GAAACCCCCTAACACTTAGCACTCATCGTTTACGGCGTGGACTACCAGGGTATCTAATCCTGTTTGATCCCCACGCTTTCGCACATCAGCGTCAGTTGCAGACCAGAAAGCCGCCTTCGCCACTGGTGTTCCTCCATATCTCTGCGCATTTCACCGCTACACATGGAATTCCACTTTCCTCTTCTGCACTCAAGTTTTCCAGTTTCCAATGACCCTCCACGGTTGAGCCGTGGGCTTTCACATCAGACTTAAAAAACCGCCTACGCGCGCTTTACGCCCAATAATTCCGGATAACGCTTGCCACCTACGTATTACCGCGGCTGCTGGCACGTAGTTAGCCGTGGCTTTCTGATTAGGTACCGTCAAGACGTGCACAGTTACTTACACGTTTGTTCTTCCCTAATAACAGAGCTTTACGATCCGAAGACCTTCATCACTCACGCGGCGTTGCTCCGTCAGGCTTTCGCCCATTGCGGAAGATTCCCTACTGCTGCCTCCCGTAGGAGTCTGGACCGTGTCTCAGTTCCAGTGTGGCCGATCACCCTCTCAGGTCGGCTACGTATCGTCGCCTTGGTAAGCCGTTACCTTACCAACTAGCTAATACGGCGCGGGTCCATCTATAAGTGACAGCAAAACCGTCTTTCACTATTGAACCATGCGGTTCAATATATTATCCGGCATTAGCTCCGGTTTCCCGAAGTTATTCCAGTTTTATAGGTAGGTTACCCACGTGTTACTCACCCGTCCGCCGCTAACGTCAGAGGTGCAAGCACCTCGTCTGTTCGCTCGACTTGCATGTATTAGGCACGCCGCCAGCGTTCATCCTGAGCCAGGATCAAACTCTCCATAAAAGAAGTAAGCTTGATATAGCTCGTTTGATTGTTTAAGTCAATCACTCTTGAAAGTACTACTCTGAGTACTCAAATTATCGGAATTAACGTTGACATATTGTCATTCAGTTTTCAATGTTCATGTACTTTGTCTTTCGACTCGACAAGAATTAATTATACACAAGTCATCAATCAAAGTCAACAACTTTTTGAAATTCTTTTTCGTCATTTTGTTGAGTGATTTGTTTGCCGCTCAACAAGATATAACTATACAGCCTTTTAAACACCTCTACAATACTAAAAATTACACTCTTTAAAGCCTTTTATCTTTTTCAATATTTATTACCAATTTTAATTGTAATTATTTAAAAACAGCTGAGACAGATATACATCTGCGGCTCAGCTGCGCAACGTTTCAGGTATCTAATTCCAACTTCATCTCGAAATATCTCTATCTTTAATCATGTTACATTTCTGTTCGTCCTGAAATAGCTTTTGACAAAGTCACCTCATCCGCATATTCTAAGTCGCCACCCACAGATAACCCTTGTGCAAGTCGTGTGACACGAATACCGAGAGGTTTCACAAGTCTTGAAAGGTACATCGCTGTCGATTCACCTTCTAAGTTTGGATTCATTGCGAGTATCAATTCTTGAACACTTTCGTCTTTTAAACGCTCTACAAGTGCTGGAATATTGATATCTTCCGGGCCAATACCATCCATTGGAGATATCGTACCATGCAAGACATGATACAACCCTTTATATTCTTTCATTTTTTCCATCGCAATCACATCTTTATCATCTTCAACAACACAAATAATTGAACGATCTCGTTGCTTATCTTCACAAATATAGCATGGATCTTGTTCTGTTATATGACCGCATGTACTACAATAGGTAAGTTCTCGCTTTACATCTACGAGTGCTTTGGCAAACTGTACAACATCGTCTTCTTTCATCTCTAGTACATGAAAAGCCAGACGTTGAGCCGTCTTGGGACCAATGCCTGGCAGTTTCATGAAGCTGTCAATCAGCTTCGATATCGGTTGTGGATAATGCATCTTACATCAATCCTGGAATGTTAAGACCTTTAGTATGTTTGCCAAGACGATCTGCTGTCAGTTCATCCGCTTTGTTCATTGCTTCATTTGTTGCAGCAAGTACTAAGTCTTGTAACATTTCAACATCTTCTGGATCTACTACTTCTTCATTGATGATGACATCTACTACTTCTTTATGACCTGTTACAACAACTTTGACCATGCCACCGCCAGCTGACCCTTCAATTTTTTCTTCTTTTAATTTATCTTGTTCTTCTGCCATTTTCTTTTGCATTTTTTGCATTTGCTTCATCATTTGTTGCATATTTCCGCCACCGCGCATAATCTAGTTCCTCCTTTATTATCTACCGAGCTAGGACATTCTGTCTCAACCGCTCTTCAACATTTGTTTCCAATTATACATGCCTTTTTTTCAGTTGTCATGTCTCGCTATCCACTTCATGCACAATGTCCGCACCAAAAATATCTCTTGCTGCTTGAACGGCACTCGGCTGTTCTTGTGATGGCTGAGATTGCGGAGGGCGTTCATTACCATTGCGCTTCAAACCTTCTATATAATCGCTGCGCACTTGCATCCATTTATCTGCAGGGACGCCGACAACTTCGACAGACTTATTAATAATATCTTTTACGACCTTTTCAACGCTTTGTCGTTTTTCTTCATCTTTCTGCAAAATTTCACAGTGAATTTCTTCTTCAAACTTAATCAATACTTTATCTTCGCTCGCCGCAACAGGTTCAGAGTTTTGTAGTAAACTAACCAATGCCTTCTGCTCACGATTTTTGGCGTACTGAATCACATCGAGCCAACGTGCTTTAATGCTCGCAATATCTTCTTTATTTGCATTGTCTAAAACCTTCGCAATACGTTCCACAGAGTACGTCATTGCGCTACCACGACGTTTCATCGGTTGCGCTTTTGGAGGTGTTAGGCGACTCGTTCCTTGCGACTTGAGTGTCTTAAGTTCTGATTCCAACTGATCTAAACGTGCAACAAGTGCTGTATCTACCTGTGCAGGTGCTTGCGTTGGTATCGTATCCGTAGACATATTCGTTACTTTAATCATTTCAGATAACTTCACGAGTAATACTTCAAAATGTACGTTTTGATTCACGCTAAATCGTATCGATACAAGTGTGTCGTTAATGACATCTATCATTTGATACAAAACGCTAAGTTCCAAACGACTCAAGGCATCATATTCCATCTCTGTATTCGTCGTCTTAGCCATAATGGTATCTCGAACGAAGTAAATCATATCGTTAATCAAACGATTGACTTCCTTCCCCTGACTCACGAATGTATGATAGCGTTCAAAAGCAGCATGAACATTACCTAAAACAACATCTGCCATTAGTTCGTTCAAATCTGCATCAGCAAGGCTTCCTGTTACATCTAAAGCATCTTGCAATGTTAAATGATCGTCTCCAAAGGCAATCGCTTGGTCCATGATACTGAGCGCATCACGCATCCCACCTTCTGATACTTTGGCGATAAAGTCTAATGCCGCTTCATCAAAATCAATCCCTTGTGTTTCTGCAACATACTTAAGTCTTGATACAATTTGTGACTGATTAATTGCTTTAAAGTCAAAGCGCTGTGCACGTGAGATGATCGTTGGAGGGATTTTGTGTGGTTCTGTCGTTGCTAAAATAAAAATGGCATGCGCAGGCGGCTCTTCAAGTGTTTTTAATAGTGCATTAAAGGCACCTGTCGTCAACATATGCACTTCATCGATGATATACACCTTATAACGCGATTCACTCGGTGCATATTTGACCTTATCTCGGATATTTCGTATCTCATCGACACCGTTATTACTCGCAGCATCTATCTCGATGACATCCGAATTTGTTCCTAGCGTAATCCCTTTACAAATTGCACATGCGTTACATGGTTCACCGTCATGATTCGTTTCACAGTTAATCGCTTTCGCAAATATCTTAGCAATACTCGTTTTACCTGTTCCTCGAGGTCCGCTGAAAATATATGCGTGTGATTGTTTCCCTTTTGCAATAGCATTTTTTAATGTTTTCGTCACATGCTCTTGACCCACAACATCCTCAAAGCTCTGTGGGCGAAACATGCGATATAGCGCTTGATAGTCCACTGTTGCACCTCCGAATATACAATGCTCTTATTATATCATGTTCCCTTCATTTTGTATGTGACGATCGGTCATCATACAAAAAGTTTGAACCGCCCTAACAATAGACCGACATAATTACCATGTCATATTGTCAAATCAGTTCAAACCTCGCTCCTACTATCTATATTGTAAAAAAGTGTTCCGGATAATGTACTTCTCCGTGTGGTGGATCTTCTAATGAATCCCATAAAAACTTCACACGCACCGCTTCGTTCGGCACATCAAATGGCACAGTAATACCATGGTCCGCCGCCACTTCATAATCCATCTGTTCATAAAAATCAGGATATCCAGTTACAACAATCGTCGTGTATTCTTGCGCATAGGCACGCTCTTCTAAAGCTTGTACTAGTGCCGTCCCAATCCCTTTATGTTGGTACGCCTGTGTCACAGATAGCGGTGCGAGTGCAAGTGCAACATATGCATGTTCACCACTTTTTATCATTACTTCACTGCACATCGCATGTCCGATAATCTCATCATCTGCAGTTTTCGCAATCACTTCCAGCTCATAACGATAATCCGGTGCCATACGTAACCCTTTCACAAGTTGTGCTTCGTTTTGGTCAGACTCCGGTGCATCTTTAAAAGCATCTCCAATCATTTGTAAAGATGGCTCATAATCCATCTCTGTCAATGTACTAATAAAAATCGACATCTTAGCGCCCCCTTATTCGTTTCAGTTATATATGACTTAGTCCCATCATTGAAAGCAAGTTTCTTCCAATATATCATTTCTATTATAACATTTATTCTACATACGATGACGTATACAACCTAAAAAGAGAGTTGAAACAATCGCTTAATGCGTATCATCTCAACTCTTTCTATATCAATCATTCTATATTTAATCATTAAAAAAACCGTGCACCTTTGTGTTGAATGTGCATCACAAGCGTTACCAAAGTCGATAGCTAAACCTCGGCTACCCTACGGCACATATGAGAATCCACTTAATGCTGCTTCCGTCAGGACCTGACATGGTTCATGGGTTCATATTGCATAGGACCGAAGTCTTCAAACACCTCGTGCTTTGGGCAGACCTCACAAATACACACCCGTGACAAAGGAATTCAGCCTCGCATAAAGCGGATTTCGAGTCTAGGGAACCGCTACCTCCCCGCTTAGCACGGTACGATTAATATTACTATACATCCTTATCATTTTGCAAGCGTAATCCTATATAGACGATATTATTTTTGTCGACGTGAAAAATCTACAAAACAAAACTCCGTAGCTAAGTGCTTCGAGATGTTGTATTGGAACTTCGTCGTATCTTTTAAATGTACAATCCCTCTCACTGTCGCTGTATAATTCGGCGTTACATCACCAAATGTCTCATATTCTTGTGTACCAAACGCTTCAAAAGTAATCGACTTACTTGAAAAGCTAATATCGTATCCTTTTACCTGTTCGACATATGCATATAAAGAGTCTAACAGATGACTTTCCGACAAGTCAGGAAATAGGTCATATAACAAATAGTCTTCATCAATAATTTTAGTATGACCGTCCATTTTTCGATGACGAACGATGTGCCATAAAGGTGTATTCAATGAAACATTTAACGCCTGTTGGATAGTGGGAACATCTCCTGCAACTACCTTTTCAAAGACATGCAATTCTGTATGATGTGCCTTCCCTTGCCTTCGTTGTACTTCTTTATAACTCACTAAATCTGCGAAAGGAAATTCCGTAATCCCTTGAAAAATCACAACAGATCCTTTCCCACGTATTTTTTGAATCATACCGTCAGCCACCAACATGTTTAAACTTTTCCGGACTGTTTCACGTGACACATCGTATTGTTCCACAAGTTGATTTTCTGATGGGAGTTGTGTTCCATATGCATATATACCTTCAATAATATCTCTTCGCACTTCTTCATATATTTGCTTAAACTTATTTTGTTTAATCATGACATATTTTCGCCTCTTACTTTGATTCTATGGACAGAACGTACGCCCCATATGGCTCAAGATAACCGCCTGTCACTGTGCCATTCTCTATAATAATGTCACCTTCTCGCTCAATATCTTCTGGCAACTTAGCAGGTTCGTTTGTCATATTCGCTACTACTAACCAAGTCTGTCCTTCGTAGTTTCGCTCGTACACAAATAATTGTTCATGTCCCATATAACGTGGCACGATATTCCCATACGTCACAATATCATGTGTATGACGTAACGCGATTAATTGTTTATACATATAAAAAATGGAATTCTGGTCTTCCAATGCCGCTTCAACATTAATGGTTTCATAGTTTGGTGACACGTCAATCCATGGCGTTCCTGTCGTAAAGCCAGCATGTGTATCCGCAGACCATTGCATTGGTGTACGAGAGTTATCACGAGATTTTTGTCCAAGAATTGTCAGGATTTCTTGTTCATCATATCCTTGGCTCTTCAATGAATGATAAGCGTTCAAAGATTCAACATCTCGATATTGTGCAATCGATGTGAAGTGTGGGTCTGTCATCCCAATTTCTTCACCTTGATAAATATACGGCGTCCCTTGTAATAAATGTAGCACAATCGCAAGTGTTTTAGCACTCTGTTTTCGCATCGCTTCATCTAAATCTGTCCCAAAGCGAGATACGACACGTGGCTGATCATGATTACACCAAAATATCGCATTCCAACCGCCACCTTCATAAATACCTGTTTGCCAATCCATCAAAATAGTTTTCAACTGCTGCAAATCAAACTTTTGATTCGTCCACTTTTCCCCATCCTTATAATCCACTTTAAGATGATGGAAGTTGAAAACACTATGTAGCTCTTGTCTCTCTGGTTGCGTGTATTGAATACAATGATCAATTGTTGTAGACGACATTTCCCCTACTGTCATAAAGTCCTTATCGCCAAACGTTTTGCGGTTCATTTCGTGAATATATTCATGGACACGTGGCCCATCGGTATAAAATTCTTTACCAATTGCCTCTGAATCTTCAAATGCACCTTTAGAAATTAAATTAATCACATCAAAGCGGAATCCATCCACACCAAAATCAATCCAATAGTTTAAGATTTTATACAATGCTTTACGTACATTTTCATTATTCCAGTTCAAATCTGCTTGTGTGACATCGAATAAGTGTAAGTAGTATTCTTCCGTTTGATCATCAAATTGCCAAGCATTTCCACCAAACTTAGACATCCAATTAGTCGGAGGGCCATCTTGAGAATTTTTAAAAAAGTAATAATCACGGTATGGACTCTCTTTAGACTGACGAGCCGCTTTGAACCACTCGTGTTCTGTCGATGTATGGTTAATGACAATATCTAAGATTACTTTGAGACCACGTGTGTGCGCTGCATCAAGAAGTTCACGTAAATCCGCCTTCGTACCAAATTGCTCGTTGATTTCATAATAATTACTGATATCATAGCCATTGTCATTCATTGGCGAATCATAAATAGGTGTTAGCCATAAATAATCGACACCTAAAAACTGTAAATAATCCAACTTGTCGATAATGCCACGTAAATCTCCTTCACCATTCCCTGTTGTATCATTGAATGACTTGGGATAAATCTGATAAACAACGGACTTTTTCCAATCTTGTTCTTTCATTATTTATTTTTCCACCTTCCAAACACTGTATATTTACACTGTAAAAACAATAGGAAGTAGAAAAGTGTTCACCCTCTTCTACTCCCCCTTTATCATATTCATTCACTTACATTTCTTCAGGCTTGTCGACCATCTTTTTCGTCTTCTCTCGACTAAACTTTGAAAAGATGATTGTTAAAATAGCTGGCACAATCATCGAAATAACGGTTGCAATTGCAAAGATACCCCAGAATTCACGATTGATTGAAATAATCGCTGGTACCCCACCGACACCGACTTTACCAAGTACGCCAGCACCGCCAATCAATGCCCCTGTCATCATTGTTGTAATGATACCTGCAAAGAATGGATATTTCAATGGCAGATTAACACCAAACATCGCCGGTTCTGTCACACCTAAGAAACCCGATAAACTCGAAGTCGCTGCCAAACCTTGCTCTTTTACCATTTTACGCTTTTTGAAAATATACCAAGCACCTAATGCCGCAGAACCTTGTGCAATATTAGATTGTGCAAGTATTGGCCATAAATAAGTTCCTTGTAGTTCACTGCCTATTAATTGGAAGTCCACTGCTAAAAACATATGATGCAATCCTGTAATCACTAATGGCGCATAGAAAAGACCATAAATAGCACCACCAATCCAACCTGCACTTTCGAATAATGTTGTAATGGCAACGGTGATGCCTGTACCAATCCATAAAGCAGCTGGCCCAATGACTAAGAATGCCAAGAATCCAGTCACTAAAAGTGCAACCGGGGCTACGACCAGTAATTTGATTGAATCAGGTGTAATCTTATTCATACCTTTTTCAATTTTAGCAAGCACATAAGCAGCAATTAATACCGGCAATACTTGACCTTGATAATTCAACTGTTCAATCGCAAGACCTAAAATATGCCACTTTGGAATTTCATCTGCTGTTCCGATCTCATATTGCGATAAAAGTTGTGGATGCATTAAGACAAGACCTAATACAATCCCCAACACTGGACTACCACCAAATACACGCATCGCACTCCAACCCACTAAAGCTGGTAGGAAGATAAATGCTGTCGTTGCAATCACATTAATGATATTCGCAACATCTGCAATCTCTGGAAAACGTTCAACAATCGATGGTGCACCTTTTGTCCAATTCATTGTTAAGACGTTATTAATACCCAATAACAGACCCGCTGTAACAATCGCTGGCAGAATAGGAATGAAGACATCGCCTAACAGCTTAATTAAGCGTTGTAACGGATTACCTTTCTTTGCAGCTTGTGCTTTTGCTTCATCTTTAGACACCGCTTCAGCACCTGTTTCGCTGACAAAGACTTTATATACTTCATCCACTGTACCTGGACCAATGACAATTTGATACTGATTATCCGCCTTGAACTGTCCTTTGACCAATGAATTATCACTCAATCTCTCTTTGTCCACTTGACCATCATCATGTAAGACCAATCTGAGACGCGTCACACAATGTGTCGCAGATTGTACATTTTCTGCACCACCAACAGCTTCGATAATATCCTGTACATCCGTTCGCTTAACTGCCATGTCATACACTCCTTCTCTCTTTAACTTGTATAGACAAATTATAACTTGTATGTACAAGTTATGCAAAGGCTTTCATAAATTATTTACTTTTTATTTTTTAGAAGTAACAAAAAAGCAGAGCGAAAATCTCTTCCCTAAAGATTTTTACTCTGCTTATATTTCATCATTTCACAATGCTAGAAGAAGAATGTTGCCATAATCAATGTACTAATACCTACTAATATACAATACAACATCGCTGGCCCGAGTGTTTTACTAATAACACTACCTTCTTTACCCGGCATGTTTACAACGGCACATACCGCTACAACGTTATGTACACAAATCATATTCCCTGCTGCTGCACCAATCACTTGTGCACCCAGCACTGTGTATACATCCGCGCCAATTGCTTGAGCAATATTTGCTTGAATTGGTGAAAACGTTAAGGTAGATACTGTCGCACTACCTGTAATGAAAGAACCGAGTGCACCTAAAAACGGTGCGATTACAAGCCACACATCGCCAAATGCATGGGCCATACCGTTAGCGATAAATTCTGGCATACTCAACAATTCATGTCCGTTTAAGCCTGAGTTGCTGAATACGTGTACCATTGCCAATGTTGCAATCAACGTAATGGTCGTGATACGAATTGTTCTGATAGAATCACGACAAGCTTTTGTAAAGTTACGCATTGATTTGCCCTGAATAAGTACCGCTAAAAATGCAGATAACAATAAAATCGTACCCGGTGAATAAAGCAATTCCCAACTAGAAGAGATACGCTCATATCCTAAAATTTCATTCCATGACAAGTTTAATACAGATGTCGTGAAATGTTTAACTGGTGCGACCACACGTGTTAATAATAAGAGCGCTACAACAATTAGATAGGGTGACCATGCGGATAATAGACTCATCTCATGTTTCCCTGATACAGCTGTTGTATCATAACCATCTTCAAGCGCATCTTGCCAAATTGTTTTCGGCATCAAAATACCTTTTCTCGCTGTCAAAACAGCCACAACAAGTACTGTAAGTGGTGTTAAGATTGAAACAAACTCTGGTCCTGTCAACATCGCATAAATCCATGCAGTGACTACGTAAACAACACCTATTAACATGATCCATGGTATGATTTCTAACACTGACTTGAATCGATTGTCTTTCCCGAAGAAAATCACCATTGTTGCTACAATAATGAGTGGAATAAACACACCGCTCAGCAAGTCGATTGCTGTGACGCGTAATGTTGTCATACTGAATAGTGTTTCATTCGCATCTTTTAACGTACTAAGTCCTACTATGATTGGTGTCCCTACCGCCCCGAATGATACAGAAACGCTATCTGCAATTAAGGCTGTTACAACACTAGTCAATGGTTTGAACCCGAGTGCAACCATTAACGGTGCCGTTACCATTGCAGGTGTGCCGAACCCTGACGCACCTTCAATCAATGAACCGAATAGAAATGCTACGATAATCACTTGTACACGCATATCGTGCGATACGTTTTGAAACCCCGCATTAATACGCGCAACTGCATTCGTTTCACGCAACGTATTAAGTAACGCTAAAGCACCGAATAAAATCAAAATAATTGTCAGCGTTTTATGTACGCCTTGTAGAAATGAGGCAGCAATTACTCCACCTTCAATTCCCCAGACAAAGTAACCTAATATTGTGACAACGATCGCGCTAATCGTCATCCCAACGAGTGCAGACATACGTAAAACAACCAAACAAACGAATGGTACGATTACTGCACTTAACGCTACAAGCATTAATAAGGCATTCATCTAAATCCCCCCAATAACTTAATGAATTTGTCATAGTCATCAGATGACCTTATGACTTATTTAATCAAATTGTAAGTGCTACGATATATTAATTCAATATTTATCTTTACAACTTTGTATTCATTTTAAGGTCGAATTTAGCAATCTTTTATTTTATATAAATCGATACGTCTCAAACCCTTGCTATGACTATTCTCAAAAAGTTTTCATCTCACCAATCACCTTCATATTTTTGTCATTTTTTGTACGCATTTTATTGGGTGCTTTTTTAATAGACGCTATTATCTTCAAAAACCATCACAACACCAAAAGTACCCATATACCATAATTATCCTTATACACTCTTTTGATGATTTAATACTCTTTGTAAAAACGGCAACATCCGATTAATTATGACAGTTATATGATATTTTTTAATATCATTAAGCATATAGCATTTAAAATGGAAAAAGTCTATTATATAATAGAGCATAACAAGGTAAACCCATGCCTTGCTCTTAAGCCAAACAGAAAGGTGATCGTTATGACAAGCAAACACAGCAAAGATATTATTATTATTGGAGCAGGTGTACTCAGCACAACGTTCGGTTCATTGATCAAAGACCTTGAACCCGACTGGAATATTAAGCTTTACGAGCGTTTAGATCAGCCAGGTGAAGAAAGTTCAAATGAGAACCATAACGCAGGTACTGGACATGCCGCGCTATGTGAGCTTAACTACACAGTACAACAACCTGATGGCTCTATTGATATCGAAAAAGCGAAAAGTATCAATGAAGAATTTGAGATTTCAAAACAATTCTGGAGCTATCTTGTAAAAAGCAAAAACATCGACACACCAAGAGACTTCATCAATCCACTTCCACACATTTCATTCGTACGTGGCGTAAACAACGTGAATTTCTTGAAAAAACGTTACGAAGCGATGAAGCAATTCCCTATGTTCGATAACATCGAATATACAGAAGATATCGAAGTAATGAGAAAATGGATGCCATTAATGATGAAAGGTCGCAGTGCGAGCGATATCATGGCAGCAAGTAAAATTGATGAAGGTACAGACGTAAACTTCGGTGAGTTAACACGTAAAATGGCACGCAGCATTGAAAAACATCCAAATGCAGCAGTTCATTATAACCACGAAGTAACTAACTTCCACCGCCGTGAAGATGGCAAATGGGAAGTAAAAGTACGCAACCGTAAAACAGGTAACGTTCAAACTGAAATTGCGGATGTTATCTTTATCGGTGCTGGTGGCGGAGCGATTCCGTTATTACAAAAAACAGGTATCCCTGAAAGTAAAAACTTGGGTGGATTCCCAATCACAGGTCAATTCTTGGCATGTACAAACCCATCTGTTATTGAAGAACACGGTGTGAAAGTTTACGGTAAAGAACCACCTGGCACACCTCCAATGACAGTTCCTCACTTGGATACACGTTACATCGATGGTAAGAAAACAATCTTATTCGGACCATTCGCAAGCGTTGGACCTAAGTTCTTGAAGAACGGTTCAAACTTAGACTTATTCAAGTCAGTGAAACCATACAACATCACAACGTTATTGGCATCAGCTGCGAAAAACTTACCATTAATCAAATACTCTTTTGATCAAATTTTAATGACAAAAGAAGGTTGTATGAATCACTTACGTACATTTGTACCTGAAGCACGTGACGAAGATTGGGAGTTATACACTGCTGGTAAACGTGTTCAAGTTATCAAAGATACTGAAGAATACGGCAAAGGATTTATCCAATTCGGTACAGAGGTTGTGAACTCTGAAGATCATACTGTTATTGCATTACTTGGCGAATCACCAGGAGCATCAACTTCAGTATCAGTTGCATTAGAAGTAATTGAACGCAACTTCCCTGAAGAATTATCAGCTTGGAAAGCTAAAATCCAAAAAATGATTCCTTCATATGGCAAATCATTAATCGATGATGAAGCATTAATGCGCAAAACACGTGAACAAACTTCTAAAGACTTAGAATTGAACTATTACGAATAAAAGGAGTGCACACCGATATGAAAAAATTAATTGTTATTTCAATTATTCTTGGTGGAGCAGTAGCTGCGTTAAAACGTTATCAACAACACGTTAACAAAATGCCAAATATCGAATATTAATCTTTAAAAGATTGAACCCCCGCTTTGGGCAATATTGCCTAAAGTGGGGGTTTTTGTTTAATAAACCTAAAGAAAAAGCAGCGTTTAAATACTGCTTCTTCTTTTCATATCCATATTATTTTGTTTCTTCGTCATTCTTACGTTTTCTGAAGAATAATAGTCCCGCTAAGGCTGCAATCAAACCACCAAATAATGTAACTGGTTGTTGTGAATCTTGTCCTGTTTCTGGTAATTCATGAAGTGTTTGTTTTTTACCTTCTGAACCTTTGTGAGACGGTACTTCTTTCTCAATTGTCTCTCCATTTATAGCAATGGTATCATTGCCTTTTTCTGTCGGTTTCGTTGGTGTTACACCATGTTTTTCTTGTTTATCATCTGTATTCATGTCTTCATCAGATTGATCAACATCATTCATGTCAGTTACTTCTGGGACTTGGATACCTGTCAATTTATCAAGTTCTTCTAGTAAATCAACTTTTTGATTCTCTGGTAACGCATCGACTTTTGCTGTTGCTTCGGCTTTCTTCACTTTTGCTTCTTCTTGTAGTCGTTCTAGTTCTGCCTTTTCATCAGGTGTGATGATGCCATCTGCTTGAGCTTTAGTTAATGCATCTTTTGCCGCTTGATCTGCTTTCTTCGCTGCTTCTACTGCTTTTTCTGCATCTACTCGTTGCGCATCTGTATCATCTGCAATACCATTTTCATCAGCGTCAGTTACTTCTGGAATTTCAATTCCGTCTAACTTACCTAACTCTGCCGGTAACTCACCTTTTTGATCGTCCGGCAATGCTTCTACTTTTGTTGTCGCTTCGGCTTTCTTATCTTCTGCGGCTTGTTGTAGTTTCTCAAGCTCTGCTTTTTCTGTTGGCGTAATAAGTCCATCTTTGATTGCCTCTGCCAACGCTGTTTTCGCATTTTCATCTGCTTTCTTCGCCGCTTCTACTGCTTTTTCTGCATCTGCTCGTTGCGCATCTGTATCATCTGCAATACCATTTTCATCAGCGTCAGTTACTTCTGGAATTTCAATTCCGTCTAATTTACCTAACTCTGCCGGTAACTCACCTTTTTGATCGTCCGGCAATGCTTCTACTTTTGTTGTCGCTTCGGCTTTCTTATCTTCTGCGGCTTGTTGTAGTTTTTCGAGATCCGCTTTTTCTGTTGGTGCGATTAATCCATCTTTGTTCGCTTCTGCCAACGCCGCTTTCGCATCTTCATCTGCTTTCTTCGCTGCTTCCACTGCTGCTGTTGCTTCATCACGTTGTTTATCTACTTCATCAGCTACGCCGTTGGCGTCATTGTCATTCACTTCTGGAATTTCTATGCCGTCTAACTTAGACAACTCTGTTGGTAATTCACCTTTTTGATCGTCCGGCAATGCTTCTACTTTTGTTGTCGCTTCGGCTTTCTTATCTTCTGCGGCTTGTTGTAGTTTCTCAAGATCTGCTTTTTCTGTTGGTGTGATTAAACCATCTTTGTTCGCTTCTGCCAACGCTGTTTTCGCATCTTCATCTGCTTTCTTCGCTGCTTCCACTGCTGCTGTTGCTTCATCACGTTGTTTATCTACTTCATCAGCTACGCCGTTGGCGTCATTGTCATTCACTTCTGGAATTTCTATGCCGTCTAACTTAGACAACTCTGTTGGTAATTCACCTTTTTGATCGTCCGGCAATGCTTCTACTTTTGTTGTTGCTTCTGCTTTCTTATCAGCAGCATCTTGTTGAAGCTTCTCAAGTTCTTTCTTCTCTTCTGGCGTAATTAGGCCATCTTTGTTTGCTTCCGCTAACGCTGTTTTCGCATCTTCATCTGCTTTCTTCGCTGCTTCTACTGCCGCTGTGGCTTCATCACGTTGCTCATCTACTTCGTCAGCTACGCCGTTGGCGTCATTGTCATTCACTTCTGGAACTTTGATTCCATCCAACTTAGACAACTCTGTCGGTAACTCACCTTTTTGATCGGCTGGCAATGCTTCTACTTTTGTTGTTGCTTCTGCTTTTTTGTCTACTGCAGCTTGTTGAAGTTTCTCAAGCTCTGCTTTTTCCGTTGGTGTAATTAAACCATCTTTGTTCGCTTCCGCTAACGCTGTTTTCGCATCTTTATCTGCTTTTTTCGCTGCTTCTACTGCTGCTTCAGCTTTGTCACGTTGTACATCTACTTCGTCAGCTACACCATTCGCATCATTGTCATTCACTTCTGGAATTTCTATGCCGTCTAGCTTACCTAACTCTGCTGGCAGCTCACCTTTTTGATCTTCCGGCAATGCTTCTACTTTTGTTGTCGCTTCGGCTTTCTTATCTTCTGCAGCTTGTTGTAGTTTCTCAAGTTCTTTCTTCTCTTCTGGCGTAATTAAGCCATCTTTATTCGCTTCCGCTAACGCTGCTTTCGCATCTTCATCTGCTTTCTTCGCTGCTTCTACTGCCGCTGTGGCTTCATCACGTTGTTCATCTATTTCATCTGCTACGCCGTTGGCGTCATTGTCATTGATGTCTGGAATTTCTATACCATCTAGCTTACCTAACTCTGTTGGTAACTCGCCTTTTTGATCTTCCGGCAATGCTTCTACTTTTGTTGTCGCTTCGGCTTTCTTATCTTCTGCAGCTTGTTGTAGTTTTTCAAGTTCTTTCTTCTCTTCTGGCGTAATTAAGCCATCTTTATTCGCTTCCGCTAACGCTGTTTTCGCATCTTCATCTGCTTTCTTCGCTGCTTCTACTGCCACTGTTGCTTCATCACGTTGTTTATCTACTTCATCAGCTACGCCGTTGGCGTCATTGTCATTGATGTCTGGAATTTTGATTCCATCCAACTTAGACAACTCTGCTGGCAACTCACCTTTTTGATCTTCCGGCAATGCTTCTACCTTTGTTGTCGCTGTCGCTTTTTTATCAGCAGCAGCTTGTTGTAGTTTCTCAAGCTCTGCTTTTTCTGTTGGCGTAATAAGTCCATCTTTGTTCGCTTCCGCTAACGCTGTTTTCGCATCTTCATCTGCTTCCTTCGCCGCTTCTACTGCTGCTTCAGCTTCGTCACGTTGCTCATCTATTTCATCAGCTACGCCGTTGGCGTCATTGTCATTGGTGTCCGGAATTTCTATGCCATCTAACTTACCTAACTCTGTCGGTAATTCGCCTTTTTGATCTTCCGGCAATGCTTCTACTTTTGTTGTCGCTTCAGCTTTCTTATCTTCTGCAGCTTGTTGTAGTTTTTCGAGATCCGCTTTTTCTGTTGGTGTGATTAAGCCATCTTTGTTTGCTTCCGCTAACGCTGTTTTCGCATCTTCATCTGCTTTCTTCGCTGCTTCCACTGCTGCTGTTGCTTCGTCACGTTGCTCATCTACTTCATCAGCCACGCCGTTGGCATCATTATCATTGATGTCTGGAATTTCTATGCCATCTAATTTAGACAACTCTGTCGGTAATTCGCCTTTTTGATCGGCTGGTAATTCATCCACCTTTGTTGTCGCTTCGGCTTTCTTATCTTCTGCAGCTTATTGAAGCTTCTCAAGTTCTTTCTTCTCTTCTGGCGTAATTAAGCCATCTTTGTTTGCTTCCGCTAACGCTGTTTTCGCATCTTCATCTGCTTTTTTCGCCGCTTCTACTGCTGATGTTGCTTCATCACGTTGTTTATCTACTTCATCTGCTACGCCGTTGGCGTCATTATCATTGATATCTGGAATTTCTATGCCATCTAACTTAGACAACTCTGTTGGTAATTCGCCTTTTTGATCTTCCGGCAATGCTTCTACTTTTGTTGTCGCTTCGGCTTTCTTATCTTCTGCAGCTTGTTGTAGTTTTTCAAGATCTGCTTTTTCAGTTGGTGTGATTAAACCATCTTTGTTTGCTTCTGCTAACGCTGCTTTCGCATCTTCATCTGCTTTTTTCGCCGCTTCTACTGCTGATGTTGCTTCATCACGTTGTTTATCTACTTCATCTGCTACGCCGTTGGCGTCATTGTCATTCACTTCTGGAATTTCTATGCCGTCTAGCTTACCTAACTCTGCTGGCAACTCACCTTTTTGATCTTCCGGCAATGCTTCTACTTTTGTTGTCGCTTCAGCTTTCTTGTCAGAAGCATCTTGTTGAAGCTTCTCAAGTTCTTTCTTCTCTTCTGGCGTAATTAAGCCATCTTTGTTTGCTTCCGCTAACGCTGCTTTCGCATCTTCATCTGCTTTCTTCGCTGCTTCCACTGCTGCTGTTGCTTCGTCACGTTGCTCATCTACTTCATCAGCCACGCCGTTGGCATCATTATCATTGATGTCTGGAATTTCTATGCCATCTAGCTTACCTAACTCTGTTGGCAACTCGCCTTTTTGATCGGCTGGTAATTCATCCACCTTTGTTGTCGCTGTCGCTTTTTTATCAGCTGCGGCTTGTTGTAGTTTCTCAAGCTCTGCTTTCTCCGTTGGTGTAATTAAGCCATCTTTGTTTGCTTCCGCTAACGCTGTTTTCGCATCTTCATCTGCTTTTTTCGCCGCTTCTACTGCTGATGTTGCTTCATCACGTTGTTTATCTACTTCATCTGCTACGCCGTTGGCGTCATTGTCATTGATGTCTGGAATTTTGATTCCATCCAACTTAGACAACTCTGCTGGCAACTCACCTTTTTGATCGTCCGGCAATGCTTCTACTTTTGTTGTCGCTTCGGCTTTCTTATCTTCTGCGGCTTGTTGTAGTTTTTCGAGATCCGCTTTTTCTGTTGGTGTGATTAAACCATCTTTGTTTGCTTCTGCTAACGCTGCTTTCGCATCTTCATCTGCTTTCTTCGCTGCTTCCACTGCTGCTGTTGCTTCGTCACGTTGTGCATCTACTTCATCTGCTACGCCGTTGGCGTCATTGTCATTCACTTCTGGAATTTCTATGCCATCTAACTTAGACAACTCTGTTGGTAATTCGCCTTTTTGATCTTCCGGCAATGCTTCTACTTTTGTTGTCGCTTCGGCTTTTTTATCAGCAGCATCTTGTTGTAGTTTCTCAAGCTCTGCTTTTTCTGTTGGTGTGATTAAGCCATCTTTGTTCGCTTCCGCTAACGCTGTTTTCGCATCTTCATCTGCTTTCTTCGCTGCTTCTACTGCCGCTGTGGCTTCATCACGTTGTTTATCTACTTCATCAGCTACGCCGTTGGCGTCATTGTCATTCACTTCTGGAATTTCTATGCCGTCTAGCTTACCTAACTCTGCTGGCAACTCACCTTTTTGATCTTCCGGTAATGCTTCTACTTTTGTTGTCGCTTCGGCTTTCTTGTCTGCTGCGGCTTGTTGTAGTTTCTCAAGCTCTGCTTTCTCCATTGGTGTAATTAAGCCATCTTTGTTTGCTTCTGCTAACGCTGCTTTCGCATCTTCATCTGCTTTCTTCGCTGCTTCCACTGCTGCTGTTGCTTCATCACGTTGTTTATCTACTTCATCTGCTACGCCGTTGGCGTCATTGTCATTCACTTCTGGAACTGTAATACCATTTAAACGTGACAATTCATCAGTCAACGTCCCTTTTTGATCTTTTACTGATTGTGGTGTCTCTGACAATTTTGCGACAGCTGTTTCTGCAGCAGACTTTGCACCTGCAGCTTTTCGTGCTAATTCTGTTAATTGCGCTGATTCTTCGGGTGTTATTAGACCATTTTCATTCGCTTTTACTAATGCTGCTTTTGCCGCTTGATCTGCCTGCTTTGCAGCTTCTACGGCTTTTTTCGCTTCATCAACTTGAGCATCAACACTATCATGAATGCCATTTTCATTTTGATCGGTTACAGATGGTACTTGAATACCTGTTAAACCTGCCAATGTTGCTGGCATATCACCTTGATACGCAGCTGGTAATTGGTTCACAATATTTGTAGCGGCTGTTTTCTTGGCTATCGCGTTTTGTTGCGCTGCATTTAACGCTGCTTCTTCTGTTGGCGTGATTAAATCATTTTCGTTCGCCTTCGCTAATTCAGCTTTTGCAGCTTCATCAGCTGCCTTAGCTGCCTCTACTGCTGCTACTGCTTCATCAATTCTACGTAATGCGTTTTTAATATCATCTGAAACATTCATTACCGCAAAGGGCTTATCTGTTGTGAGATTGTCCCAACGTTCTGCACTGTTATCAAATGTATAGTTAATTGGCACTTTCAATACTTCTTCATCTTTATCATAGTACTGTTGAAGTGTTTGCCATTTTGTTGTGTTATTTTCAACGTCTGCTAAAGTTAAGTCGTGGCTTGCTGTGATAGGTAAATCATAAATTTTGTTATAGTACGTTGCATTTTTCAATAAATTTAAATCTTTACTGCCGTTTTTACCAGGAACAATCGTTAAGTTATTGTCCGTACTTGCATTCTTATCCGCTGTGAACAATGACGTTGTATTTTCTTTCAACGTCAGCTTAACGCCTTCTGGTACCTGAACACCTAACGTAATATTCGTTGGTAATGTATTTGTTTTTCTTACATCACGTGAAGGAACTGTTTGGTGTATCACAAATTGATCATCTTGCCCCGTTGTTGTCGATACATCTTCCACGTGATATGGTGGTACTTGTAATAATAAAAGGCCATCTGGATGGAATGCAGGACCATTAGACCCCGAACCTGTGATTGTATAGTTAAGTTGACTTTGATTTTCAAACGTAACCGTAACCCTTTTATGATTTAAAGTTGCAGCACCACCACTACCTGGTCCAGACGTCAGAGTTACTTGTTCTCCTGTTAACTCCATAAGTGATGTCGCTTGTTGTCTCGATTCATTACTCACATAAAGTTTATTCACTTGATCGCGTTCGAATGTAATCGATTTTCTTGAATCTTTACTTTTAGTTGCACTGTAATCATCTAAGTCATAAACGTTTAATAAACCACTAACTGATGTTTCTGCACCTTTAATGTTATTAAGCTGTTGAAGCAGTGCATCTTTAGTCGTTTGTGATGGTTGAACTGTATCATATAAGTTATCAAATTCGCTTTGGTCTTTATGTTCTACAAATGTTAAGTCTACTTTTGCGCCTCCACCATTTTTTGAAGCAAGAGAAAGATAGTCCCTACCTGACATAAAGAAATATCGTGTATTTGCCGGATCTCCGTCTTTTGATGGGATGACAGATACTTTCGCAATAGCATCTACAATATGACCGTCCGCAATTCCGACATTACTCAAATACACATAAGCTTCTGGTGTATTGTTGTTTAACTCAACGAAATTTCCACTATATGCAACGACACCACTTGCACTATTTGTTGCAAGTTGTTTCTTCGTAATCGTGCCATCAGGATTTACTAAAAAGGCGTACGATTTACTTTTCCCATCTACAAATCTTGGAGAAAAGTTAATATTACCTGGCGCAAGTGCTGTGGAAGGATCATCTATTTTTTGAACTAAGTCACCTGGATAATCAATCATCTTCCCTGTATAAGTATCTGCTGCACGTGTTGTTGGAACGCTACGAAAAGCAGAACGGAATGCTGTTCCACTTGTTGTCGCATATGATTTATTTTTCTCTAATTCCTCAAAAAGTGCCACTGCTGCATCATAACGTGTAGCTGGTACATCTGGTGTTTCTACTGTCTCATTAGACTGAACAGTTTCACCCGCTGTCACAACTTCTTCTGTTGGTACAGCGTTGTTCGTTCCTTGATAATTATGAGATTGTTTTACTTCTGTTACTGTTTCTGATGCTTCTGAGATTTCTTGTTTAATCACTTCTACAGGTGATTTTTCTTCTTGTGTCTCAGATGTTGTTTCTCCCTCTACTTGTTCTTCTATTGTTGTGTCTTTTTCTGTTTCAGTTTGCGCTTCAGTCGCTATTTCTTCTTCCGCTTCTTGCGTAGTTTCTTCCTCTACTACATCTGTTGTTTCTGACTCATCAGTCGCTACTTCTTCTTGTTCTGATACGTCTGTTGCCTCAACTTCTGATGGTTCTGCTTGGACAGTTTCTTCATTAACTGGCGCTTCAGCGACGGCTGGCTCGCCTTCTCCAGTTTGTCCTTCTGAAACAGTGTTATTTTTTGTCTGTTCCGCCGCTTGTACATCGTTGTTCACACCAAATAATAATGTTGCTCCGATGAGTAGTGATGCTGTTCCAAAGTTGACTTTTCTAATCGAATATTTATTGAGACGATTAGATAAAAAATTATTCTTGTTATTCATTAAATAAAACCTCCTAATATAGGTGACCTATGATGACTGTGATGAAATGACGTTTCAATAATTGCATGAGCAAATGTGTTGGATAATGTTAATAAATGGAAATAGTTATTAATAACTTCTAAATTGATATACACAAATGAGAAATGAATCAAAAGTGGTGTCGTGAGTTGATATAAAACTATCGTTCTATCTATAAGTTCTTTTCAATACAATCTACAAAGATACATTTTTAAATTTAGTTATATAATTCAACAATAAAGGTAATTTTATCGACATGCAACTTTTATCTCACATTATATTTTAGACTATTACATAATTTTATAAATTCATTATATAAATTCAAGTCATTTGCACAAAATAAAATAAAAAAAGCAACAACCTTATTTTACTAAGATTATTGCTTTTAAAACTTATTTCATTGTTAATAGGCTTATTCAAATTGATTATCCATATAAAACGACAATAAGATCCCCATCGGAATTGCTAGAAAGGGTGTAAATAAAATGCTTAAAATAACTGAGAAAACGACACTATAAAAAATAACGTTGATATTGATTTCTAATTCAAGAACTTTAGATATGACTTCTTTTAGTTTCATGATTATCCCCGCCCTACTTATAAAATTTACGTACTCTTAAGAGATAGCCAAATACATTGTATGCGAATAAAAGCACTAAAATGATGAGTCCTAAAGATTGATTGACACCTGATTCAATGGAAAAGAAACTCAGTAATAAAATTCCAATCATCAGAAAAGCACTGTTCATTGTATACACTTTATACATAGAGACGAGCGTAATATGTCGCTCTCCTTCATCCATTAATGCTAATACCTTTTCTGTGTACTGTTTCTCGCCTACTTTTGGAAAACGTGCGTCATACTTTCTAACAAAGAGACTATACGGTATGGTACTTAAGCTTGCAATGGCGAAGATGATCATCATTAATACTGATACAATTGAGCTGCTGTTATTCAGTACTGCAAATATCATAAAAATAAAACTCAACAACACGTTGAACTGATTGATGGCTCCAACACGCCAAAATAGCAATGTTAAACGAGACTCCATCTGATCTGTTTCTGTTTGTACATCAGTCATTGTTTGGGCCATTTCTCTCTTCTTTTTTAGAATATGTTTTTGTAACCATAATTGATAGAGAAATAGTCCCGCAATTACGCCTATAACCATATATCCAATGATTGACATCGTATTATCAGATACAAAATGAAACTCTGTCAAAAAACGAAATCCTTTTGTATCAACGAAAAACAAACCAACAAAACCACCAATGAGACCACCGAACAACATGCTTAATATGAAGCGCATCACTTTCATAAAATATCCCCTTTCTTTCTTTTTCGATATTTACCATTTATATAAAGTGTATAATAAACAAGTCAAAAAGACAACTACATTTGTCAAAAAAGACACTTGAAAAAGAGTGACATTTTGAAAACATCACTCTTTTGAATATTATTATTGACGAATCACATGTGTCATCACTTGATTAAATGCTTTGTCAGTGATTTCATGGGCATGCGATTTTTGATAATTGAGTCGTACTTTGAAGTAACGTTTCTTTCTTTGTATATCCTTCAATGCTTCAATCAGATGCGCTGCACGGTTTTCTTTATCAAAAAGATTTTCCGATGCCGTTACACTTATATTATGTGCGTTGTCTCGATAGCCTAATATGAGCATGTCATGATTAAATGCACGCTGTGCGGCGTTGATAATCTCCCCACCTTCATTGATATCTAAATAGATGTCACATTTGTGATATAACTTATCAACCGTATAACGCTCAATCGCTGGATACAGACGTACATTCGGATATTGATCCATCGCCATCAAGACGTCAGACATCTCAGTCACTGCCCCGATGTGGAATGTCGCCTTTGGACATGCTTGCACAATGTCTGCCAAATGATGAATTTGATCCGAGTTCGTCATCGTTAGAACATTGGCTGTATATTGATTCGTTCGTGCATAATCATAAAGATATCCAGATGGTAACAGTCGCTGTTGTGCGTGTATATCTAATTGTTGTGATAATATATCGTATTCTCGTTGATCTGGCACAATGACATGGTAGTCACGTGTGTGCTCACCTTGTAGCATTAATGACATATTACCGGGCACATGGCCGCCACTATTTTCTTGCCAGAACAACAAGTCATGACCTGGTTCATTCAAACGATAAAGGACAGAAAATGGAAGTCCTAGTGAATTGATGACAAATTGATTCATATCGATTCCCGCTTCACGAAGGAAAAAGTGAATGAATGCAACTTTATGATTGAAGTGATGTGAACGTCCTTGCCAGTTTACAATAATAGATTGCGCAATAAAGTTTTCATAAATCACTTCATGACCCTGTTGATCTAGATATTTGCGAAAGATCTTATTTCCTGTTAAATCATAGACTGTTTGTGCGAACCGAACTCCGTGTTGTGTGTAGTGATCGACATATTGTAAACGTCCAGCATCGTCTAACCATTCGACGTGACTCACAATGCGTGGTTTCGAATTGCGGTCATAGCGAATATATGCACGTACCTTGCCCATATCATTCACTGTTGCTTCGGTATTATTGCCGATAATCTCCCAATAACGTGGTACTTGTATCTGATTGAAATAAAGTGGCTTGTGATCATCTTGCACTTGATACTGTGAAAAATAGCGATATGGTGTCAAAATCTGTTCTGGCAAAAAGCCGTCATCTTCTAACACAATCGTTTTATTATGATGTCCAGCAAGTTTGAGCGCGTGATACAATGTGTGCGCTGCTTTATCAAAGTGTTCAAATAAATTAATCATGCAATACCTCCGAAATCAAATCTTGCCATTTTTGTTGAATGTCTGTCGTTAAATAAGGACGTGCCAATCGATAAGATGCACGATGTGGTTGATTGGGGCCACTTTCAAAAAATCGAACAATGTGTGCTGCATACGTTGAGACGATATGTTGTGTGCTGTCTTCTTTCGGGTCGACTGGGATTAAATAACCGTTCTTTTCATGTCGAATGAATGTTGGATTCCCATAGTTTACGTCGAAACCAATCATACCTAATCCTGAACCGACAGCTTCTAACAATGTTAAACCAAACCCTTCACTCGTTGATGCAGAAACGAACAATTTATAGTTGGCATATACTTTTTCAAGGTGTACATGTCCTTTCAAGTGAATATAGTCTTGTGCGTTTTGTTCTTCAATGAGTGACTGTAATGCCTTTCTCTGGCCACCTTCTCCATAAATGTCGAATTGTAAGTCTGGTAGTGATTGCTTGGCGATGACTACTGCACGTATCAGCCAATCGATATGTTTTTCACTCGCCAACCGTGAAGCTGTGATCAATGTATATGGCGCTCTTTTTTTGTCAGGATATCTTAACTCAGGTAGACTTCCAACAGGGATTGTGACGATTTTTGGCTCTGCATTCAAATATTGTTTAAACTGTGCAGTTAATATTTGATTTTGTCGTTCTGTGGCAGTGATATAAAAATCAATTTCTGTATGTTGGGCAAAAGGATATTCATAATAATTATTCCACAATATATGATCATCATCTGTCGCATGCTCACTGAAATGTTCAGCATGTACAACAATACCCACTTTACTATCTCCTTTGTTCTGAAGGATTGCTTGTCCGACATCCGTCGAGCGATCAATGACAATGATGTCTTCTGATGTTAGATTAAGTTGTTGAAAGAAGTAAGACACGAATGCTTCTCGGCTATAAAACTTTTGATCTGGAAAGACATATAAGTTTGTATCACCATCAATATATTCAGTAAATGCAATCGTCCCTGCTTCATGATAAAACTGACGCATATACAGCTTCGCAACATTGTCACTCGGTGCATAGTATTCAGAAAATGTACGTACATAACTATAATAATCTTTGCGTACAAGCATACCGTTAATAACGAATTCTGCTCGATCAACCATCTCTTCGCCTTCTTGTTTCAAGTAACATGTGATGAAGTTTTGATGCCCATCAAAATACAATCGTCTCACTTTGCCCTCTTGCGTTTCACGTACGACTGGTTCTGCTACATTTCTAAGAATGTCTTGTACCGTATACGTTGTCGGTGCGATGCGAATATCTGTGAAATATTGATAAAGCCAGATGACTTCATCGTCTTGAAATCCTATATTTTCCGTCAAGGTTTGAATATTTTCATTGCTGATAAACTCTAAAAATACAAACTTCATCGGTGCACTGATCGCACGCAGTAGCTTAGCTCGATACATTTGTGCATATTCCACACCACTACTCGCCCAACCGATACCAAAGTTAATATTATAAATTGTCACCTTTTGTTTCACCTCTTATTTTGGAAAGTGTACGAAGAGTTTGCCTTTTTTATCAAACGTCGGCACACTTTGACATAAATTGTTTACAATCTGCGCTTTTACAGCGCCACACATCATTTCAAAAGTCGTCATTGCAACTCTATGATATTCAAAGATGGCATTGCGCTGGCCATTCTGTCTGTTGTTAATGTTATTGCGAAGTTGTTGTAAAGCATCTACTTGATCAATCCAGTGACTGTCAATTGCCTTGAGAATGACCTTTTGCATAAAGCGCACGTACATATAGTGATTACCAATGAATCGTTCTTGCTCGGCCAAACGTTCTTCAAACAAGGCGACCAGCATATCTACTACTGTTTGCTTATTATGTAAGTTCATGCCATTCAAGTCACCATCATATTGAAAACTGATATGCTGATAGATATACGTCTGCAATGCCGTATGTGTATGCAATTGATGTCGATGATATGCTTCTTGAAACACATCACGTGCTAGAGCAATCAAGGATTCCTTAGTCCATTCAGACTGTTTCAGTACGCGATTGCGCTCAGCATAGACAATCTCCCTTTGTGCACTAATACTTTTTTCATATTCATTCGCCATCTCTCGAATATGCTCACCTTGTTCCTCCGACACACGTTGTGCACGTGTGACAATCTGCTTCACACGCTGTTGAAACAAACGACTCTCTCGCAACATCTCGTTATCCACTCTGTCTAATTGCCCATCTTCTAACAACTTGTGCTTGCCCCATCGCTCCACGATATAATCTTCTAGTGAAATGTAAAATTGAGACGTTCCTGGATCTCCTTGACGTCCAGCACGTCCACGAAGTTGTCGATCAACACGACTATTCTCCATATGTTCGCTTACTATGACCGCAAGACCGCCGAGTGCCTTCACGCCTTCACCCAGTTTGATATCCGTACCACGCCCTGCCATACTTGTTGCTACTGTCACTGCACCCAATTGTCCCGCTTCAGCAATCATTTGTGCTTCTTTCGCTACATTTTGCGCAATCAACAAGTTATTCGGAATATGCCGTTCAAAAAACTGCATAGAAAAATACTCTGCTGTCTCAGCTGTCCGTGTAATCAACAAAACTGGACGTTGCTGTTGATGAAGTGCACATACACGTTCAACAATGGCATTATTTTTTGATACATTATCCTTGAATACACGATCAGACATATCTATTCTTTCAATCGGCTTATCTGTTGGAATTTGCACGACAATTTTGTGATAAAGATCAAAAAAATCCTTTTCACCGAGCTTACTTGTTGCTGACATCCCAGAAAACACTTCAAACTGTCTGAACAAGTTTTGAAAGGTAATCGTTGCCATAGCACTCATATCCACTGATATGTCGACACCTTCTTTTGCTTCAATCGCTTGATGTAGTCCGGATTGTAACTTCGTTCCCGGCAACATGCGTCCTGTAATACGATCAATCAATACGACTTCACCGTTGAATAGAAAATAATCTAAATTCTCCTCGAAAAGATGACGCCCCCTCAACGCCAAATTGATATTACGTACGAGATCAAACAGTCCATCTTCATAAATATTTTCAACACCGAAATAGTGATTCGCTTCTGTAATCCCTTCTGGCGTCAGCCATACCGTCTGTTCATCTTTCTTAATTTCATAGTGAATATCTTCTTCCAAAGTCTCTACGAATGTCTTTGTAATACCAAAAAGATTAGACTGCAGTCGTGGTGCACCTGATATGACTAACGGTGTTTGTGCTGAGTCTAAAACAATCGAATCGACTTCATCAATAATCCCAAAGTAGAGTGACGGTAAAAACTTGGATTCAAGGCCATCAGCAAGATTATCAATCAAATAATCAAACCCTAAGCGTCCATTTGTTGTATAAATAATGTCATGCGCATATATCGCTGCTTTCTCACCTGGCGCATACTCATAATCAGGTTCATCGACAAAACCGAGCGAAATAGATAACCCAAGCCATTCAAACAATGGCGTCATCTCTTCACAATCACGTCGTGCCAAGTAATCATTCGTCGTGATCAAATACGCTCCCTGACCCGTTAAACCATTCAGATAGAGTGGCATCGTTGCAGTGAGTGTCTTACCTTCCCCCGTCTGCATCTCAGCAATGTGTCCTTCATGCAGCACAATGGCACCTAACACTTGTACATCTTTCGGATACATTCCAAGAACACGCCAACTCGCTTCACGTAACACTGCATACGCTTCTGGCAACAGAGATGTGAGTGTCTCTCCATCCGCAAGTCGTTCACGAAATATTTGCGTCTGGCGTTTTAACGTCTCATCACTCGCTTGTCGAAACGTATCCTGATAAGCATTGATCCGCTTCAATGTCTTCTTTAGTCGGGATAATCGTCGTTTATTGACGATCTTATCCATCTGTCGTCTCATCATACGTCCCCCCGTTCAACTGTTCCATATCCAAATATTGCAGCTGATAACTCGGTTGCAACAAAGGTGTGACAATCGACATTGGAAAGTCAAATACATCTGTTCGTCCATATTGTCTTACATCCACTGTTGTTACCTTTTCTGGCATACTTTCAGTCACCCAAGCCGTCTCTCCCATAGCTGCTGCTAATGTATATGCCATTTGATTCGATTGCCGAGCATAACCAATAAAATTTAGATGATACCCTTGTTGTAATGGACGTAAGCAATGGGCAATCTTATCTTGCGTATCATAGCCCCAATGTTCAATGAGAATCACATTGTCCCATCCTGCAATCACATCTCGTGACAGCCCATCAGATTCCTGAAAAACGACATTCATCACTGTGCTATGCGCACTTTCTTGATATATGGGAGAAATATAAAGTTCTGGTTCATTTCTATGATTTTCATCATACTCACTGATTTCTATCGATCGAAAATGCACCTGAGTCACAGCCGCATTAATCAGTTGTAATTCATATGTAAAAGCTTCTGTTGGGTATGTCACTACAATTTCTTTACTTTTGATGATGAGCGACTCCAATTCTGTCCCGTTTCGTCGTTTGAAGATCATTTTCGCATAAAGATGACCTTCGGGTATTACATCATAATCAAAGCGGAAACGATAAGTTTGACCATGTTTCAAAATCGGCAACTGTGGCACCATTTTCTCCATCGTATAATCAGTAATCATCTTCCAAGCATGCATCACGATTCCCGAAGGCATGCGCGCATTTTCAAACACCGTCTCACCTTCATGAAATATGAGCCGTGTTCCGTACATAAACGTATCGGATGCAACCTCTCTCCATCGAATCACATGACTTTTATGATACATTTTCACGTCTCCTTCCAAACTGTTGCTCCAGAATCATATGAAAGAAATTTACAAACCAACTTGTAATGGTTGATGAATCATCATTATGACGTCCTGGAACGCCACGACTCATCACACGTGCATGCTGTCGGCTTAAAATGGGGAGCATCATATCAAATGCTTGTCGGTCATAATCGTCATGGGCCATGTATGAAATCGCAAATGTCGTCTTCGATAAATCTGTGTGAGTAAACTTATTCCAAAACTTTTGATTCATCATTGTAAGTGATTCATCTGTCAAGTCGCCTGTATTTTTATAGATCACGTCAAGGGCTGTTCCAAAGTCTTCCGGACGTACGAGTGCCATATTTTCTGCAATAGTTCCAAGATTTACTAAAGGCTTCCCAACAACTACTGCGGCAGGTTGCATTTGCGCACCGTAATACAATGCACCAAAAGATCCCATCGATAATCCTGACAAGATGAGGTCCTCTCTTTGAAAACCGAGTTCGTCCAATCGCTTCTGAATAACATCTTTAATCGCCTGTTCGTATGAATCGGAACCGAGATAAAAAGCACCACCTTCTGTACGTGGGTCTCCAATCAGCATGAAGGGAGACTGGAGTTTATTCATCATAAAATAGCCTTCAAATCCTTCCGCAGAGCGATAACCACTAAAATATACATTGAGTGGTGGCTTGCGATCACCCGGGTTAAAGTAGTGAATAAATTCATCTGTGTTCTCATTCACATAGCGTTCACCACCTAAAATAAACTGTCCCATATCAAGTCGAGACCATCGTTTATGAATGGCGCCAACACGGATAACACCTTGTCCTTTTGCACGCATGCTGACAACAATATACGCATCTTCTTCTCTCGGTGAAATCTCCAGTGGTACTTTCAAATCATCCTGTCGACGAACAAACACCGTATCTACTTCATTGTTCGAATTAAATGGCACAAGATGGAAAACATACTCAACTTCGACACCTTCCGATACTGTATACTGAGGCCATATTTGTATGATTTTATGATGGTCATAGATTAGATTTTGTTTCCATGAGAGTAGTGGACGCATCTCTGTACCAAACTCTCCTTGAACGACTAACACATCGTTGCCCTCATAATGACTAGCCCCTTTGAAGTCAGCATTCACCTGACATTGAATGGGCGAAACTTTATCCCCATATTGCCCGGGAAATGCGACAGCCTTCAACTTACGATGTCTATCACTGTCATCTTGATAAACGAATGGACGAATGACTTTTTGCTGAATGAGTGAATGATTTTTGAACTGTTCATTCCAATACATTTGATCAATATACGTTGAATAAGGTTCACTATAACGTTCGAAAACTGTCATTAACATCTCTGAATAGGGCGCTTGAACGTAAATTAGGTCGAATGGCTTCCACTCTGCCAACGCATCGATGTCACTCACCCCTTCTATCGATGGTATAAAATGCCATTCTGTATCCTTTTGTGGTATGAAATACGTCGTCTCATCTATACCACCAATCTGTAACACTTTAAATTGTCGTGCCATCTGTTTCACCTTCTATCAATCCATCTAACTGCGCAATAATCTTATCTGACGTATATTGCTTTGCTAACTTCATCGCATAGGCATAACTTTGATTCCAATTTTTAAGATGTTTTAAATACACATCTAATGCTGCAACAAGCTCTGTCTCATCTGCTACTACACAACCATTCATCCCGTGTGTGACATAATCCGTTGTAATCCTATTAATTTGTGGAAGCCCTGCACTTAAACAGCAGATTTGTAAGTATAGGTCCGGTTCTTGGGACAAATCGACAACAACACGTAATGTTGAAATTGCTTCAATCAAATCAGATTCGAATGGTAAATACTTCATTTTGACATAATCAATCGGTTCTGGTTGTTCCATTAAATCTGCTTCTGTTTCAGAAACCGTATTCTGTGCGTTTAATTGTCTATTCACACGTGCGATTGCTTCATGTATCCATTGTGGATGTGCATGTATTTTCTTTTTCGTTAATAGTGTTAAGCGTAAAGTGTCGTCTTGTTCAAGATAACCCACTAGTTGTGACCACATCTGTTGACACATTGCTTCATCTTCAATATCTAACCATACACCAATATACGTTTCATGTAGTTGACTACTAATGTTCGACATCGTTTGAACATCAAAAGGTGTCACACGCATGATAGGATGTTTCATTTGCACAACTGCTTGATGCGCTGTTAATACTCGCTCATTTTCAAGAGTATCCACTAACCAATAAATGTCAGAAGCAGCATGTGGTAATGTCCGTTCATCTAGATACTCTCGTTGTTGAAATACAGAAAAACAGAGCTTATGCAGTTCGAACAACGATATAATCATCTGTTGATGTCGCTTATCTGCCGCCGCAATAACGACATCATCCGCTTCAAGTACCGTTGTACAATATGACTTCAAATATTCATGAATCACTGATGTCATTGATTGATATTGATTGTGTTTAAAATAATCTTGGTATCGACCGTTCACTATGACACTGCCTGACTTCAAACACTCCTGTAAGATCCAATCACCCTCACCTGTAAGGTAACGTTGTTGCAAATCTTCACCAGACTCATCGAAATAGATGACACTCGATACAAAACCACGGTCATCAATCAAATAACGATATCGTCGGATATTTTGTTGAAACACCTCTATCCAAATCACATAGCCATCTTGGTTGAAGTGAACATTAGCGTACATATTATTCGGCATATAGGCACGTATCATTTGAGAAAGGTGCAAAAACTCCGTCCCTTCTGGCCAATCTAACTCACGATAATCCACCGCACGAGGTGTACGATGAGTAAAACCTTGAATGGCATCAAAGACAGACCAATACGTCACATCATAAAGATCATATCGATGTAGAAATGTGCGTAAATCCGGTGCATAATTGGGTATGATTAATTGAAACGGGCTTTTATTTTTACGATGCATCGACATGAGACTGATCATATCATCGAAGGCAGTCACAGTCCGTCTATGGATGAGTGGCTTTGCATTACTCTGCCACCAACGCTGCGCATCATACCAAGCCGGTATAAAATACTTCATCTTAAGCTCCTTACCAATATTTTGTTAAAAACTGCTGATATTTATCGAAATAGAAATAGGTCCGAATCGTCTCTGCGATATTCATACCGATGTACATCAAAATCATAAATTGAATCGCAAAATAAACTTGTTGTGACAGATGTGGCAACATTAATGATAGGTAGAGTGGTATACCCATAATCAATCCAACAATAAGTGACCCTGTCCAACAGATAATACGTGCCCTTTCATGAAGATACACTTCAGTATCTACACCCGGCGAAATACCTTCAAAATAATGTCCGCCTTTCAGGAACTCCTTTGACTTTTGCTTCGTATTAATGAGCAAACGTGAGAGTCCATACCCCAACAGAATCTGTATCACGATATATAGCGTAACTCCTATCGGATGACTAAGCTGCGTTAGTGATATGTTTTCAAACGTTCCAGTTAGAAAAAACATCGCCATATTCAGCAAACTATTGATCAGAATATAAACAGACAAACTCATCATAATCGTAATACTACCTGCTGGATTCAACTTCCAAGCAACAAATGATGACAGCTGTGTTTGTTCTACTTGCATGATGTTGTAATATGACAGACGGTACTCTACTAATTCTAGGAATAACAAGATGATCATAACTATCACAATCGCTCCAATAACGAAAAACATCATATGTCTATCCATTGAAAAAGTAGACACCTTCTGATGAAAAAGCGTTCTAATAATACTTATCAACACAATGGGCATCGCGCCTGCTATGCCATATCGCACATTTTGATCTGCCAGCCAGATGAGCATCATTGCCCCTGTAACAAGAATAAGTAACAACATCCATACATTGACCTTCTCTAACTGTTCGTCACGTATATATTGATGAATGACAAAATAGCCTTGTATAAGACTAAAAATAAGCGTCAACCACTTTTCTTGACAGTGTTGTTCTCGACGTGTTTGATGCAACATCTTCTCACTATTGCGGTAGCGCCATAACATTAAGAGCACCAATGCCGTCAACCATGGCCCCAACCCCAATGTGAATATATTCAAAGTGTTGATATTGCCACCCACATTCGAAATCGCCAGACGATAAAATGACTGATTATACACTCGTACACTCGATTCATCTACAATCGTCACATGGCTACCTAATATGTATATCAATAAAATAAACAACGTAAACGCTGCTCTTTTATAAACAACTTTATATTCGTATTGATAAAAAATACGATGTAATAAATTCTTTTTCACTTTAGACCTCTTTTTTAACATGATGTCAAAGAGACAGTCGGAGTGGGGCAAAAACTTGATATTGATTTTTTGCCCCAACTCTCTGCCTCTTTAACGCATGTTTTCTTACTTATAATCTTGTCTACTACTCTTGATGTTCATCTTTTCTAGATCGTTTCATGAAACCTAATCCACCAAGCATTGCAGCAATTGCACCCATCATACTTATATGGTTAGAAGATGCCACTTGACCTGTATCAGGAAGTTGTTCTTTGACCGGCACTTTGGCAGGTTCTTTGACAGGTTCTTCTACTTTTGGTACATCTTTCGTGACTAAGCTATCTGTTGGTGGCACATGTAATAACGACTCACTCGTATGAACCGATTTACTCATGGATATTGAGTTACTTGGCGATACCGAGTTACTTGGCAACTTGGACTCACTTGTATGTGTTGAAGTTGAATCCGAGTGGCTAATCGGTGCCAATGACGGTGCATGTGGCGCTATGCGGAAACTATTCGTTGGTGCCAATGAATTTGTCGTAACATCACTAATCAATATCGATGTGCTTAACGATACTGAGTCGCTTATCGATAAAGAATCACTTACTGATGCTGAATTACTTTCACTTATTGATAACGAGTTACTTACTGATGTTGAATTGCTTACTAAAATTGATGTACTTTCGCTGGCTGAGTTTGAGTCTCTCAACGACCCTGAGTCTCTTAACGATGTTGACTCGCTTTCACTCACTGATACTGAATCTCTCTCAATATTTTCTGAGTTACTTACTGATGTTGATGTGCTCTCACTGGCTGAGTTTGAGTTTCTCAATGACTCGGAATCTCTTAACGATGTTGATTCGCTTTCACTTGCTGAAACTGATGCACTTCCACTTACTGATTCAGATTTTCTTATTGATGTCGAATTGCTCTCGCTTGTTGATGACGAGTCTCTCAACGACTCGGATTCTCTTAACGATGTTGATTCGCTTTCACTCGCTGATACTGAATCTCTCTCAATATTTTCTGAGTTACTTACTGATGTCGAAATACTTCCTGAAATGGATGTACTTTCACTGATAGATTCAGAGTTTCTTATTGACGTCGAATTGCTCTCGCTTGTTGATGACGAGTCTCTCAACGACTCGGATTCTCTTAACGATGTTGACTCGCTTTCACTTGCTGAAACTGAATCTCTCTCAACATTTTCTGAGTTACTTACTGATGTTGAAATACTTCCTGAAACTGATGCACTTTCCCTTACTGATTCAGAGTTTCTTATTGATGTCGAATTACTCTCGCTTATTGATGATGAGTCTCTCAATGACTCAGATTCTCTTAACGATGCTGAGCTACTCTCACTTGTTGATACTGAATCTCTCAATGAATCTGAATCTCTTAACGACGTTGATCCACTTTCACTCACTGATACTGAATCTCTCTCAACACTTTCTGAATTGCTTACTGATGTCGAATTACTTCCTGAAACTGATGCACTTCCACTTACTGATTCAGAATTTCTTATTGATATCGAATTACTCTCGCTTATTGATGATAAGTCTCTCAATGACTCTGATTCTCTTAACGATGTTGAAGTACTTACAGAAATTGATGTACTCTCGCTTGTTGACTCAGAGTTTCTTGACGACGTTGATTCACTTTCGCTCGCTGATAACGAATCTCTCTCAACATTTTCTGAGTTACTTACTGATGTTGAAGTGCTTCCTGAAACTGATGCACTTTCCCTTACTGATTCAGAGTTTCTTATTGACGTCGAATTACTCTCGCTTGTTGATGACGAGTCTCTCAATGACTCGGAGTCTCTTAACGACGTCGATTCACTTTCACTCGCTGATATCGAATCTCTTATTGATTCGGAGTCTCTTACTGATGTTGAGTTACTTGCTGAAATCGATGTGCTCTCGCTGGCTGAGTTTGAGTCTCTCAACGACTCGGAGTCTCTTAACGATGTTGAGTTACTTACTGATGTCGAAATACTTCCTGAAACTGATGCACTTTCACTTATAGATTCAGAGTTTCTTATTGACGTCGAATTGCTCTCACTTGTTGATGATGAGTCTCTTAATGACTCTGATTCTCTTAACGATGTTGACTCGCTTTCACTCACTGAAATTGATTCTCTCTCAATATTTTCTGAGTTGCTTGCTGATGTTGAGTTGCTTACTGAAATTGATGTGCTCTCGCTTGTCGATACTGAATTTCTCAACGACTCGGAATCTCTTACTGATGTTGAGTTGCTTGCTGAAATTGATGTGCTCTCGCTTGTCGATACTGAGTCTCTCATTGATTCCGAATTCCTTAACGATGTTGACTCGCTTTCACTCACTGAAATTGAATCTCTCTCAATATTTTCTGAGTTACTTGCTGATGTCGAATTACTTACTGACACTGATGCGCTTTCACTTATAGATTCAGAGTCTCTTATTGACGTCGAATTACTCTCGCTTATTGATGATGAGTCTCTCAATGACTCGGATTCTCTTAACGATGCTGAGTTACTCTCACTTGTTGATACCGAATCTCTTATTGATATTGAATTGCTTTCACTCGCTGAAACCGAATCTCTCTCAACATTTTCTGAGTTACTTACTGATGTTGAAGCACTTACTGAAACTGATATGCTTTCGCTTGTTGACTCAGAGTTTCTTGACGATGTTGATTCGCTTTCGCTCGTTGATACCGAATCTCTCTCAACATTTTCTGAGTTACTAACTGATGTCGAAATACTTCCTGAAACTGATGCACTTTCACTTACTGATTCAGAGTTTCTTATTGATGTCGAATTGCTCTCGCTTGTTGATGACGAGTCTCTCAACAACTCGGATTCTCTTAACGATGTTGATTCGCTTTCACTCGCTGATACTGAATCTCTCTCAATATTTTCTGAGTTACTTACTGATGTCGAATCTCTTATTGATTCAGAGTCTCTTAATGATGTTGATTCACTTTCACTCGCTGATATCGAATCTCTCTCAACATTTTCTGAGTTACTTACTGATGTTGAATTGCTTGCTGAAAT
The DNA here is from genome assembly GCF_003019275.1 of Staphylococcus muscae. Lineage (NCBI taxonomy): Bacteria > Bacillati > Bacillota > Bacilli > Caryophanales > Staphylococcaceae > Staphylococcus > Staphylococcus muscae. The sequence goes on along the minus strand of NZ_CP027848.1, from coordinate 1,553,294 downwards.
TGATGCACTTTCCCTTACTGATTCAGAGTTTCTTATTGACGTCGAATTGCTCTCACTTGTTGATGATGAGTCTCTTAATGACTCTGATTCTCTCAACGATACTGAGTTACTCTCACTTGTTGATACCGAATCTCTTATTGATATTGAATTGCTTTCAATCGCTGACTCAGAGTCTCTCATTGATTCCGAATTCCTTAACGATACAGAATTACTTTCACTTACTGACTCAGAGTTTCTTATTGATGATGAGTCTCTCAATGACTCAGAGTCTCTTAACGATGCCGAGTTACTCTCACTTGTTGATATCGAATCTCTTATTGATTCAGAGTCTCTCAACGATGCTGAATCTCTTTCACTGACTGATACCGAATTACTGGCTTCCATCGAATTTCTTACTGAAATTGATGTGCTTTCACTCGTTGATTCGGAATTTCTCAACGATGCTGAGTTACTCTCACTTATCGATATCGAATCTCTTATTGATGTTGATACCCTTTCACTTTCACTTGTTGACTCACTCGCACTTATTGAGTTTCTTCTTACATTTTCTGAGTTACTTGCGGATGTTGATTCGCTCTCTGACAACAATTTGCTTGCGCTCGCCGATTTACTTCCCGAAACCGATTCACTTTCTCTTGTGCTGATCGATAACGATGTACTTTCGCTTGTCGACACTGATTCTCTCAACGACTCTGAATTTCTTATCGATTCAGAATTTCTTAACGACGTTGATTCGCTCTCACTTGCTGAAACTGAATCTCTCTCAACACTTTCTGAATTTCTTGCTGAAGTTGATGTACTTTCACTTATAGATTCAGAGTCTCTTATTGACGTCGAATTACTCTCACTTGTTGATGTTGATACTCTTTCACTTTCGGACGTTGACTCACTCGCACTTATTGAGTTTCTTCTTATATTTTCTGAGTTACTTTCAGATGTTGAGATACTCGCTGATGTTGATTCGCTCTCTGACAAGGATTTGCTTGCACTCACTGATTTGCTTCCTGAAACTGATTCACTTTCTCTTGCGCTGATCGATAACGACGTACTTTCACTTGTTGATACTGAGTCTCTCAACGATGATGAGTCTCTTTCACTGACTGATACCGAATTGCTTGCCGAAATTGATGTACTTGTACTTACAGATTCTGAGCCTCTCATTGATGCTAAGTTACTCTCACTTGTTGATGTTGATACTCTTTCACTTTCGCTTGTCGATTCGCTCGCACTTATTGAGTTTCTTCTTACATTTTCTGAGTTGCTTTCGGATGTTGAGATACTCGCTGAAGTTGACTCACTTTCTGACAACGACTTAATTAAGCTTGCTGACTTACTTCCTGAAACTGATTCGCTCTCTCTTACGCTAATCGATAACGATGTACTTTCGCTTGTCGACACTGATTCTCTTAATGATATCGAGTCTCTCTCACTTACTGATTCAGAGTCTCTTAATGATGCTGAGTCTCTTTCACTGGCTGATACCGAATTACTGGCTTCCATCGAATTTCTTACTGAAATTGATGTGCTTTCACTCGTTGATTCGGAATTTCTCAACGATGCTGAGTTACTCTCACTTGTCGATATAGAATCTCTTATTGATGTTGATACCCTTTCACTTTCGGAGGTTGACTCACTCGCACTTATTGAGTTTCTTCTTACATTTTCTGAGTTACTTTCAGATGTTGAGATACTCGCTGATGTTGATTCGCTCTCTGACAACAATTTGCTTGCACTCGCTGATTTGCTTCCTGAAACTGATTCACTTTCTCTTGTACTCAACGATGTTGACGTACTTTCGCTCTCTGACAATGATTTACTTGCACTCGCTGACTTGCTTCCTGAAACTGACTCACTTTCTCTCGTGCTCAACGATGTTGACGTACTTTCGCTTTCTGATAACGATTTACTCACACTCGCTGACTTGCTTCCTGAAACTGACTCACTTTCTCTTGTACTCAACGATGTTGACGTACTTTCGCTCTCTGACAGCAATTTACTTGCACTCGCTGATTTACTTCCTGAAACTGATTCACTTTCTCTTGTACTCAACGATGTTGACGTACTTTCCTTCTCTGACAATGATTTACTTGCGCTTGCCGATTTGCTTGTTGAATCACTTAATGATGCTGATGCACTTGTACTTGTTGAACGGCTAATTGAGTCACTTGTATTCACACTTGCTGAGCGACTCACAGATTCTAATGCGCTGATACTTTCAGATAATGACTTACTTGCACTTGCTGATGTGCTCACTGAATCACTTAATAATGCTGATGCACTTGTGCTTGTGGATTGGCTGATTGAGCTACTTGTGCTCGCACTAATTGAACTGCTCACAGACTCCAATGCACTGATACTTTCAGATAGTGATTTACTTCCACTTGTTGAAATAGATGTACTCAAGCTCGCACTTGATGACGCGGATATACTTTCACTAGTTGATACAGATGTTGATTTAATTGCTGAGATTGATGCACTTTCACTCGCAGCAAGTGAGACACTTGTACTGTCAGACAATGATGTACTTCTACTTGTAGCTGCCGATGCACTTTCACTTGCAGCCAATGATGCGCTTGTACTTGCTGAAATACTTTGACTCTCGCGTTGGCTTATTGATTGATCACGTTCACTAATAGATTGTGAGTTACTTGTTGAGACACTATTGATTAATGACTGTCGCTCAGATTGGCTTCTTGAGTCTCTTTCTGAGTTAGACAGACTTGTACTTCTCGATACACTATCGCTAATGCGTTCACTGTCTCTTTGCGAATTACTTGTAGATATACTATCTATCAACGACTCACGTTGCGAAAGACTTCTACTATAACTATCATAGCTTGAATCACGCTCCGATATACTTCTAGAGTCTTGTTCTGAAAGGTGTTGACTATATGAAAGACTTCTTGAGTCTATCTCGCTAAAACGACGACTACCTGATTCGTATTCACTCTCTTCAGTAGAAATCGATATAGATTGGGAAACAGAGTGAGAGTAATCAGCATTACGTGAATCAATTTCACTATATAGTTGACTCAGTGATACAGAACGACTATTCGCTGCATCATCACTCATTGACTCTCTAATAGAAATGCTTTGTGATCTTGAAGTGCTGCTCTGCTCTTCAATTGCAAGTGATTGACTACAATACTGACTGTGTGAACGGCTATAAAAATCACTGATAGACTGTTCAATATACGTGCTTTCCGATGCACTTCTTGATTCACTTACCGATGTCCAACTTTCGCCAAGACTACGTGACTCACTCTCGCTTAATCTCCGGCTATTCGATTGTATTTCACTCAATTCCTCAGATTGTCTAATAGAAGTACTTTCTGATTCTTCTGCTGTTGGATTGTAACCACCATCTACAATATTCCCTGAGCTATCATTCGGCTTAAGAATATCGTGGAAGTAGTTCACGCGTCCTTGTGATGGATCATCTTGTGTACCATGTGGAATGAAACAATATTCTAGATCTTGGGATGCATCTGAAATAGGAACTGTCACGATAGAAGTTAAACCATAACCTTGATTCGCAATCGGCCCTGTTAAAACACCAGACGTCCAAGTATAGTCTTGTGTCCCATACCAATCATGAACAGCGACATTTTGAGACTTACCGTCTTTAAAAACATCTGTGTTGTAGCCTGGTAACGTAATACCAATTCTAGCCGGTACCGGTGCACCAAACCCTGGACTTAACTTCAATACTGGGAACGTTCCTTGTCTTGTACTCGTAATCGTTACATCTCTTGGTAGTTCTGGTGTTTCAATGTATGGCGTATCAGGATTGTCATAAGAAACCGTATAAATGAATGTCAGTTGGTGTCCATCATTGAGCACTTTCAACTTATAATAAATTGGTAGATTTACCTTTGTATCTCGGCCAGAACCTGTAAACACTTGCTCAGCTGGAATTCTTGATGCTGTACTATAATATGAATGGTGTACAGAACGAAACGCTGTGCCCCCAAAATTTTGAAGGTCGTTTTTGATAATTTTAGAAATATAGGTTGGCTGTGAACTTACAGCCTTATCTGTTGATGTATGTACTGGAGTATGTTGTGTTCTTGCTATAAGTGATGTTGGCTGTTCTGAACTAGCACTGTCTGAAGTTGTTGTTCTCGTAGAAGTGTTTGATTGTTCATGTAGTAATGAAGTCGACGTTTCACTATCTAATATAGAAGTATGTGTGTGCTCAGATGATGTTTCCGAAGTCGATTGACTCTCTGATACTTCTGAAGTAGATGTTGATTCACTACTTATTGATTGTGACCTTGTACTGTCTGCAGACTGTGATATATCACTGCTATCTGTGATTTGATCTTCGCTTAATACAGAAGCTTCACTTCCAACTTGTGAGTCATCAATAGTTGCAGATTCACTCTCTGATGTTTGCGATTGATCAATTGTCACTGAAGTTTGATCTCCAATGGTTTGACTATGTACTGTAATTTCCGATGCGATAGGGGCTTCTGATGCTGCTAAAGCATGTTGATCATGCAACATATTGAAAGTAAATAAACCACCCGATATGGCAGTGGTTTTTAACGCATTGTCTTTGATTCGGCTACCGATAGTTGTCGTATCATTGTTTGTTTTATCAACCGTATCAGTTAACAACGACAAGCCTAGCATCTTTAGCAACTTAAATTCTCTAATTCCTGCTTTGACCCAGCTTTTTCCAGACTTATACAAACGTACTCTGGCTTTTTCTTCACTGAGACATCTTTTAAATTCTCTCAATTTTCTCGTCATTGCAAATCTCCCGTCAATAATTTTGATATCAACATAGCCTATATCCTTCTCTTGTCTATTGAAATATAGAGCTATTCTGATATTCTACACACGGTCGTTTTTTGATACAACTAAATAATTATTTTTATTTAAATGATTAAAATACAATGTTTAAATGAAAATTCAATGAGAATTCGTTAAATAACAAGGCGACAGAAAACTCATGTTTCTGCCGCCATAGATGTGATTCGCAATAAAATATAGTCACTTGCACAATAAAAATCATACAATGATATTGTAATATTAACCGAAAAGTTTGCAATTATATAAAGTTTGAAAAGCTAATTATTAAATCTATTACACATCGCTTGAAAGAATTAACTTTAACCTTTCCAAAAAGAATTGGGCACTGGTGGATAAAGGCTTGCCACGTTTCCAAATAACACTCAACTTAGAAGTAATCTGGGGTTTAAGGGGAAGAAATATCAAGTCCGTACCTGTTGTATTGATAATCCCATCCAGTGTCACTGCATGTCCAACATGTTCCTGCACGAGCAACGAGGCGTTATAAAGTAAATTGTATTGCGCTACAATATCTAATGATGTTTCATCAAGCCCTAATTTGTTAGCAAGCATGCGTGTCGTACCTTGTTGTGCAGATACGATGAGTGGCAAGCCGACTAATTGTGTTGCCGTGACACTTTCATATTGTGCGAGTGGCCCATCCTTTTGTGTCAATACACCCCATACGTCTTCATCATTCAACGATAAAGTTTCATATTCAACCTTGTTAATCGGCTCTACAATCACACCATAGTCTAACAGACCATTATCTAGCTGTTCCAAAACTTGTTGTGCATTACCACTTTGAATATGAAAGCGAGTATTCGCATACGTCTGCTGAACATCTTTTATCGCTTTGGCAATTGAAATAACCGCTCGAGACTCTGCTAATCCAATCGTGACAGTTCCGTACATATCATGGCTCTTGGCTAAATTTGATGTTGTCGCATCAACAAGGTTTAAAATATTCTTCGCTTGTTCAGCCAAGTAACGACCTTCTTGCGTTAATGTCATATGTTTTCCTTTTCTCTTGAACAATGTCACATCTAATTCCTCTTCTAAACCTTTCAACTGACGAGACAATGTTGGTTGAGTAACATGTAGTAACTGCGCAGCTGCACTGATATTTCCTTCTGATACAACCGTTAAAAAGTAACGTAAGACTCTGTTTTCCATCTTCTCACTCCCATGCTTTTAAGGCATAATACTCCATTCAATATAGGTATTGGTAATATAATCCACTTCATTATACGATAGTTTTACATACTTTTTATACTGATTGGGGTGAAACAAATGGTTCAATATTTATGGGACGATATACTCATCGGTACACCGATTCATGTCGACAATCCACTTTTCACAAAAATTCATGAAGTGGTCAATGCAAATGCACAACGCATTATGACTTTGAATACACAACCGGCAACACAAGAATTACAACACCAACTATTAGAAGAGATAACCGGGCATCCGATTGATTCAACCCTTCAGGTCAACCTACCTTTCAATACAGACTTTGGCAAACATATCTCAATCGGCAAACATGTGTTCATCAACAGCAACGTCATGTTTACAGATCTCGGTGGTATCACACTAGAAGATCACGTATTGATTGGACCACGTGTCAACTTGATAACAGTCAATCATGATATCGACCCACAAACGAGACGGTCGCTCGTCTTGAAACCTATTACGATTAAGCGCAATGCGTGGATTGGTGCAGCTGCAACGATTTTACCGGGCGTCACGATTGGTGAAAACGCAGTGGTAGGTGCCAATGCTTTAGTCACGAAAGATGTTCCACCAAACACCATTATTGCTGGTAACCCTGCACGTATACTAAAAATGATTGAATCTTCATAGGAGGCGTTATTATGACATACACAACACATTTACACATCACACAAGCTTGGGACAAAGTATTTCCAAAAAGTGATAAAGTAATCCATTCAAAAGTCACATTTCCGAACCGCTTCGGCATTACACTTGTTGCAGATTTATATCTTCCTAAAGATGCCGGTAACGAACAGTTACCTGCACTTGCAGTAAGTGGTCCATTCGGCGCAGTTAAAGAACAATCTTCTGGCCTATATGCACAACAAATGGCAGAGAAAGGATATCTCGCAATTGCATTTGACCCCTCTTATACTGGTGAAAGTGGGGGCACACCACGTTACATGGCTGCACCAGACATCAACACAGAAGACTTCCAAGCTGCCGTTGACTTCCTAAGTAACCACCATCTTGTCGACAAAGAACGTATTGGACTTATTGGTATATGCGGTTGGGGCGGCCTTTCATTAAATGCCGCAGCGATTGATACACGTGTCAAAGCAACAGTTGCTACCACTATGTACAATATGAGTCGTGTGAATGCGAAAGGGTATTATGATGCAGAAGACAGCCCAGAACAACGCTTAGAAAAGAAAAAACAACTCAATGCACAACGTACGCAAGACTTTGCTTCTCAAGATCCAGAACTTGCTGGTGGTGTGGTTGATCCATTACCAGACGATGCACCACAATTTGTAAAAGATTACTATGCGTACTACAAACAACCACGTGGTTATCATCCACGTTCATTAAACTCAAATAGAGGTTGGTCTATCACAATACCCCTCTCATTTATCAACACACCGTTGTTACATTACATCGATGAATTAGAAAGTGCTGTACTACTCATTCACGGTGATGCTGCACACTCATTCTATTTCAGCGAAGATACGTATAAACAACTGAAAGGTGATAACAAAGAATTCCATATCATTCCGGGTGCATCTCATGTAGACTTGTACGACCGTCTCGATATCATTCCTTTCGATATAATCGATGACTTTTTCCAAAAACATTTAAAATAAACGCACAAAAGCCGTATCGTTCAAGCAATGTATGCTTGTGATACGGCTTTTTACTGAATTTATTTAAAAAGTTGTGACATCACACGATTGAAGTCTTTCACACTGACTTCATGTACATGTGCTTTTTGATACGTCTGTCGTGCTTTGAAGTAACGTGGCTTGCGCTGAATATCTTTCAATGCTTGTATCAGTTCTGAAACACCTTGTCCTTCTTTACTGAACAAGTTTTCAGGTGCTGTAACGGCCTTATTATGGGCATTCTGCTCATATCCTAAAACGAGTAAGTCATGATCAAATGCTCTGCGGACAGCATTAATAATCTCGCCACCTTCATTAATATCTAAATAAATGTCGCATGATTGATAGAGTTGGTTCACCGTTCCAATCTCAATGGCAGGGAAAAGTTTAACGTTGTCGTATCTTTCCATTGCCATAAGCTTATCCGACATTTCAGTGACAGCACCGATATGGAACGTCGCATTTGGGCAAGCTTCTACTATTGCTTCGATATGTGGCAACTGATCTGAGTTAGTCATCGTGACAACTTTTGGTTGATACATATTTTGGCGCTTATAGTCATAAATATAGCCACCTTTAAACACATATTGACGTTCTGCTGCTGACATCTGCTGCGTCAAAACATCATATTCTTGTAGATCTGGTACAACGACACGATATTGTCTCGTATGATGATTTTCTAACATCAATTTCATATTTCCCGGGACATTGCCATCGCTCTGTTCTTGCCAGAATAAGATGTCGTTGCCATGCATATCTAAACGATAACTCAGTAGGAATGGCATACCTAACGAATTGATGATAAAACCATTCAAGTCCAACTGCAATGAATTGATAAAAAATTGTAGAAATTCAACTTTATCGCTGAAGTGATGTGACTTACCTTGCCAATTGAGGATGATCGATTGCGCCACATAATTCTCATAGATCACTTCATATCCCTGTTGGTCTAGGTATCTACGGAATATCTTCTCACCTTTTAGATTGTAGACTGTCTTCGCAAAGCAAACACCTTCTTGTGTGTAATGATCCACATATTGTAAACGCCCCTGTTCATCTATCCATTCGACACGATCCACAATACGTGGTTTCAAACCTTGATGGTAACGAATCTCACCACGTACTTTCCCCATATCCTTGATCATTGCTTCACTGTTATTTCCGTCAATTTCCCAGTAGCGTGGAATATCGATTTGATTGAAGTACCGAGACTTGGCATTGTCTGAAATCTGATACTCTGCAAAATAACGATACGGTGTGATGATGGATGCTGGTAAAAATCCGTTATCTTCCAAAACAATCGTCTCATGCTTGTAACCAGCAAGTTGTAACGTTGTATACAGTGTTTGCGCTTGATGATCAAAATGCTCAAATAGATTAATCATGGGACACCTCCGAAATCAAATCTTGCCATTGTTGTTGCACATCTGGTGTAAGGTATGGACGCGCTAATTGATATGACACTTGATGTGGTTCACTTGGTCCATCATTAAAGAATCGAATGATTTGTTCCGCATAACGTGCCACAATCTCATCTGTGCTCTCTTCTTTCACGTCAATAGGGATGAGATAACCATTCTGTTCATTTCTAATGAATGTCGGATTCCCATAATTCACATCAAAACCAATCATACCGAGTCCAGAGCCAACCGCTTCTAACAAGGTTAATCCAAATCCTTCACTTGTTGACCCTGATACGAACAGTTTATAGTTCGCATAAACATCGTCCAACTTAACGTGCCCTTTTAAGTGAATAAACTCTTGGGCATGATGCTCTTGAATGAGTGTTCGCAACGTTTCCTTTTGACCGCCTTCACCATAAATGTCGAACTGCAACTCTGGCACTGATTGTTTCGCAATGATTGCCGCACGTACGAGCCAGTCAATATGCTTTTCACTTGCCAGTCTTGATGCGCTAATCATCGAATACGGGCGGCGCTTAGCGTTAGGTTGTTTGAGTTCATGCACACTGCCTACTGGAATCGTTACAATTCTCGGCGTTGCATCCAAATACTTTTTAAATTGTTCTGTTAAAATTTGATTTTGTAAGTCTGTCGCAGTGATGTAAAAGTCAATTTCATCATGTTGTGCAAATTGATATTCATAGTAATTGTTCCACAAGATATGATCATCATCCGTCGCATTGATACTGAAATGTTCTGCATGAACGACGACCCCTATTTTGGCAGGTCCTATGTTTTGTAAAATAGCTTGTCCTACTTCTGTTGCACGATCAAGAATGACGATATCTTCGGAATTTAAGTTCAACTGTTCGATAAAGTACGCAATAAACGCTTCACGACTGTATAACTTGTTATTTGGAAAGTCATACATATTCGTCTGACCGTCAATATATTCCGTATATGCAACTGTGCCATCTTCATTATAAAACTGACGCATATACACCTTTGCCTTTTGATCACTTGGCGCATAGTACTCCGAAAAAGTACGTACGTAACTGTAAAAATCTTTACGTACGAGCATACCGTTCACAACAAATTCTGCACGGTCCACAATGTCTTGATCTGCATACTTCAAATAACAAGTAATAAAATTCTGTTCACCCGGTAAGTAGAGACGCTTGATCTTCCCTTCATGCGTCTCACGCTCCACAGATTCAGCAATATCATTCACGATATCGGTCACAGTATATGTTGTTGGCGCAACTGGGATATCTGTAAAGTATTGATAGAGCCAGATCACTTCATCATCTTTGAACCCAATATTTTCTGTCAATGTCTGGATATTCTCATTATTAATAAACTCTAAAAATACAAACTTCGTCGATACATTCAGTTCTCTTAGGAGCTTTGCTCGGTAACTTTGGGCATACTCTACGCCACTACTCGCCCAGCCAATACCAAAGTTAACATTATAAATTGTCACGTTTCAGATCACCTCTTTAATTTGGAAAATGTATTACCAGATCACCTTGCTTATCAAATGTTGCCACGCTTTGACATAAGTTATGGATGATATGTGCTTTAATGACATCTCGCATGGATTCAAAAGATGCCAATGCAACGCGGTGGTATTCAAAGATAGCATTACGCTGCCCATTTTGTCGGTTATTAATACTCCCACGCAGTTGTTGTAAATGATCGACTTGTTGTATCCAATTGCTGTCTATCGCTTTTAGAATCGCCTTCTGTACAAATCGCATAAACATGTATGAATCACCGATGACTTGCTGTTGTGCATCCAGTTGTTGTTCAAATAATGATACGAGATGTGCCACAACGGCTTGCTCACGATTTAAATCAATCTCTTCTAACTGCCCTGTATACTGGAAACTAATTTGCTGGTAAATATAATTGCGCAAGTTCTCTTCATCATTCAGAGATTGTTTGCGATACGCTTGATGGAATACTTCTGTCGCAAGCTGACGTAATGCCATCTTGTCGATATCCCATTGATTCAGCACACGGTCACGTTCTTCATAAATAATCTCACGTTGCGCACTCAAACTTTTTTCGTATTCATTCGCCATTTCTCGCATGGCAATCCCTTGCTCTTCAGACACACGCTGTGCACGTGTCACAATATGTTTTACACGCTGTTGGAATAGTCGACTCTCATCCAATCCTTGTTCGCTAATACGCTCAAGTTGTGTGCTGTCTAAAAGCTTACTCTTGCCCCAGCGTTGTACCACATAGTCTTCGAGCGAAATGTATATCTGAGATGAGCCGGGGTCACCTTGTCGGCCAGCACGTCCACGCAGCTGTCGATCAACACGGCTATTCTCCATATGCTCACTCACAATGACTGCCAGTCCACCGAGTTCTTTCACACCTTCTGCCAGTTTGATATCCGTTCCTCGACCTGCCATACTCGTCGCAACTGTGACCGCACCCAATTGTCCCGCTTCAGCAATCATCTGTGCTTCTTTTGCGACATTTTGTGCGATCAGCAAGTTATTGGGAATATCTCGGTCGAAAAACTGCATGGAAAAGTACTCAGCCAATTCAGCTGTTCGTGTGATAAGCAAGACAGGACGTTTCTTGTCATACAATTCACAGACACGATCAATAATCGCCGCATTTTTTGAAGCAATATCTTTAAAAACACGATCTGAGTAATCGATACGTTCAATCGGCTTGTCTGTCGGTATTTGCACAACAATTTTGCCATATAAATCGAAAAACTCTTTTTCTCCTAACTTACTCGTGCCAGACATTCCCGCAAACAGTGTGAATTGGTGAAATAAATTTTGGAAAGTAATCGATGCCATCGCACTCATATCTTTAGAAATATCGATGCCTTCTTTCGCTTCAATTGCTTGGTGCAAGCCTGATTGTAGCTTCGTTCCCGGCAACATTCTTCCCGTCACACGGTCAATCAGAACTACTTCCCCGTTAAAAATAAAGTAATCCAAGTTCGATTCAAACAGATAACGTGCACGCAATGCTAAGTTGATATTTCGTACGAGATCAAAAGTAACTGCATCATATATGTTTTCAACACCAAAATACGCATTCGCCGCCGCAATGCCTTCTGGCGTCAACCACACGGCCTTTTCTTTGGCGTTCAGTTCAAAATGTGTATCTTCTTCTAATGTTTCCACAAACGTCTTTGTAATACCAAATAAATTTGACTGTACACGTGGTGCACCTGAGATAACCAATGGTGTTTGTGCTGCATCTAAAATAATCGAATCTACTTCATCGATAATACCAAAGTATAAATCCGGTAAAAACTTCCCTTCTTGTCCATCTGCAAGATGATCGATGAGATAATCAAAGCCTAAGCGACCGTTCGTTGTGTATATAATATCATGTGCATAAATGGCTTTTTTCTCACCCGGCTTATATTCGTAATCAGGTTCATCGACAAAACCTAGCGAGATCGTCAATCCTAGCCATTTGAACAGTGGCGTCATTTCTTCACAGTCACGTGCTGCCAAATAATCATTCGTTGTAATCAAATACGCCCCTTTGCTCGTCAAACCATACAGATAGAGTGGCATCGTAGCAGTCAGTGTTTTCCCTTCACCTGTCTGCATTTCCGGCATATTACCTTCAGCCATTACAATAGCACCTAACACTTGGACTTCTTTCGGATACATCCCGAGCACACGCCAACTTGCTTCACGTGCAACCGCATACGCTTCGGGTAACAGATTCATCAATGATTCACCTTGTGCTAAACGCTCACGGAATTCGTGTGTCTTTGCTTGTAATGCGTCATCACTTAACGCACGACACGACTCATGCCAACTATTCACTTGGTTCAATCGCTTGGAGAGTTTGTTCAATCGGCTTTGATTAATGATCTGTTGAATAGAATGTTTCATTCCTGCATGCCCCCGTTCAATGACATTCTGTCCAAGTCACGCAAAGGTCGGCTTTCATGGAATAATGGCGCAACCAATTGATGTGGTGAGTGAGACATCGTACCATACTCATGAATCGTTGCCGCACTGTTATCTTGTATGTCGCTCTTTGAAGTTACCCATGCTGTTGCATCTAAAGTACTAGCCACTTGGTATGCCAATTGATTCGTGTATGATGTATAACCAATGACATTTAGTACATAACCACGAGTTAAAGGCTCTAAGCATGTCACTATGCGTTGTATATCATCTTGGTGGGCATGTTCAATCAGAATTATATTGTGCAATCCTTGTTGTGCATCACGAGATAGCCCCTGATCACCCACACAAATAATATTCATCGTCGATGTTTCAGATTGTTCATTCAAAATAGAAGAGATAGTCAATGCTCTATTTACCTTCATCTCTTGTTGCTCTGCAATAACAATCGCACGGAAACAGACAGATGTTGCAGCCGCATTGATCATTTGTATGTCATAAGAGAAGGCGTCATCAGGAAACGTCACATCCGCTTCGTGAGACTGAACAATGATATGCTCTAGTTCAACACCATTTCTCTTCTTAAAGTTAATTTTGAAGTACACCCCACCCGCTGGTTCGACATCAAAGTCAAAAGTAAAACGATACGTGCGACCATGTTTCAAAATGGGTAATTGTGGAAACGTCTTATCAGTACTGTAAACTGTCATCATCTTCCATTCATGAATGACACATCCAGAAGGCATCAATGCATTTTCAAAGTATGTCGCTTGTTCAGTTATTTCTAGACGCGTCCCATACATGAAAGTATCTGCTGTGACTTGCGTCCACGGTATCACTTGTTGCATCTTAACGCTCCCTTCCGAATTGACTTTCTAATATCAGATGATAGAAGTTCACAAACCAACTTGTAATCGTTGGTGAATCATCATTATGTCGACCAGGCACACCCCTTTGCATGACACGTGCATGTTGACGACTCAGTGTTGGCAATAACATATTAAACGCTTCTTTATCATAGTCATCATGCATCATATAGGAAATCGCAAAGGTCGTTTGAGAGAAGTCCGCTTGGTTAAAACACCGCCAAAACTTATCATTCAATCTCTGAATCGCTTCGGCAGATAGGTCACCTTCATTTTTTCGTAAAATATCAAGTGACGTACCAAAATCATTCGGTCTCACCAATGCCATATTCTTCGCAACAGTTCCGATATTAACTAGAGGTTTACCCACGATAATCGCTGCGGGGTTCAGCTGTGCCCCATAATATAGTGCGCCGAACGAGCCCATCGACAGTCCTGATAATATGAGCTCATTACTTTCAAAGCCTAACTCATCCAGTCTATCTTGAATAACCTGTTTAATCGCACTTTCATAAGACGGTGATCCGAGATAGAATGCGCCCCCTTCTACACGAGGATCACCGATTAAAATAAACGGTGCATTCAGTTGATTCATCATAAAAAAGCCTTCGAACCCTTCTGCTGAACGATACCCACTGAAATAAACGTTCAACGGCGGCTTCATATCTCCGGGATTATAATAATGAATGAACTCATTACGATTCTCGTCTGTATACCGTTCTCCACCTAGAATAAATTGTCCCATATCCAGACGTGACCAGCGCTTATGAACCGCACCCACTCGTATCGTGCCTGTTCCTTTTGCATGCATCGTCATAACAATATACGCGTCATCATCACGACTTGGAATTTCCAATGGTGTTTGTAAGTCTTCATGACGCAAGACAAATTGCTCATCCACTTTATCTATCGCATGAAATGATACGAGACGACAAACAAACTCAATCTCAACATTTCCAGTCAACGTATATTCCGGCCAGACTTGTATCACTTTATTTTTGTCATAGATGAGATGACGTTGCCATGTTAATAACGGCATCATGGTATCCCCAAACTGTCCTGATACCACAAAAGCATTATTCCCTTCATAATGTGCTGTTCCATCAAATGATCGAGACACCATACAAAACTTAGGTGAGATTTTGTCACCATATTGCCCGGGAAATGTTACTGCCTTTAACTTTTCTAATCGTTCCGCATCATCTTTATATATGAATGGTCTGATTATTTGTTGTTGAACAATCGGGTTTTGCGCATAACCTGTATCCCAATACGCTTGATCAATATAGGTAGTGTAAGGCGCACTTAATGTTTCTAAGACTTGAATGAACGCATCAGAAAATGGTGCTTGAACAAAGATAAAATCAAACGATCCTATCTCTGACAAGGCTTCCAGTATCGCTTCCGATTCCGTTATGACTTGCTCTGTCGTAACAAACTGCCAAAGTGTTTCTGACTGTTGTTGCATCATATCAGACAAGTCATGGTCTCCTATTTGTAATACTTTAAACTTACGCGCCATTACTTTCACCTTCAATCAATGCATCTAGTTGCGCAATAATCTTATCCGACGCATATTGTTTACCTAACTTCATTGCATAGGCATAAGACTGGTTCCAATTTTTCAATTGTTGCAAATAATAATCTAATGCACTAGATAATGCTGTATCATTCTCTAATACCATGCCGTTCATCTGATGTCGAACATAATCTGTCGCACGCATATTGATTTGTGGCAAACCGGCACTTAAGCAACTGATTTGTAAAAATAAGTCCGGTTCATATGACAGATCAATCATCACACGCAACGTCGCAAGTGCTTCAATCACATCCAGTTCAAATGGTACACTTTTCAGTTCCACAAATATCGTTGGTTCATCTTCCTTCATCAGTTCTCTAACCGCTTCTGATGTGTCACCTGGTTGTTGCAGTCGTACATTCAGTTCATCAACTTTCTGCGTCAACCATTGTGGCACCGTATATTTCTGACGTCGCGTTAACAATGTCAGTCGTAAAGCTGTATCTCGACGCATATAGTCAGCTAATTGTTCTAAAATCTGATCAAGTCGTGCATCTGCCAATCCATCTATCCATAATCCCACATACGTTTCATGTAACTGACTACTGATATTCGGTAATGTTTGCGCATCAAAAGGTGTAATACGCATTAATCGGTTCGTCAACTGATGTGTCACTCGATACCTAGCCAATCGCTGTTCATTCTCCAACGTATCAACCAGCCAACTTGCATCTTGATCCAATGTCTGAAGTTGTTCACCTGATTGAAATCGTTGTTGAAACACAGAATAACAACGGTTGTACGAAGAGAAAGTCTGAGCCAATGCCTCATTATGTCGCACATCCGCAGCAATCACGACGACATCTTGTTGTTCAAATGTACGATTACGATAGGATGTGACATATTCAAAAATAACCGTTTCCATAGATGGGTAATGACTTTGTGAAAACATAGACTGATACGGTGCATGCACTGTTACCTCACCACTCGATATCTCAACTTCTAGAATCCAATCTCCTGTATGAGTCAAATACTGTTGTTTCACATGTGTGCCGACTTTATTGTAAAAGTCGATACGTGAGACAAAACCACGATCGTCAACAATGTAACTATACTGCTTTGTTTCGGACTGATAGACTTCAATACTTGAAACATACCCTTCTTGGCTAAAGCGAATATTAGCATACCGATCATCAGGCATCAGTGCACGTATCATAGCTGGCAAATAGATGAATTCCGTCCCTTTTGGCCAATCCAATTGTCGATAATCAACAGCTTTCGGCGTCGCATGTTGAAACCCTTGAATTTCATCAAACACAGACCAATAGGTTGTATCGAATAATTCATAGCGATGTAAAAATGTGCGTAAGTTGGGCTTATAATTCAAGACAATCAGTTGAAACGGCTGTTCATTTTGATGATGCATAGACATCAAACTAATCATGTCATCGAAAGCAGTCGTCGATGATGTCTCTTCTATCTCACTATGCCACATAGGTTGCTGACTGTACCATGCAGGTATGAAATATTTCATAAAATTCTCCTTACCAATACTTTGTTAAAAATGGTTTATATTTGTCGAAATAAAAATAGGTTCGAATGGTTTCTGCAATATTGATGCTGATATACATCATAATCATCATTTGAATAACGAAATAAATCTGTTGAGAGAACTGTGGCACTAACAATGACAAATACAATGGCCCACCAATAATGACACCAATCATGAGTGCACCTGTCCAACAGATAATACGTGCTTTGTGGTTTAAATAATGCTCCGTTTCTATCCCCGGTGCGACACCTTCAAAATAATTGCCAGATTTCAAAAATTCTTTGGACTTCTGTTTCGTATTAATTAACAACCGTGACAACGCATAACTCAGGACTACTTGCAATACGATATAAATGGTTACACCTATCGGATGACCAAGCTCTATAATATGAAGTGGCTGTTCTCGGCCAATAACAAGGTAAGCAATTACATTTACTAAACTACTTAATAAGATAAACACCGATAAACTAATCATAATCGAAATACTGCCAGCAGGATTTAATTTCCATGCGACAAAAGTTTGGGTATTATTTTGCGTGACTTGCATAATATCACGGTATGGCAAGCGATATTCAACCAACTCAATGCATAACAGAATCAGCATAACCAACATGATAAGTACTAAAATAGTCCCCATAACAATATGATCCATAGACGCTGGATTTCCGTGATGACGAAGTGTTGAACGAACGATACTTAACAAGACAATCGGCATCGCTCCGGCAATACCATAATGGATATTTTGATCCGCTAGCCATATCAACAACATCGTTCCTGTCACAATAATGAGTAACAGAACCACAATCGTTGTCCAGTCCGCCTGTTTCATTTCTACATGACGTGAAATCACAAAAAGCCCTTGCACTATACTAAAAGCCAATGCAAGTAGCTTTTCTTGATAGTGCTTCTCTTTACGCGTCATCTGCATCATTTTTTCTACATTTTTATAACGCAATAGCATTAAAACCACCATTGCCGTTAACCATGGACCGAGTCCGAGAGAAAAAATGTTGAGATTCTGAATATCACCACCGACATTCGTAACCGCAAGTTCATAAAATGACTGCTTGCCGTTCTCCAATTTTGATTGACTCAAAATAGGGATACGACTACCCAATATGTATATAAATAAAATCACTAATGTAAATGCTAACCGCTTGTATACAATTTTATATTCGTATTGACGTAAGATGCGATGTAATAAGTTGTTCTTCACGTTAAACCTCTTTTTAAAACATGGTATCGAAGAGGCAAACACTCACCGAGAGTGCTGCCTCTTCAACGCATGTCATATTATTCTTTATTACTTAGATTGTTCTTTATTTTGCCCTTTTTTAGACTTTCTAAACAATCCTAATCCTGCAAGTAACGCTGCAACGCCACCCATCAAACCATAGTTATTATCTGATGTTGCTTGTCCAGTTTCAGGAAGTTCACCTTTAGCCGAATCTGTCATAGACGTGCTATGAGTTGCTTGGCTTTGAGACATAGATTCACTTGTATTCATTGATGTTGACGTACTTGTTGACATTGAACCATTCATACTTGTTGAAGTTGAGGTGCTCATTGATGTCGAATTGCTTACGCTCACTGACATTGAAGTACTCATGCTTGTTGAAGCTGATGTACTCATTGATGCTGAGTTACTTTCAGAAATTGATGTGCTTTCTGATAATGAAGCCGAAGCACTTATCGATGCTGAATCAGATTCGCTTACTGATGTCGATTCAGATACTGATTCACTTTCTGATAATGATGCGCTCATTGATAATGATGCACTTTCACTTTCTGATAATGATGTACTCATGCTTGTTGACGCACTCGTGCTATCTGATACTGACGTACTCATGCTCATTGACTCACTATTGCTCAACGATTCACTGTTGCTTAGTGACTCGCTATTACTCAATGATTCACTGTTACTTAATGATTCACTATTACTCAACGATTCACTATTGCTTAATGACTCACTATTGCTCATTGACTCACTATTACTCATTGACTCACTATTACTCATTGACTCACTATTACTCATTGACTCACTATTACTCATTGACTCACTATTACTCATTGACTCACTATTACTCAACGATTCGCTGTTGCTTAGTGATTCCCTGTTGCTGAGCGAGTCGCTGTTGCTTAATGATTCGCTGTTACTCAACGAGTCGCTATTACTCAACGAGTCACTATTGCTTATTGATTCACTATTACTCAATGATTCGCTATTACTCAATGATTCGCTATTACTCAATGATCCACTGTTGCTTAATGACTCACTATTGCTCAATGATTCGCTGTTACTTAATGACCCACTGTTGCTTAGTGACTCGCTATTACTCAATGATTCACTATTACTTAATGACTCGCTATTGCTTAATGACTCGCTATTGCTTAATGACTCACTATTACTCATTGACTCACTATTGCTCAACGATTCACTATTGCTTAATGACTCACTATTGCTCAACGAGTCGCTGTTGCTCAACGAGTCGCTGTTGCTTAATGATCCACTATTGCTTAATGACTCGCTGTTACTCATTGATTCGCTATTACTTAATGACTCACTATTGCTCATTGACTCACTATTGCTCATTGACTCACTATTGCTCATTGACTCACTATTGCTCAATGATTCACTATTACTTAACGACTCACTATTACTTAATGATTCACTATTGCTTAATGATCCACTATTACTTAATGATTCGCTATTATTCAACGATTCACTGTTACTCAACGAGTCGCTGTTACTTAATGACTCACTATTACTCAACGAGTCGCTGTTGCTCATTGATTCGCTGTTACTTAATGATTCACTGTTGCTTAACGACTCACTGTTACTTAATGACTCACTATTACTCAACGAGTCGCTGTTGCTCATTGATTCGCTGTTACTTAATGATTCACTGTTGCTTAACGACTCACTGTTGCTAAGCGATTCGCTATTGCTGTGCGACTCACTATTACTTAATGATTCACTATTACTTAGTGATTCGCTATTACTCATTGATTCGCTGTTGCTTAACGACTCACTGTTACTTAATGATTCGCTATTACTCAACGATTCGCTGTTACTTAATGATTCACTGTTGCTTAACGACTCACTGTTGCTAAGCGATTCGCTATTGCTGTGCGACTCACTATTACTTAATGATTCACTATTACTTAGTGATTCGCTATTACTCATTGATTCGCTGTTGCTTAACGACTCACTGTTACTTAATGATTCGCTATTACTCAACGATTCGCTGTTACTTAATGATTCACTGTTGCTTAACGACTCACTGTTGCTAAGCGATTCGCTATTGCTGTGCGACTCACTATTACTTAATGATTCACTATTACTTAGTGATTCGCTATTACTATTACTCATTGATTCGCTGTTGCTTAACGACTCACTGTTACTTAATGATTCGCTATTACTCATTGATTCGCTATTGCTTATTGATTCACTATTGCTTAATGATTCGCTATTGCTTATTGATTCGCTGTTACTTAATGACTCACTGTTGCTCAATGATTCACTGTTGCTCAATGATTCACTGTTGCTCAATGATTCACTGTTGCTGAGCGACTCGCTGTTGCTTAATGATTCACTGTTGCTTAACGACTCACTATTGCTCAATGACTCACTATTGCTCAATGATTCACTATTGCTTAATGATTCGCTGTTACTTAATGACTCACTGTTGCTTAACGACTCACTGTTACTCAACGAGTCGCTGTTACTCAATGACTCACTATTACTCAATGATTCACTATTACTTAATGACTCACTGTTGCTGTGCGACTCACTATTACTTAATGATTCGCTGTTGCTTAATGATTTACTGTTACTTAACGACTCACTATTACTCAATGACTCACTATTACTCAATGATTCACTATTACTCAATGATTCGCTGTTACTCAATGATTCACTGTTGCTCAATGATTCGCTATTGCTTAATGACTCACTGTTACTTAATGATCCACTATTGCTTAATGATTCACTGTTGCTTAGTGATTCACTGTTGCTTAGTGATTCACTGTTACTCAATGATTCACTGTTACTCAATGATTCACTGTTGCTTAATGATTCACTGTTGCTTAGTGATTCGCTATTGCTTAATGACTCACTATTACTCAATGATTCACTATTGCTTAATGACTCACTGTTGCTTAATGACTCACTGTTGCTTAATGACTCACTATTACTCAACGATTCACTGTTGCTCAACGATTCGCTGTTACTCAATGACTCACTATTACTCAATGATTCACTGTTACTCAATGATTCACTGTTGCTTAATGATTCACTGTTGCTTAATGATTCACTGTTGCTTAGTGATTCGCTGTTGCTTAACGACTCACTATTACTTAATGATTCACTATTACTCAACGATTCACTGTTGCTTAATGATTCGCTGTTACTCAACGATTCACTGTTACTCAATGATTCACTGTTACTCAATGATTCACTGTTACTCAATGATTCACTGTTACTCAATGATTCACTGTTACTCAATGATTCACTGTTACTCAATGATTCACTGTTACTCAATGATTCACTGTTACTCAATGATTCACTGTTACTCAATGATTCACTGTTACTCAATGATTCACTGTTACTCAATGATTCACTGTTACTCAATGATTCACTGTTACTCAATGATTCACTGTTACTCAATGATTCGCTATTACTCATTGATTCGCTATTACTTAATGACTCACTGTTGCTGTGCGACTCACTATTACTCAACGACTCACTGTTGCTTAATGATTCACTGTTACTCAACGATTCGCTGTTACTCAATGACTCACTATTACTCAATGATTCACTGTTACTCAATGATTCACTGTTGCTTAATGATTCACTGTTGCTTAGTGATTCGCTGTTGCTTAACGACTCACTATTACTTAATGATTCACTATTACTCAACGATTCACTGTTGCTTAATGATTCGCTGTTACTCAACGATTCACTGTTACTCAATGATTCACTGTTACTCAATGATTCACTGTTACTCAATGATTCACTGTTACTCAATGATTCACTGTTACTCAATGATTCACTGTTACTCAATGATTCACTGTTACTCAATGATTCGCTATTACTCAACGATTCACTATTGCTTAATGACTCACTATTGCTTAATGACTCACTATTGCTTAATGACTCACTATTGCTTAATGACTCACTATTGCTTAATGACTCACTATTGTTTAATGATTCGCTATTACTCATTGATTCGCTATTACTTAATGACTCACTGTTGCTTAGTGACTCGCTATTACTCATTGATTCACTATTACTTAATGACTCACTATTGCTCATTGACTCACTATTAC
Source organism: Staphylococcus muscae (assembly GCF_003019275.1). Taxonomy (NCBI): domain Bacteria; kingdom Bacillati; phylum Bacillota; class Bacilli; order Caryophanales; family Staphylococcaceae; genus Staphylococcus; species Staphylococcus muscae. The sequence continues at coordinate 1,531,039 of NZ_CP027848.1, read as the reverse complement.
TCAATGATTCGCTGTTGCTTAACGATTCGCTATTGCTTATTGACGTGCTTGCTGATTTACTTAATGATTCACTGTTGCTTAGTGATTCGCTGTTGCTCAATGATTCACTATTGCTTAACGATTCACTGTTACTTAATGATTCACTGTTGCTTAGTGATTCGCTGTTGCTCAATGATTCACTATTGCTTAACGATTCACTGTTACTTAACGACTCACTATTACTCAATGACTCACTATTACTCAACGATTCACTGTTACTCAACGAGTCGCTGTTACTTAATGACTCACTATTACTTAATGACTCACTATTACTTAATGACTCACTATTACTTAATGACTCACTATTACTTAATGACTCACTATTACTTAATGACTCACTATTGCTTAATGACTCACTGTTACTCAATGATTCGCTATTGCTTAACGATTCACTGTTGCTCAATGATTCGCTATTGCTTAATGACTCACTGTTACTTAATGATCCACTATTGCTTAATGATTCACTGTTGCTTAGTGATTCACTGTTGCTTAGTGATTCACTATTACTCAACGATTCACTGTTGCTTAATGATTCGCTGTTACTCAACGATTCACTGTTACTCAATGATTCACTATTGCTTAATGACTCACTGTTGCTTATTGACGTGCTTGCTGATTTACTTGTTGACTCACTGTTGCTTAACGATTCGCTATTGCTCAATGATTCGCTATTACTTAACGACTCGCTATTGCTTAATGATTCACTGTTGCTTAATGATTCGCTGTTACTTAATGACTCACTATTGCTTAATGACTCACTATTGCTTAATGACTCACTATTGCTTAATGATTCACTGTTGCTCAATGATTCACTGTTGCTTAGTGATTCGCTGTTGCTTAGTGATTCGCTATTGCTTATTGACGTACTTGCTGACTTGCTTGTCGATGTGCTTAAACTTTCGCTTGCCGATTTACTTGTACTTTCACTTTCGCTATTTGAAACACTTGTACTTGCTGACTTGCTTGTCGATACACTTACGCTTTCGCTTGCCGATTTACTTGTGCTTTCACTTTCGCTATTCGAAACGCTCGTACTTGCTGATTTACTTGTCGACGTGCTTATGCTTTCGCTTGCCGATTTACTTGTACTTTCACTTTGGCTGTTCGAAACGCTCGTGCTTGCTGATTTACTTGTCGACGTGCTTATGCTTTCGCTTGTCAATTTACTTGTGCTTTCACTTTCGCTATTTGATACGCTTGTGCTTGCTGACTTACTTGTCGACGTGCTTATGCTTTCGCTTGCCGATTTACTTGTACTTTCACTTTGGCTGTTCGCAATACTTGTACTTGCTGACTTACTAACTGATGCACTTTCACTTTGACTATTCGCCACGCTTGTACTTGCTGACTTACTAACTGATGCACTTGTACTCTGACTATTCACAAGGCTTGTACTTGCTGACTTACTAACTGATGCACTTTCGCTTTGGCTATTCACAAGGCTTGTACTTACCGATTTACTCATCGATACACTTTCACTCAACGATGTTGATTTGCTTACACTCTCACTTTGACTATTTGAAAGACTTGTACTTGCTGACTTGCTTGTTGATGTGCTTAAACTTTCACTTGACGATTTACTTGTACTTGCACTTTGGCTATTCACAAGGCTTGTACTTGCTGACTTACTAACTGATGCACTTTCACTTTGACTATTCGCCACGCTTGTACTTGCCGACTTACTCGTCGATGTACTTAGGCTTTCGCTTGCTGATTTGCTTGTTGACGTACTTACGCTCTCGCTAGCTAATTTACTTGCGCTCTCACTTTCGCTATTTGATACGCTCGTACTTGCTGACTTGCTTGTCGATGTACTTAGGCTTTCGCTTGCTGATTTACTTGTGCTGGCTGACTTGCTTGTCGATGTACTTTCACTTTGACTATTCGCAAGACTTGTACTCGCTGATTTACTTACTGATGCACTTTCACTTTGGCTATTCGCAAGGCTTGTACTTGCCGACTTACTCGTCGATGCGCTTGTACTCTGACTATTTACAAGGCTTGTACTTGACGACTTACTCGTCGATACACTTTCACTTTGACTATTCGCAAGGCTTGTACTCACTGATTTACTTGCTGATGCACTTTCACTTTGGCTATTCGCAAGACTTGTACTTGCTGACTTACTCGTCGATGTACTTGTACTCAATGATGCTGATTTGCTTGTCGATGTTGACTCACTTTCACTTAATGATGTTGATTTACTTACTGATACTGATTCGCTCTCGCTTACTGACGTCGACTTGCTTGTCGATGTACTTAAACTTTCGCTAGCCAATTTACTTGTGCTGGCTGACTTACTGGCTGATGCACTTTCACTTTGACTATTCGCAAGACTTGTACTCGCTGATTTACTTACTGATGCACTTTCACTTTGGCTATTCGCAATACTCGTGCTTGCTGACTTACTTGTCGACGCACTTATGCTCTCACTATTTACTTTACTTGTACTCGCACTTTGGCTGCCTGCAATACTTTGTGAGGTACTAGCACTCTGGCTGTTCACTAAACTTGTGCTCGCACTTTGACTATTCGCTTGGCTTACACTTGTCGATACAGATCTACTTGTTGAAGCTTTTGACTCACTTTCTTGTAGTGATTGACTCTGTGATGTGCTTGAAACCGGTTCCGTTCCAGTCACTGTGTCTTTGAAATAATTGTTAACGGCATATAGTGATCCATCTTGTGCCGCAAAAGGTTTGAATGTCCATGTTGTATCACCAGATGGATTATTGATAGGCACCGTAATAGTGGTTGTCTGACCATAACCATTGTTCACTTGGGTACCACCCATTGCTTGTGTATCCCACCAATAGTCACCAGTTTTCTGATCAAGGTTAACTGCCGGATTACTTACAGGTGGTCTAGATAAATATGTACCATTAAACCCTGTTGTATATCCATTTTGTGCCGTTGTTGGTGAACCATAGGCATTTCCTAACGATAACATTGGATAAATACTATCCAGTGATGTCGCAACAGCTTGTCTCGTTGATACTAATGGATTTGGTTTCTCAATCGTTGCTGTATTCGGGTTATCATACGATACCGTGTATTGGAACGTCATGTTTTTCCCATCACTCGTTACTTTCAAATGGTAATAGACAGGAAGCTTAAATACTGTATCGTACCCTGTACCAATAAATACTTGTTCTGTCGGCACAGTTGTTGCTGCACGTGATAATGAATAATTCATCGAACGGAATGCTGAGCCACTTAAGTTTTGAATCTGTGTCTTGATTGCTTGAGACGTTGATGTAGACTGAGAAGTTGTCACTTCTGCTGTTGTTGAATTATTTAATGCAACTTGCATCGTTGAAGATGCTACTTTTTGTTCAGAAGTCTGTATTTTTTCTGATGTGATATCTTTATTTGTAGTTTCTAATTGTGATTGATACACACTTGTTGATTGTGAAGCTTTTTCATTTTCAGACTGTGATAATGACTTCGATTCTGACTCTGATAAACTTGCTTGATTTTCAGAATCTACTTTTTCACTTTCTGCAGATGTACTTTCTGACGTCATAACTTCGCTTTCTTCTGAAGTTTGACTATCACTTGCGATTTGAGATTCACTTGCTTCTGATGGTTGTTCGCTTTCAACCGTTGATTGTGATTGTTGAATCACAACAGATGTTTGATCACCCACTGTTTGGCTATTCATTGCCAATTCAGATGTGACTGGCGTTTCAGATGCTGCTAATGCTTGGTGATCATGCAACATGTTCACTGTAAATAATCCACCTGTAATGGCTGTCGTCTTGAGTGCATTATCTTTGATGAGTGTTCCGACATTTGTTTTGTCATTTTGCTCTTTATCAACCTTGTCTGTCACAAAAGACAAGCCTAACATTTTAAGTAATTGAATCTCTTTTAAACCTGCTTTAACCCAGTTTTTACCAGATTTATACAGCTTTACTCTTGCTTTTTCTTCCCTAAGACTTTTATTGAATTCCCTTGTTTTTCTCGTCATTGCAAAACTCCCATTACAAATTTTCTCCCAATATAAAGGTATATTTAAGGACATATCATTATATTGATATTGCTCAATGATAAAAACATTTATATATTGCGGTCAACATAAATGAAATTTGTAAATTTTTCCATTTAATTATCATTAAAAAAGTAAACTTGTAGAAATCCTTATTTTTCAACCTTTAAAACATTTTTATCGCTTTAATACGACAAGCCTTTTATGCAAGTTTGTGTAAACGCACTAATAAGATATCGCTTCCAAAATACATCATGTAAAAATACAAAAAACATTCTAAATCTCTATATGTAAATCATAACGCCTTATCTCACAAATCAAAGGGACACAAAAGTTATCCTCATATATTTCATAATGAATAAAAAGCCACTTATTTATGTAAGTATACAAAATCCAATCATATAGGAATTTCTTAATACTAACGCTTAAAAACATTGCCTTCACGCCTTTTATCAACATATGTTACGATGAATATATGATTATGATTCACTAAAATGGAGTGATAGAAATGGATAATGTCATCACACAACTAAAAGAAATTGTAGATGCTTCTGAGCGAATTGTATTCTTTACAGGAGCGGGTGTCTCTGTCGCAAGTGGGATTCCCGACTTCCGATCAGCAGGTGGTTTATATGATGCAATTGAACAAAAGGGAGCCTCACCAGAATACTTATTAAGCCATGATTATTTGAGGGAAGATCCTGTTGGTTTTATGGAATTTTGTCATCAATACTTACTCTTTGCGGACAAAAAGCCAAATCCTGTACACGAATGGATGGCACAGTTAGAGGCGCAAGGGCACTCTCTCGGAGTCATTACACAAAATATCGACGGCTTACATTCCGATGCAGGGAGTCAAAAAGTGGATGAATTGCATGGTACGCTCAATCGTTTCTACTGTATACAAGATAGTCATACGTATACAAAGTCTGAAGTAATCGACCAATATCTATTACGTTGTCCAGAGTCCAATGGCCCGATTCGCCCGGATATTGTTCTATATGGTGAGATGCTGAATGAACAAACCATTTTCAGTGCATTGAACAAGTTACAGAAGGCTGACACACTCATTGTGTTAGGTTCTTCACTGCTTGTACAGCCAGCTTCCGGTCTTATATCGAACTTTACCGGTCAGAATCTCGTCATTATCAACCGAGATCCAACACCTTTCGATCGTAACGCACAACTCGTCATTCACGATGATATGGTCTCTGTCATTAAACAACTACAAAACCATCAATAAACACATAAAAAACCTCTATCCAGAACGATAGAGGTTTTTCTTATCATTATTTCAATTCTGCTAAATAGCTACGTCCAAATTCTGGTAATTCAACACCGAAGTTATCCGCAATTGTTGCGCCAATTGAGCTAAATGTTGTGTCGCCTTCAAGGGCTGCACCACCCTTGAACTTCGGACTGTAAAACAATACCGGAATATATTCACGTGTATGGTCTGTCCCATCCGCTGTCGGGTCATTACCGTGATCAGCTGTAATGATCAACAAGTCGTCTTCACGCATGTTGTCTAACAGTTCAGGCAAACGTTCGTCGAAATCCTTCAACGCTTGCGCATAGCCTGGCTTGTCTCTACGATGACCGTAGAGCGCATCAAAGTCTACCAAGTTCAAGAAACTCAAGCCTTTGAAATCCTTCTTCACAACGTTCATCAGCTGATCCATACCGTCCATGTTGCTCTTCGTGCGGATCGCTTCCGTCACACCTTCACCGTCATAGATGTCATTAATCTTACCAATCGCAATGACATCATGATCGGTATCCTTCAATGTATTCATCACCGTACGGCCGAATGGTTTCAATGCGTAGTCGTGACGGTTACTCGTACGTGTGAAGTTACCTGGTTCACCCACATATGGACGGGCAATAATACGTCCGATTAAGTATTTCGGATCTTTCGTTAATTCACGGACTTTCTCACAAATATCATACAATTCTTCAAGTGGAATAATGTCTTCATGTGCCGCGATTTGTAACACAGGGTCTGCAGATGTGTAGACGATCAAGTCGCCTGTTTCCATCTGATGCGCCCCCCACTCGTCAATGATTTGTGTTCCTGATGCTGGACGGTTCGCTACGACTTTACGTCCTGTCAGGCGTTCGATTTCTGAAACAAGTTCATCTGGAAAGCCGTTCGGGTACACTTTGAATGGTTCGTTAATATTCAAGCCCATGATTTCCCAGTGACCCGTCATCGTGTCTTTCCCAACAGATGCTTCGCTCATCTTCGTATAGTACGCCGTTGGGGCATCGACACGCCCAACGACTGGTAAGTCATCGATATTACCGAGTCCGAGGCGTTCTAAGTTTGGTAATGTTTGATCAAAGCCTTCTAATGTATGTTTTAACGTATGTGACCCTTCATCGTTGAACGCTTTCGCATCAGGCGCTTCCCCGATACCGACAGAGTCCATAACGATTAAATGGACACGTTGAAATGGTACTGTCATCACAATCACTCCTTATTCGTGTTCAATCTTAATAATCTGTGTCTGCTTCTAATCCTTGCATAATTTGTACGCCTGCACTTGCGCCGACACGTGTTGCGCCTGCTTCCAACATCGCTTGGAAGTCCGCCAAGTTACGCACACCACCTGATGCTTTCACTTCAAGTGCGTCACCTACTGTATCTTTCATTAACTTCACATCTTCCGGTGTTGCACCGCCGCCTGCGAAGCCTGTTGATGTTTTCACGAAGTCTGCGCCTGCTGCTTTTGATAACTCACATGCTTTCACTTTTTCTTCATCTGTTAATAATACTGTTTCAATAATGACTTTGACTGTTTTGTCGTCAGACGCTTCCACAACCGCTGCGATGTCTGCTTGAACATCATCATAGCGCCCGTCTTTTAATGCGCCGATATTGATAACCATGTCAATTTCATCTGCCCCTTTAGAAATGGCATCTTTCGTTTCACATGCTTTCACTTCAGATGTTGAAGCGCCTAATGGGAATCCAATCACTGTACACACAAGTACGTCTGAATCCGCTAATTTTTCTGCTGAATACGCCACGTGTGTTGGATTGACACAAACTGATTTGAAGTGGTATTCTTTCGCTTCTTCAATAATCTTATCAATTTGTTGACGTGTTGATTCTGGTTTTAATAATGTGTGATCAATATATTTTTCGTAGTTCATGTTATAACTCCTTTTATGCTTCTGTTTTTGTCCAACGGTTTAAGATAATGAATAATACAAGTCCAACGATACTCATCACGCCCAAGATAGCTAAGATAATACCAAAGTGTGATGTGAGAGCTGTATTACCCGGGAAATTAAGTGCTTTAAGATCAATTAAAGCTGCCGCAATCGCAATACCTACTGATACTGCAACGTTGATGATCAAGTTGTAGAATCCAATCGCTACCCCTGTCATGTTCACGTCGATTGTACGAATCGCTTCGTTTAATAGTGGTGCATACATTAACGCAAAGCTACCTGCGAAGAAGATCATTGAGATGACAAAGATAGAAACGTGTTGTCCTACTGCGAACGCTGGTAAGAACAAGCTTAAGGCAATTAACGCAATCGCTGTAATAATCGCTTGTTTTGAATTTAAGAAGTTCGCAATTTTACCACTCAATGCACCGACAACCACAGCGACTAAGTAACCTGGGATGAGTAATAATGATGTTGTATCTAATTCAAAATGATAAATCTGTTCCATAATGAATGGGAACGTGAAAATATAACCAAGTTGTATCATATACATCACAAACACAATAAACAAGAATGATGCATAACGTTTGTTTTGGAAGAATTTCTTATCCACCAATGGATGTTTTGCATTTTTAATATATAGTGCGAAAATCGCGATGACAACCAATGCAGCTGCTAAGTACCACCAGTTAAAGTTCGTGATAAATAACATCACTGTTGTCGCAATTGTAGACACTAAGACTAAACCAATGAAGTCAAGATGCGCTTTGTTCTCTGATTCTTCTTTTGGTAACAGTTTGAATAAGAACGGTAACGTAAATACAACAATCAATGCGATTAAGAACATGTTTGTCCAGTGAAGATACGTTGAAATAAAGCCACCTGATAACGTTCCGATAACAAGTGATAATGAATAACTACTTGTACTCAAACCAAGATATGTCTTCTGATCTTCTTTAGACAAGTACTTCGCTACATAAATAACATATAACGTTTCTGCCGCTGCAAGTCCTGCTGTTTGAATAATACGTCCTGCTAATAACAGTGGGAAGTTGCTTTGGAAAATATAACCAATAATAGAACCGATAATGATTAAAAATACGCCGTAAATGAACAGTGTACGAATACTGATCGCATCAGAGAGTGATGAATATACCACTGCCCCAATACCAATCACAAGACCAGCAAGAGTCGCTTGCCAACTTACTGTCGTTACAGAAATATTCAAATCATTCGCAATCGCAACTGAGATTAATTTGAATGAGTTGTCGATTACTAAACTAAATACGAATAAGAAAAGTAAAATCGGTACGGCTTTTTTAATTTTGTCATATGATGCTGTTGTCATCGTCGCCACTCCTTAAATGAGAGACAGTGCGATTTCAATCATATCCGTAAACGCACGTTCTCTTTCTTCTGGTGTTGTTGCTTTGTTATGAATAAGATGGTCACTTACTGTAAAGACACCTAATGCTTCAACACCTGCATATGTTGCGTTCATGTATAACGCTGCAGATTCCATTTCAACACCTAAGATGCCCATACGTTGCCAACGCTCATTGGCTGTTTCGTCTGCATTGTAGAAAATGTCACTTGATAAGATATTACCTACGTGATAGTTAACGCCTTTTTCACGAGCCTTACTTACCGCTCCCTCTAACAAGTTGTATGATGCAATCGGTGCATAATGTCCTGGTAAATTATATTGCTTCACGTAGTCTGAGTCTGTTGATGCACCTTGTGCAATGATGACATCATATAAGTCAATATCTTCTTGCATTGCGCCACATGAACCGACACGGATTAACTTCTTACATCCAAATGTGTGAATTAGTTCATAAGAATAAATACCGATTGATGGGATACCCATACCTGAACCCATCACAGATACTTTTTGACCTTTATAAGTTCCTGTGTAACCAAACATGTTACGTACACCATTGAATTGTTGTACATCTTCCAAATACGTTTCTGCAATAAACTTCGCACGTAGTGGATCCCCTGGTAATAAGACTGTCTCTGCAATTTCAACGCCATTCATCGGCTTAATATGTGGTGTAGCTTTCATTTATAACGACCTCCAAGTTGTATAGTTATTTGTCTAATTGTCTAACCACTTATATCTTACAACTTGTAGATAGCGCTTTCAAGATGTAATTTGTGACAATTTGACGAACAGCATCAAAACAGCAAAAAAGCCATACAAGTGTATATGTTTTAGACATATTTTCTCGTATGACTTTCATTTATTTTCTATTAGACAACCTTTATTTATTTTAGACAACTTATGCTATGCAAGGGAACTTGTCTATGTCGTTTCCTTCATTCGTGTTACATTTATATCCGCCTGTGTATGCGGTACGTACCATTTATTAATCATCACTGGACTCTCATGACCATTATACAGGGTCTCTACAATCAACCAGCAGTGATTGCCGCCATCAAACGTATGCGTGTCGTGTGCAAAGTGTGGTTTTTGCGTCATTGAAAACTTCAAATCAGACTGCGCCGCATATTGATACACCTGTTGTTCCACAAACTGACGTACTGCTGATTCGTCCTGTGTTGATACCTCGTACAGATCAATCACATTGATAGGAATGAACGTGAAACACATTGCATCCGCTTGTTGCGTTGAATTGCCTTCTCTTACATAATAACGCTCCATTGCCACAACTGCTGAAGGATGGTCGGGAAACAAATGATTCGTATATTCACTTTCCAAATCCACACGGTAGTGAACCGCTTCTAACGTCATCTCTTCACGTGCCATTTGTTGGAGCGGATGTGCCAAGTGTGCCATGCTCGACGTACTATGATCACGATGTTGTGACACAACAAAATGCCCTTTCCCACGAATACTCTCAACAACACCATCTTCCGTCAATAACTTGATCGCTTGACGCAACGTCATACGACTCACACCAAAGCGTTCACAAAGCACCTTCTCCGTCGGCAATGATTCGCCGCCTGGAAACTTACCCATTTGTATTTCTTCATAAAGTGTATTGTAAATTGTTAAAAATTTTGGCTGTGCTTGCGTCACCAAAATAACCCCCAGTATCTCTATGCTTATATCTTCATCATACACCAATTTCATGCGTAACATAATGGCAATATTGAAATATTCAAGACACCCTTCTTAGTGACCGCACTGTGACGGAAGACTGACCTAGCTTTCTATATCGTTTGCTCTCATTATAATCAGGAACTTATTGTCATTAAGGTCTAACTCTTTATGACAATATTGTAAGGGGGTGGATTTTACTAAGGAGATAGATTTTAATGTAGATTTTGCACGAATATAATCTTTAATCATCGCGCTATATTTACGTTGAATAGCAGTATGTTGTGTCTTTAAATAATTATTTACATTTTAGGGAATATGGACTTTTATTTTATATTGCAAATAGTTCTGATTACTAATAACAATTAATTTAGTTAAATCTAAGGCATAATTGGGTTTATCAAGCGGTTCATGTCCAAGCTGAATTTTATATTTATTTGGAACTGTTTTTCAATTACTCCTAAGCGGTATACAAACTCTATTATCATTGATTTTAAACGAGTAATAATAGGGTCTTCTTCCAACTTTATTGGCAATCATTTCTTTTCCTTGTAAATGGTCTCTAAGAAATAATTGGGGACTTAAACAAATAATTTCCATTAATACTTCACCCAAAAATAATAAAAAAGACGTTCTAGACGCCTTTTCTACTTCATATTGTTATACCTATTATAATGGTATCTTTTCGTATAGTATTAATTTTTATATCTGCGCCACAACGCTGATTCTTTTATATTTACATGATATTATGATATCGTAAGCGCTCAATGTAAATCTGCACTATCATATTTAAAAGCTGTACAAAAAGGTGATATTCCCACTCTTGTATGGCTGTTGTTTATGATTTTTTAGGTAGTTTCCCTAATAAAAATATAATAAGTGCACCAACTAATAGTCCATATACTAAAGAAAAGATAAAAGTATGTTCATGAACAACTGCGTACATTGAACAAGCATAGCAATGATTCCAATTTTTAACATATACCATAGCCTCACCCCTTTTTTATTTGTATAACAAAAGGAAGAGAGGCATACATTTCTCATAACAGCAGAGACTGTGATTGTTGAATGATTAAATAGCTATTATCCTCGTTTAAACCTTGTCTTAAATTTATTTTTATGTTAATATATTGATTGAGTAAATCACTGAATCATTTTTATATAACTTTATAATAGCAATACATACTACCAAAATTAGATTTTTGTTTCGTTCAATATCTAATACCATTTCATCTGATAATCAAGGAGAGACTAATGAAAGATATATTAAAAAAATATTTCAATACACCCAAAATGCCGCTTTCATTCTATTACACACCCTATACTGTGATTTACTTTTTTCACTTCTTAATAATGCTCTTATCGGGGGCGCACGGCGTTATTAGTTGGACTTTCAATATTATTGTATTTATTTTAGGGAGTTATACTTATGCTTGGTTGAGTGAATATATGCTGACCACATCTAATAATTTTTTTATTAGATATTTGTTTACTAAAAGTATGATATTCCGAGGAGATTTCCGTGAGTACGTTTCAAATGTATACTCTGCAAACAGTAAACATAATATAACTAATAGTAGAATCTCAGAAGCACACGAAGTTTATGTAAAAAGAACTTTTATTTCTATTGGAGTAAATGTGATTATTAAGTTTCTGCTAGCGTTAATCGCATCTCCATTATTTATGATATCTATATTTACGCACCCTATCATCATGAAAAAATTCTACTTATTAATTGATAAAATGAATGCTGTAAATAATTCTTACTAGTAAATACTAGAATATAAACTATTTTGTATACTCCATTCTCGTAAATTAGAGCATGGGGTATTTATATGTCATATATCACTTCCTATCATTCTTCCTATGTTTAATTTTAAGGGGTATTTCTCTCATTCAAGATTGGATTTATGGTTGTAAAAATGCCAAACAAATACTCAAAAAAAGTGTGAGCCAGATATCGATATATCTCGTTCACACCTTTCGCTTTTCATTATTAAATTATTTTCTACACTTCAATACCTTTTTCATCATATTTTGTTACGGTGCCATCTTTACTGACAATATATGACCCTGCCAAGTTCCCTGACTTATCAAGGAATGAGAAGCCCCAGCTACCATCATCCATCTGTTCTGGCTCTTTATATGTGTATTTCTCTGTATCTAATGCATGACCTTCGTATTCTTCCACTATGTCGATTACATTCTCACGTGTCACTGTTGTATCTGATGAGCTTGATGTGTCCGTATTTGAGCTACTTTCTTCTGAATCACTCGTAGCTGATGATTGTGTCGGTTCATCGATAAATTGGCTTTTGGCTTGTGGCGGCTCTGGGCCAAATGCAATCTTACTTGCAAGCTCTTTATAGTTTTGATGACTGTGCTTATTATATAAATCCTTTATATTGTATACATTGGCTGCATCACTACTATTCTGATCTAAAAGGTCATGATATCTTGGCGCATGTTGCGTCGCATAGATTATAATTTGATCATTCGAGATTGCAACATAGCCAACCGACCCGCCCGACTTTTGAGGATATGGTTTATACAGCTTCAAATCACTTGGTGGACCTGGAATTGTCGCTACTGTTTCTGGAGTCAATATGAGTTGAGATACAGGCAAAACTCTGTCTGAAGTGCCCGGTGGACCATATCGTTTCTGTGTATATTGACCACTCATCAATTCATCTTTTGAAATACTCACTTCACCTTGTATGATACCTACTTCACCAAGAGAAAGTTCATATAATGCGAGTGCGACTTTTTCTTCATCCGTTAAGTTTTGAACCGCTTCATCTGCCGATATTTGTTTTTCAGTTGTTTGATTTGATGATTGATTGCCTTGCTTTTTCGTTTGTTCATTTGATTTATTTTGAACTGCTTCTTTTTTATTGCTTATGTCTTTTTCTTGATTAGCTTGTTCGTTATCTCCACCTGAACAAGCTGCTAATGTTATTGATAATGCTGTTGTCATCAAAATACCTAGTACGTTTTTCACAGTTCTATCACCCTTATCCTTTGAATCATTAAACTTATGTTCAAGCTATTATCTCACAAATAAGTTTGTTATTAAAGTACTATTTTAGTAATTTAATATATTAATTTTGGATACACACATATTGTTTGAAGAAAATCATTTAATAGTCTCACTAAAAAACACTACAATGATAACTTTGTCTCTATCATTGTAGTGCTTGTTTATCACGTTATATTCAATTCAATGTATATTTTGTGTATTATTCTACTTCATCAACATATTCATCATCTTTAGAGTCGAAAATAGACTTTTCAACCTTGTCTCCTACTTCAGTCACGATATATCTTCCACGATTACTATAAAGTCCTGCGTATCTCTTCTCATGAACATCAACTGGATCAATAGAACCTATTAATGTTAAATCATGTTCCTTCTCTTCATAGTCTGAAAAATTATTTGATTTTTTAAATACGAACATTTCTTCCCCTGTCTCATCTTCAGAATAACCTGCAAAACCTGTATACAAGACTAATTTCATTTTTTTAAATTCAGGGTCTTCATAGTGCGTTTTCTGAGTCTTAATAAGCTCTTGATTTAATTCATCGTATTCTGCATCAGTTTCTTCAATTTCATTTTCAACTAAAGGATCACCTGCATCCTTATGTAGTTCATGTAGTTCATCTTCTGTGCTTTCCATTTGACCTTTTATAGAACTTATCAATTCTCGCTTCTGGGCATTAAACGCCTTTTTATCTGCTTCTAATGCTTTATCTTCAATTTTTCTATCTTTCATTTTCGCAAAATCACCTAACGTATACTCCCCTTCATACACATTATATAACTTTGTTTCACCTTTTTTAGAGACAATCACAAATTCTACTGGTGCATCTCCTTTTGATTCTTTCGGGTCATGCGTTGTAATGTAACTAATGTGTTCTTTACCACTATTAAAAACTTCTCCCATTTTCAATTCTTTTGAGTTTGTTTCATTTGAACATCCTGTTAATAGAAACATTGCAGTAATTCCACCAAGCAAAATTTTTTTCATGTGCTAATCTCTCCATTTCATATAATGATTCGACTGAATCTTATTATGCTAATATTCTCTCATATAACTTTAAATAACTAAAGTACTAATTTAATATTTTATAAACAAATATATGGAACTTTCTTTTTCCTGAGAATGTTGCACTTGCTTTGCAGATTTAACGACAAGACAAAAGGGGGACATATTGATGCCTTCGTAGATCAATCATATAGGGGGAGCTATCCTTCCAATACTATACGTCATAGCAATGATCTATTTATATGTTATACACCACTTTCCTAACTTCCTATCATTCTTCCTATTCCTAATTTTAGGTGAAATCTTCCTTATTGAAGAATGGGTTCGTGGTCGTAAAAATATCAAAAAATAATACAAAAAAGTGTGAGCAAGATATCGCTGTATCTCGTTCACACTTTTTTCTTTTTATTATTAAATTTTTATTTACTCTTCAATGCCTTTTTCATCATATTTTGTTACAGTACCATCTTTACTCACAATATACGATCCAGCGAGATCCCCTGACTTATCAACGAATGAGAAGCCCCAGCTACCATCATCGCGTTGTTCAGGTTCTTTGTATGTGTATGTGTCTTTATCTAATTGATGGCCTTCATATTCTTCTACTAAATCAATGACATTTGCACGTGTCACTGTTGTACTTGATGAACTTGATTCGCTTTCGTCTGAATCACTTGAGCCTGATGAAGAAGTCGATGATCCTTGATCTACTGCTGGTGCAGGGCCAACTACAATTTTACTTGCTAACCCTTTATAGTCTTGGTTGCTGTGTTTACTATATAAATCTTTGACATCGAATACCATCGTATGTTCCTGATTCATAACGTAATCATATGTTACTGGTGATTGTACCCCAAACACAATTACTTGACCGCCAGTCACTGCAACATATGGAACAGCATTAACTCTTATTGGAGATACACTATAGAGCCTTAAATCACTTGGTGCCCCTGGAAGGATCGTCTGAGTATCTCTAGGTGTTAATGTAAGTTGTTCTACAATTCTCATCTCAACTGACATGTGAGTCATAGGTTGGTATGTATATTCACCTCTTGCCAATTCATCAGCTGTAATGATTGTTGGATCTACACTCGTTTCATAAAGAACCAACGCAACTTTTTCTTCGTCTGTTAAGTTTTGGATTGCTTCTTCTTCAGATTGGTTTTTCTGAGCCGATTTGTTTGTATTACCATCAGCGTGATTATTTTTGTCACTAGGATTATCATTTGACTGACTTTGACTTGCTTGATTTTCATTACTTTTCCCTGAATGATTCTCTTGCTTATTTTGTCCATTGTCCCCATTTGAACATGCAGCCAACGTTGCAACTAAGGCAGTTGTCGTTAAAATACCAAATATCTTATTCACAGTCATATCACCCTTATTTTTATATTGATTACAACTATATTATCTCATAGGCTTTTTAGACATTAAAGGTCTATATCCTTTGATGACTTATATATAGAATGTTAGTTACACAAAAACGCCATATTCCCTAATAAGAGAATATATGGCGTAACGTTAATATCTTTATTCATTTACGATAATATCACCAGGCTGACATTCTAAATAATGACAAATCGCTTCCAGTGTGAAAAACAAAATCTATGGATATACCTTTCACCACACATATCTTCAATTAATGCTATACTTATGTATTATTATGGCAGACATTTACATCTACCTGCCGAACGTCTAAATAGTAAGAACACATTAAAGGGGTACGCGCAATGAAACAGATGCAACACTTAGCCTTTACTGCCAATGAACAGATGGTGCTGAAGGCGATCTTTAATCATAAACCGATTTCGATGACAGAGATTGCACGATTGACAGAGACGAATAAGGCGACGATATCAGGTGTCGTCAATGGCTTAAAGACACAAGGCGTTGTTCGAGAAGCAGGACAAGGAGAGAGTACGAAAAAAGGCGGTAGAAAGACCATTTTGCTGGAGATTAATCCCGATTTTGGCTATACCGTATCGCTAGATTTCACTTATGACTCTGTGGATATAATGATCAATGCATTTAGCGGTAAGATGATGGCGTATCGTTCATATCCCCTATCAGAGAAAACGATGGCATGTGCTTTGTCGATTGTAGAAACAGAGTTGGATCCACACGACCAACGTGACACGCAACATGGCTTACTCGGGGTTGCGGTGTCTATTCACGGAATTGTAAACCAAGACCAATCGATTCGCACGCTACCATTCCTTGAACTGGGTAGTATATCGGTGACAGACCGATTGGAACAATATGCCCAAGTACCCGTACTTATAGAAAATGAAGCAAACTTGGCTGCGCTGTATGAGCATGCGCTACGCAACCATACATGCACAGGAAGTTTGGCAACGCTCAGTATTCACAAAGGGATTGGCGCAGGTCTCATATTGAACAATCAACTGTATCGTGGGGCAGATGGCAGTGCGGGTGAAATTGGCCAGTCGCTTGTACGTGTCTCAGGAACGCACTATGACAAAATCGAAAATATTTGTTCTCAAGATGCGCTGATTTCATGCCTTTCTGACCGCTTAGATGAATCGCTGGCGCTTGAAACAATCGCAACTTATTACAAGTCACAACACCCGATTGTTTGTGAAGAAATTGAACATTTTATCAGTCGCATTACTGTGTTGATTCATAACTTTTCAATACAACTTAATCCAGCACATATCTTTATCAACTGTCCAATTATGAATGAAATCCCTGATATTTTAATACAAATTCAAGAGAGACTTCATGCCTATTCACACTATGCGACCATGATACGTCTAACGTCTAACGTCCGATATGCGACGTTATTTGGCGGCGCATTGGGAATTACACAACGCATTCTCGATATCGACAACATCAAACTTGATTTTTCATCGTAAAAAACAATCCAACATTTGGGTTGTTTTTTTATTTACGAAAACGTTTACAAACATTTAAAAAGGTGCTATATTCTAGTTAGTTAATTTATTAAACAAACTAACATGCGGGAGGTTTTCTCTATGACATATTTCAATATAGACAAAGTATCTTATGAAGGACCCACATCAACAAACCCATTTAGCTTTAAGTATTACAATGCAGATGAAAAAATCGGCGACAAAACAATGAAAGAACATTTAAGATTCAGTGTGGCTTACTGGCATACATTCACTGCAGACTTATCTGACCCATTCGGTGTAGGAACAGCACAACGTGATTGGGACGACTTAGACGAAATGGATAAAGCAAAAGCACGTGTAGAAGCCATTTTTGAATTTATGGACAAAACGGGTATTGAATATTTCTGTTTCCACGATGTTGATATCGCACCTGAAGGCAAAACATTGGCTGAAACAAATGCGAACTTAGACATCATCACAGACTTAATTAAAGAAAAAATGGACGCCACTGGTAAGAAGTTATTATGGAATACAGCGAACAACTTCACACATGAACGTTTTGTTCATGGTGCTGCAACTTCATCTCATGCAGATGTTTTCGCCTATACTGCCGCAAAAGTGAAAAAATCATTAGAAATTGCGAAAAAGCTAGATGCAGAAAACTTTGTATTCTGGGGTGGTCGTGAAGGTTATGAAAGCTTACTCAACACAGATATGAAGTTAGAGTTAGATAACTTAGCACGCTTCTTCAAAATGGCGAAAGCGTATGCAGACGAAATTGGCTTTACAGGTCAGTTCTTAATTGAACCAAAACCAAAAGAGCCAACTTCACATCAATACGATACAGACGTTGCGACAGCACATGCATTCTTACAAAAATACGGCTTAGAAGATGTCTTCAAATTCAATATTGAAGCGAACCACGCAACACTTGCAGGACATACATTCCAACACGAATTACGCTATGCACGTGATAACGACATGTTAGGTTCAGTTGATGCGAACCAAGGTCATCCATTACTTGGCTGGGATACAGATGAATTCCCATCAGATGTTTATGAAACAACACTTGCGATGTATGAAATCTTGAAAAATGGCGGTTTGACTCCGGGTGGTCTTAACTTCGATGCAAAACCAAGACGTACATCATTCGCACAAGAAGACTTAGTACTAACGCACATCGTAGGTATGGATGCTTTCGCACTTGGCTTACGTGTCGCACATAAAATGATTGAAGATCGTTTCTTTGAAGACATCGTCGACAATAAATATGCATCATACAAAGAAGGACTAGGGGCTAAAATTGTGAATGATACGACTTCATTTGCAGAGTTAGAAGCTCATGCATTAGAACTTGGCGATATCGATTTAGAATCTGATCGCTTAGAAGTCATCAAGTCACGTATTAATCAATATATTTTAACGATTAACAACGAAGGATGATCCATATGAACTATGTTATTGGCATGGACATCGGTACGAGCGGCTTGAAAAGTCTCAAAGTCAATATGGAGGGAGACGTTGTAGATCAATACAGCGTCTCTTATCATACAGACCACCCACACTCTGGATATAGCGAGATGGATCCGGAAGTATGGTATCAAGCCACGATCGAGAGTCTCACATACTTTTTTAAACAAAACGACGTACAAGACATTGTAGGTATTAGCTTTTCTGGACAAATGCATGGTCTCGTAACGATTGATGAACAAGGTGACGTAATTCGCCCTGCGATATTATGGAACGATACACGCACAGCAGATGAAGTCCGTTCGTTACTCGATACAGTTGGTTTAGAGACGTTCTTACGAGAAACACAAAACACTGTGTTAGAAGGATTCACCTTACCAAAGTTGATGTGGGTTCGTCGTCATGAACCAGATCATTACAATCGCATTCATAAAATCATGTTACCGAAAGACTATATCGCCTTCCGTCTGACAGGCAATGTCTTAAGTGAACCGTCTGATGCATCAGGAACGTCACTGTTTAATGTTAAAGAAGGCGCATGGTCGACGCCTTTATTACAACAATTAGACATTCGTGCAGATATTTTACCGGATATTATTCCGTCACACGGTAAAAATGGTGTACTGACGGATGATATCAAGCAACAACTTGGCATTTCACATGATGTGGCCATCTATCAAGGGGGCGCTGACAACGCATGCGGTGCGCTCGGATCTGGTATTACAGACGACAAAACACAAATGGTCAGCATCGGCACGTCTGGTGTCGCACTATCTATTCAAAATGATCCACAGTTCGAGAATGACGGCAGTGTCCATTACTTTAACCACTGTGTCCCTAACCAGAACTACATGATGGGCGTGACACTATCGGCAGGTTACAGCTTGGGCTGGCTCAAAAAGCTTTTACGTCCAGATGAAGACTTTGAACAATTTCTTGAAGGTTTAGAGGAAACGAAGGCCGGTGCAAATGGTTTATTGTTCACACCGTATCTTTTAGGCGAACGTACACCGTACAACGACACGACAATACGCAGTAGCTTCATGGGACTTGATGCGACAACGACGGATAACGACTTGAAACGTGCTGTTATTGAAGGCATTACCTTCTCAATTCACGAAAGTGTCAACATCATTCGCCAGAGTGGTACACCGATTACACAAATCGTCTCAATCGGTGGCGGTGCGAAAAACGCAGACTGGCGCCAAATTCAAGCGGACATCTTTAATGCGCAGATTATTACGCTGACACAAGAACAAGGTCCTGCTTACGGTGCCGCTATTCTTGCGGCGATGGGAGCAGGTTGGTTTGAAGACTTCCAAGACATTCGAGAACAATGGATCAGTTACCGAGACACCGTTCAACCAAACACAGAACAGCACCAGATTTATCAAAAACTGTTCCCAATCTACCAGTCAGTTTATCAACAAACACAAGCCATTTCTCAACAATTACTGTCATTCAAATAAACGAGGGGATGCATTCAATGAGAAACTATGATAATAAAAAGTTCATTTTCACCATTGCCTTAATTGCCACGCTCGGTGGTTTACTATTCGGTTATGATACAGCCGTTATCTCAGGTGCCGAGCAATCATTACAAAAATATATTACAGCGGACTATAACGACCTGATTCATGGTCTTACCGTTTCCAGTGCCTTAATCGGCTGTGTTATCGGTGGGATTCTGTCATCAACACTTTCTAGTCGCTTAGGTCGTAAACGTACCTTACAAGTCGCAGCGATTCTTTTCGTCATCTCAGCATTGCTGTCAGGCTACCCAGAATTTTTATTCTTCACACCTGGCGAACCGACACTTGCATTACTGATTATGTTCAACATCTATCGTGTCATCGGCGGAATTGGTGTCGGGCTGGCATCAGCGATTTCACCGGTATATATCAGTGAAATCTCACCTTCCAGTATTCGTGGACGTTTGGTATCGTTCAACCAGTTCGCGATTATCTTTGGGATGCTCGTTGTATACTTCGTTAACTACGGCATTATCTATGGAGAAACAGCACAGTGGATTCAAACAATCGGATGGCGTTATATGTTCGCAACAGAAGCCATTCCAGCAGCTGTCTTCTTCTTCCTGTTGTTCTTCGTGCCAGAAACACCACGTTACTTAACGTTGATCAACAAAGAACAAGAAGCGTTGTCTGTGTTGAACAAAATCTATACATCCGCAAACCATGCACAAAAAGTATTTAACGACATCGTATCAACAAAAAATAAAGAAACAGACATCAAAGCACCACTTTTCAGTTTTGGTAAAACGGTTGTTATTGTTGGGATTTTCCTATCCATTTTCCAACAATTCATTGGTATCAACGTCGCATTGTATTACGCACCACGTATCTTTGAACAACTCGGTGCCGGTGGTAATGCAGCTATGGTTCAAACCGTTGTGATGGGCTTAGTCAACGTTATCTTTACCGTTGTCGCTATCTTATACGTCGACAAATTTGGCCGTAAACCATTACTTATTATCGGTTCAACAGGTATGGCTATCGGTATGATTGGCATGAGTGTCCTTACAGCGAACGGTACATTCGGCATCATCACACTGTTATTCATGGTTATCTACACAGCGTCATTCATGATGAGTTGGGGTCCGATTACATGGGTATTACTCTCTGAAATCTTCCCGAACCGTATTCGTAGTGGTGCCATGGCCATTGCCGTTGCAGCACAATGGCTTGCCAACTTCACAATCACATCAACATATCCGTCTATGATGGCATTCAGCGGTACATTCACATACGGATTCTACGCATTGATGTGTATCTTATCTGGCCTCTTCATCTGGAAATTCATCCCAGAAACAAAAGGCAAAACACTCGAAGCACTCGAAAACGTATGGCAAAAATAACAACAATCCCCCAGCGATACACCTTAATGTGTTCATTGGGGGATATTTATTTAAAGTCCTTTTCGCTTCACTTGTCGTGCTAAAAATATCAGCATTAAAAGACCGTGTATGATCGTTAATCCTTTGAAAATCGGTGAACTGAATGAAATAAAGAAATTGGTCAGTATCATTTCAAGGGCGAGTATAACGATAATTATTGCCAGTAATCCTTGTTGAGACTTCGGCATTTGTTGTTTTTGTTTATCCTCCATAATGAGTCCTTTGGTGTGTATATTTCCTAATCATAACATAACTGCTATATCACTAATCCAACTGTCGATTGACTTACCCACATACGACAAAATGAACTAACAAGAAGGTGATTGCCTGGGAAATAACTGAAGTGATAAACAATTTATCATTGTTCATAATTAATAAAGCAATATCAATGATAAGTGGTACAACTGAGACTATCAATGTATAACGACAAGCTTTTACAAGCATTTCTGCATAAAGCTTTTGTGCTTGATTCCAATTTTTCTGACTCTTCATCGCCTTCTTAGAACGAAATCCAAAAAAATAGTTCATATGTATCGGTGGTGCATCCATAAATAGACGTGTGACTGCATTTGAGTAAGATCATTGGTAGTCCTCTTTTGTATCGCTAACATAATGTAGTAAAAGGTGATTTCTTTATTTAAAATATAATGAGATGATGTTAGTCTATCATTATTTCATAAACGTAAAAATAAATAGAGGTTTTTTATATATTCTTTCTTCTTACTACTTTGTCACTAAGTCTTCTCTCAAGAAATGGTTTTATTGAAGTCACTATAATAGCTTTAATTTTACTTTTTTGTTTATCACTAGGCTCTCTTCTTTGATTAAACATTTTTAAAATGAATTCATAATCATTTTTTGCATTATAATTATTATATTTATTAGGCTTAAATGCATTTTGGTCAAAAAGGTATCTCAATAATTTTCTAGAAAAATAATCACTATCCAGAGATATAAACTTATTCTCTTTTACTGCATGGAATAACTTAAATAACCTTTCATTAACAGAAGTAATCTCATTCAAATCATTTCGATTAAATTTTTTTATACATGAACTACCGATAGGAAAGAGAATCTTATCATTCTTCATATTTTTTATTGTAAATAAGTATCTAATATTTTCTTTCCCGCATATACAAGAGGAACTATTGTGCTCATCTTCCTCTACATCATATATTTCCCATTCTTGTACCGCATCATTCCAAGCATTACTTTCAGAACTATCAATCACTTCACATATTATTTTTTTAAATATTCAGACTTCATAATCTTCACTCCTTTTCAGGGACTTGTGGTTTACTAATACAATCATAAAATATTCATCACTTCCAAATTGAATACTTATGATTTAAAAAGAGCTAAATAATACTTTACTTGTAATTTTAGTGTTGCTATATTTGATTATATATTATTTATATATCTTTATGGAAGGGAATATAATTTTGGAGCAAAGTTTATTAATTATTCAAACAATTACAGGAGTTTTATCTTTATTATTAGCAATTAAAGCTATAAATTTAAACAATCAATCTAATATGAATTCAAATAATAACTATATTAACACTGGAACTCATAATCAATCCTACATCAACAATAATATCAATATAGTAGAAGAAAAACATTCAAATAAAATATTTCAAGAAAAACGACGTTACATAAAATACTTTCATTGGATTTTTATGATTGCATTTTTTGGTACTGGCTTATATACATTATTTAAAATGTATCCTGTGTTCCTTCAAAATATTAACATCTTAGATGGCGGTATAACTCTTACGAATATAACCAAACTTCTTGTATATTCTCTGCAAAATGCTTTGCTAGGTTCCCTATTAATTAACATAATCAGTGGATTAATATTAATTATCACTATCATCATCAAACCTTATATCACTAAAAGAAAGATACCGTTAAGTATGATTATTGTTTTAACCAACTCATTAATATTTATTGATTTATGGAATAATAAGTATTATGAAGAGTTTGTCTATAATTCATCCACTAACAATTTCACTAATTATCTAATTGTCTGTTTTATTCTCATTATTATGATGATCGTCTTAGCAAATAATACGATACTTGGTATATATCTATTTGATTTGAATGATTATGATGGACAGTTAGAGGATCCACTAGTAAGAGTGACAATTATACTTTTAACAATAGTTATTTTTATATTTGCGAAATGGATTGTCTTTTATAATGGTTTAGAACTTATACAAGAACAATTAACTAATTATTTTGATTAGAAATCATTACTTCCCTCGACATGTTTGCTCAACACTTATTGGAACGGGTATTTATAATAACTCTTTAAACTAATAAAGACTGTATAACAGCTATCAATAAACTGGTTTACAACAGAAAACATTACGTGCAAATTAAATGCATGTTAAAGAATTTTCAAGTTGTTTTTGGAAGTTGTTTATAATATATATGCCCCAAAAGTGATATGTCTCATATATTTATGCGCTGTGGTTAGGTTCAACCGCTTCAATCATTCTAGAAACAATAAAGCTTTGATTTGTCACTAAAAAAGATATTCTAGAAATGAATATACTCATACTCTTTTCTAAAATATCTATTGATTCTATATGAACTTTTCTTTATTAACCTAAGAATAAGAATGCCAGTGGTGTCACAATGATTAAACTAAGAATCGAACGTTCAAACCAGATAATCAAAAGTCATGTATCTTTAATGGTATGTGTGTCGACATCATACTTGGAACGCTGACTGAAAAGAATATGATTGTGGACACTGATACAACAGCAATAATAAATTTAGTTACGATTGGTGCACCGACTACAATGAGTGATGGTAAGAACATTTCTGTAATACCAATGGCTGTTCCTTTTGCAGCTAAGAATGGTTCTGGAATTTGTAAAAGTGCTGTTAGTGGATAGAAGATATACGCAACATAGTTAAAGACCGGTGTATACTCAGCAAGTAACATGAAAATAAGGCCAATTAATAAGATTGTAGGCAGGATGCTCATCGTCATCAAGATACCTTCTTTAAAGTTTTTCCATACGTTGTTCAATAAACTTGGTGATTCTTTAACCGTTGTGAGTCCCCGCTCCCATGCAAGTGAAACCTTATCTTTAAAAGACAAATCACTTAAACCTTCTTCAACTTCAGGCGTATCATAATATTCTGTACTCATGCGACTAATAGGTGGAATACGTGTTGTCAGTGCTGTGACTGCAAAGGTAACGAACAGCGTTACAAAGAAATATAAGTTCCAATGTGACATTAAATCTAAAGTTTTAGCAATAACAATCATAAATGCCACCGTTACTGTTGAAAAACCAGTAGCAATAATGACTGCTTCTTTATGATTGTATTTACCTTCTCTATACTCCTTGTCTGTAATCAACAAACCTACTGCAAAACTTGCGACAAATGAAGCTAGTGCATTAACTGCTGCACGACCAGGTACATTCCATATTGGTTTCATAATACGTTGTGTGAATACCCCGACAAACTCAAACAACCCATAGCTAACCAGAAATGTAAGAAACGCCGCTCCAATAGGTACTGTCAACCCTACAGGTACAACAAGATAATCATACAGGTATAACCCTGTATTCTCATTCACAAACCAATCTGGACCAATTCTAAAAAATAGTAAGATACCAATCATCGCACCTAAAACTTTGAAAAAGATAAAGCTAATGGCGATTTTCCCCTTTTCCCAATCTTTCTGGATAAATGGCAAGATCCCACCACAAATAACTGCGATTAAATTGCCGTTTTCCTACATTTTAAATTTGCCCTTAACAACATCTAGAAATTATATTATTGGATTATAGGAATCCGTGGGTACAGTTATAAAATTAATTAATTTTATTCCAATGATTATCAAGATTGATCTCACCAGATAACAAATTATCATCAAGTATTAAGAAATTGTAGGTTTTTGGTTTGTTTTTTAAATTATAATATCTTATTTTAATTTCATCAATCTCATTACTAGTTTTCAATATAAAGTATAATTCATATTTTTGTATGTTATGACCTTCTATAAGAAATGAATAAGCTCCATCATTTGCTAATGGCAATCTTTGTTTGGAATATTCATTAATCTGTTTAAAATCTTTAATTTTATTACCTTTGTAATATGCAACTAAATTAAAGTCTCTTACAACTTTATTAACTTGAGTAGTATTTAAAAACTCAACCCATAAAGGAATATTAATTTGAAATTCATTTTCTTTATGTTTTATTATTTGGGCTTTAGTATTTGATGCCTTCCCCTGAATATGCTTATAAAATATATGTAAACGTCCCTTTCTTTTGTATATCCCTTTAAATAAACTTTGAATAGCAAAAGCAATTGTACCAGTTATCAAAGTCAAGATAGATCCAATAATCAAATATAATATTTTAGAATTTGTCATTAGTTCATTTAAATCAATCAACTACTTCTCCTCCTGAAAATAATTTATTTATATCTGAATTGACTTTCTTGATTTTCTCGCTTGAAATATTATCAAAATTTATATCAAAATCATCAATATTACCAAAATTACTTTCTAATTTCAAAAGTATCTCCATTAGATTAAACCTAACTTTGTCAACCACACTCTTATAATGTGAAATATTTATTTTATTTATGATGCTATAACACTGTATAGATGTTTTTTTATAGACCTCGGGAGCAAATGTAGTTAAATCAATACCTAATTTAAGATTTTCACTTGTACTATATTCCTCAATTGTTTTTATTCCTTCATTTATACAAATAGTAAAAAAAGTATCTTTTAATTCATTAGGTATATAGTGCCATGGTAAAGGTACATTTTTCATATTAAACGCACCATTTATTCCAGAATAAATTATATTCATGTTTTTCACAATTCTATAAGAAGGAAGATGATCGCCTTCTTCATAACCATTTAATTCACATTTTATCCATTTCATTAAATTTTCATTCTTCATACCATATGAAATAATATAAAGTCTTTCCAAACCACTACTTAAAGATATTTTATTCATAGTTATATCTTTAATAAGCATACTTTTAGCCACTTTTGATTCCCCCTTTTTAAAATAATCAGCTGTTTTTTCATTCCTTCTTGATGAATTAATTTCATACGCACATTTTAAGTTTGTAATCTAAATAAGCATCCTTTGAAGTAACCATTGTTTCTGTTGCTTTAATAAGTCAATTTTTTTACTTTGTTTTTTACTAATCCATCAAATATACACAGTAATTCTCCTATTTTATTTTGTTCACCAATACTACTTGTAATTCTTATATCCTCTTTAGAATAATCCTTGAGAAAATCTTCTATTGAAAGATTTTTTATTCTCTCCTCTCCACTATTTTTATAGACATCATCTCGATACATTCTTATATCTTCAATATTCAAATCGTCCAAATCATATCCTTCAATGATGAAACTATCTAAATCACTTTGAGAATTAGCGTGCATATATTGAATTTGTTCTTCTGTCGCCTCCCTATCACCCGATCCTAACCTTTTATATGAAATCCATCTTTTCTTTGTTTTTACACTTATTGGTTTTAATCCATATTCTGCTTCAGGGACTGTAATGATTATAACTTCTTTCTCTTCCATCTTTTTTAAACAAACATTTTCATTAGTTAATATATTTTTATTGACCTTCTGTTTACTTGTAATTGTATTCCAGAAATCATCAATAATTGATTGACTATTTTCAACACCTTCAACAATAAATCGACCGTCTACTTCTTTTATACCTAAATATATTGTTCCCCCGACAGTATTAGCAAATGCGCTGTATGTTTCCCAAACATCCTCTGGTAATTTATTTTTAGCCAACTTATACTCTATTTCTAAATTTTCATTGATCATTTGAACACCTCGCACTATTTCATTTATTTGCCATTGATTATTCCCTTGATACTACTGACTTATCATATTATTTCACTCGTTTATCAATCGATTATTCCCTTGATACTACTGACTTATCACATTATTTCACTCGTTTATCAATCGATTATTCCTTTAATATCACTTATTCCTTTCCTGATTTAAATTTATATGTATATACATGAAATAACTTGAACTAGCAAATCCTATTGAATAGGGAGAGTAAATTTGAGATATTTTATATTTATGTCATTTTGTCACAAGTATGTACTAATTAAAAGGTCATTAGTGTAACGGATGTAAGTTCTTCATAACCACCTATAATGGGAACGTATGTTCTGTTTGGGGTATTAATATTTTATAGTATATCTAATAAAATGTAAATAACTCTCTACTTTTAAATTCTTACCTTATGCTAAGTTATAAAATCATTCCTATTCCTCACTCTCTAGAACAGGATACTTCTCATTATTTTTAACAAGTTTCTTTTCAATAATATCATCAATATCAAAGTTTAGGTTATCTGCCATCATATAGCTGTATATCAAGACATCTGCTAGCTCTTCTTCAATACGTTCTCTATTATTTTGAACGACATCTTCAGGGTTTTTCCACTGAAATAGTTCAAGTAACTCAGCTGCTTCAATACTAATAGACAACGCCAAGTCTTTCTCATTATGGAACTGTCTCCAATTGCGATCATCTCTGAATTTATTTATCTTATCCATACTTTTCTTAGTCATTTGGAAGGCTCCTTTTCAAATATTTCCGTATTTATATCATCATTTTTATCATACCACAATGTATGTTACCCTCCTTATACAACTACCCTATAAAGGAGAAATCGCTATGCGTGAAAAATTGATATCCGGCTTTATCATTCTTACTTTATTAATCGGTGCAATGGCTCTCAATTTCCTAGGTATTTCAGACTTAGGTTTTCTTATATATGCCGTAGTTTCTATTGTCATCATTGCCTTACTCTTTAAATTAACTAGAAAATCCTGACCTTATTTCATTTTTATAATTTTCAGAATTCTATTTTTATGTTATTCTTTTAATACTCAAAACATCAAAAACAAAGGGGGTTTTTCATGACACATTTACAGAAACCACCTGCATTGAAACCTGGAGATACAGTCGCGCTTGTTTCACCTTCATCTGGACTGGCAGGAGAAGTCGATATAGAACATCGTGTTACAACAGCAATCCAACGCTTAGAACAAGATTTTCAGCTAAAGGTTAAAGTGATGCCTCATGCACTGAAGGGGTTAGATTATGTGCAGAAGCATCCTCAAAAGCGTGCTGAAGACTTAAACAATGCATTTGCTGATCCAACTGTCAAAGCCATCATTGCGTTTATCGGTGGTGATGACTCTATTAGAGTTACAGAGTATCTCAAACCTGACATCATCAAAAACAACCCTAAAATTTTTATGGGTTATTCAGATGCGACATCCCTTCATCTCTTTTTATATCAACATGGTATTGCATCATTTTATGGACCAGCAATACTTACTGACTTTGCGGAAAATGTGTCAATGGATGACTACACAACCCATTGGATTCGTCGGACACTATTTGACGATGCACCGCTCGGCAATATCCCTACTTCACCTTACTATCACCGCTTCGGCCTATTATGGCACGAGCGCACCCATCACACACCACGACCTACTATCTACAATCATGGCTACGAAGTCATTAACGGCCATGGGACAGCAACTGGTCAACAATTAGGTGGTTGTATTGAAGTGCTTGATCGATTACGTAATAGCACTGTTTTCCCTGACGCAGAAACCTTTAAAGACAAGATTTTATTTCTCGAGAACTCTGAAGCACCCCTTTCTGTCCCATTACTCGCTGCATTTATTGAATTTCTCGGCACTTCACAAATTTTAAAAAATGTAAATGGTATTATCATCGGAAAACCACAAAATGGCGAGCACTATGAAGCGTATAAACGCACGTGGCAAGCCATGTTAGAAGACTTGAACTTACATGACCTTCCTGTCTTCTATAACGCAAGCTTCGGTCATAACGAACCAAAATGTATCATCCCATACGGTGCAACTGCTTCTCTTGATGCCTCTAACAAAACCTTCACAATTCATGACAATGCTTGTGAATAAAATATAACCACCCATTTTATGGGTGGTTGACTTTAAGACTAAATGTCTCTGTTACTAATAAGATCTTATAAAAAGGCTAAAAATAACTGTAATACTTCATCAGTAATCTTTAATTTATTCTCGCCTACTGCAAATAGGGCAATATGTTCTACCATTTAGAATTTTTCTGCCTCCAGGAGCTGTTACTGGCAAAAGTCATAATAATCTAAGTTATATAGAGAAAATATATATTCATTCAACAATTCAATATTGTTGCTTTTTTCCAACTCTATAATTCTAAAAATATCATCCCTTTTTAGGAATGGTATCGTGAATTTTTCAATGTATTTCTTTTGGTAACTTACATATCCAGAACTAATGAAATAGCTTGTACAGAGCATAAATATTTTAGTGAGTTGAGAGTTCAATATAATCTCTAGGGCTTTAAGTCCATCATTGGGTAAAGATTCTTCCTTTAAACCATAAATGGCATACCCATTAAAAAAAAGAGCACGATCATTCACTAAGTTGAAATTAGGCTCAAGCGAATTTGTGGGGAATAATATTTTCTTTTGGAAACGATTTAAAGATTGACTTCTTCCATATTTATACCAATTTGAATCAGTACTATTAATACCACTTCGTTTACACAACTCTTCTTTTGCATCCAATAAATAGTTGTATGTGTTAGGTTCATTTTTGGATATGTAGTCGATAGATTTTAAAATAGCTTTATTTTTCTGTATTGTATAAGGATAAATTATATATGAGTAGTTTAAATTCCCTTTTCTTTGACCTGAACCTTTGAATATTTTTACAACACTTTCTTTTTCAATTAGATACTCATTATTATTAAATATTTTCACCATATACTTATTGTCGATCAGGTCAGTTTTATCAACTAAATATAACTTATCTTTTTGAGTAGCTATCCCTGTTGAAATATCTAAAGTATATAATTGAGATTGTACTTGATTTACTAGTCGTTCTTCCTTATTGTCCATTAAATTTATAGAATCTTGTGTTATATTTTTAGGCGATAAGACTTTCCAATCACTATTCTCTAAGTACATTAACGATTCTGTATCGTTAGGTAATGATTTATATAAAATTTTGTTTTTTTGATGACTAAGTTCTACTGCCATAGAGTATGTGCCTACTCCATCAAATATTTTATTAGCATTGAAGTTTACAATTCTTTGAATATTATTATTTTCAAGTAAATAACTCCTTAAATTTTGTGCTGATTTAATTTTCAAAAGATAATTAGGAACCAATTGTAAAGATATTCCATTTTCGTTTAACAACGAAATAGATAGTTCTATAAACGCATAATATAAGTTATAATTAGACTTAATAGTCTCAAAATTATATATTAAAAATCTCTGTATGAACTAGGGATATTTTGCTGTTTTACATATGGGGGATTTCCAACAATTAAATCAAACTTAACAATATTACTTTGGTTATTTATAAAATGTTTTAGAGTATCTACATTGAATAAGTTAAACTTTATATTTTGGGGGTTTTCTCCAAAATATAGTGATAGCAAGAACAAATTTAACTTTGTAAAATAAATATTCTCTTTTTTTACATCATATCCATATAAATTATTTTCAATAAAATCAACTATCGACATTTCTGGATACTTTTCTTTTAACAATAAAATTAAACCAACAAAAAAGGCACCATTCCCAACCGATAAATCAGCAATCTTATAATTTTTAACATATTCGAGAGGTAATGATAGTACATCTTTATACATATACTTAACAATAGGGATAGGGGTGAACGTGATACCATCTGATTTAGCATCATTTATAGAGAAATTGTGTCTTAGTATCGATGTGATATCTAAAATATCAGGATCAAAAAGGTTATTCGACTTACTTTTACTGATTATTTCTTGGATATATTTATTTTTGATGACTTGGGGGTCAATTTTTTTAGCTAACAGGCTGGTAATGTAATTTGTTTGTACTTCATTTAAAATATCTAGCATATTAAACTCCTTTACTAATCAAATTATAACTCCAGGAGTTATAATATGTCAAGAATATAAAGGACGATAATTATGATATTTTTTAACTTACATGAAATTTTAAAAAAAGAAAATATGTCACAAAATAAATTTTCAAAGATAAGTGGTGTTAGGCCAAATACTATTAATAATATCTGCAATAATAACCTTAAACGCTTCGAATTGGCTACTCTTGAAAAAATAATGGCTGTATTGTTTCCTATGGGATATAAAATTGAAGATGTTATTACATATAAAGATAGATAGGGGATACGGTATGTTTAGTGATTTTAAAGATTTTAATAAGAATGAAAGTTTTGCAAGATTACAGAATCGAGTGAATAATATTCAAGAACTTATGAATAGCGCTGTTCAATATAAGATGTATAGAAATCCATATACAGATGAGATTGTTACAGGTACAACTAAAGGAAGTACTTTTGAAGATGGATTAGCAGCTAAAACTTCTCTAATAAGATCTCAAAAATTAATTTATGAATTACATGAGTATATAAAAGATGAGTTTATTAGTTATGGTATTAAGCCTAGTTTAGTGTTTCCACCTAAGAACAAAGCTAAGCCAGAGATCACCATTAGCGGAAGGTTTAAGCAAAAACAGCAGGATGTTTGCATTGTACCTGACGATATTGATAATAAATTAGAAAAAATAGATTGGGGTATTTTGAAACATAGTAATAAAGAATCGAAATATGGTTCTTACAAAGAAGAAAGAATATTGTGTGTCAATCTAAGAAGTCAACTAAGTAGTTTAAATAAAAATACAGATACATTGTTTGAGAGAATGATTGCAGAGCCACTAAACCTTCATCTTCAATACCCTAAGCTGGTAACTGGAGAATTATACATGATTCCCGTTTTTGAGTATGATGAGACTGCAATGCATCAAAACAAAGTAAAGTTTAAAAATAAAGTAACAAATCTAGCTAAATATATATCATTTTTTAGTGAACTAAATGGTTATAGTTCAACCAACGTTGAAAAAGAACCATTCAAATATAATCATGCAGGTCTTTTGATTGTTGATTTTAGTAGAGAAATACCTAAAATATATACATGTACAGACGAACTCAAGCAAGATAACCTCATTGAACAAGACTATTCACTAGAATTGGCTGAGATTTCACCCATAGACTTACCCTATAAGTTATTAAAAGAATATAAAACTTTTCATGATGAAGGATACATTTTGAAATAAATCACTAAGAAAAATACAAAGCGTTTATCATCGGAAAACCACAAAATGGCGAGCACTATGAAGCGTATAAACGCACGTGGCAAGCGATGTTAGAAGACTTGGACTTACATGACCTTCCCGTCTTCTATAACGCAAGCTTCGGTCATAATGAACCAAAATGTATTATCCCATACGGTGCAACTGCTTCTCTCAATGTCTCTAACAAAACCTTCACGATTCATGATAACGCCTGTGAGTAAACAAACAGCATGCCGTGTACAAAGTTTGTTGTACATGACATGCTGTTTTATGTAGCACTCTAATATTGTGGGCCATTCTCTACCGCAACGACATATCCATTTTTCGTATGGACATAAATACTGAAGCCGTTATTCGGATTGTTGTCATACAACATCGGACTGCCACCACCGATTTTAGGGTCGCCGTGGAAGTTTGTGAATGCCTGTGTTGTGACATTATCCGGTGTGACATAAACAGAGATCACCTTGTCGTCAGCACCGTACAGTACACCGATGTTATTGTACCTTATCAGGCGTTTGCCGCTGAGTTGTACCGTGCCGGTAGACTGCCCTGTCGTCAGTTCTACTTGATGGCGTGTCATACCGACATCAATCCCATTATATCCACCGACATGTGGTTCATTCATAAAGTTCGCACTGAAGCTATCCGACAAGACATCAATGTTTGTTGTACGTTCTGCACGTTGCTGTTGGTTCGGTCCAGTGATTAACGCCGTAGCCGGGGTGTCTGTGTCATTCTGCATTTGCTGAGATGTCTGTGCACTTTGGTTCGATCCCATATTGTTATAGATTTGAAGCCCCGCAAATGCTAATCCTGCTAACAGTATCAATACGCCGAGAATACCGAATATCCACGGCCATGGACTGCGCTTTTTCGGTTCAGCATACGCAACCATTCTGCCAGCAACGGGGTGCCCGCATCGATTACAAAATTTTTGATTTTCTGACAGCTGATTCCCGCATCTTGTACAATATTTCATGTTTATCTCCACCTATATTTATTACTCTGGGTCACCGTTCTCATCATACTTCGTGACGGTACCATCTGGATCAATAATATAAGAACCTGCTAACTCTCCTGTTGCTTTATCAATGATTGAGAAGCCCCAACTACCATCTGATTGCTGTTCTGGTTCTTTGAATGTATATGTGTCCGTATCTAAATATTCCCCTTCATAGTCTTCCACTAAGTCAATGACATTGTCACGTGTCACTGATGTGTCGGAGTCATCACTTGATGAACTTGAAGGTCTCTCTACATCAAAGCCTTCAAATGCTTCAGCCGCACTTGGTTCTGGTGTACTGTGTGTGATGTACTGTGCGACATAATTAATATCGGACTGTGCTGAATTTTTAATCGTTACAGTACGTCCTTGATCGATTATTTTTTGAGATTCTCTTAATGAAAAATCATCTTCAAACCAGCCATCATCATGAAAATGACCCGGTGCATCAAAAAATGTCACTGTGCCATCATTGTTATCTCTGAATGTCACACTACCCGCCGCTGTTACGGATGGACTTAACACGATTGTGCCATCAGGATAATTCACTGTCGCATCTGGATTATAAGGATTAACAAGCGTACCCGATGCATCTATCGGTGTATATGACACATCATTCATACTCGTAAATACTGATAAGTTGTCTCTATCTGTTAACCAGATTTGCGCATAGTATTCCCGTGTGTTTTTATCATAAATATATGACCCTTGATCATTCGTATTTTGTTGATGATTTTGATTGCTTTGTCCGTCTTGATGAGTGTTTTGATTTTTTGTATGATTTGTTGACTGATTGTTATTTTGATTATTTGGCGCCAACAAGTTGCACCCTGTCAACAATAGCGTACTTGCGACAACACCAATGAGAATGGATTGTTTTTTCATAAAGGCCCCCCACGAATCTTTTTATAAATTAATTATACATTGTACAAGGTAAATTAATAAACCACCTTTTGTAGATATTTTCGTCAAATATTAAAAAACTGCCGATATTGGGCGTACCCTTATCGACAGTTTTTCAATTTTATATGTGATGTATTCCTCATTCTTTACACTGGCTGCCCTTTTTCATCGTACTTCGTGACGGTACCGTCTGTATCGATAATGTATGACCCTTTAAGGTTCCCGGACTTATCTAAAATTGAAAAGCCCCATCGGCCGTCTGACATTTGTTCCGGCTCTTTATACGTATACATGTCTGTATCTAACATATGACCTTCATAGTCTTCTACTAAGTCGATAACGTTGTTACGTGTGACTGTTGTGCTTGATGAAGATGCGCTTGACGATGCACTACTTGATCCATTGCTTGAATTCGTCGTTCCCGATGAAATCGGTGTACTGTTTTCAATATGTTCCGCCACAAAATCAATATCTGATTGTGATACATCCTTAATTGGATAAGTTTGACCGCTATTCATCATTTTTTGCGTTTCACTTAATGAATAATCGTCATCCTCAATCCATTGAAGATCTTGGAACTTCGTTGGGACATCATAAACTGTGATTGTTCCATCATCATTATCTTTAAATGTGATAGAGCCTCCCGCTGTTGGCGTTGGCATTAATTGCATCGTGCCTTGTGGGAACGTTGCTGATGCATCTGCATTATTGTAATTCACTGGTTCTCCTGAGCGATCATAAACGCCATATGACAATGACAAATTATCGAAACTCTCCATATCGTTTCTTACACTCAACCAAATTTGTGCATAGTATTCTCGTGTGTTTTTTTGGTACACATGGTCGATTGAACGACTTTTACTTTGTTGGACTTCGTTGTTTTCAGATGTGTTATTTTTTTGTGTTTCGTTGCTTGTTTGTACTTCATTTTTCGTATTTTGATCTTGTTGCGTCTTTTCTTTATCTTTTTGACTCGCTGTTTGTGTCTCAGATTGTGATGTTTTTTCTGAGTTGTTATTTAAAAAACCACATCCTGCAAGTAACATTGTACTGGCCACGACTCCGATGAACATATTTTGCTTTTTCATAACAAACCTCCATTGAGTATTTCATTAATTTAATTATACAACATTTTAGTTTGTTATTGTGGCTTTTTATAACATCCAGACAATAAGTCACATTTTTAATTATTGACGGATTGTAAGAAGAATTTTGCGTGTTTGTAATGATACACAACTTTTGAATAATCAAATGGGATGCCTGTCGCTAAGTAAACGACTTGTTCCATATAAAGACCGGGCGATAACAGCGGTAAGTCTAACATGTCCGCTTCTGCCTCGTTCAATTGGTCAATGACTAAGTAGACGTCCGCAAAGCTAATATTTATCTTATAGGCTGTTTCTAAATAATGAAAAATAGACTGCTCGGCAATTTCTTTATTCAAATATGGAACAACTTGGACAGGAAAGTATGACACTTCCTTACATAACTTCTCTTCATCCATATACACGAGTCGTTCGACTAAGTAGACAGGCGCCCCTGCTTCGATATGCAAGTTGTTGGCGACGTCTTCGTCCGCAACAGTCTTTTCAACATTCAATACGTCATAGCGAATATTGCTGTCTTGGAAGTTGGCGCTGAAGCCACTTGTGACAAGTAAACTCATATAACCTTCACGTCGTTGGCGTCTAACGAAAATGCCACTACCACGTTGTTGGAATATCGCACCACGTTTTTCAAGGGTATCCAATGCCTTGCTAATGGTACTTCTGCTGACATTGTAACGCTTTGTCAATGTATCTAAGCTATCCAATTTTGTCCCTTGCGCCAAGTTATGTTCATGAATATGTTGTTCAATTTCATATGCGATTTGTTGATATTTATTCACGGCTGTTACTCCTTTATTCAAGCTTTCACTCATTATACACAATTCAACATAGTTACGCACTTGAATAATTGTACCAGTACAATTATAATGTTGATTAATAATTATGGTGAGAACAAAGAAATGAGGAGGCAATATCATGGCATTACCAAAAGATTTCTTATGGGGTGGCGCATTCGCTGCACATCAATTTGAAGGTGGTTGGGACAAGGACGGCAAAGGTCCTTCAGTAGTAGACGTCTTAACTTCAGGAGCACACGGTGTTCCACGACGCATTACAGAAAAAGTAGAACCAAATGAATTCTATCCAAACCATGAAGCTGTTGATTTTTATTCTAACTATAAAGAAGATATCGCCTTATTTGCGGAAATGGGCATCAAAGTTTTAAGAACATCTATTAGTTGGACACGTATTTTCCCAAAAGGTGATGAAGCAGAACCAAACGAAGCAGGTCTTCAATTTTATGATGATGTCTTTGATGAATTATTAAAACATGGTATCAAACCAGTCATTACGTTAAGCCACTTCGAAATTCCACTTCACATAGCAAGAGAATACGGTGGTTTCAGAAGTCGTAAGGTGGTTGACTTCTTTGAACACTTCGCAAAAGTCGTATTTGAACGCTATAAAGACAAAGTGGAATATTGGATGACATTCAATGAAATTAACAACCAAATGGATGTGAATAACCCATTATTCTTATGGACAAATGCAGGGATTGAAATTCAGCCAGGTGAAGATGCGCGCAGTGTGATGTATCAATCAGCACACCATCAATTACTCGCAAGCGCAAAAGCTGTCATTGCGGGGCATGAAATCAATCCAAATTTCAAAATTGGTGCAATGGTATCTCACGTGACAGTCTATCCCTACTCATGTCACCCGAAAGACATTATGGCAGCAGAAATCGCAAACAGAGAGCGTTTCTTCTTCCCAGACGTACAAGTGCGTGGGAAATATCCAATGTACGCCTTGAAAGAACTCGACCGTCTTGGTGTTACACTACCAATTGTGCCGGGCGACGAAGAAATTCTTGCGCAAGGTACCGTAGACTACTTAGCATTCAGTTACTACATGTCTACAACAGTCAAACATGACGTTCAAAACAACGAAACAGACAATATTGCGAACGGTGGGCTACCAAACGGTGTGAAAAACCCTTATATCAGCGCTTCTGATTGGGGTTGGGAAATCGACCCAGACGGCTTACGTTACGTCTTAAACACATTGTACAATCGCTACCAAATTCCATTGTTCATTGTTGAAAATGGCTTCGGTGCGGTCGATGAATTAACAGAAGACAACACTGTGCACGATGCATCTCGTATTGATTACTTCAAAAATCATATTCAAGCGATGAAAGATGCGGTGGAATTAGACGGTGTTGACCTACTCGGTTACACACCTTGGGGCATTATGGATATCGTATCATTTACAACAGGCGAAATGAAAAAACGTTACGGCATGATTTACGTAGATCGTGATAATGAAGGTAACGGCTCAATGAAACGCTACAAAAAAGATTCATTCGATTGGTACAAAAACGTCATTGCAACGAATGGGGAATCATTATAATCAATGTTATGAGGGGGAGTGGGACAGAAATCTTTATTACTATAAAAGATTTCGTCGTCCCACCCCGGCAAGGGTGACTAGAAGTGAAAAGAGTTTTCAAAAACGCATTTTCACTTTAGACACCTACTGCCACTATACTTATATCTATATTCAAAAGGAAGGAACTGTTTCAGCCCCCTCTTTTTCGAAAGGATGAAAAAGGCATGCAAGACATTCAATTAATCGCTTTAGATTGTGATGGCACACTCATTAATGATCAAGGACATATCACTGAACGAACACAACAGGCACTGATTACTGCTCAAAAACAAGGGATTAAAGTAGCATTGGTTTCTGGTCGTCCTCGTACGGGCTTTCATTATGAGACTGAGGAGTTACAACTCCATCAACATCACGGCTTGATTGGTGCTTATAACGGGGGACTTGTTCTTGATGTTACAACAGGAGAAACACGCTTTAAAAAAGGGATTGACCTAGCAGAAGCACGTGAATTTTTAACAGCCATACAAGACTTAAACTTGACTTACATTGTAGATCACGATGGTAAACTATATACAAATACACCAGACAATCAATATGTTCAACATGAATCTCGTGCACATCGCTTAGAGCTTATCTACGAACCAAAGTTACATGAGATAATTGACTTCCATCCAGTCAAAATTTTATTAACACAAGATCCTGACTATATTGATGGTATTGCGACAGAAATTCAAGGTTTTTGCGGTGACACGCTTCATACGATTCGTTCGACACCCTTTTACTTGGAAATCACCGCAAACGGCGTGAACAAATCCAATGCGTTAGACCATATATGCCAAGCAATCGGCATTCGAAAGCAAAACGTCATCGCATTTGGCGATCAGCTCAACGATATGGAAATGTTAAACGATGCAGGCATTGGTGTTGCGATGGGTAATGCAACACAAGAAATTAAGGACATTGCAGATATCATCACTGACGATAACAACCACGATGGCATCGCAGTGGTGGTAGAACAGATACTCGATGCACGGATGCGGTAAGTCTACCGTGTGAGTAACTTTAGACTTACGGACGTCTTAGAACGTAAAAAAAGCAACTTCTCATAAAGGAAGTTGCTTTTTTTGATTTGATTAGTCTTCTACTACAAACTCAACAGATGCTTCGAATTTTACATCTTTACCTAACATCACACCACCTGTTTCTAATGCTTGGTTAAATGTAATGTCATAGTTTTCACGGTTGATTTTACCCGTTACGATGAATCCTGTTACTTGTGAACCGTCTAATGGGTTTTTGCTTACGCCGTTGAATTCTACATCGAATGTTTCTTCACGTGTAACACCTTTGATTGTTAAGTCACCTGTCACGCTGTCTTCACTTACTTTTTTAGTAACGAATGTAATGGTGCTGAACTCTTCAGTTGCGAAGAAGTCACCTGATCTTAAGTGATTGTCACGATCTTCATTAGCAGTGTTGATTGATTTTGGATCAATTGTTACGTTTGCTTGAAGTGTGCTCAAGTCATTGATGTCACCTTCAACATTTACTGCGAAGTCATCGAAGCTTCCTTTTGTACGTGAAACCATTAAGTGTTTAATTTGAAAATCTAAATCGCTATGTGCTTTATCAAAAGTAAATTTTGTCATGATAATTCCTCCAAATAATTAAGTATAAATTTTATATTAGAGTCAGTTTATCAACTTTATTTGAATAATGCAATGATTTTATCTCGAAATCGTAATATTTTTTATTATTTAAAAAGAGATCGCTTTACACGACCCCTTTTCACTTCAGATTAAACGGTTATTTTACCATTGTCAGATGGTCTGAGTAAGGCAATAATTGCTTCAATAATAGCAATCACGCCTGGAATACCTGTCCAACAAAATAGCAAGTACAAGACACCCCAGCCTGTTTTTTTCGCATAAAATTTATGTGCACCAAGACCTCCTATAAAGAATGCAAGTAGTACATATGCAAATTTATCCACTACCATACGATCAACTCCTTCTATCTTTTATCATATATATTTTATTTGATTTGACCTCACATATCAATTCTGTACTTCTTCCAGCACACCATCTTCCATGTGATACACTTTGTCGCAATATGATGTCAGTCGCTCATCATGGGTCACAACGATACACGTTTTATTTTGTTCTTTAGACTGTTCTTTTAAAATACGCATGACTTCCATCGCATTTTCCGTATCCAATGCAGCAGTAGGCTCATCTGCTAAAATAATTGATGGTTTTGTATACAATGCTTTCGCAATCGCCACACGTTGTTTTTGACCGCCTGATATTTCACTTGGAAGTTTGTTTTCAATCGCATCCAAATTCAACTGTTTCATCAGCTTTTGATACGCTTCTTCACTCAAGATATCCTTCTTCTGTTTTGCCAACAACTTGAATTGTTGTTTCACCGTTAAAAACGGCACCAAGTTCGTTGCTTGTAGAATAAAACCAATCTCCTGCATACGTGTTTGTGCGAGCGCTTTTTGAGACATTTTGGAAATATCTTGATTATTAATTAAAATATCACCAGAAGTCGGTGTTTGTAGCGCACCGGCCATCGTCAAAAACGTACTCTTACCAGAACCTGAAGGCCCAATAATCGCAATTAATTCATTCTTCTCAAACTTCAATGATGTTGGCTTCACAGCTTGTATCGTTTGATTCCCATCTTTAAAATCCTTCGTTACATTTTTAAATTCCAACATGTCATTTTCACCTTCCTTTACCCAATTGCTTTCAATGGATCTACCTTTCGAATCGTCAATATTGAAAATAAGCTACCAATCAGTGACACAACGATAAGCACCACCCCATAAATAATAAGCGTTACTGTGTCGAACTTAATAGGAACTGCACTTGGCAAAAAGGCACCAGTTAGTAGTGTTAAACCTAAACCAATCAATGTTCCAATTAATGAAATAATGAACGTTTGTGATAGCACGACTTTCGCTAAATAACCATTTGTGAAGCCTTGTGCTTTTAATACACCAAATAAGCTTGTTTTTTGTAGTGTCATGACATACAAGAAAATACCGATAACTGTCG
This sequence comes from Staphylococcus muscae, assembly GCF_003019275.1. Classification (NCBI taxonomy): domain Bacteria; kingdom Bacillati; phylum Bacillota; class Bacilli; order Caryophanales; family Staphylococcaceae; genus Staphylococcus; species Staphylococcus muscae. The sequence goes on along the minus strand of NZ_CP027848.1, from coordinate 1,489,810 downwards.
CAGAGATCACAAACAAGAATGAAATCATAAAGTTTAATGTTAAATTCTGTGCTTGATAGCCTGGTAAATTTTCAATAAAGCTTTCAATTTCGATTGCTTCCAAATCACTCTCTATTGTTTTCTTCTCCCAGTTCTTATCTTTAACAACAACTGCATTTGTCACTTCATCATTTAAAGAAGGATTCAGTTTTTCAATTGTGGCATCATTTCCAAACAACACCGGTGATGCGTTGTACTTCGCACTTTCACTAAATCCAACAATTTTAACCGTTTCATCAGATTGTGATAGAGAAAGTGTGTCTCCCACTTTGAATCCTTTTTCTTTTAACGTTTCATCCGCAATGACTTCATTGTCAGCCTTAAATGGCTTTCCTTCAATTATTTTTGGAATTAAAAATGATTGTTTTTCTACACCGAATAATAAAGCATTCTCTTCCTTATCACTATTCGATACGATAACTCCGGCCTGTTTTAACGTAGCTTGTTTGTCATAGACGTCCTTCACATCCTCTTTTTCAAACAATGATTGTTGTACGGTTTGATTCGCATCTTTATTTAGGATAATCGCATCTGCTTGCCAGCGATCAATCCCTTCTCTATTCATATTCATCAGCCCACTCGCCAGACCAGATAGTAAAAACAGCAAATAACTAATCATGATCAGCACACCGATAATAAGACCAAACTTTAATTTATTGCGTTTAATTTCATTCCAAGCTAAAAACATATACGCCCTTCTTTCTTCTTCATATATTGATATATTCCCAAAAATAAGCAAAATCATGTAGAGATTTCATTTTAAAAACATCCAGATTTTTAGAAGCCTAATGCTTTATATCTTATCAACATTTATGAATAGATGCAGTAATATCGGCTTCGTTCACGTAAAAAGAGACCTGCACCAAAACTTCAACACTTTACTATTTTGATATAATGAACATGTAGTAACCACAGAATCTAAACTTTCCTAATTTTTCTTTTTCTGGACGAAGTGTTATAATGTAATAGAAGAGTGTTCCAATCATATCATACACCAAAACCCCCACACTACTGTTACTAGTGTGGGGGTTTATTTGGTTTGGCTTCATCGTCTATTTTTTCTCGTCTCGTTTACGTAGCCAATGCGCAAACAAGGCAACTATACAACCACTTATTACTGTGGTTGCGACATGAAAGAGTGTCCCGATCATATACATCCACCCCCTTTCTACGTCATTTGACGTCTAAAGGATAGACGACTTACTTTTATATTAAACTGTTTCACACTTTTTAGTCGAACTCCATTCTTTTAATTTCTGTATAGTATTTCTGATTTTCCCTTTATAATATTCGACTAACAAACATTGTCATATCAATATTCCTTACTATTTAACTGCTTTATAAATTTTACAGTTTTTCATATTATTTATGCTATCCAAACACAGAATCTAAACTTTCCTAATTTTTCTTTTTCTGGACGAAGTGTTATAATGTAATAGAAGAGTGTTCCAATCATATCATACACCAAAACCCCCACACTACTGTTACTAGTGTGGGGGTTTATTTGGTTTGGCTTCATCGTCTATTTTTTCTCGTCTCGTTTACGTAGCCAATGCGCAAACAAGGCAACTATACAACCACTTATTACTGTGGTTGCGACATGAAAGAGTGTCCCGATCATATACATCCACCCCCTTTCTACGTCATTTGACGTCTAAAGGATAGACGACTTACTTTTATATTAAACTGTTTCACACTTTTTAGTCGAACTCCATTCTTTTAATTTCTGTATAGTATTTCTGATTTTCCCTTTATAATATTCGACTAACAAACATTGTCATATCAGTATTTCTTACTATTTAACTACTTTATAAATTTTACAGTTTTTCATATTATTCATGCTATCCAAACACAAAATCTAAACTTTCCTAATTTTTCTTTTTCTGGACGAAGTGTTATAATGTAATAGAAGAATACATCAATCATTTTCAATCCCCAAACCCCCACACTACTGGAACTAGTGTAGGGGTTTATTTGGTTTGGCTTCATCGTCTATTTTTTCTCATCTCGTTTACGTAGCCAATGCGCAAACAAGGCGACTATACAACCACTCATCACTGTGGTCGTTACATGATAGAATACATCGTGCAACTTCAATCCCCCTTTCTACGTCATTTGACGTCTAAAGGATAGACAACTTACTTTTATATTAAACTGTTTCATACTTTTTAGTCGAACTCCAGTTTTCCTGATTTTACTATGTTTAAATAACAATTTATTCATATACTTATGCTCACACCTATCTTTGATATCACAATGATTTGGTCAATTAAACTTGTTTTATACTCTTAACGTTTTTACTGTCTTGACTAAAGTCTACGGAATCTTACTATTTCTAAATTTCGCTAATTTAACACAACTCATTGCTTACCGACTAACTAGCTATTATTTCTGTTATTGTTACTAACTTCCCATGCTGATACGATAATGACACCTTTGAAACAAAAAAGTAGTGAAAAACTTACAATCATAAAGTTTCTCACTACTTCTTATATGCTATTTAATTTTTATCATGTTAAAAATATCTCAGCAATTTGTCTCAAACGGTAACTTTTAATGAACTCCATTCAAAAAATAAGTATGCCGTCAGTCTAAACGCTTTACTTCTCAATCAACTTAAAAAGTGCGAAGAAACTGCACAATGTTTCAATCTCTTACACACTTTTTTGTTGTTACTTTTGTGTTTCTTTAATTTTTTTATTGATCTGCTTGCTTTGTTTTACATTGATTATGAAGAATATGAACCAAATAACAAGAAATATCATTGTGAAAATGATGAATGCACCAACTAATGCCTCTACTTTTAATGGCACCCAATCATTGAGCGTTGAAATAATAAAGAACGCAATGATACTTCCACTAAAGTGAATCAAGAGTTGCAATGCAAGTGGCATACGTTCATTTTGATAGACAATCGGTAAAAAACCACACACTACCCAAATCACATAGAGCCCCAAAACATCTTGAATGCCCATTTGAATATTATATATCGGGATAACAAACAGCGTAATAGAACTACCAATTCCTATTGCCATAAGCATTGATTTTATCATTTTTTTCATAATTTCTCCTCCCTATATTCCTAAACTTTGCATTAATTTTTTAACATACCTTCTAGATATTGTGACTTTTTGTTGATTGGTTAGTGTTGCATACAAATTCCCAGAAAACGAAGGTGCTACTTTTGTAATATAGTCAATATTGACGAGAGATGATTTACTGATCTGTACAAATTGACGGTCTGCTAATGCTTGTTGTAATCGTTGAAGTGTCATTCGTGTTGTGTAAGCATGTTCTGTTGTCACAATCGTCAGTTGCTTTTCAAATATCTCCGCAAAGATAATGTCTGTTTTAAGTACAAGGTGAACACCCTGTTCTGTTTTTACACCAATTTTACTATGCGGTGCTTCGTACTGTTGTATGTACTTCAACAAGTCTGTTCCCAGTGCTGAATCATGCGTGTTAATTGTTACATCTGTGGTGGTTGAATTCGTATCCAAATTTAAATGGACATTGAGTAGTTGTTTCATCATCATCCCTCCTTCACCTATATCGTATGTCTTTTATTCATGCTTGTCAGTAGTTATGGCGCAACCGGTCTGTTTATAGGAATGAGCGGTTATTTAAAATCAAAATCACCTTATAAAATGTAACTATTTGACAAGAATGTAAATCATGTATATGTTAAGAGTAAGTATTATAAATGAAAGGGTGAACCAATTACATGAGCTACTAATCCTATTTTTGAACATAAACAATTGAAGGATTCTCATTATTTGATGTTGTATGAGTCTGTCTTCAACTGTTATTTTTCAGGATAGGATTGTATATCTGTATTGGTATCTAAGGCAGAATTATGCCTTTTAGATGACACCTATGTCGATTAAGACCTCCTATTCTGAATGAAATAGGGGGCATTTTTTGTCTCCACTTATTTTAAGGGGGATTAATTTATGAGCATTTTATTAGAAGCTTCTCACATAAAGTACTCTATCGCAGACCGCTTACTTTTGGACATCGATCATTTACAAGTTTATCAAGGTGAACGCATTGGGCTAGTTGGGCGCAATGGCACTGGAAAGACAACATTACTTCAAATACTCGATCATAGCATTTCGCCTGAACAAGCGACTGTCAGACATTATGCGCAATGTGGACATATACCACAATTAAAGACTGTGCATGCTCACAAAAGCGACGGCGAAGTAACACAAACATATATTCAACAAGCATTGGATAAGAGACCAGAACTATTGCTCGCAGATGAACCAACAGCCAACCTTGATATCACACATATAGAAGCGCTAGAACAGCAATTGAAGAATTGGCATGGAAGCTTTATTATCGTGTCTCATGATCGCTCATTTTTGGACACATTATGTACGACAATATGGGAACTGAAAGATGGAAAAATCAACACGTACAAAGGAAATTACAGCGACTACATGAAACAAAAAGCATTAGAAGAACGACAAGAACAACTAGCCTATCAAGAATATGAAAATCAGAAAAAGCACTTGCAAGAAGCAATCAAACTTAAAAAAATAAAAGCACAACAAGCAACGAAAAAACCGAAAAATCTCAGTGATTCGGATGCGAGACAAAAAGGGATAAACGTCTATTTTGCGAATAAGCAAAAAAAGCTCCAAAAAACTGCAAAGTCATTAGAAACACGATTAAATCAATTGGAGATTAAACACCAACCGAGAATGATTCAACCATTTAAAATGGATATTCTTCATTCCGAATCATTAAACAATCGTATCGTTATTCGAGTGGAAGATCTTACAGGATTAGTTAATAACAAAACCTTATGGAATCCAACCAGTTTCAATATTCGTGGTGGTGAAAAACTAGCAATTATTGGAGATAATGGCGTTGGTAAAAGCACCTTAATTAATAAGATTGTTCATCATGATCCTAATGTTTCACTCTCACCATCAGCTAAAATCGGTTATTTCAGTCAAAATTTAGATATATTAAAACTTGAAAAATCTATATTAGAAAATATTCAAGATTCATCTAAACAAAATGAAACATTGATTCGAACAGTCCTTGCGAGAATGTATTTTTTTAAAGATGATGTTCACAAACGGGTGAAAGTTTTAAGTGGTGGTGAACGCGTAAAGGTTGCACTTGCCAAGATTTTTCTAAGTGACGTTAATATATTAATATTAGATGAGCCAACAAACTTCCTAGATATGGAAGCAGTAGATGCATTTGAATCTTTATTACAAGACTATGAAGGCACTTTAATTTTCGCTTCTCATGATAGACGCTTTATTGAAAAAGTGGCAAATCGAATCCTGATGATTGAGAATCAGGAGGTCAACATATTTGAAAGTGATTTTAACCAGTTTAAATCTGAGCAAATGAAACAAGAAAGAAGTACAACAGAAGATGAAAAAATGATACTTGAGATGAAAATAACGGAGATACTCAGCAGATTAAGTATTGAGCCAACAGATGAATTAGAGCATGAATTTCAAAATCTCATCCAGAAAAAACTTGAACTTGATGATTGATATCAGATAAAAAAAGAATAAGCAAACCGAACTAATCAATAGTTAGTTCGGTTTATTTAATATTATATTCTTGTGATTAACGCCCTTTGAAATACACAAAATAAGAATGACGGATATGTAACCTAAAATCGAAATGAAAGATGCATCGATACCGTATTCGCCACCAGTCAACCAAACATTATCTATTTTGATAATGTACTGAAAAAGACTGTAATCTACTTCAACTCTAGTAACAGTAAATATTCCTGCTATGTTCCAGCACATATGCAAGGCAACACCTGCCCATATAGAATTAAAATAATACGAAGCAGTAGCATACATGGTACCTGCTAAAAATCCTGCTAAAATTAACAAATATAAGTCAATGCCTTCTAATTTACCATTAAATAAGTGCACAATACTGAATAAAAAGGAACTCAAAATGATTGCAAAAACAATATTCGTTTTCTCTTCAACATATTTTAGAAGTATACCTCTAAACACCATTTCTTCCACAATAGGTGCAACTATGCCTGAAATAAACACCGTATACAGTAGCATTTCAATATAATCCGTCATTGAATCTAATTGCGTCACTACAAACTCACCTGGTATAAAAGTGATATAAATCAAATTAACAACTACTGGTAAAATTATACCTAGAATGACACACAATGGGAATATCTTAATATGCGTTATACGATAATCAGACAACTTGCTCTTTAATCCTTTGTTAACGAGCCATTTAATCAACATTACAGTTACAATAAGGTTAGTCACCCCATGCAATACGTACTCTAACCCTTTCCAATTGAAAAAATGCCATAATACCCCTAAATTTTGTGCAAATACTGAAATGCAGAATAGTAATATAACCATACCTAAAATTTTGGCTGTCTTTGCCATCTAATGACCTCTTTCAAAAAATTATGTAGGCAACATTCTATCCGAAAATTTGTCCAAAAGTACCACAGATAACAAGAACAATGATTAAAATAAACCACCATTTTTCATTAGCAAATTCCCAAAAATTCATAGGTAATCTTTCTCTAGAATTTTTAGTCTGCACACCGTTTACTAATTCATCAAGACTTATCTCAAACAGTGTTGCTAATTCATTTAACATCTGAAGGTTAGGCTCCAAAACACCTTGTTCCCACTTTGAAACTGACTGTCGTGTTGTATTCAGTTTTTCTGCCAACGCTTCTTGAGTCAGACCCGCCGCTTTTCGATATTTTCTTATCTGAGTACTAAGTTCCATATATGTCACCTCTCAATAAATTTATCAAAGTTGCATGTCAAATTCTGCATACAATATGGATCATCGTGTCACTCATTTCGATCGTTATGTTATATCTGTTTCGGATTTTACATGTTGTCTCTCTTATTACATAAATAATCAAAGTGATATACAATTTCATCCCAGTTTTCAGAACGATTAATTATTTCAAAACTGTCATCACTTCCGTTAATCATTTCTTTTTCCACCACATAATATATAGTTTTTTCTCTATAAGAAGGCTTCACAATCAAGTACCTATTCTTTTCATTCAAAATAATATATCTTAATTCCAACTTTTCTCTATTAATTCTAAAAGTTGTTCTATCAATAGGAATTTTTAGAATAAAAATAGATTTTAATATATATGAAATTAATATTAAAATCTTGAGTATTCCTAGTCCTGAATTAATTTCAATGGATCTCTCACTCAAATAATCATATCTGACATTATTAAAAAATAACAAAACAAGAAAATAATAAATCCAATACTTTGTAAGTATCAATATATATAAATTAATAATTCTATTTATTGCGGCAACATAATTAACTGATCTACTTGTACCATCCGTGTACTCTTTTTCATTAAAGGTAAATTTATACGTACCTAGCCCCTTATAAATAAATAAAATGATAAGAACTATACATATAAATATAAATGTACATAAAATGAGATGGTCGTATATCAATGAAAATGTATGTAAGACTTTATTCTTCAAATCTTTATTTACAAAATTGCTTAATTTATCTATTCGGTAGCCTAAACACCAAATGATCAATGCTATGCCAAATAATACATAATGAAAAGGTATAGAGAGTCTTTTTTCGACATCATCTTTAAATCTACGATAATAACTTATTATATCTAATGTACTTATTATTAATATCTCCTTTCAACAACTACTTAAAGGTATTTTAGAGAATGCTTCTGCTTATCTGATAGTGATGTGATTCCAAAAAACCGCATCATTTATGGTATGCTTCTCCACGCATGATCTTAAACGCACGATACACTTGCTCCAACAATATCACACGCATCATTTGATGTGGGAAGGTCATTTTACTGAATGACAACGCATAATCGCTACGGTTCATCACATCTTGATGCAGGCCGTTAGAACCACCGATGACAAATGTAAAGTCACTTGTGCCACGCGTCATGCGTTGCTGGATTTCTTGTGCGAGTGCTTCCGAGCTCAACATCTTGCCTTGTATTTCTAATGTAATGACGGTAGATTGTGGTTTGATTTTAGCTAAAATACGTTGTCCTTCTTTGTATTTTACTTGTTCTACTTCTTTATCGCTCATAGTTTCAGGCGCTTTTTCATCAGGAACTTCTACAATGTCTATTTTTGTATAAGTGCCGAGTCGTTTTTCATATTCTGCGATCGCTTGCTTCCAGTATTTTTCTTTCAATTTTCCAACTGCAATTACTGTGATTTTCATTTTATGCTCCTTATGTGTATAATTCGATAAGTTATCCACATGTTATTAACTTATTCACACTATCTCTTCTTTTTATGCATCCTATGTATAGAACAACTATTTAAAAACAAACATTTACCCTTCTTTTTGTGGATAATTCTGTGGATATGTGTATAACTCTGTTGGTAAGCTCTTTATTAACATGTGGATAGTACATTTTGTTGATATTTTTGTGTACAGTTTTGGGGATAATTCATTGCATATTTGTGCATTTATTCATTTATACTATACACAAAAAAGACCATGACGTACACAGCGTTCATTGCTCTGTGATCATCACGGCCTTCATTGTTCAATTTCCTTATAACGTATAGATAGGTGTTGCTTGTTCTTTATCCGTATCACACAATTTTAGTTCATTCGTCGTATCAATATCATGCTCTTGCAATATTTGACCCACGCTCATACGCGCCAAATCTTTCATATTGTTGTCTTGAGACAGATGTGATAGGTAAATGCGTTTCGTCTGACCTGTGATGACATCTCTCATAGCATAGGCCGCATCTTCATTGGATACATGCCCCATATCGCTCAGAATACGTTGCTTCGTCTTCCACGGATAACGTCCCATTCGTAACATATCGACATCATGGTTACTCTCAAATACGAAAGCATCACTACCACGAATCATGCCTTTCATACGATCGGATACATAACCTGTATCTGTGATCAGCGTCAATTTCTTATAATCGTTATGAAAAATATAAAATTGCGGATCAATCGCATCATGAGACACACTGAATGATTCGATATCAAAACCTGCGATTGACTTTGTTTCATATGGTTTAAAAATAAATTTCTGATCTGTTGGAATTTTGCTGTCTTTCTTTTCGATGCACGACCATGTTTTTTCGTTCGCATAAATAGGCAGTCCGTATTTGCGCGCAATTACACCTAATCCTTTAATATGATCGACATGCTCATGTGTCACTAGAATACCGTTCAGGTTTTCAATTTTTCGGTCTATTTGTTCAAATAAGCCTTCCATCTTCTTACCTGTCAAACCTACGTCGACAAGTAGACTGCCTTTGTCATTCTCTATATAAGTGGCGTTTCCTGTGCTACCACTCGCAAGTACACTCATTCGTATCAAGTGACCACCCTTTCTACTGTTCTATAATTTTTGGATTCGATGAGACGGCCTCAACATAATACGTTTTCGTCTGATTGCCACGCTTCACATGAATTTCCCAATTGGCTTGAAGTACTTGAAGGTTCGTCTCTTTTACAACAGTATAATAGCCTAATCTCAAGCCCTTAACTTCATCGCCATCTTTAAGATACTGATTGTAATAAAGTGCTTCTAATGCTTCATATGCACTGATGACTTTGTGGCGCTTATTATTCGCCCCTTTAGACGGACGGACGTCTTCCATTGCAGCTTGTTTGTATGACTTCACTCGATTGTTATCTGCTGTGACAAATGTCAAGGCAGCTCGCCTATTATTCATGATTGGGAAGCCTTCAAATGTTTGTTCATATTTAATTTCTTCGCCTTTTGTTTCATGATATTGATATTCATTGCCTTTGTAGACGTTATCATTAATATACGGTTTAAGATGAGAAATTGGATCCAATTTGACATCGACCGTTTCATTGACTTCCTTCGTCAGAACATAACCATTTTCACTTTGACTTGAGTCACTCTGATCTTCTGTATCTTTTTCAAAGTTATGTGAACGTGCTGTGATCAGCTGCATTTTCACTTTGCTTACTTCGGGAATATTTTTTGGTAGCTTGATGTTTTCTTGTGCAAAGTTAACACCGTTCTCTGTCGCTGATGGGTTTAGTTTTGACTTGTTGTACTTATCAACGTACAAAATGACAAGTACGACATTGATGAGAAAGAATACGATAATGAATAATGTTTTGGCGTGTTTCCAATTCATTGTTCGATCAACTCCCCATCATTGAATTCGTACCATTTCCCTTCATGTTTCACAAACCATATCGGTTCAAACTGACTATTTTCTTGAATTTCTAATCGATTATCCGGCCCTTTTTTCGATACCATACGGTAACCGACTACCAATTGTTCAACTTTTCGATAGTCGACTTGGTTACTACTTGCCAGTGCACCACGTACATCTTCCAGTGTCGGTAATTTCTTAGGTTTTTCCCCATTATCGATTGTTACATTCGTCTTCAACAAACCTCTGCTGTATTCAAAGATACCACGCTCTCCCCAACTCACCAAAATTTGGTTCAGTTGATTTGGATAAAAGATAGGCCGTCCATTTAGGAACATTTGATACGTAATCAATCCTTGATCTTTATTCGTATTGAAAAGGCGGAAATCATCGGTAAAGCCACCGTGCTCATTGATATAATCAAATGTTCTTGGAATACTGATATTCATATCTCGTGTGCTGTATTCATCTTCTGTCAAGTTCGTATAATGATATGTTTTTCTATCTGGATCGTAGTTCACGACGCCTGTGTTGTTATTGTATATCGTATTTCCACTTTTCGTTGTACGTACAATTGGCGTATCATCAAACAGAATCGCATTCAAATCTTCTACACTAATGTGATTGAAAATCGTGCGATATGTTTTTAAATTTTCGGGTGCTTTCGGCGCATAAAGATATGTCGCTTTATTAACCGTATCTTCATTTGTTGAGACATTCATATATGGTCGCAAAGCCATCTTCAATTCTTCCAAGTGGTTTTTTGCACTGCTCGTTTTAATTGATGTTGTCATTTTAACTGCACGATGTCGTGTTTCATCAATTGCGTAGACAACAAGATGTTCTGCCGAATCAATATCATAAATCAAACGATTAAATTTAAAATGGTTCGGTACTTTTGCCTGTACATCGAGCACATCACTGAGATATATCGCTATCGGGATGTCTGTCGGGTAGTCTAAAATGAGAAAATGATCGCTCAGTTCTCTTAATAATAACGACTGATCATTTTCAATGTAGACGACTTTATTGATGTGCTGTTTGGCAAATATATCTGACAGTTCATTTACTTCACGTGTTGCTGGCATGCCTTCAATGTTCGTGCCGTGGACATGAACCAATTGTAAGGGTGCGATGACTTGATTGATTTGTGATTCGAATCGTGGTCCAATCGATTTTGTATTCTCTTTCGCTAGTTCACTGTCTACATCCGCAATATCTGGCGTAAAGTTCCAGATTAACAGTGTCAGCACAATGCTTGATATGACAAGTATCGTAAGCGTGATGGATTTGATCAGTTCTTTAATTCGCATCCCAATCACCATCTTCTATGACTTCACATGGTAACGTAATAAAGATAGACGTTCCTTGGCCTTCTACACTATTCGCCCATATGCGACCATTGTGTGCTTCCACAATCTCTTTAGAAATGGCGAGACCAAGTCCTGTACCACCCATTTTTCGTGTACGTGCCTTATCCACACGGAAAAAGCGATCAAAGATTTTATCGACTTTGTTTACTGGTATACCGATACCATTATCTTTAATGCGGACTGTGAGACGTCGGTGTGTCACATTATGTTTCACATGAAACTCTACCCGCTTCTCACCACGTGAATACTTCAACGCATTGGTGATGACGTTATCAAACACTTGTGTCATCTTGTCTGGATCAATTTCTGTAAAGATCGTCTGACTCGGGATATCACGCACGAATGTCGTTTCCTTCTCTGACATCTCATGACGGTTGATGATTTTGTTGATAAACATATTGAAATCAACGATCTCTTTCGTAACCTGTTCCGACTTATTGTCCATTTTCGATAAGTGTAACAGATCATTCACGAGTCGAATCATACGTTCCGTCTCTTCTCGTGTTACTGACAAGAATTGTGGCGCGATTGATTCATCTTTCCATGCGCCTTGTTCTAACGCCTCGATATAGCTATTCATCGACGTCAGAGGCGTGCGCAACTCATGCGATACATTGGCCACGAATTCGCGACGTTCTCGTTCGATTTGTTGCTGCTCAGTCACATCATGCAACATTGCGATATAACCATTCACAAATCCCGTGTTTTGGACAATCGTGCTAAAGTTCAAGCGTGCAATAATCCCGTCTTCTTCGTTAATGTCAATTAGCAAGCTTTCGTTGTTATCGTTCAGTTCATCTAAGCTAAGTTCATCGTTCAAGTCCAGCACGTCAAAGATGAACACACCTTCGACATCTTCCTTCGTCTTGCCGAGCATTTTCAACGCCATATCGTTAATAATCTTAATCCGTCCACGTCGGTCTGTCGCAATAACACCGTCACTCATATGACGGATCACCGAGTCCAGGCGCCGCTTCTCACTTTCCGTATTCGCCTGTGCTTCTTGAACACGCTTCGAAAGGTTGTTGAACGCAAGTGCCAGTTCACCAATTTCGTCATTACCGTAGATTTTCACACGTTGCGTATAGTTCCCTTTCGACATCTCGACCGTCTGGTTACGCATGTCCGTGATTGGTTTCGTAATCGTACGTGCTATGAAGAAACCTAAAATCACAGTAATAATCAGTGAGATCCCTGTCCCGACAATAAAAATCTGATTGATATCACTCAGTTGATCATACACTTGGTTAATATTCGATTCGATGTAAATATTACCGATGAGTCCCTTACTCGTTGTCACCGGCATGTTTTTAATCCATACTCGCTGCTTGCCTTCCCCATAATCTTTCAGCACTACTTCCGAGTTCGATTGGCGCAGCGACAAAGCTTTCTGAATCGCACTGTCATTCGCCTTCTGATTGATGAGATGACGATTTGACTGTTTCGATGTTGCAACGATAATTTGGTCTGTATCGATGAAGCGAATTTCAATCATTTCATTGCGATTCGCATATTCATTCAGCAAGTTCTGAATTTCTTTCTGTGTATTGGTTGTATTGTTACCTTCTGCATAAATCCTTTCAATACTCAACTCAATCTGCTTGGCATTTTGTGCAATGTTCGTTTTGAATGTCTCGGTCATTTCTTTTTCTAGACTATTGGTGAAGTATAAACCAATAATCTGCATTCCGATAATAATCAATAAAACATACACAATCACCAGTTTTGTGTGAAGAGATTGAAATTGTTTTAACCACTTCATAAATGCAACATCCTTCTACTCATGATGTTGTAGGAAGTATCCCACACCTCGACGTGTCACGATATAGTCTGGATGTGATGGATCATCTTCAATCTTTTCACGCAAGCGACGGATCGTCACATCTACTGTACGTACATCTCCAAAATAATCATAACCCCATACGGTTTGTAATAAGTGTTCACGCGTCATCACTTGTCCCATATGTTTAGAGAGATAATGGAACAATTCGAACTCACGGTGTGTCAGGTCGATTGACTCACCACGTTTTTTAATCGAATATGCATCTGGATACACAACAATGTCTTTAATCGCAATTTCGTTAGACTGCTGGCTGTTGTCCACACTTGGTTGTGCATGGTGACGGCGTAAGTTTGCTTTGACACGTGCGATTAATTCACGTGTACTGAACGGCTTCGTTACGTAGTCATCTGCGCCAAGCTCAAGCCCTAACACTTTATCAATCTCAGAGTCTTTCGCCGTTAACATAATGATTGGCATGTCATATTTTTTACGCACTTCACGGCAGACTTCCATGCCGTCTCGACCTGGCAACATAATATCGAGCAAGACAATATCCGGCTCTTGTGCATAGATTAACTCGACTGCATCATCACCATCGTAAGCAACAAAGACGTCATATCCTTCTTTTTTTAAGTTAAACTCAAGTATATCTGCAATTGGTTTTTCGTCGTCTACTACAACTACTTTTTTCGCCATCATCCATGACCTCATTTCTTCATTCATCCAACGTCGAAGCGCTGAACATGTTTTAATATGTGATGAGCTACTATACGATCTTTTTAAATAATAGTGCTCAAGTTCACACTCCTATACCTTATAATGTATCACTTCTAAAGTGTGAATTCTATCCTTTTACTTTTCTATTCCACCAATACATCAGAAAATAATCCTATAAAAAAACTGAATCACATGCTCAGTTGTCATGCATCCAGCTGTATTTCAATTTTAGTGCGCATACTCTGTATCGAACTGAATCAATACTTTCCCATTCGTACGTTGATTGAATGTATAATCAAGTGCTGTTTCTATTTCATCGATGTTGAAAATACGTGGATCTACGGCAGGTACAATATTTTCACGCTCAATCATGTCCGTGATAACTTTCAATTGTTCACCATCAGCACGTACGAAGATGAAGCGGTATGCCACACCTTGTGCTTTCGCTTTACGATCAAACTTTTGTCCAACCAATGTAAATAATAATGTTTTAAACTTTGAAAATCCTTGTTTCTCTGCAAATGCTTTGTTCGGTGCATTGATCAGACTAACAATCTTTCCACCCGACTTCATAATCGACAATTCTTTCTCAAATTCTTTTGGACCCAATGTGTCGATGACGTAATCTACATCCGATAAAACTTCCCAGTAGTTTTCCTCCGTGTAATCGATGTATTGGTCAACACCTTTCTCCAAAAAGGCTTCTTTTGCGCGTGTATTTCCTGAAATAATAACTTTAAGCCCCATTGATTTCGCAAGTGGGACTGCCATCTGTCCGAAGCTACCTGAACCACTAGAGATGAAAAGCGTTTTCCCTGCTTCCACTTCAAGTTCTTCTGTTAATGCTTGATATGCCGTTAATCCTGTTAATGGCACGGCAGTCGCTGATTTTACATCTAAATTTTTAGGAATTGTTGTCACCAAGTCAGCTTTTACAGCAACATATTCAGCAAATGCTCCAATGCGTGTGATTGGCAAACGTGTATAGACGACATTACCTACTGCCAAACTTTGAACGGATTGTCCTACTTCTACAACTGTTCCTGACAATTCATTGCCGAGTGTGACTGGCTTAGGGTAATCTTGAATGAGTTTGACAGCACCTGTAATTGTCAGCTTTTCTAAAGGGGTAATTGCTGCATATGCCACCTTGATTAATACTTCATCTGCTTGAATCGTTGGGACAGATATTTCATTCACTGTTACTTTTAAATCTTTATTATACTTCTGTAATTGTACGGCCTTCATATAAATCGGCACCTCTTCTTATTTTAGTTTTTTGTGATAATATAGTGTTTATGGAAAAACAAAAAATAACCAAATCATTAATCATTACAACTGCGCAAACGATGATTCAAGAAACACAGCAGACAGAAATTTCACTATCAAAAGTTGCTGAAGCACTAGATGTCACACATGCTGCTATCTACAAACACTTTGATAACAAACAAGCTTTATGGACTGCTGTTTGTAAAGATTGGTTTATGACGCATATCATCGGACGTATTGACATTGATGATGCTGCATATACAGATAAAACACAATGGCTTCATGATTACCTTTGGGCGTTTGTAAATGCCAAACGAGAGACGTATCAGTCGAACAAAGTGATGTTTGATCTGAATACACGTTATATCGACAAGGATCCATTTATGTTACGAGAAGTTTTAACGCCTTGTTATGTGCGCATTCAACAGCAAATGGGATATGATGTATCTCATATTGAAAAAGCTGAAGTCATTCTATCTGCGTTTGCTACTTTCACATTACCAATGTTCAAAGATACGTGGCATTTACCCGACTATGCACACCGTTTTGAGATGACATTTAACTTAATCAAACAAAGTGTTTAAATCCCCTTTAATTTATGTCGCTTTATTAACATAAGTTAAAGGTTTTTTATTATTTGAATCATTAAATGGTTACAAATTTGATTTTTTGTAACCGTAATATAACACATTTCTTTTATAACGACGACTGATTCAACTTCATTTTTTCTTATAAAACCATTAAAAAAGCGCACACCATTCGGCGCACGCTTTGAACATTATCAGTAAATACTTTTAGACAATAAAAAAGCTCATCCTATTGGATGAGCAATTAGCGGTCCCGACGGGAATCGAACCCGCGATCTCCTGCGTGACAGGCAGGCGTGTTAAACCGCTCCACTACGGGACCAAAAAATGGTGACTCCTACGGGACTCGAACCCGTGTTACCGCCGTGAAAGGGCGGTGTCTTAACCGCTTGACCAAGGAGCCGTTCTTTAACACAAAAATTATTATAGCATCGTCTATTCTCATTGACAAGATTTTTTTTGATTTTTTTTGTATAATTTTTTATAGATGACTAAAAGGGGGACAATATATGGAAATTCCGGAATCACAAACTGTATCCTACAAGCGAGAAAAGCCTAAACGTGCGACGTATTTTGTGAAACGCTTTTTCTTTATCACACTCGGTGCACTATTAATGGGTGTCGCATTAGAATTATTTCTCGTTCCGAATCAATTGCTCGATGGGGGTATTGTCGGTATCTCGATTATTTTATCGCATTTAACAGGATGGAAGCTTGGTGTGTTCATCTTTCTTCTTAATTTACCCTTTTTCTTCTTAGGTTATAAGCAGATTGGTAAAACTTTTGCGATTTCTACTATTTATGCGATCACAGTACTATCTATCTCTACTATTTTACTTCATCCCATTGATCCCGTGATTGATGATAAGTTTCTCGTTACGATTTTTGGTGGTGCAGTACTCGGTATTGGTGTCGGTATCGTTCTGAGATATGGTGGCTCACTCGACGGGACAGAAATCTTGTCTATTCTCGTACAGAACAAAGTACCATTTTCAGTTGGTGAAATTGTAATGATTATCAACTTCTTTATCTTTGCAGTTGCAGGCTTTGTCTTCACATGGGAAAGTGCACTTTTTAGTGTTGTAGCCTATTTTATCGCATCCAAAATGATTGATACGGTATTACTCGGTTTCGATGAATCGAAATCGGTGTGGGTCATCAGTGATGCTTACAAAGATATCGGTGAAGCAATCAATTCACGCTTAGGTCGTGGTGTCACATATTTGAAAGGAGAAGGTGCTTATACAGGTGAGGATAAACGCGTGATCTTCTGTGTTATTACACGTCTAGAAGAAGCAAAATTAAAAGATATTGTTATGGAAATTGATGACAGTGCATTTCTTTCTATTGGTAATGTATCAGAAGTACGCGGCGGTAACCAT
Organism: Staphylococcus muscae; assembly: GCF_003019275.1. Taxonomy (NCBI): domain Bacteria; kingdom Bacillati; phylum Bacillota; class Bacilli; order Caryophanales; family Staphylococcaceae; genus Staphylococcus; species Staphylococcus muscae. Next base: position 1,472,482 of record NZ_CP027848.1, on the reverse strand, counting down.
AAAAAACGCGATATCCACTAATCATGCAATCTATTTACATATTTATCACTTAAGTTGCTTAAGTCCTAAATATGTAAATAGATTTTCTAGTATAAAAGCCTAAGACATGTCCTGTCTTAGGCTTTTATACTAGGTCAGTCTATCCGAAGTATGTCCGGTAGACTTCCCCCATGATTCAATTATACCCACAATTGTTCTACAACATTTGTTTGATTGCGGTCTGGACCAACTGAGAAGATTGAGATATGAACGTTACATAACTCAGAAATACGTTCTAAATAACGACGTGCGTTATCTGGTAATTCTTCTAATGTACGAACACCTGTAATATCTTCTGTCCAACCTGGTAACTCTTCAAAGATTGGTTTGCAGCGTTTTAAATCATTTAAGTTTGCTGGATACTCTGTGATTTCTTTGCCATCTAACTCGTATGCTGTACAGATTTTTACTGTATCTAAGCCAGTTAAGACGTCGATTGAGTTGATTGATAAGTCTGTAATACCGCTCACACGACGAGAGTGACGTAATACAACTGAGTCGAACCAGCCGACACGACGTGGACGTCCAGTTGTTGTTCCGTATTCACGACCAACTTCACGAATGTGGTGACCGTCTTCATCGAATAACTCTGTTGGGAATGGGCCATCACCTACACGTGACGTATATGCTTTACATACACCGACAACTTTTGAAACATTTGTTGGACCAACACCTGCACCCACTGTTACGTTACCTGCAATTGGGTTACTAGATGTAACGAATGGGTACGTTCCGTGATCGATGTCTAACATCACACCTTGCGCCCCTTCGAATAATACACGTTCATCTGCAACAAATGCGTCGTCCAATACTTTCGCTGTGTCTGTTACATATGGTGCAAGGCGTTGACCTGCTGCATAATATTCTTCAAAAATCTCTTCAAATGCAGGTGCTTCTGTGTTGAACATCCCTTTGAAATAATCATTTTTATAAGCTAAATTTTCTTTTAAACGTGCTTCAAATACTTCTTTGTCTAAAAGATCAGCCATGCGGATACCGATACGTTGTGCTTTGTCTACGTATGCTGGGCCGATACCTTTTTTCGTTGTACCAATTTTGTTATCACCACGACGGGCTTCTTCAAGCTCATCTTGCATTAGATGATAAGGTAAAATCACGTGTGCACGGTTTGAGATACGTAAATTATCTGTTGCGATACCACGTTCGTTTAAAGCATCTAATTCTTTTAAAATTGCGACTGGGTCTACAACGACACCGTTACCAATCACTGATAATTTATCTTTATAGAAAATACCAGATGGTACTAAGTGCAATTTGTATGTTTCACCGTCAAACTTAATTGTGTGACCTGCGTTATTTCCACCTGAAAAACGTGTAATCACGTCTGCTTGTTCTGCTAAAAAGTCTGTAATCTTACCTTTACCTTCGTCTCCCCATTGTGTCCCAACTACTACGATTGATGACATAAGAGCACCTCCAAGTTTTCTCAATTAACCAAATGTATTCTACCAATAACTCTCTGCGAATGCAAATGAAAAAACGAACATTCATTTTGACTTGTTTATTGATAGCCCAGTTCACTCTTCAATAACGTACGATACTGTCAACCACGCATTATACAAGGATTTTTATAGTATATCGAGTGAGTTTAAAATCCTAACTAAATTTAAAACACACTATCAAATACAATACAAAAACCGCACATAAACTAATCAAACAGTTTTAAAGTACGGTTTTTGACACGAAATTTTTTATGCCATTTCTGCATGTGCATAATCAATATCTGTAAATTTATTGTATTGTTTCATGAAATGCAGTTTTACAGTACCAGTTGGACCGTTACGCTGCTTGGCGATAATAATTTCAATTTCACCATTTTCATCATTCGTTTGCGGTTCAAAACTTGAATCATCACCGTCTTCATCATTGTCTCCACGATTATAATAATCATCACGGTATAAGAAGGCAACGATATCGGCATCTTGCTCAATTGATCCTGATTCACGAATATCACTCATCATCGGTCGCTTATCTTGTCGTTGTTCTACACCACGTGATAGCTGACTGAGTGCGATAACTGGACATTCTAGTTCACGTGCAATTGCCTTGAGCATACGTGAAATCTCAGAGACTTCTTGTTGACGGTTATCCGAAGCACGAGATCCGCTTCCTTGAATCAATTGTAAGTAGTCAATTACGATCATATCAAGTCCATGCTCTTGCTTTAAACGTCGACATTTTGAACGAATATCTGTAATGCGAATACCCGGTGTATCATCAATAAAAATCTTTGTTCTCGATAACTTACCGACAGCTACCGTGAAGCGACTCCAGTCTTCCTCTGTCATCGTCCCAGTTCTCAGACGATTCGAGTCGACATTTCCTGAGCTACATATCATACGTGTCGCTAACTGATCAGCGCCCATCTCAAGCGAGAAGATACCGACTGTATAATTGTCTTCGTGCGTCGCCACTTTTTGTGCAATATTCAGTGCAAAGGCAGTCTTACCTACTGATGGACGGGCTGCTAAAATAATCAAATCATTACGGTTAAAGCCCGCTGTCATTTGATCAAGATCACGATAACCTGTTGGAATCCCCGGTGTTTGACCACTATTTTGATCGAGTTCTTCCGCATTTTCATATACTTGACTTAATACATCACGAATATCTTTGAAACCATCACTTTCACGTGTTGTGGACAGTTCTAAAATACGTCGTTCTGCATCATTTAAAATTGTATCTAAATCTAATTCATCATTATAACCATCACTTGCGATGCTATCCGCTGTATGAATTAATTTACGCTTCATTGCGTGTTTGAAAACGACATTTGTATAATATTCGATATTTCGTGTTGTCGGCACACTCGATGTAATCTCTGCTAAATATTGTGCACCACCCGCTTCATTGACAACACCGTCTTGTGTTAAGCGATCTAACACTGTTACGATATCGATGTCATTGCCGTCTTCGTTTAAATGCATCATGGCACGGAAAATATGTTGATGCGGCGCACGATAAAAAGATTCTGGCATTAAAATCTCTTGTGTCGTTGAGATGAGTTCTGGATCTAAAAATATCGCACCTAATACAGATTGTTCCGCTTCATGACTATGTGGCATTTGATTATGGTCAAACATACCCTCCATGCCATCAGCCTCCTTTAACTATATTGCACTTCGCTCTATCGACTGGTTGATATATTAAGGCTGGAACATGTTCATTATGCCCCAGCCTCTAACACGCTCCATCACGCTCTTATTGTTCTACTGTATGAACACGAATTGTACCATCTACATCTTTGTGTAACTTCACAGGTACATTTGTATATCCTAACGCATGGATACCATTCGGTAAGTCCATTTTGCGTTTGTCTAGCTTGATACCGTGTTGTTTGTTCAATGCTTCAGCGATTTGTTTCGTACTGATTGAACCGAATAATTTGCCGCCTTCACCTGATTTTGCCTTCACTTCTACTTCAAGTGTTTCGAGCTTTTCTTTTAACGCTTTCGCATCTTCAAATTCTTGTTGTTTTTCTTTTTCAATGCGTTTATTTTTTTGTTCAAGTTGTTTTAAGTTACCCGGTGTCGCTTCAACTGCATAACCGTTTTTGATTAAGAAGTTATTCGCATAGCCGACTGGTACATCTTTAATTTCGCCTTTTTTGCCTTTACCTTTTACGTCTTGTGTAAAAATTACTTTCATGATTCGTCACTCCTATCTATTTGTTCCGCAATTGCTGTTTTCAGCTGTTCAATTGCTGCTTCTACCGTTACATCTTTCATCTGCGTTGCTGCATTTGTAAGATGTCCGCCACCACCGAGCGCTTCCATCGTTAACTGAACGTTAAATCCACCCAGTGAACGTGCAGACATTCCAACTAAGTCCTGCTCTCGGCGTGCAACGACATACGATGCCTCCACGCCGTCCAAGCTCAACAATTCATCTGCCGCCTGGGCAACTGTTACAGGGTGATAGATTTTGTCATCTGCACCGTGTGCAATCGCAATGCCGTTATCTTGTAAATCTACCGTACGAATTAACTCTGAACGGTTGATGTATGTTTCAATATCATCTTTTAAGAAATGCTGTGTCAGAATCGTATCAGCACCGTGTGCACGCAAGTAGCTTGCTGCATCAAATGTCCGTGATCCTGTACGCAACGTGAAATTACGTGTATCGACAATAATACCTGCATACATAACAGTCGACTCGAGTCGTGTCAAACGTTGCTCTGTCGGTTGATATTCAAGTAACTCTGTAACAAGTTCAGCCGTAGAACTTGCATAAGGCTCCATGTATACGAGTAATGGATTCGAGATAAAGCTGTCACCACGACGATGGTGGTCAATCACAACTTTACGGTTCGCTTTATTTAAAATATTCTCATCAATCACCATTTCTGGTTTATGTGTATCAACTACTACTAAAGTCGTTCTAGATGTCATCATATCCCACGCTTCATCAGATGTAATGAAACGTTCTTTCAGCTCTGGCTTTTCATTGATTTCATCCATCACACGTTGGAGTGTTGGATCAATATCTGAATCATTCAGCACAACATACGCATCCAAGTTATTCATCATCGCAAAGCGTGTGACACCTATTGCTGCACCAATCGCATCTAAGTCTGGGCGCTTATGTCCCATCACAATCACTTTGTCACCTTCAAGCAAGATATCTTTCAGCGCATGTGAGATAACACGTGCACGAACGCGCGTCCGTTTTTCCATCGGGTCAGTCTTACCACCGTAGAAACGAACGTTACCATTGATATTTTTAATCGCTACTTGATCGCCACCACGACCTAACGCTAAGTCGAGTCCAGATTGTGAAAGTTCTCCGAGATCGATTAAGTTTTCTGAGCCTTCCCCAACACCGATACTGAATGTCAGTTGTGCACGATAACCACTACTCTTCTCACGCAATTGACTTAAAATATCGAACTTACTCTCCTCAATCTCACGTAAAATACGTCTATTTAAATACGCAACGAATTGATCCGAGCTATAACGTTTGAAGTAAACATTATGTGTTTGTGCCCAACGGCTGATGACACGTGTCACCATAGCGTTAATCTCCGAACGCTGCGTATCATTCATATTTTGTGTAATTTCATCGTAGTTATCCAAAAACAACGTTGCAATAATCGGCTGTTGATCTTCATATTCTTGTCGAATTTCACTTTCTTCTGTCATATCAAGGAAGTAAAGTATTTTCTCTTCTTCTGAATATTTCACACGATATGCGTATGGACCATCTTCATATTCAATTTCTTTCGCTTTTTCTAATCGCTTCAAAATATTTGGGTACACTTCATTGATTGGATCTGAAATCACGTTGCGTTCAATACGTTCTGACATAAACGGATTGACCCATTCAATTTGTTCTGCATCGTCTAATACAATCAATCCCATTGGCATCGTTTTGACCGCTCTATCACTTCCAACTGAAATCTTGCCGCTCAACTGATCAATGTAGCGATCAAAATGTTGATACATACGTTTCAGAAGTACTGCACAAATGATAAGCACAACGAACAACACTAATGCCAACACGAGTGCGGTCATCTTGTTAAAAAGGACCAATACACCAACGCTTATCATAGCAGCAAGCGTCATCAATACAAACGGGATGACCAGTGCCTTCTTTATAGCATGACGATTCATTTTGTCACCTCTTATCGTTTTTTAATCATACCTTTTAAATTCAAACCTATATCTAACAATCCAATTAAGCGTGTTAAAGGATAAAATACAATACCTAACATGACAAACACAATCGTCAAACTAATATGTAGACGGTTCATCACACATACATAATGGATAAAACTCAAACCTTGAATAACGAGTAAAAAGCCGAGTACAACTTGAAAATTCACACTGATACTATTCATTGTCGTTGCAGGTTCAGTTGTCATGCCTACCAATAATGCGATCGCATAAATAATAAAAATCGAACGACCCATCTGCCATAAAAAGAGCGGTCTAAATACCGGTGTTGCAATCTTGAACTTGCGCAAAATAGGGCAAATGATAACAAGTGTTAAAAACATGAAAAGCGCTAATGTAATAACGATCAAACCTGGCATCTGTATCGCAAGTTGTTGTACTGACGCATTCAACACTTCTTTGGATGCTTCATCTACATCTTGCATTGCAGCTGCTTGATCTACGATGGCTTGATAAGGTTCTAACATTTCATGTGCATAAGGTAATTGTCGAATACTTTGTAAAAACATCATCACACCTAATGTTAATACACTAGATACCAATGTTGTCATATACAAGATGCGTTCTTTAGAGGCACGCTGTTGTAACAAACGTCCAATCAGTGCACTCATTACGAACACAATCATCATAAAGCTCATTAACAAAACACTTCCTGTTAATGTTGCAAAGATGAATGTAATAAAGACACTAAATCCGAACGAATGGATTGAGCGATGCCATAATATAATACCCGGGAGTGTTGCGAACAGTGCGACAATCAATCCTAATGCGGGTAAAAAGTCTATTACTAAGATGACCAACAGCCATGCAAGTGTACATAGCAACATTGGCTTAAACTGTATTTTTGAAAACAATAACGCCACTTCCAAACTAATTTATTTCTTTATCGCTTATTTTACAAACTTTGCCATACGAATACAATGACTTGGATTGATATGACGCTGACAAAATACGAATAGAATGAGGCGTCTATGTCTTGTTGCATCTATGTGCATTCAAAATTTTACCCCTTCTCTTCTTCATTCCTTTGATTATAACAAAATGTAAGATATCCGTCTAAGCCTAGCGACGAAAACGGGAAACTTTTAAGAAATGATAGAGATAAGGTGCCCAATCATTAAAGTTTAGCAAGAAGCCATCATGTCCAACATTGTCAGGGACAAAGAAATGACGATGATAACGAAAATGTTGGCCGACCGCTTCAACTTGATCATCTGGATATAGCAAGTCATCCACGAAACCTATTGTTAAAACTTTCGTGTCGAGCATGCGAAATACTGCGCTCACATCATCTCTCCCACGATAAATATCATGACTATCTAAGACGTCCAGCAGTGTCAAATAACTCTCTAAGTCGAAGGATGACTTGAACTTGTCTCCTTGATATTTTTGATAAGCAACCACTTCATCCGGCGTGAATCTTGACTCATAACTTTTAGAAGAACGGTAAGTCAAGAAACCAAGCTGTCGTGCAATACTCAATCCTTCTGTTCCTCCTAAATGTATTGCCTGACGTGCAATTTCGTTAAATGCACGGCTATACGAAGACGTCTTCGCAGTTGCTGCAAGAATCACAGCCTTTTTCACGTGAAACTGTCGATTGTATAACAACTCCATCACCTGCATACCACCGAGAGATGCACCGATCAGAATATCAATTTCTGTATAGCCGAGTGCCTTCACACCAAGTTCGATTGCTCTAACGATATCACGCATCGTTAAGTGCTCTGGAAACTTACTGTCATTAGCACGTGAGCTTGATCCAAACGGACTGCCTATGACGTTAAATGTTAAAAACTGATAGTCGTGAAACGGCATATATCCACCATCGATAATTTCACGCCACCATCCTGGCTGTTCATCTGTACCATAAGTTAGGTGGTTGCCCGTTAAAGCATGACAAACGAGAACCAATGGCTGCCCTTTGTAACCGACATATTCATAGCGCAGTTGTAAATCTTGAATTGTTTCGCCTGATTCTGTTGTGAATGTTCCTAAATGTAATGTATCTACGGTATAGTTGCTCATTGCACGCCCTCCTAAAAGTAAAAAACTGTATCATTGAGCCAACAACGATACAGTCTTATCTATATAGGATGACTTATTATCCGACCGCAATCGTTGGTTGTAGCACCGTTCTCGTATATAAGTGGTTGCTGAAGCGTCAGCGGGCCAAATCCCTCAGCTTCTCTCAATAAGTTTTCAGCATATTTAAATTAAGTGTTATGATACACTATTTTTATCTATAAAACAACATCAAGGGACCATTGTAAGTCTCAATAACGCCACTGCCACCATCCCCACCAATACTGTTATTGTCAAACTCCGTGTGCGCAGGGCAATCCATATCGTCGGAACAAGCGCAATGAGAAACGTCCAATTGATAGCATAACCAAACACACCACTCTCTTGTTTGATCAACCCATCAACGACAAGCGCTGTAAATAACGTGATTGGAATAAAAGATAACCATTTAATGAATTTCTCAGAGAATTCGATCCGGGAAATCATCACTAATGGTAAGACACGTACAAATAATGTCACAACGCCTGATAAGACGACTGCAATTAAGAAATAAAATGTCATTGTTCCATCACCATCCCTAATGTCGCTGTCAATATCGATGCAATCATAATAGCCAGATAAGACGGCATAAATAGACTTAATACGAGCATTAATACGATAACGACGAAGATAAGCAGCAAGTATAGGCGTATCTTAGACTTCTGTACGCCTTCTAATTGTGCTGCTGCCAAGAAAACGAACATCGCTAATATGGCATAATCAAGACCGAGCATTTCTGGCCGACTCACAAAGTCACCGAGTGCGCCACCAAGAATTGTCGTAAAAACCCAAAAGAGATATGCTGTAATGTTCAAACCATACATCCAGTTACGACCAATCGTCTCCCCTTTTGAGTATGGAGTAATTGCTACCCCGAATGTCTCATCCGTCAACAAGGTACCGATTCCTATACGATGCCATAATGTCTCCTGCTTGAAGGAAGGTGCTAACGTCATGCTCAACAAAAACATTCGGCTGTTAACAATCAACGTGGTAAGAACGATAACCCATACAGGCGTATGAACAACCATCAAAGCAATCACGATGAATTGTGCTGCGCCAGCATAAATTAAGATAGATAGTAAGGCGATTTCAAATAAATTGAACCCAGATGTTATCCCTACGACACCGAATGAAAAGCCAATACCTGCGTATCCAAGCAAGGTGGGAATACAATCTTTGATACCTTGTCTGAATGTCTGATATGCCATGATGTGACCCCCTTCATCAAAATTAAATTTATTGTATTACAAATTAAATTCAAAATCCACATCATTAGACACCCTTCACAGCGCACGCACACATACCGATGTCTAAAAACGTTGTTAAAGCAATGTTTTTTGTTACTAAATTTTCTGACAATATTAGTCAGAAGGATGTCTTAATATCAAAAAAAGACCTTTCAAAGTGAGAGAGAATTCACTTCAAAAGGTCTTCATGTATCTATATTAATTTAGAGAGTAAATATTGGTACCGATAATTATTTTGGTTCAATAACTGTTTGTCCGCCCATGAATGGTACAAGTGCTTCTGGGATTGTGATAGAACCATCTTCATTTTGATAGTTTTCAACGATAGCTGCAAATGTACGACCTACTGCTAAACCAGAACCGTTTAATGTGTGTACATATTCAGGTTTTGCATCTTTATCACGTTTGAAGCGGATGTTTGCACGACGTGCTTGGAAATCAACGCAGTTTGAGCAAGAGCTGATTTCTTTATAGTCATTGTAACTTGGTAACCATACTTCTAAGTCGTAAGTTTTACTTGAACCGAATCCGATGTCTCCAGTACATAAAATCACACGACGGTATGGTAAGCCTAATTCTTCAAGAATCGCTTCTGCGTTACCAGTCATTTCTTCTAATGCATTCCAAGAATCTTCAGGTTTTTCAATGCGTACCATTTCAACTTTTTCGAATTGGTGAAGACGAATTAAGCCACGTGTATCGCGACCAGCAGATCCTGCTTCACTTCTGAAACATGCAGATTGTCCTGTGAATTTTTCAGGTAACACACCCGGTTGAATCACTTCTTCACGGTAGTAGTTTGTTAATGGTACTTCTGCCGTTGGGATTGTGTAAAGACCTTCTTTTTCAACTTTGAATAAGTCTTCTTCAAATTTAGGAAGTTGGCCTGTTCCATACATTGAGTGACGGTTTACAAGTTGTGGCACATTCATTTCAGTGTAACCATGTTGTGTTGTATGTTTTGTCAACATGTAGTTGATTAACGCACGCTCTAACTTCGCACCTTCGTTTGTTAAGAATACGAAACGTGCACCAGATACACGTGCAGCACGTTCAAAGTTTGCCATGCCTAACTCTTCAACAAGATCCCAGTGTGCTTTTGCTTCAAAGTCAAATTCACGTGGTGTACCCCATTTTTTCAATTCAACGTTTTCTGTATCATCTGCACCTTGTGGTACATCGTCATGAATTAAGTTAGGGATGCGTGATAATTTATCTTGTAATTCATTATCCACTTCTTTAAGTTCTGTATCGATTTCTTTTACTTTTTCTCCTGCTTTGCGTTGCATTTGGATTGCTTCTTCAGTGTCTTCGTTATTACGTTTCTTTTCAGCGATTAATTCAGATGCTTTATTGCGCTCTGCTTTTAATTCTTCTGTTTGTTTGATTAATTCACGGCGTTTTTGATCAAGTTCTAACACTTCATCAACGACTACCGGATCATCTCCACGTAATTGAATCTTCTCTTTGACTTTTTCAGGCTCGTTTCTGAATAATTTAATGTCTAACATAATGCGACATCCTTTCTTTGTGTAATAGTGAGATTTATTTTTTGGGGGAACCCATAAAAAAACCACGTCCCTATTACAAGGGACGTGGTTACTACGCGTTGCCACCCTATTTAACAAGCATATTAAAAATACGCCTGCGCTCAACAAAAGTTAACGGTTTTACCCGAATTGTTCTTCATATGTGGGTAGATTTCATATCTTCATCATCTGTTTGTTCACACCGACCACAAACTCTCTGTTAGGATTCAGATATTACTTAGTCCACAAACAATTAATTATTCTGAATTTATATTTAATATATCAGACTATTTTATAAATTGCAAGCCCTATCATAATACGCACTTTTTTGTAAATAATTCGCCACATATTCAATATCTTTATGGAATTGGCGATCTTCTGTAATTGAAGGTACGATTTCACGTAGTGCTTCGTACTGTTCTCGTGTTTTTGGCGAAAGCCCTTCGATTCCCCTCAATTCAACTGCTTGCAATGCAATAATTGCTTCAATAGCAATGACACGACGTACATTTTCCAATATTTTATATCCGTGTCTTGCAGCAATCGTCCCCATTGATACATGATCTTCTTGATTCGCTGAGGATGGAATGGAATCAACACTTGCTGGATGTGCCAATGTCTTATTCTCTGATACGAGACTTGCCGCCGCATACTGCATAATCATCGCACCACTTTGCAGTCCTGGTTCTGGACTTAAAAATGCAGGTAGGCCACCATTCAACTGTGGATTAACAAGACGTTCTAGACGTCTTTCTGATACATTAGCCAATTCACTCAGACCAATCTTTAAGAAATCCAATGCAAACGCAATCGGTTGTCCATGAAAGTTCCCACCAGAGATGACCAATGTCTCATCTCCTTCATCAAAAATCAATGGATTGTCATTAGCCGCATTCATCTCACATTCTAACTTCTCACGCACATAATTGAACACTTGAAAGCTCGCACCGTGTATTTGTGGTATACAGCGCAATGTGTATGGGTCTTGCACACGTAACTCCCCTTGTCGTGTTGTCAATGTTGACCCTTCAAGCCAGTCTAACATCCGTCTTGCTACGTCTGTTTGTTCATCAAAGTTCCGTACTGTATGAACAGACGTATGATAGGCATCGGTTATCCCTCTCAGCGCTTGATGTGTTAAAGCAGCAATCCATTCCACTTCAAAAGCCAAATGCTCCGCTTCAATCATCGTTACAACACCTTGTGCAGTCATCGCTTGTGTACCATTAATCAATGCCAAACCTTCTTTGGCTTGTAACTTTAACGGCGCTCTATCTAAGCGCTCCAAGACGTCCGAGCTGTCTAGCAACTGCCCTTGATAGTAAACTCGTCCTTCTCCTATTAAGGCCAAAGCTAGGTGTGATAAAGGTGCTAAGTCACCCGATGCACCAAGTGAACCTTGTTGTGGAATAACTGGAATGATTCTTTGATTGATAAAGAATTGTAACTGTCTCACGAGATCAACTGTCGCACCAGAGTGCCCTTTTAATAATGTGTTCAATCGCAACACCATCATGACTAATGATACTTCTTGTGAGAACGGTTCCCCTACCCCACATGCGTGTGAGCGTATCAAATTGACTTGTAGTTGATTGTATTGTTGTGGATCAATAAGGACGTCACTAAACAAGCCAAATCCTGTTGTAATGCCATAAACTGTCTCTTTGTTTTCAATAATACGTTCTACGATTGCCCGGCTTTCTTTGACACGTGTTAATGCATCTTCTGTGATCTCTACGGTTGCCTGTTCATGCAAGAAGTCACGTATATCATTTATCCTAAGCTGATCACCTGTTAAATATAAAACCATCTTATCCAACCCCTTTGTTATTTCTTACCATCCTCATTTCAGTATAGGTTCCAGCTATCACTTACACAATAGTTGTGACAATATTCGTTATTAGGTAGCGCGTTACTTGAATGCTACGCTAAATCGCCTTATTTTATCTATTGACGAATAAGTCACACCCGTATATCATATCTTGTTGTAATATCGGAATATCAGATAGGAGGTTCTTGCTCTATGGAAATATTGTCGGATGTTAGAATACCGAAACGCAAACAAGATACACACAAAGGTGACTATGGTCGTATTCTTCTGATCGGTGGTAATGCAACGTTAGGTGGCGCGATTATGTTAGCTGCACGTGCATGCGTGTACAGTGGTAGTGGTTTGATTACGGTAGCAACGCATCCAACGAACCATGTCGCACTCCATTCACGCTGTCCAGAAGCGATGGTGATTGATATTAATGATACGAAAAAACTGACAAAAGTCATCGAACAGTCAGATTGTATCTTAATCGGTCCAGGACTCGGGCTCGACTTTAAAGGGAACAATGCGATGACATTCTTGCTACAAAATATTCAATCACACCATACATTGATTGTTGATGGCGATGCGATTTCTATTATGAGTAAGCTCAAACCAGAAATCCCACCATGTAAAATCATTTACACACCACATCAAAAAGAATGGGAGCGTCTTAGTGGTATTCCAATTGAAGAACAGACATATGAACGCAATCGTGCTGCTGTCGATAAGATTGGCGCAACAGTTGTTTTGAAGAAACACGGCACTGAAATCTTCTTCAGAGACAATGAATATAAGTTAGAAATTGGTACACCTGCCATGGCAACAGGTGGTATGGGCGATACACTAGCTGGCATGATCACAAGCTTCATCGGTCAATTTGATGACACAATTGATGCTGTGACGAGTGCCGCTTATACGCATAGCTACATTGGAGAAAAATTGTCGAAAGATATGTATGTCGTTCCACCTTCAAAAATCATTGACGAAATTCCTTATGCCATGAAACAACTCGAACAATAACATAAACGCAAAAAAAGGTTCAGAACATCTACATGCTCTGAACCTTTTTGATATCAACATTTATTCGTCTATCTCATCTTCATTGGCAATATCTTCTTCGACACGTGCCATGAAGTCTTCTCTCAATGTTTCTTTTGAATCATCAGCGTTATCACTGTCTATTTCAGCGACTTCTTTAGACATCCCGCTGTCTTGTTCTTCCGCTTCTAAGTCATCTGGTTCTTGTTTTACTTTCGCAACAGTTGATACGAATTGATCCTCATCAAGGCGAATCAAACGTACACCTTGTGTATTACGACCGTTAACAGAAATATCTTCTACTTCCATACGAATGATGACACCATGGTCTGTTACGACCATCACATCTTCATTACCTTCGACTGTTGCAATACATACAAGTTTACCGTTACGTTCAGTGATATTGGCTGTCTTAATACCCATACCTGCACGACGTGACAAGCGATACTCACCAATCGGTGTTCGCTTACCGTAACCTTTCTCCGTTACAACAAGAATTTCTGCTTGATTATCCTCATCTGCCACACCAAGACCGATGACTTCATCATCTTCACGTAATGAGATTCCTTTAACACCTGAGGCAATTCGGCTCATCGCACGAATATCCGTCTCCTTAAAGCGAATGAGTGAAGCTTGAGAAGTACCAATCAGAATATGTTTGTGTCCATCTGTCAAACGAACCGCTACCAGTTCGTCATCATCTCTGAACTTAATCGCAATTTTACCGTTTTTGTTGATGCGGTTAAAGTTGCTTAATGCTGAACGTTTCACCAAGCCTTTTTTCGTTACAAAGACTAAGAAGTTATCTTCAGAATCCAAGTCCTTCACAGCAATCATCGTACTGATCACTTCGTCACTCTCAAGTGCAATCGCATTGACGACTGGAATTCCTTTAGACTGACGTGAGAGTTCCGGCACTTCATAACCACGTAACTTATACACACGTCCTTTGTTCGTAAAGAAGAGTACATCATCATGTGTACTTGTCGTTACGAGTTGACTTACGAAGTCGTCTTCAAGCGTATTCATACCTTGAACACCACGTCCACCTCTATTTTGTGCACGATATGTCGATACAGGTAGACGCTTAATATAGTTATTGTGACTTAATGAAATCACAATTTGTTCTTCTGGAATTAAGTCTTCATCTTCTAGATGATCCACGCCACCTAATTGAATCTCTGTACGACGATCATCACCGTAACGTTCTTTGATATCTGTTAGCTCTTCACGTACCAATGCGAGTAACTTTTCTTCGTCTGCTAAAATCTCTTCTAACTCAGCGATATAAGCAATCAACTCATTGTATTCATTTTCAATCTTGTCACGCTCTAACCCTGTCAAACGACGTAAGCGCATATCTAAAATAGCTTGTGCTTGGCGCTCTGACAATGAGAAACGTGTCTGTAAGCTATCCATTGCGACTTTGTCTGTCTCTGATTCACGAATAATCGTAATAATCTCATCGATATGATCGAGCGCAATACGCAGCCCTTCAAGAATGTGCGCACGGTCTTTCGCTTTACGTAAATTGTATGCAGTACGACGACGTACGACTTCCTTCTGGTGTTCTAAGTAATGGTACAGTGCTTCTTTCAACGTGATAAGTTGTGGACGACCATTCACTAATGCAATCATGTTGAAGCCAAATGACGTTTGCAATGGCGTCTGTTTATACAAGTTGTTCAAAATGACACTTGCATTGGCGTCTTTACGAACATCGATTACAATGCGGACACCTGTGCGTAAGCTTGTCTCATCACGTAAATCTGTAATCCCTTCAATCTTCTTATCACGAACGAGATCCGCAATCTTCTCAATCATACGTGCCTTGTTCACTTGGAAAGGAATTTCAGTCACAACGATGCGTTCACGACCACCACCACGTGATTCAATATCCGCTTTGGCGCGCATCATGATAGAACCACGTCCTGTTTCATAAGCACGACGAATACCACTCTTACCAAGAATTAAACCCGCTGTTGGGAAGTCTGGTCCTTGGATGTCTTCCATCAGTTCTGCTGTTGAAATCTCTGGATTGTGACTCAAACTCAACACGCCGTCAATGACTTCACGCATATTGTGCGGTGGAATATTCGTTGCCATCCCAACCGCAATTCCTGATGCACCGTTCACTAATAAGTTCGGGAAGCGAGACGGCAAGACACTCGGCTCTCGTTCGTTCCCATCGTAGTTGTCGATAAAATCAATCGTATCTTTGTTAATATCTCTTAAAAGTTCTAGCGCCAGCTTCGTCATTCGTGCTTCTGTGTAACGCATTGCGGCAGCACCATCGCCGTCCATTGAACCGAAGTTCCCTTGACCATCTACCAGTGGGTAACGGTAGCTGAACTCTTGTGCCATACGTACCATTGCTTCGTAAATAGATGAGTCACCATGTGGGTGATATTTACCCATAACGTCCCCAACGATACGTGCTGATTTTTTGTAAGGTTTATCTGGCGTCATGCCTTGTTCATTCAAACCATAAAGTATACGGCGATGCACAGGCTTCAAACCATCTCTTACGTCTGGCAATGCACGAGATACGATAACACTCATGGCATAGTCCAAAAATGATTCACGCATCTCTTTGCTGATATTCCGTTCATTGATTCTTGATTCAGATGTTTCAGCCATCAAGATATCCTCCTTTTCATTTTCAAGTGTTCATAATTAGAAATCCAGGTTGGCATAGACAGCGTTATCTTCAATGAACTGGCGACGATTCTCAACAACATCGCCCATTAACATTTCGAATGTTTGATCCGCTTCAATCGCATCGTCTAGCGTTACTTGTAACATCGCACGATTTTCTGGATTCATTGTCGTCTCCCACAACTGATCGGCGTTCATCTCACCCAAACCTTTATAGCGTGCAATCGACCATTTCGGTGTTGGATTCAGCTGTTCTTTTAACTTGTCTAGTTCGCGATCATTAAAGACATAATATTTTTGTTTTCCTTGCGTCAACTTATAAAGTGGCGGTTGTGCAATGTACACATAGCCCGCTTCAATCAACGGACGCATAAAGCGATAGAAGAAAGTCAATAACAACGTACGGATATGTGCGCCATCGACATCGGCATCAGTCATGATCACGATCTTATGATATCTTGCTTTTGAAATATCGAATTCGCCACCGATACCCGTTCCGAATGCTGTGACCATTTGACGGATCTCGTTATTGTTTAAAATCTTATCTAATCGCGCCTTTTCTACGTTAAGAATTTTCCCACGCAATGGCAAGATTGCTTGAATACGAGAGTCACGTCCTGATTTCGTAGACCCCCCGGCAGAGTCACCCTCTACTAAGAAAATCTCACTTTCTGATGGATCTTTACTTGAGCAGTCCGCTAGTTTACCCGGTAAGCTAGAAATATCTAAAGCAGTTTTACGACGTGTCACTTCACGTGCCTTTTTGGCCGCAATACGTGCACGTGATGCCATAATCCCTTTCTCAACGATCGTACGACCAACTTGTGGGTTCTCTAGCAAGAAGCGTTCAAATAGCTCTGAGAACGTACGGTCTACGATTTGACGTACTTCTGAGTTCCCTAACTTTGTCTTCGTTTGCCCTTCGAATTGTGGATCACCGTGCTTAATAGAAATAACCGCTGTTAAACCTTCACGTGTATCTTCACCAGAGAGACGCTCCTTGTCTTCTTTGATGATTTTGGACTGTAACCCATAACTATTAAGAACACGTGTCAGAGCCCGTTTAAAGCCGTCCTCGTGTGTCCCACCTTCATACGTATGGATATTGTTCGCATAGGTCAGTAAATTAGTCGCATAACCGCTGTTGTACTGTAAAGCAATCTCTACTTCAACATCATCGCGTTGTTCATGTACATAGATAGGTTCAGGATGAATTGGTTCTTTCTTCTCGTTAATCAACTCAACGTAAGACTTAATCCCGCCTTCGTAGTAGTAGTTATCTTCTCGTAGCGCTTCATCATCACGTTCATCACGCAGTGTGATTTGAATACCTTTGTTTAAGAATGCCAACTCTCTAATACGTTTTTGTAATGTTTCATAGTTGTAAACCGTTGTTTCTTGGAAAATATCGGGATCTGCTTTGAAGCGGATAACCGTTCCTGTTTTATCTGTGTCATCAATCTGTTTCAAATCAAACTCTGGCACGCCACGTTTGTATGATTGGTGATGGATGCGACCATCTCGGTGTACGTACACTTCAAGCGTCTCACTCAATGCGTTTACAACCGATGAACCTACACCGTGTAAACCACCTGATACTTTATATCCGCCACCGCCAAACTTACCGCCGGCATGAAGCACTGTAAGAATAACTTCAACAGCTGGACGCCCCATCTTCTCTTGAATATCGACTGGGATACCACGACCATTATCTGTCACTTTGATCCAATCATCTTTTTCGATGACGACTTCAATCGTATCTGCATAGCCTGCAAGTGCCTCGTCAATACTGTTATCTACAATCTCCCATACAAGATGGTGTAGACCACGTTCTGCAGTCGAACCAATATACATCCCTGGTCGCTTACGAACCGCTTCGAGACCTTCTAATACCTGAATCTGACTCGCACCATAGTTTTCTGTGTTGTTCACATCAGCCAATGCTTCCACCTTCACTTTCTGCTATTTCTTAATATTTCCTTCTGCAATTCGATATATTTTAGCATCTTTCATTATTTCATGGTCGATACCATCCACGGATGTCGTTGTTACAAATGTCTGTACTTTATGTTGTATCGTACTCAACAAATGCGTTTGTCGAGAATCATCTAACTCACTTAATACATCATCAAGCAACAAAATGGGGTATTCCCCCACTTCTTGATGCATTAATTCTATTTCGGCTAGTTTGATTGACAGTGCTGTTGTACGTTGTTGTCCTTGAGAACCAAATGTCTGTGCATCCATCTCGTTCACTTGAAATCCAAGATCATCTCGATGTGGCCCTTGCATGCTCACACCACGCTCAATTTCTTTCTTGAGTGAGGCTTGTAGTGATTCAAATACATCATTGATTAAGCCTTCCTCATCTTGCGGGGTGTCTTGCAACTTGATACTCGGCATGTACTGTAACGTCAGTCGTTCTTTACCATTCGTAATCCCTGAATGAATCGGTGCTGCGAGTGTTTCAAGTTCTGCAATGAATTGCTGACGTCTCAAAGTCACCTTGACTGCATAAGTTGCAAATTGCTGATTCAACACCTCTAGCATTGTCGTATCTTTTTGTTGTTTGAGTTGTAGTTGTTTCAAATAGTGATTTCGTTGTTTGAGTATGCGCTGATATTGCGACAGATCATTCAAATATAGACTGGAGATCTGTCCAAGCTCCATATCAATAAAACGACGTCTTACTTGTGGCGCACCTTTCACAATATTGAGGTCTTCTGGCGCAAATAAAACGACGTTAAGATGACCGATATATTGCGTCAAACGACTCTGCTCTAAATGATTGACCTTTGCCTTTTTGCCCTTTTTCGTAATAAACATTGTCAGTGGCATATGACCATGTCTAAAACTTAATTCACCTTCTATTTTAGCATATTCTGCATCGAACCGAATCAACTCTCTATCATTCGTCGTTCTGTGACTTTTAGCTAAGGCCAATGTGTAAATTGACTCGAGTAGGTTTGTCTTACCCTGTGCATTCTCTCCAATGAGTATGTTGACTTCCGGATGACATGCCAAATCAACTTGTGCATAGTTCCGGTAGTTTTCTAACTGGAGTGTTGTTAACTTCATTGCGCACCAATTTTAATCACATAAGATCCTACTTCAGGAATCTCAATCACATCGCCATCACTTAACTTTTTACCACGACGTGTCTCGTGATCGCCGTTCAAAAACACATCATATTCTTGTAAAAACCATTTTGCTTGGCCACCTGATTCGATAATACCTTCATAGTTCAAAAACTGACCTAATGTCAAAACGCTATCCACTGTAACTTCCTCAGCCAAAATTATCACTCCATTCGTAATTGCTCACCTAGTCTATTATACCTTTTTATCCGCTAAATTTCATGTAGAAATGCGTATTTATTTAAGGTGTGTCGCTAAAAGTTTCATGTGAAACAAATAGGCGACACACCTTGTGTTTTGATGCGATAGCGGCACACAAAATCCACTATCTGTTTATTTGTTTTTCTGTTCGTCAAGTGCTCGATCAATCGCACCTTTGACTGCTTCATAATCTGTTACATCTTTTACACGTTCGCCATTCACGTACAAAGATGGCACTTTAGATACTTTGTATTGTTTTGCCAATTGATCATCATGCTTCGCTTGTTGATGAAACGCTTTATCGTTATAAGCATTCAAAATTTGTTTCTTCTGTTCTGGTTCAATCTTCAGCTTGTTGATCTCTTGTTCAACAAGTTGCTCTGTTAACCACTTGTCATCTGACACTGCTTCTTTCGACTTTGGCTGTGCACGGTATAACGCTTCATGGAACGACCAATATGCTTCTGGCGAAAATTTATTAACCGCTAATGATGCACGTGTCGATAACTTAGACTCCTCGCCATGAATGAGTACATTCACGTAACGAAGTTCAGCTTTATTCGTGTCGATATAGTCTTTTCGAATTTTTGGTAATATTTGGCTTTCGAAATCTCCGCAATATGGGCATTTATAGTCACCGAAAAGTACGAGTTTCACGTCGCTCTTCTTATTGCCGATTTGTGGCTGTAAAGCCGTGTCTTTATGCAAAGATTTACTGTCCAATTTATCTTTTGAATCACTTGAAAAAGAGAATGTTCCTAAAACAGCAAGTACAAATAAACAAATAACAACGCCAATCAATAGCGTCTTTTTAACTTTCATATTCCGTTCCTCCAAGATTACATATAGTTTTATTATACTCGATTTCGCCCCTATATCACTACACGTATGAGTAAAATATATTACTTCTACACGAAACGGAAAAAGCTAAGGCACATCGCCCTAGCTTTTCTCTCTAGTATGTTCGAATCGGTAAAATTAATTGCGTCACCGTATCATCGTCTTTTGGTTTTAAAATAAATGGTTTCATTGTACCGAAGAATGCTACTTCTACTTCATCGTGATCAATTGCTTTCAACGCATCCATCATGTACTTCGAGTTGAAAGAAATTTTTAAGTTGCCACCTTCAACATCATTTGCTGTAATTTCTTCTTTTACTGTTCCAATTTCAGGTGACGTTGATGACAACTCAATTTGATTATCTCCCGTGCTGAGTTTGATGACATTGTTGCCACCTTCACGCGCTAATAATGATGCACGATCAATCGCATGATAGAATTCGCTGTTATCGAGTCCTAACTTAATCTCATAGTTTTCTGGGAACAAGCGTGATGTATCAGGATAATGTCCTTCTAACAAGCGAGAAATGAAGTTGACATGACCTACTCGGAATAACACTTGGTTTGCAGCAAAGTAAATGTCAATGTGGTCATCACTATCTGACATAATTTTGTTCAGTTCAGCAAGTGCTTTACCTGGAATGATGACATTTTTATCACTGATGTCTTCGTCTTCTAACTTCAACTTCCTTACAGCCAAGCGGTGTGAATCGGTCGCAGTGCATATTAATTCATTTTCTTGTATAAGCCAGTTCACCCCTGTTAGTACTGGTCGTGTTTCTGAGGTGGACACTGCAAAGTTTGTTTGTGCAATAATATTTTTCAAGACTTTGATTGGTAGTTGTAAAGCATCTTCACTAGAAATTTGCGGTAATAGTGGGTATTGATCCGGATCTAAACCACTTAAGTTAAATTCTGAATGACCTGATGTAATCAAAGTTTGGAATTGTTCATTTGTTATTAATTTGACGTCTTTTCCTGGTAATTTTTTAATAATATCCACGAAGAAACGGCCTGGTAACACGACTGATCCCGGTTCTGTCACTGTTACAATCTCTTCACCATCGATTTGATTTGGAATGGTAATCTCAATAGAAATTTCAGAATCAGATCCTGTTAATACAACACTTTCATTTGTCGCATGGATCTTAATCCCTGTCAGTATTGGTAAAGTTGTTCTAGGTGAGATAGCTTTTAATGTATCGTTCAATTGCGTAATAAAATAATCACGTTTAATTGTGAACTCCATAAAGTATAAACTCCTTTCAGTCGTTTATATAAGTTATAGTTATTATTAAAAATCGTAATAATAGTAGTAGGGCTTGTGGATTAGTGGATAACCTTTATGAATTAAGAAAAATAAAGGATGTGCACATGTGGATAACCTGTGCATGATGTGTACAACTTCTGCACACTATCCACAATCTAACTTCGAAGCTCTTTTTCAAATTGCTTGATTTCTTGTCTCAATGGAGAATTACTCTCAAGCTCTTTTTTGATTTTATCATGTGCATGTATCACGGTCGTATGATCGCGCCCGCCAAACTCTTCACCAATTTTAGGCAATGAAAAATCAGTCAGTTCACGAGATAGATACATTGCGATTTGGCGAGGGTATGCGATTGATTTTGTACGTTTTTTTGCAGCAAAATCTTCAATACGCACACCATAGTATGCACCGACAACCTTTTGAATATCTTGGATGGTGATTTTTTTACTTTGTGATTCTTGGATAATATCTTTGAGCGCTTCTGCTGCTAACTCTGTTGTAATCGGTTTACCTTGCAAATTCGAGAAGGCATTTACACGGTTAAGTGCACCTTCTAATTCACGAATGTTCGTTTGGATTTGATTGGCAATATAAGTAAGTGCTTCAATCGGTACATCAAGATTTTCTTCTTCTGTCTTTTTCTGCAAAATTGCCATTCTTGTTTCCAAATCTGGTGGTGTAATATCAACGATGAGACCCCATTGGAAGCGGGATTTTAGACGTTCCTCCAAAGTTGAAATTTCTTTTGGCGGACGATCACTGGAAATGACAATTTGCTTGTTGTTTTGGTGTAATTCATTGAAAGTATGGAAAAATTCCTCTTGCGTCTGTTCCTTTTTCTGAATGAATTGAATGTCATCAATGAGTAAAACATCGATGTTGCGGTATTTTTCACGAAATGATTCCGTATCGTTGTTACGAATGGATTGAATAAATTCATTCGTAAATTTTTCACTCGTTGTATAGAGCACTTTCGCATCTTTGTTATTTTCCATAACAAAATGTCCGATCGCATGCATCAAGTGTGTTTTACCGAGACCAACGCCCCCATAGATAAATAGTGGGTTGTAGGCTTGTGCTGGTTTTTCAGCTACGGCAAGACTTGCAGCGTGTGGGAAGCGGTTGCCCGGTCCAATAACAAAAGTGTCAAATGTATTTTTGGTATTGAATTGTTCCCCTTGTGCGACTACGGGTTGAACGGGTTTGACGTCATTCTGAGCTGTTGCGAAATTTGCACGTAGTTCATCTAAGTCATCTTCAGTTAGCACTTCTAAATGTGTCACGTTCTTCCCAGTAATGGCGTTTACAGATTCAATGATTACGCCTTTATAGGATTGTAGTAACCAGTTCGCTTCAAATGCATTATTGACGACTAAAACAACTTTTTCATCAGAAAGTGCATGCAGTTTCGTTTCTTTGAAAAAAGTGTCGTATGATGGACCTTTTACGTGTTTATTACGAATCAACTCCAGAACGTTGTCCCAAGTTTCTTGTTCTGTCATTTTTAACGCCATCTTCCTCTATAAAATTTTAGTTATTCACAATATCCCCATTGTAAAAAAGCAGATAAACACAGGCTGTGAACAATTATCCACATATTCATCCACACCCTGTGGATGAATAGAGATACCATTCTTGTTATTCACAGAATAATTGGGGAAAACGATAAGTATGAAGTCAGATAATATAAGGGTTCCAACCACTTATCCACACAATTATACTTTTTAACATATAGCACTGTCAAATAGGTGTGAACATGTGTGTGGATATTTGGATAAATTGTGGGGAGAAAATAATTATCCACAAGTTTTCAAAAACAATTTGTGAATAAGTGGATAACTTACAAACAGTTTCATTCATGTGTGGATAATATTTTTTGTACGATTAATATCGAAATGAATGACACGATATGATTGAATATATCGTTGTACAATTAAATTGAGAATTGCATCAATAATTAATGAGATGTAGATATTATTTCATATTCAATTTTATGAGATTTTCTTACTGAGCATGATTTCCTATATAAAGCGTGGTTTTTCATTAGCTTTGTTAGTTTGTTTGATACAAAATAATAGAAGTTATAAAAATCGTACTTGATTTACAAATTGTATTTTGTTATATTGTAGTAGTTGCTTGAAATGTAAACATTTCATTTAAAAAGACAGTTCTATTTTAAATGTAGAAATCGAAAATTAACTTATCTAGAGTGATGATTAGATAATTGGACGAATTGAGACGGAGGTGTTTTGCATGGTAAAACGTACTTATCAACCAAACAAACGTAAACATAGTAAAGTTCATGGTTTCAGAAAACGTATGAGCACTAAAAATGGCCGTAAAGTATTGGCGCGTCGTCGTCGTAAAGGTCGCAAAGTTTTATCAGCATAAGATCACTGACTTATTCAGTGGTCTTTTTTTTGCGAAAGTATCGTGCATCTGATGTGATGAATAGGGTAGGGGAGTCTACCCAATGAGTGAAATATAGAATTATAGAGCGGATATAATAGTAGAAAGAGACGTTATAATCAGAAAGACGAGTGATAGTAAATGGAAAAAGCATACCGTATTAAAAAGAATGCTGACTTTCAAAAGATTTATCGACATGGCAAATCAGTCGCGAATCGCCAGTTTGTCGTTTATAGTTATGATCGACAACAAGCGGATCATTTTCGCCTAGGGATTAGCGTTTCAAAAAAACTGGGTAATGCAGTGACACGCAATCGTATTAAGAGAAGTATTAGAGAATGTTTTAAAGTACACAAAGAAGATTTTTTACCGAAAGATTTAATCGTCATTGCACGTTTTCCGGCAAAAGATATGTCAGTACAAGAAGTGCAAAAGAGTTTGGAACATGTCTTGAAGATTGCGAAGGTTTTTAATAAGAGAATACCATAGCGGTTAGACTTCGGGTTGTGTGATGTCAGACAAACCGAAGTCTAAAACGTAGTAACTCTTTCAGTGTTATGAACAGGATAGTCGCAATTCGAACTGAAACATTTTACAATAAGGCATAATCAACTTGAGATAAAGGAGGCACGTATACGTGGAACAGTTAGATACAATTACGAGTATATCAACGCCGATGGGTGAAGGTGCGATTGGCATTGTGCGTTTATCTGGACATGATGCGGTCGCAATTGCAGATAAATTATATAAAGGTAAACAAAAGCTTGAACAGGTACCAACGCATACAATTAACTATGGACACATCATTGATCCAGAGACGGGTGATGTTGTGGAAGAAGTGATGGTTTCTGTTTTACGCGCACCACGTACGTTTACGAGAGAAGACATCGTGGAGATTAACTGTCACGGTGGGATTTTAACGATTAATCGTGTGCTAGAGTTAACGATGACGCACGGTGCACGTATGGCTGAACCGGGTGAGTATACGAAGCGTGCCTTTTTAAATGGTCGTATCGACTTATCTCAAGCTGAAGCGGTAATGGACTTTATCAGATCTAAGACGGACCGAGCGTCTAAAGTGGCGATGAATCAAATAGAAGGACGACTGAGTACATTGATTCAACAGCAACGTCAGTCGATTTTAGAAGTATTGGCGCAAGTTGAAGTGAATATCGACTACCCCGAATACGACGATGTCGAAGAAGCGACAACGGACTTTTTATTGGAACGTTCTCGTCAAATCAAGCAAGAAATTCAACAATTGCTTGATACAGGCGTTCAAGGAAAGATTATGCGTGAAGGTCTTTCAACAGTCATTGTTGGGAAACCAAACGTAGGGAAGTCTTCTATGTTGAACAACTTGATTCAATCAAACAAGGCGATTGTGACAGAAGTAGCTGGAACGACGCGAGATGTTTTAGAAGAATATGTGAATGTTCGTGGCGTGCCATTGAAGTTAGTTGACACGGCAGGTATTCGTGAAACAGAAGATATTGTGGAACGTATTGGTGTTGAGCGTTCACGTAAGGCGTTACAGGAAGCGGATTTGATTTTGTTCGTTTTAAATAACAATGAGATGCTCACACAAGAAGATCGTCAATTATATGAAGTGATTAAAAATGAAGATGTTATTGTCATTGTGAATAAGACTGACCTCGATCGTCAGCTTGATATCGATGAAGTGAAACAAATGATTGGTGATAAGCCACTTATAGAAACATCAATGCAGACACAGCAAGGAATTGATGCGCTAGAATTACAAATTCGTGATTTGTTTTTTGATGGATCGATACAAAATCAAGATATGACGTACGTGTCGAATTCACGTCATATTTCATTATTAAAACAAGCGAAACAAGCAATTCAAGATGCGATAGAAGCAGCAGAATCAGGCATCCCAATGGATATGGTACAGATTGATTTAACACGTACTTGGGAGTTACTCGGTGAGATTATCGGCGAATCAGCAAGTGAAGAACTGATTGACCAACTCTTTAGCCAGTTCTGTCTCGGAAAATAATGTATGGAGGAATACGAATGATTAAAACATATGATGTCATTGTTGTAGGTGCAGGGCATTCAGGCGTTGAAGCAGGTTTGGCTTCTGCACGTCGTGGCGCACGTACATTAATGTTAACGATAAATTTAGACAACATTGCATTCATGCCATGTAACCCTTCAGTTGGTGGACCGGCAAAAGGAATTGTTGTCCGTGAAATTGATGCACTCGGTGGACAAATGGCGAAAACAATTGATAAAACGCATATTCAAATGCGCATGTTGAATACAGGTAAAGGACCAGCCGTACGTGCATTACGTGCACAAGCTGATAAAGTGTTGTATCAACAAGAAATGAAGCGTGTGTTGGAAGATGAAGACAATCTTGAAGTAATGCAAGGGATGGTCGATAAGTTAATCATTGAAGATGGTGCTGTGAAGGGTGTTCGTACGAATATCGGTACAGAATATCGTGCTGAAGCGGTTATTTTAACGACTGGAACGTTCTTACGTGGTGAAATTATTCTCGGTAACTTGAAGTACTCAAGTGGACCGAACCACCAATTACCATCGATTACATTGGCGGATCATCTGAGAGAAATCGGTTTTGATGTCGTGCGTTTTAAAACAGGAACGCCACCACGTGTCAATGCGAAAACCATTGATTATAGTAAAACAGAAATTCAACCCGGTGATGATGTTGGTCGTGCATTTAGTTATGACACAACGGAATATATCTTGGATCAACTCCCATGCTGGTTAACATACACAAATGGTGAAACACATAAAGTCATTGATGACAACTTGCATCTTTCAGCGATGTACTCAGGTATGATTAAAGGAACAGGACCACGTTATTGTCCATCAATTGAAGATAAGTTTGTCCGTTTTAATGATAAACCACGTCATCAGTTGTTCTTAGAGCCAGAAGGTCGTAATACGAATGAAGTATATGTTCAAGGATTGTCTACAAGCTTACCGGAAGCGGTTCAACGTCAAATGCTTGCGACAATTCCAGGGCTTGAGAAAGCAGACATGATGCGTGCGGGATATGCGATTGAATATGATGCGATCGTTCCTACACAACTTTGGCCAACACTTGAAACGAAAATGATCAAGAATCTTTATACAGCAGGACAAATTAACGGAACATCTGGATATGAAGAAGCGGCAGGACAAGGTTTAATGGCAGGCATTAATGCAGCTGGACGTGTTCTAGGTAAAGAAGAGAAAATCTTGCGCCGTTCAGATGCGTATATTGGTGTATTAATTGATGACCTTGTAACGAAAGGGACAAATGAACCTTATCGTTTATTAACATCTCGTGCAGAATATCGTTTATTATTACGTCATGATAATGCAGACTTACGTTTAACAGATATTGGTCATGAACTTGGCTTAATTTCCGAAGAACGTTATGCACGTTTTAATGAAAAACGTGAACAGATCAAAGACGAATTGGCACGCTTGGCAGGCATTCGTATTAAGCCATCAGAGCGTGTTCAAGCCATTATTGAACGTGAAGGTGGTTCTCGCTTGAAAGACGGTATCTTAGCGAATGAATTGTTGCGCCGTCCAGAGATGACATATGAGACAGTCTTAGAAATTTTAGAAGAAGAACATGTGTTATCATCAGATGTTGAAGAACAAATTGAAATTCAAACAAAATATGAAGGTTATATCAATAAATCCTTACAACAAGTTGATAAAGTAAAACGTATGGAGCAAAAGAAAATTCCAGAGGATCTAGATTATTCTAAAATTGATAGTTTGGCATCTGAAGCACGTGAAAAATTATCAGAAGTCAAACCATTGAATATTGCGCAAGCGTCACGTATTTCAGGGGTAAACCCAGCTGACATCTCAATCTTGTTGGTTTATTTGGAACAAGGGAAAATACAAAGGGTGAAATAAATGAGTGTAGAATGGTTAGCAAAACAATTAGATGAACATGGTATTACGTTGTCAGACAAGCAGAAGCAACAATTTGAAACATATTATGATATGCTTGTAACGTGGAATGACAAAATTAATCTGACAAGTATTACAGAGAAGCATGAAGTTTATTTGAAACATTTTTATGACTCGATTACACTCAGTTTTTACTGTGACTTGAAGGAACCATTACACATTTGTGATGTGGGAGCAGGTGCTGGTTTCCCGAGTATCCCACTAAAAATTGTATTCCCACATTTACATGTGACGATTGTTGACTCGTTGAATAAACGTATCCAGTTTTTAAACCAATTGGCGGATGCCTTAGAATTGGAAGGGGTCAGCTTTGTACATGATCGTGCAGAAACATTTGGTAAGAATGAAGACTACCGGGCGTCTTTCGATATTGTCACAGCACGTGCAGTAGCGAGATTGTCAGTATTGAGTGAACTGTGCTTACCACTCGTAAAAAAACATGGACTTTTCATGGCATTGAAGTCTTCAAAAGGGCAAGAAGAATTAGATGAAGCACGTTTTGCGATTGGTATCTTAGGTGGCCGTGTTGAAGATGTATATAGCTTTACATTGCCTGAAGAAGCAGGAGAACGCCAAATCATTAAAATTCAGAAACGTAGTCAGACACCAAAGAAATATCCACGAAAACCAGGAACACCGAATAAAGCACCGCTCGTAGAATAGCAGCAGCTGAAAGTGAGAGATGCGCATATGAAGAAGCCTTTTTCTAAGTTGTTTGGACTTAAAAATAAAGATGCGTTGATGGAAGTATCGGAAACGGAACGACAAGGTGTTGAGACGATTCGTATAGAACGAATTGTGCCGAACCGCTATCAACCACGTCAGACCTTTGATCGTGCACGTATTGAAGAACTTGCAGAATCGATTCGTGAACATGGTTTACTACAACCAATTGTTGTACGTCCAATTGAAGAAAATATGTATGAAATCATCGCAGGAGAACGTCGTTTTCGTGCCTTACAGATGAATCAGATGACTGAAGCAGAAGTGTTAGTACGTCATCTTGATGATGAAGAGACAGCAGTTGTCGCATTGATTGAAAATATTCAACGTGAAAACTTGTCGGCAGTGGAAGAAGCTGAAGCGTATAAGAAACTCTTGGCATTTGAAGGCATTACGCAGGCCGAACTTGCGAAAAGTGTTGGTAAGAGTCAAAGCTTTATTGCGAACAAGTTACGCTTATTAAAGCTGACACCGTGTGTCTTACAAGCAATTCGTGACCACCAAATTACGGAACGTCATGGTAGAGCACTTGTTGGCTTGTCAGCGGAACGTCAAGAAGAGATGTTAGCATTGATTGTGAAACAACAATTGAACGTCAAACAAACTGAAGACAAGCTGAAAGAAGCGGCTAAGTCAGAAGTTGTGGTAACAGGAGACAATGACGAAACAACACCAGAAATGGTATATGATATTTCTACAGCACGTGACATTATCGCTGATAGCTTGTTAGAGATTCGTGCAAACGGAATTAAGTTTGAACAAAAAGAACAAGATCATGATGACTACTATGAGATTCGTGTGAAAATATATCGAAAATAAATATAACGGACAGTAACCTATTAGAGAAAAGGGGGTACTGTCCGTTTTGTTATTTTTGAAAATTTAATAACTATATTAATCTTTTTTTGATGTTGATATAATAAAAGTGTCGCCTATCCCTCGGGTGTCAAACTTGACGTAGAGAGGAGGTGCTGAAGGTGACAAGTATTCTTGTTCATATCACAACTGCTGTTATTAGTGGTTGTATCATTGCGCTTTTTTCGCATTGGCTTCGAAAACGCGATGAAAAGTAAAAATAGGTGACTAAGCCACACTAAAAAATCCCCTTACTATTGCAGTAGTAAGGGGATTTGGTGCTTAAAATGCAAGTATTCTTGTTACTTGTAGTGTAACATAAGTTGATGAAAAAGTACAAATTTATTAAATCTTAACTCCTGTCTCAATGCCTTATTTTTGGTGTTGTAGGAGGATAACTTCTGGTTTTAAGTAGTAGTCTCTAATCTATAGGGAGCCAGTTTATAATATGATTCTGTTGTTTTTGCTTTATTAATTATTAGATTTGAAATATTTCAAATCCTCATTAGAAATTTTAAAAGTTACTTCTCCGGTTTCGGTGTCAAGAACTGCTTTAATTTCAACTGTTTTAGTCGAAAATAAATTTTGCTTAACTTTCAGTTTTAAAGGAAATGATCCGTAAGTCATTGTACTTATTATTTTTTTCATTATCATTCTCCTAATGGTTATTTAACATACATACTAGATATCGTGATACCATATGTGATTTTTACAAAAACTATAATAATATAAAAAGTTATTTATTTTTTTATTTTCTAAATAAAAATGGATATTAACAAAAACTAATGGAAGTAAACAAAGCATAATTACTATAAAACCATTCATAAACTCCTCCTCCTTTTCTTCATGGGTGTTGTCATGACGGCTGTTCGAACATCTTAATATAAGAAAAACAAGGTACACAGCGGGGAATGTGTACCTTGTTTGTGTATGTTTTATGATTGAGGGGCAATGGCGAAACTACGCACGGGGAAGCCGGGTGCGTGATCGGGTTTCGGGGCAATATTGTAAATCACGGCACCACGTGCGGGCAGTTGATCTAGGTTGGTTAAGAGTTCGATTTGGTATCGATCTTGACCAAGAACGTAGCGTTCACCAATAATGTCTCCATGCTTGGCGATGTCAACAGAAGCATCCGTATCAAATGTTTCATGACCTATCGCTTTCACATGGCGTTCTTCTAAGAGATATTTGAGGGCATCAAGTGACCAACCTGGTAAATGTTGGTTACCATCTGAATCTTTATTTTCAAATGCTTCGTGATCTGGCCAGCGTTTGGACCAATCACTGCGAAAGGCAACAAAGGTATCGGGTTCAATGATGCCATTTTCCGCTTCCCACTGTTCGATATGAGCACGTGTGAGTCGGAAGTCTGCATCCTTGGCTACTTCATCTGAAAAGTCTAATACAATCAGGGGGAGAGCAAGTTCTTTCAGTTGAAGTTCATGCAAGTAGCGTTGATTTTCTACAAAATGTATCGGTGCATCGATGTGCGTCCCGTACTGTGTAACGAATGACCACTCTTGAACGAAAAAGCCGTCTTTTTCAACAGTGAAAGGTGTTTCAACACGTGCCCCTTCAAATGCGGAGAAGTGAGGGGAGTCCGCATTGAAGGGATGTGTTAAATCAATCCAACGTGCATCTTTGAGTGTTTGAAGCTGATGCCATAGTGAGTTTGTCATAGGCAAGCCTCCTTTCATAAGTCAATCATCATTATGCATTGCGAAGTTTTTTAGCGCTATCTACAAGAACAGTTAAAGCTGCTTTTACTTCGTCTTCTTTACGTGTTTTCAAACCGCAGTCTGGGTTGACCCAGAAGAGTGAGCGATCGATTTGTTGTAAGGCACGATTAATCGCTGTTGTGACTTCATCTTCTGTTGGGATACGTGGGCTATGGATGTCATAAACACCAAGACCAATACCGAGATCATAGTTGATATCTTCAAAGTCCTGAATCAAGTCACCGTGACTGCGTGATGTTTCAATTGAGATAACATCTGCATCCAATTCATGAATGGCATGGATGATTTGACCGAACTGTGAGTAACACATATGCGTATGAATTTGCGTATGATCTTCCACTGATGATGTCGCTAGCTTAAAGCTATGCACTGCGTTGCGTAAGTAATCTTCATGGAATTCTTTACGAAGCGGTAAACCTTCACGTAATGCAGGTTCGTCTACTTGAATGACTTTGATACCTGCTTCTTCAAGTGCTAATACTTCTTCATTAATCGCAAGTGCAATTTGATTTTGAACTGTTTCACGTGGAATGTCGACACGTTCAAATGACCAGTTTAAGATTGTCACAGGACCTGTGAGCATACCTTTAACAGGCTTGTCAGTCAGACTTTGTGCATAAACGGTTTCTTTAACTGTTAATGGCGCTGTCCATTTTACATCACCATAAATGATTGGTGGTTTTACAGCACGTGAACCGTATGATTGCACCCATCCGAACTTCGTTACTAAGAAACCTTGTAGCTTTTCACCGAAGAACTCGACCATGTCATTACGTTCGAACTCACCATGTACAAAGACATCAAGACCAATGTCTTCTTGAATATCAATCCAACGTTTAATTTCATCTTTTAAGAATGTGTCATACGCTTCGTCTGTAATGCGTTGATTTTTCCAATCAGCACGGTATTTACGTACTTCAGATGATTGTGGGAATGATCCAATTGTTGTTGTTGGTAAGTCTGGTAAGTTCAGTCGTTCTTGTTGTGCTGCTTTACGCACTTCAAATGCTGAGGCACGTTGTGAACGCACACTATTGAAATCATAGTCTAAATTTTTGAAATCTTGTTGTTGGAAACGTGCATATTGTTCAGCTAACTTATCAAATTTTGCTGTGTCATTTTGATTGAATAAGCGTTTCAATGCATCCAGTTCGTTTAACTTTTCAGTCGCAAAGCTTAAACCGTCACGAATATCGCTATCTAATGTTTCATCGTCTAATGAGACTGGTACGTGTAATAATGAAGATGATGGATTGATATAAAGATCATCTGTATATTGTGTAAGTGATTCAATCAATGCTTTTTTCGCTTCAATATCTGCTGCCCATACGTTACGGCCATCAATAATACCAGCAAATAATGTTTTTGAAGCATCGAAATCGCCATTTTTGATTTGTTCTAAGTTATGACCACGATCATGTACAAAATCTAAACCGAGACCTTTTACAGGTAAGCTACTTAAAAACTTCACGTTTGCGCGTTCAAAGTATGTTTGGATAATTAACTTGTCAGCGAGTTCCGCATCAGCGAACGCTTTATAAGCATCTTGAGTGACTGCTTCAAGTTCTGAGCCTTTATCCGTTGCTAAAATGGGTTCATCCACTTGAATTAATTCTGCACCCGCTTGAACAAGTGATTCGAATACTTCGATATAAAGCGGTAATAATGTGCGCACTTTTTCTTCAAAAGATTGGTCGCCACCTTTTGATAAAGCCACGAACGTAATTGGGCCAACAATGACTGGGTGTGCAGGGATATTAAGTGATTTTGCATAGTTGAAGCGTTCAAGTAATGTATTTTTGCTGACTTTCGGTGTCACACTGTTCCATTCAGGTACGATGTAGTGGTAGTTCGTATTGAACCATTTGATGAGTGCACTTGCGACGTGTTCTTTATTACCACGTGCGATATCGAATAATAGATCATCATCTACGTCACGTCCTTGAAAACGTTCAGGAATAATGTTGAACAAGAGTGATGTATCGAGAATGTGGTCGTAAAGTGAGAAGTCACCTACTGGCACACTGTCGAGTTGATGGTGTTTTTGTAATAAAAGATTTTCACGATGTAAATCTTGAAGTGTTTCATCAAGTTCTGTTTTTGTGATTTTACCGTTCCAATAACCTTCAATTGCTTTTTTCCATTCACGTTTACGTCCAAGTCTTGGGAATCCTAAGTTAGTTGTTTTAATTGTCATAATATAGCCTCCTGATTATGGTTTGTAATAGATTTTGAGTATTCTGCGAGTGCGAGTGAATAATCGACCCGCTCAAATGGTGTGATGAGATACAGTCCATTGAAATAGTGATGAACTTCATCGATTAATGATTTGCAGAGTGACAAGCTGAGTTCATATGTTGCTTCTTTGTCATCTGCGACAGCTTCAAACTGTGCGAGTACATCTTCTGACATCTTGATACCAGGCACCTCGTTATGTAAGAATAAGGCGTTTTTGTAGCTGGTGATTGGCATGATACCTATAAATATAGGGACATCCAGATGTTTTGTTGCTTCATAAATTTCAGTGATTTTCTCTTTAGTAAATACAGGTTGTGTAATAAAGTAATGCATGCCACTTTCAATTTTTGTTTCCATTTTACGAACAGCGGCTTTAATATTTCGAACATGTGGATCGAATCCACCCGCGATGTTAAAGTGTGTTTCTGTCTTTAGCGCATCGCCGTTAGAATTAATCCCCCTGTTAAAGCGCAATGCTAATTCTGTTAATCCTTTTGAGTTCACATCGTATACATTAGTTGCCCCTGGGAGATGACCTACTTTTGAAGGGTCTCCAGTGATGGCTAATATTTCGTGAATGCCGAGTAATGATAAGCCGAGCAGGTGAGACTGTAAACCAATAAAGTTGCGATCTCGACAGGTAATGTGTACGAGTGGTTCAATATTAAATTGTTGTTTGATAAGACTAGCGGCTGCAATATTTGAGACCCGCACGGTTGCTAGTGAATTGTCCGCCAACGTCACAGCATCAATTTTTGCTTCATCAAGTGCTTTGATATTGTCGAAGAACCGTGTTGTATCTAAGTGTTTTGGCGTATCTAGTTCAACAATAATTGTTGGACGTTGACGTACACGTTCTGCAAGAGTCAGTCGTTGAGAAGTTGCTTTCTTTCTTTCTCGCTGTTTATGAATTGGAATAACTTTCTTTTCGTTAATCGGTTTCAGTGATGCGACGGATGCTTTAATGTGTCGAATGTGTTCGGGTGTCGTCCCACAGCAACCACCGATGAGTCGAACGCCTTCTTGAATGAGTTGTTCGGCTGTATCACCAAAGTATTGTGCATTGTTACTATATTTGATCGTGTCATTATCAATATCTAATAAGCTAGCATTTGGATAGCAGGAAAGGTAGGCACTTTCAGGTAAAGCAATATGGCTAAATGAATTTTTCATATGCATTGGGCCATGATGACAATTGAGACCTACAATGTTGGCACCTGCTGCAGTGACTTGTTGGAGTGCATCGTTAATCTCTGTTCCGTTGATTAGATAATTCGTATTTGAAGCGGTTAACTGTGCAATGATTGGAATATCGGTAAATCGTGCACGTGTTGTTTTGATCACTTTAAGCAATTCTTCTAGGTCGTAATACGTTTCGAATAACAAACCATCGACACCAGCATTGACGAGCGTATCTACTTGTATTTCTGTGTGATATAAAATGGCAGAGAGTGAAAGTTCACCTTGTTTAACGCCACGAAAGCCACCAACTGTTCCGAGAATAAAGGTATCATCGTTAGCAGCTCGTTTCGCAATATCAACAGCAGCTTCATGAATCGCTTTGACTTTATGTTCTAAGCCGAACTGCTTTAACTTTTCAAAGTTGGCACCGTACGTATTCGTTTGAATAACGTCTGCACCCGCTTGAATGTATGAGCGATGAATCTGTTCGATTTTTTCAGGGTGTGTGAGATTATAGGCTTCTGGGCAAGTATCTAATCCTTCCGAGTAAAGAATCGTTCCCATTGCCCCGTCAGCCACTAGAACTTTGTGCTTCAATGTGTTTAATAATCGACTCATCGTATACCTCCTTTAATGCATGGTCTAAGTCTGAGATGAGGTCATTGACATTTTCCAAGCCTACACTTAATCGGAAAAGGCCGAATGTAATACCACGTGATTCACGGATATCTTGTGGAATAGCTGCGTGTGACATCGTGTTCGGATGTGATAAGATCGTTTCCACACCACCTAAGCTGACTGAAACGAGTGGGATAGACAGTGCATCGACAAATTGTTGTGCCTTCGTTTCATCTATTAAGCGAAAACCAAGTACCGCTCCACCGTGATGTGCTTGTTGTAAGTGTGTGTCACTATTTCCTGGGTAATACACTTCAGCAACAGCAGGGTGTTCTGCTAGGAATGTTTGTATTTTTGTCGCACTAGCTACTGATTGTTTGAAGCGAACATCAAGCGTTTTGAGATGTTGTGTGAGTGTCCAACTATCATATACAGATAGAGCTGTACCCGTTCCGTTTTGAATGAGATAAAGCGATTCTGCAATGACATCATCATTTGTGACAACCGCACCTGCAATGACATCGCTATGGCCACTTAAAAACTTTGTGGCGCTATGGATGACGATGTCGGCACCTAAGTCTAACGGTTGTTGCCCGAGTGGTGTCATAAATGTATTGTCTACTGCAACACGTAATTGATGACGTCGTGCAATATTGACGATTGCACGAATGTCGGTGATTTTGAACAGTGGATTTGAAGGTGTTTCAATGTATATCAACTGTGTATTTGGTTGAATCGCACGTTCGATTTCGGATGGTTTTTCAGCATTCACTGTTGTAAATGAAATATTGAATTTTGATAGTATCTGTTCAGTTAAGCGAAATGTACCACCATAGACATCATCAGGTAAAATGACGTGATCGCCTGACTTTAGTGTAAGGAAGACGGCTGTAATGGCTGTGATGCCTGAGTTGAAAGCAAAGCCGTGTTTCGCATTTTCTAACTGAGCTAGTTTTGTTTCGAGATTTTCACGGTTGGGATTGCCGCTCCGTGCATAGTCATAATGCGCGTTACCACCCAGTTTTGTTTGACGATAAGTAGATGAGTAATAGAGTGGTTGATTCGCACTCTGATATGTTGAATCATGTTTGCTGTCATGAATCAATTGTGTTTGCTTTGTTAAAGTCATACAGTCACGTCCTCTCTTGATTTTGTTAATGCTTGAATCAGATCGTTTTCAATATCGTTATAGTCTTCTATCCCGATGGACAGTCTGATGAGCTGTTGGTCAATACCACGTTTATCTTTTTCGATATCAGGCATATCTACATGTGTTTGTGTGTAAGGGAAGGTGATAAATGTTTCAGTACCACCTAAGCTTTCAGCGAAGCGGCAAACTTGAATATGTTTTAGTAAAGCGCTGACTGAGTAGCCTTCTGCAAGCCTTAAACTCAACATGCCAGTTTGTCCGCTATAAAGTACTTCATCAATTTCTTGTAATGTGTGACATCGTTCAGCAAGTCGTTGTGCGTTACTTTCTGAACGTTCTACACGTAAATGTAAGGTTTTGAGTCCCCGTTGTAATAAATAACTATCGAATGGTGAAAGGGTAGCACCAATCATGTTGTGCAATATAGCTAACTTCTCAGCGAGTGTTTCATCTTTAACTGTTACGACACCTGCAAGAACATCGTTATGACCGCCGATATATTTCGTTGCGGAGTGTAAAACAATATCTGCACCGTCTTTAAGCGGTGTTGATAAATAAGGTGTTAAGAATGTATTGTCGACAATCGTTAAAATATTGTGTTGTTGTGCAAGTGTGTAATATGGTTCTAAGTCAATCGCAATCATGAGTGGGTTCGATATCGGTTCAATAAAAAATGCACGTGTATTTGTATTGATATGTGCTGCTACTTCTGTAATATCTTCAAAGTGGACATATTTAAATATCACACCATATTGTTGTTCGTAGTATTGGAATAAGCGGAAAGTACCACCGTACAAGTCATATGACACGAGTACTTCATCATCAGGTTTGAACAAACTGCAAATCAATTGAATACTTGCCATGCCACTTGCTGTTGCAAAAGAAGCAATGCCACCTTCAATCGCTGCGAACGCTTCTTCAAAAGCATTGCGTGTTGGATTCTTCGTACGTGAATAATCATAACCTGTTGATGCACCGAGTTCTGGATGTGCATATGCAGTAGATAGATAAATGGGATTTGCAATTGCTCCCGTACAATCATCTGTTAGAGCAATTTGTGCCAGTTCAGTTGATTTCATCGTGATATAACCTCCTTAAACAAAATAAAAAAGCTTTCGTCCTTTATAGCCGATTCATTGATCGGAATATAAAGGACGAAAGCTTTGTTCGCGGTACCACCTTTGTTCGTTGCTTCATCACTAAAGCAACCTCTTCCAGTACGCCAAGTTGTATGGTGTACTTTAGAGTATGCGTATACTGTGAGGGTGTATACGTGGAATTCCAGTACGCCATTTAACAACATGTTAATACTGTATCGCTATAACGGGCGAACCCGGTGATACCTCATATTGGCATCAACACTCCAAGGCCATTTTCAAACGTGCTTTCAACATCTTCTCTCAGCAAATGAAGACTCTCTGTAATCGCAGGGGACGTTCTACTTTCCTTTTTACAGTGTTTCGAATATTGTGTGTTTCGTTTTGGTAAATCACACTTTACACGACTCCAAAAATCTTGTCAACACATTTTTCTGAAAATTATGATTAGCCGGTCATTTTTGTGATATATAATATGACGGCTATCCCTTGTCTATCTAGGGTGCAACCAGTAAAATAGAAGAGTCAAATTTTTTTGTGAGAGTAGGTGAATGAAATGTCAGATGTGACACCTAAGTCAAGAGATGAACAGGTCAAAATGTTACCCTTGATAGAAATACGTCCGAATCCTTATCAGCCACGAAAAAATTTCGATCGCGACAAGTTATTAGAACTTTCACAGTCTATTGTGCAACACGGGGTATTACAACCAATTGTTGTCACGCAGTCCATTCAAGGTTATTACATTGTCGCAGGAGAACGTCGTTATCGCGCAAGTGAACAAGCAGGATTAACACACATACCAGCAATCGTTCGAAAGATGACAGATCATGAAATGAGAGAGCTTGCCATTATTGAGAATTTACAACGAGAGAACTTGAATCCAGTCGAAGAGGCAGAGAGTTATCAGCAATTGATGGAAGCACATCATATGACACAACAAGCAGTGGCGAAAAGACTAGGCAAATCACGTCCATATATTGCAAACATGTTGCGTTTGTTAAAGTTACCAACATCAATTCGACAATTGATACGAGAAGGGACATTGTCAGGCGGGCACGGACGTACTTTGTTGGGGCTAAAAAACCCTGAAAAGATGCGGCAATACGCAGATTTAGCCGTCCGGGAGTCTTGGAGTGTTCGCTATTTAGAGCAACGTGTTGCTGAGACACAATCATCACCCAATCATCAGACTGTACAAACAACAATTAAGAAACCAAAACTGATTCGTCAGCATGAACAACAGTTAAGTGATCTGTATGGCACATCGGTAGAGATTGCAACAAAACAAAATAAAGGACAAGTGACATTTACATTTCATTCAGAAGCGGATTATCGACGACTGATTCAGTTGTTGAAACAAACGTAGCTATATCAATTGAAAGAAAGGATATCATTATGCAAAAATTTGAGTCTATTATTAAAGGGATGATTCAACCATTACTTGAACCAGAGACTTATTCGAATCTTTTAACCCAATTAGTCATTGTCGGGATATACGTCCTAGCAGCATTTATCGTAACGCGTATTTTGAACAAAGTGATTGAACAATTCTTCAAAGTAAATAGTAAGGCGGGAAGAACGAGTCGTGCCAAACGCTCGCATACATTGATTACACTCGTTCAAAATGCAGTCGGATATCTCGTTTGGTTTATTACATTAACGACAATTTTAAGTAAATTTGGCATCAGTGTTGAAAGTATCTTAGCCGGTGCCGGTGTCGTTGGTTTAGCCATCGGTTTCGGTGCGCAAACATTAGTGAAAGATATCATTACAGGCTTTTTTATCATTTTTGAAAACCAGTTTGATGTCGGTGACTATGTCAGCATTAAAAATAGCGGGGCACCCATCGCAGAAGGAACAGTAAAAGCAATCGGTTTACGTTCGACACGTATTTTATCAATTACAGGTGAGCTTTCTACGATTCCTAATGGTACAATGAGTGAAGTAACGAACTACTCTGTGACAAATGGTGTCGCAATTATTAATATTCCTGTTTCTATCGATGAAAATCTTGAAAAAGTTGAAAAAAGAATGAATCAATTTCTTAAAGGGATTCCAAAGAAATACGACTTGTTTTTAGAGGCGCCAGAAGTCTTAGGTGTCGATGCGGTAAACGCATATGAAGTCAGTATTCGTATTGCCGGTGAAACATTACCAGGTGAAAACTTCACAGGTGCGCGTATTTTACGCCGTGAATTGAAAGACTTCTTCCAAGTAGAAGGAATTAAAGCACCAGCACCTACACTTGTTCAAATGTATCAACAGAACAGCGAACAATAACAAATGAAAGGTGGCGTGACGCACGTGTCTGCAAAATATGGTTTAAATGATATAGTAGAGATGAAGAAACAACATGCATGTGGCACGAATCGCTTCAAGATTATTCGCATGGGTGCGGATATTCGTATTAAGTGTGAAGCTTGTCAGAGAAGTATCATGTTGCCACGTCAAACATTTAATAAAAAATTAAAAACCGTACTTGAGTCTGCAAGTACGCAAGATAAGGAGAATGAATAATGGCTTTAACAGCGGGTATTGTAGGTTTACCAAACGTAGGGAAGTCTACGCTATTTAACGCAATTACAAAGGCAGGGGCATTAGCAGCCAACTATCCCTTTGCGACGATTGATCCTAACGTAGGTATTGTAGAAGTACCAGATAAGCGTTTAGATAAATTAGCAGAAATTGTTAATCCAAAGAAAACTTTGCCGACAACTTTTGAGTTTACGGATATTGCAGGTATCGTAAAAGGTGCCTCAAAAGGGGAAGGACTTGGAAATAAATTCTTGTCACACATTCGTGAAGTTGATGCCATTTGCCAAGTGGTACGTGCATTTGACGACGACAACGTAACACATGTTGCAGGTCGTGTGAATCCAATTGAAGACATTGAAGTCATCAATATGGAACTCGTGCTCGCAGACCTTGAGTCAGTAGAGAAACGCTTACCACGTATAGAAAAAATGGCACGTCAAAAAGATAAAACAGCGATGAATGAAGTACGTATTTTAAGTGAAATTAAAGAGGCACTTGAAGATGGTAAACCAGTGCGTAGTCTTGAATTTAATGATGAAGATCAAAAATACGTAAACCAAGCACATCTATTAACATCTAAATCAATGCTTTATATTGCCAACGTTGGTGAAGATGAAGTTAACGATGCTGAAAATGACAAAGTACAAGCAATTCGTGAATACGCAGCTAAAGAAGATTCAGAAGTCATCGTAATCAGTGCCAAAATTGAAGAAGAAATTGCAACGCTTGATGATGAAGACAAAGAAATGTTCTTAGAAGAATTAGGCATTGAAGAGCCAGGCTTACACCGCCTCATTCGCAAAACATATGACTTACTTGGACTTGCAACATACTTCACAGCAGGTGTGCAAGAAGTACGTGCGTGGACATTTAAAGAAGGTATGACAGCGCCACAATGTGCGGGGATTATCCACACAGACTTCGAGCGTGGTTTCATTCGTGCAGAAGTGACAAGTTACGATGATTTCGTCAACAATAATGGTGAACAAGGGGCAAAAGAAGCTGGTAAAATGCGCCTCGAAGGTAAGGAATATATTATGCAAGATGGCGATGTCGTACATTTCCGCTTTAACGTATAAGACAAAAAATGTTTTATCAATGTGTTTAGCAGTGTTGTATGAATTTTAAAGAAGACGCATCTTTTCATGAATAATAAACTTTCACTTCTTTCTCTATTTAATTTATAGATGAAAGAAGTGATTTTTTGTTTATAACAATAAAATTAAAAATATAGAAGGTTCGTGATTGTCAAAAGGTAAGGCGTATGATACAATTTTGAAATGTGAGTAATGAAAATTATTCCTTGCTTGTTGCAAAAGCGTAACAAGCCGCATAGACCACAAGGAGGTGCAAATATACAATGAGAAAATATGAAGTAATGTACATCGTTCGTCCTAACATCGAGGAAGATGCACGTAAAGCAGTTGTTGAACGTTTCAACGGAATCTTAGCTTCTGACGGTTCTGAAGTATTAGAAACGAAGGACTGGGGTAAACGTCGCTTAGCTTACGAGATTGAGGATTTCAAAGATGGTTACTACTACATCGTACGTATCCAAACTGAAAACAACACAGCGACTGACGAATTCCAACGTTTAGCAAAAATCAATGACGATATTATTCGTTACATTGTTGTTCGTGAAGACGAAGAAAAGTAATAGAATTTTAATGGGGGCGTGAAGCATGATTAACAGAGTTGTATTAGTAGGTCGATTAACAAAAGATCCTGAATACAGAACGACACCCTCAGGCGTAAGTGTAGCGACTTTTACTCTCGCAGTGAATCGTACGTTTACGAATGCGCAAGGGGAACGTGAAGCAGATTTTATTAACTGCGTTGTTTTCCGTAAACAAGCTGAGAATGTTAATAATTTCTTATTCAAAGGTAGCCTTGCAGGTGTTGATGGTCGCTTACAGTCACGCAGTTATGAAAACCAAGAAGGCCGACGCGTCTATGTTACTGAAGTTGTTTGTGATAGTGTTCAATTCCTTGAGCCAAAATCAGCGAATCAACGACACGCACAAAATAGTCCAAACCATGGAAATGACTTCCAAAGTTATGGACAAAGTTTCGGTGGACAACAGCAAGGCCAAAATTCGTCATATCAAAACAATCAGCCAGCACGCAATGATAACCCATTTGCGAATGCGAACGGGCCAATAGACATTAGTGATGATGATTTACCATTTTAAAAAAAACGAACTGAACAATAAAAATATTTAACAGGAAGGGAGGCACACATCATGGCAGGTGGACCAAGAAGAGGTGGTCGTCGTCGTAAAAAAGTTTGCTACTTCACAGCAAATGGTATTACACATATCGACTACAAAGACACTGAATTATTAAAACGTTTCATTTCTGAACGTGGTAAAATTTTGCCACGTCGTGTGACAGGTACTTCAGCTAAATATCAACGTATGTTGACAACAGCTATCAAACGCGCACGTCATATGGCATTATTACCATTCGTTAAAGACGAAGCGTAAGATATATAAAACCTCGCAACTCATTGGAGTTGTGAGGTTTTTTGCAGTTTTTAAGGGGATATAGACTTTATATTGAAAATACTTTTTCATTATAATAACATTCCTGGGAAATTCGTGTATAATATGTGTAATATTTGATAAGACTGGAGTATTTTAAATGTTATTATCATTCAAATCACTTATATTTTATATGAAGTTTAAAGGTGTGGAGTTTAATCATATTAACGAGTTTGAAGCTATTAAAGTATTGGAATATAAGAATTATTATTTTAAGCTTAATAGTTACATGGATAATTATCCTAAGCAAACAGTTAAGTATCAAGGTCAATTCGTAGAAAAACATCAAAATGTAGATTTCAAAAACTTGTTAGATTTAGCAAGTCTCGATATGCAATTAAGGTATATTATAATCAAATTTTGTTTGGATATTGAACACTCAATTAAGTTAAATGTGATGCGTTCGATTACAAATATGAGTAATGACAATGAATATGAAGTAGTACAGTTATTTTTTGAATATATAAAACACTACCAAACAGGAATATAAGAGATCCATATAAAAAGATGCTAAAACATTTGAAGTATGACTCTTATAGATGTTTAGATTATGAAAAATATGAAACGAACACACCTATATGGTTTCTTATTGAATACATACAATTTGGTGATTTATGCTGCTTTATTGAATTTTTTTATGATCGTTACCATATAGAAGAATATAAAGAATTATGTAAAACAGTTAGATTTGTTAAAAACATAAGGAATAAAGCTGCACACAATACTCCTATCCTTAATAATATTGTTCTGACTACTCAAATGGCTGGTAAAGATAAAAGTGTTTTAATAACACAGTTTGTTAAACGATTAGGTATTAGTAAAAATCGGTTAAACAAACGATTGAGAAATTATAATATACATGATATGGTAGCGATGTTATTTGTATACGATAAAATTGTTATGAGTCCGAATATGAGAAAGTATAGAGTCCAAGAATTTAATCAATTCATGATTCGTGCTAAAAGGAATAGCGATATATATGACGAAAGATTTGTATCTGTCTATAACTTTTTTAATGATATACTTGATAATTACTAAAGCATAGGATATTCTTGGAGTAAGGAATAAAACTATATGTTTGTAGGCTCTGCATCGAAAAACGATGTAGAGCTGAGTTTTTGATTAAGCGTATTAAATGATTGTGATGATAGAGTGATGATAACGCGCCTTGTGGTGGGATGGCATGAAATGCTATCCCGCCTTTTTTTAAATCATTTTAATGCAAAAAAGCGCCCATGTCTCTATCATTTTAAGTGACCAAACCAAAAATAAAGAGGAGACATGGTGCGCCTATATGTCATAATATATTAAAACGACTAAAAACAAAAGATGAAAATATTCAAGTTCTTAAGGTGGAGGTAGAAGTGTGGTCGTCTAATATATAAGGTCGGTAAGTACATTACGTGGTTAACATTATTAAAATCTT
The DNA here is from genome assembly GCF_003019275.1 of Staphylococcus muscae. NCBI lineage: Bacteria > Bacillati > Bacillota > Bacilli > Caryophanales > Staphylococcaceae > Staphylococcus > Staphylococcus muscae. The sequence goes on along the minus strand of NZ_CP027848.1, from coordinate 1,428,454 downwards.
AAGAGTCCAATGTTTTTCTCTTCTTTTTATTCACCTTATAAATACAATATATAATCGCTATAATGATAGTTAATAGATCAAAAGATAATGCAAACGAATCACTAAATGATTCCTTCAACCAAAAGAATCTTATGATAAATAATAACATTGATTGTATCATGACAGCTATGAAAACATTTATAATAGGTTTATCCTTTATAAAGTTGTAAAAAATGTAAGATATAACTGAAATAGTGATTAGGAGCATCAATACATATGGTGTCATGAAAATCCTCCTTTATCCATATATTCTCTCAATAAAAACATCCCAAACATAAAAGATGACATCGAAAAAATTTGATGTGGTTATTCTGTTGTTGTGTAGATATGACACGCAATTTTGTGGTGATGTTTTATTATTTATAAATTAAATTTATTTACATAATGAATACGTTTACATCACAATATTTCTAACTATCCTTCTCAAAGATGTGCTAAAGTGTTATTAACGTATGAAGTCACATGATCAATAGAAACAAAATAACGTGTCTTTACACGTGATAAGGTTGCATATATCATGTATTTCAAAGCTTAGAAATAGCAGACTCATCGCATTGTAATACTTGTTGTTCTATCAACTGCTATTTTTAAAAATTAATGTGGGCAGCGCATAAGATATATAAGTTGTTGTGGTGGGAAACTAGCTAAACTAGATTGATTCCTATCACTATCTTAATAGTTATGAACATCGGCAACCGACCATATATCTTATTGAAAGCTTAGGAGGAACAAGTATGGTTCAACAAGACAAGACGCAAACGTATCAAGGAGATAATAAGTTAATATTAGGGATTGTACTCGGAGTCATTACATTCTGGCTATTTGCCCAGTCGCTATTGAATGTGGTGCCTGCATTGCAGAATACGTATCATAGTAATCTGGGCACAATCAGCATTGCTGTGAGTATTACCGCACTCTTCTCGGGGATGTTTGTCGTTGGTGCGGGGAGTTTAGCGGATAAGGTTGGACGCGTTAAAATCACATATGTTGGCTTATGGTTAAGTGTCATCGGATCGTTAATTATTATTGTCAGCAACGTGCCGGCATTATTAATTTTAGGTCGTGTGATTCAAGGACTCTCTGCCGCTACAATCATGCCTTCTACTTTAGCGATTATGAAGACATATTATCAAGGTAAAGATCGTCAGCGTGCATTGAGCTACTGGTCTATCGGTTCATGGGGTGGCTCAGGGGTTGCTTCATTGTTCGGTGGTGTTATTGCGACGAACTTCGGATGGCGTTGGATTTTTATTATCTCAATTGTGGTGGCACTTGCGTCGATGGTATTAATCAAAGGGACACCAGAAACGAAAGCAACGCATCAGTCAGATTATCGCTTTGATGTTCAAGGACTTATCTTGTTTGTATTGATGATGTTGAGTATCAATATTGTCATTACACAAAGTGGTACGCTAGGCTTTTTGTCACCAATCATTTTAAGTTTAATTTTAATGTTTATTGTGACGACATTCCTTTTTGTCAAAGTAGAAAAACGTAAAGATACGCCATTAATTGACTTTAAATTATTTACATCAACATCATATACAGGTGCGACATTGTCGAACTTCTTATTAAATGGTGTGGCAGGGACGTTGCTCGTCTCTAATACTTTCGTTCAACAAGGACTCGGATTGAACGGTTCTCAAGCGGGTTATTTATCAATTACCTATCTGATTACTGTGTTGGCGATGATTCGTGTGGGTGAGATGGTATTACAGCGTGTTGGTGCGAGAAAACCCATGTTGATTGGTGCGATGTTTAATATGTTTGGAATTTTGATGATTTCAATGACGTTCCTACCAAGCAAAATGTATATTGCTGTTTGTGTGATCGGTTATTTGTTCTATGGTTTTGGTTTAGGTTTCTATGCGACGCCATCAACAGATACAGCTATTGCAAATTCACCGCAAGACAAGGCGGGTGCGGCATCAGGTATTTATAAAATGGCATCTTCGTTAGGTGGCGCATTTGGTATTGCACTATCAGGTGCGGTTTATGGTGTTGTAACCAATGCGACAAATATTCATATTGGTGCGATGGCAGGGCTTGGCCTAAATGTATTTTTGGCACTGCTTGCGTTCATCATTATCTTTGTTACAGTACCTAAAACACAATCACATATGTAAGAGAAAGCCCCCTATTTAAGAAATAGGGGGTACTTTTATGTCAAATAGTTTAATACTGTAATACCGACTGCTTCAGCTGCGACACGTAATGATTTCTCGCTAATATCAAACTTTGGATGGTGATGTGGGTAATGTTCACCATCTTCAGGTGCAGCTCCCGCATAGATGAAGGTACTTGGTAAGGCTTTGGCGTAATAAGCAAAGTCTTCAGATGGAGGCTGTGGTTCGCAACGTTCAATACCTTGAATGGCATCTGTTTCAGCTTCTTCAATGGATGACACAACAAATTGTGTGAATGCTGGATCGTTATAAAGTGCCGGGTAGTCATCGTGGTAGTCTAGGTCGCAAGTAACGCCATACATCGCTTCAAGACCGTCAGAGAGACGTTTGATTTCCTTTTTAATCGTCTGCTTTGTCGTATCAGTTAATGCACGTACATCACCTGCGATTTCAACGCTGTCTTGAATAATATTGAATTGACCTTTACCGTCGAAAGAACCAATTGTGACAACGCCGGTCTCGAATGGGTTGAGACGTCTTGAAACAACAGTTTGAAGGGCAGTAACAAAGTATGACCCTGCCACAATACTATCATTGGCAGTATGCGGTGATGAACCGTGACCGCCTTTTCCTTGTATTTTTAAGTTGAAGAAATCTCTACCTGTTTGAACATTGCCTTCACGATAATAGATGTTACCAACAGGCATATGACTCATGACATGTACACCTAAGACATGATCGACGCCATCTAGGACGCCGTCTTTAATCATTGCTTGTGCTCCGCCCGGTGGCACTTCTTCTGCGGGTTGGTGAATGACGATGACTTTTCCGTTGAATTGTTCTTTCATCTCGATCAATGTCTCTGCGAGGATGAGCATGTAAGCAGTGTGTGCATCATGACCGCATGCGTGCATCACGCCTTCATGTTTAGAAGCGAATGGTAACCCTGTTGCTTCTTGAATTGGTAAGGCGTCGAAGTCTGCACGAATGGCAATTGTTTTCCCGGGTTTACCGCTATCGATTGTGACTTTCAAGCCATTAGGACCGATATTTGTTTCGACCGTACAATCTTTGTCTCGGTAAAAATCTGCAATATATTTTGGTGTTTCTTTTTCATGAAATGACAATTCAGGATATTGATGTAAATGACGGCGAATGTCAATCATGCGAGATTCTTTCTCTTTGAGTGTGTGAATGAGTGTTTGTATCATAATGAATCCTCCTTTTAGGCTTCTTTTTTGAATGAAGGTACAGTAATTACGATAATGATGAATGATAATAGTGCCATCACAATGTTGAGACCTAAACCGACCATTGCGCCAGTTTGAACGTTAGTTGCATGGGCTACTGCACCGTACAAGGCACCTGATAATGCAATGCCGAATGCACCCCCTAATGAAGATGCCATTTTGTAGATCCCTGAAGCGGCACCTACTTTGTCTTCAGGTGAGTTGGATATGGCCATATCTGTCGATGGTGTAGCATAAAAGCCGAGCCCTAAACCGTACAACAAGTAGCCGATAATACATACGATAATATAAATTGTACTTGGTAAAAAAGTAAGTGAGATCAATATGATACCAATCATATTGATGAAAGTACCGAGTAACATCGGCTTTTTAGCACCTACCTTTTGTAGCACTTTCTCGCCAATACGAATCATGACTAAGACAGCTATTAAATATGTGATAGAAAGTAAGCCAGCTTGATAAGCATTAAAGCCTAAACCTTGTTGAACAAATGTATTTGCGACGATTAGAACACCTGCAACGCTATTCAATAAAAAGTTGGATAATGTTGCGCCAGTGTAAGGTTTGGATTGGAAAAGTTTAAAATCGATTAATGGGTTTTCATGACGTTTTTCAAAATTAATAAATGTAACTGTTGCAATGATGAAAACGGCGATTAATCCTAAAATCAATGGTGATGTGAACCCAAGTGCACTTGATTGTGTGATGATAATGTTGATACTTAACATCATCAGTACAAGAAGAATCAGGCCAGGGACATCAAATTTTGATTGTGTATTGCTGATTGATTTTGTCTCAGGTGTGCCTTTAATCAATAACATTGAAGCAATGGCAATGATGATTGAAATAATGAAAATCCAGCGCCATCCAAAGTTTGTTGCGACAACGCCACCAAATAATGAAGCAAGTCCAGAACCACCCCATGAACCGATAGACCAGAAACTGAGTGCACGTTGGCGTTCTTCACCTTCGTAATATGCTTTCATAATTGCTAATGTAGATGGCATAATTGCTGCGGCAGATAACCCTTGTATGATACGCCCTAAAATTAACAAAGCAGGTAAGTTACTTAAGATGATGAGCAGTGAACCGATAATACTGAGCCATAAACCGATATAGGTTGTTTTAACACGACCAAACTTGTCTGCAAAACTTCCTGCTCCAACAACAAACATTCCTGAAAAGAGTGCGGTAATACTCACGGCAGTACTGATTGTTCCGATATTACTATCAAATGTGTTTTGCAATGTTGGTACGACGTTGAGTAATGATTGTGCAAATAACCAAAACGTAATCACACCGAGCACAATGCCGAGTATTAACTTATTATCCCCTTTATAAGGTTGTGTATTTTCTTGTTGAACCATATAGACCCCTCCTAAGTAGTGCGAGTTTTAGATACTTATCTGTTCTTTACACTACTTATTTTAAGAGAGTGAATGATTTCTCAATATTGTATTTTTGGTATTTTACTATCTGTTTTATCACCTGAGGAACTGAACAATTCGCAAAGACAAAATAGTGATATTCATTTTTGTCCTTTATCCGATTATGAATCAATATATTTCTTGAATTCGATCACATGTAGGGCATTTGTTAGTAATTTAAGGTGATAAGTGAGACCTTGTTGGACTTTTACTTCACTAATTTCTAGTTTAGGATAAGATATCCGATTTACATAAGAAATGGTCTCCTCATCCATTCCGTACTGAGTATTATACTGTTGCCACACTTTATATAATGCACCGTGATTTTTATCAAGAATGTGATGCTTAATTTTATATTTTCCTGAAATGACGTCATCCATGTTGAGCTGGTATTCTTTATGACTATGAATACTTGAATGCGTATCTAATGTGAAGTACGGGTTGTAATGTTCCGCATCCCAAATGACAACTTGAAAATGATGTGGACTACCTAACACGATACAGTGGTCATTGCGATATAACGTGTGCGTGAATAATTTTTTAAAGAACATACTTGCGAAGAAAGCCGGACGCTTCCCATCAAACTGATGATATAAATCAATACCACTCAGCTGTGTTGCAGCACCTGTATGATTGTATTGTTGATGGATTTCATAGTTCAACCAGTAACCAATTGTATCGATGTGTTGATTCATCTCAATCAACTGTTCAAAAATAATACCTGCTCTAAAGTATTCCCCATTCGTTAAGTTTGTATCGCCTGTTAGTGTATTCCAATTCAGTAGCGTAAAAGGAAGTAGCGTCTCATTATTTAATGTAAGCCAATCAATCAGTTTTTTAAGTTGTAAAGTGATATGTTTTTTAGCTTGATCGTATTGATTTTGTTCTATCGATGTAAAATCAATAATGTCATTTTGATTTGCATAAAAAGCAATTGCATCAATTTGCGTTAAAAGTGATGTTGCAAGGTTTGCTTCTTCTGGGTGATTGATATTGACGTTTAATACAATGGTCGTATTCGCAAAGTAATATTTGAAAAGTGATGTCATTTTTTCAAATATTGTTGGATTGAGACAGTCAAGATAAACGATGAGCCGAAGCTGTTTGGTATCTGGAACAATGTTGTACATATGCTCCAATAAATACGTGAGCTTCGCAACATATTGTTTCAAATTCACTTGAGACTGTGGTGGATGAATTTCCATCCCCAATCCGATATCATGCTGTAATAAAAAATTAAGACATTCATCGATTTTCATATAAGGATGTATATTCGGTATGGTTTCATCACTTTCGATGTTTTCGCTAATGAGTCGATGTGTTTGTATCGGGTCTTTAGTGAGAACATGACATAATCCGAGTACATTTTTGATTTCTACGAGCTGTTTCCTAAATCTTTGGACGAGTAACGTATCTAAGTTGCCGATTTGTATAACGTGATTGTAATGAGAAAGTTGTGTGTCCTGTTCATCGAAGGTTATATTAAGTACTTTTTGCGCATCAGGTGATTGCATGACAGTGCCTATATTTGAATTGATAAATTGTGATAAGTAGTACAAGTACGTTTGATGTGAAATCTTTTGATGCGTTTGAGTTGTTTGTTGAAGGGTGCCTTGCTGGTAACGATGCCGATATTCAGTAGGTGTTAGTTGCGTGTCTTGTTTGAAATATTTCAAGAGCATATTAGAACTCGTAAAACCGTGTTTATAAGCAATATGAGTGATTGGATCGTTTGTATTGATCAAGTCAGTCTTACAGTGTTCCAAACGGATATGGTTCACATAATGATTAAAACCAGTGCCCATTTGTCTTGTGAATAACTTTGACAAATACGTGGGACTTAAGCCGACAATGTCAGCAACAGCTGTCAACGTAATTGGTTCTGCATAATGTGTTTCGATATACGTACGTACGACTTCAAGCCGTTGATCTTGTGTCTTTTCTTGGTGAGGAAGCGATTGTTCAGTTGATAAGTAGCGTCCTAAAATAAACATTAAGTCCATGAGTTTTTGTTCGATATATAGTCGATGAAATGTCCCTTGTCGAATGTGCACAATACCGATATCGGCAACTGCATTGATCATTTGTTCGTAAATGACTTCTTGCAATGTCTCTTTCTTTAGAACGAAATATTTATGGGAGATATCAGGGATATACTGCTGCAAGTAGTGAGCGTGTAACTGAATTGCGATGTAAAGTGTCTCTTCACTGGCTGAACAACGATAAGTTTCGTGATGATTAATCAAAAATAATTCTCCAGCTTGATAGGATTGTGTTTGCTGGTGTTTAAATATTTGTACCGTCCCTCTTAGTACTAAAAAAATCTTTAATCCTTCGTTAACTTTCATTTGTTCGTTACTCTGATGATTGAGTTCAATGGTATAGAAATTTTTCATAAGTCACCCCTCATCATAATAGTTCTCTGTGTTCATTAACTCTATTAACACTTTCTATTTTAGCAGTTGTCCGAGAAAAACGCTCCAATAAGAAAAGGATACATGAAGTGGTCATAACAGAATTGTTACCGTATGTGATACAAACATATCATGATATTTGTCAATTTTTTGTTTTTTTATAGTTTGACATCTCTTTTTAAGAAACAGTGTGTAAGCTATGTATTGTTATTGAATTCTGACAGATGTGAAATGATTCGGATTGTTAGACGAAATAGATTGCACATCCATAAACATCAGGAAACGCTTACAATAGTTATAAGGAGGTAATACATTTGTTGAGTAATCGTCAAAGACAAATTGTAGCTTATCTTTCATCACGTCATGCATTCGTGACGATCGCAGAACTTGCCAACAAATTCCGTGTGTCAGAACGTACGATTCAATATGATCTAACGTATATCGAAACATATCAGGAAGAGTACCATTTGGAAGTGATGCGCAATAAAAGTTTAGGAATCAAAATCAATGATCAAGCAGCTGTTCAAAGTTCAGAGAATGATGCTTTGCTCGTTCATTATTCCAAAGAAGAACGTAGAGACTACATTCTCTTAAAGCTTTTTGAATCTGTACAACCTGTGAGCTCTAATACGCTAGCTGAAATGCTACACGTATCAAGACGTACGGTTGTTGAAGATTTGAAGAGTGTACAAAGTGAATTGTCGGATTACAGTTTAACGTTAGAATATATTCGCAATAAAGGTTTTGTGATCGAGGGCAGTGAAAAGGCTTTAAGAGAAGCTTATGCAAAAGTGGTACAAGCGTACTTTACTCATGCAACCCCACAGTTAGGAATTGCCCCTTTCTCACAAAAAGAATTGGAGCAAATCAGGCAGATTGTCGTATCGTCATTGCGCAGTCAGCAATTACAGCTCGTACAAGAAGCAATCGACGGATTAATCTTTCATATTGTCATTGCGATACATCGTGCACGTGATCAGTTCCATTTTGACATACCTGATTCGGAATATAGACGTTTACAAAGTACAGATGCATTCCAACTCGCACTTGTTATTACGCAACAACTCGAATCGTTATTCAACGTGACATTCCCGAAAACAGAAGCAGCATTTATTACGTTGCATCTACTAGGTGCAAAAGGGACACATTTTGATGCGGCGTCAGATGGCGATGCGTTAGGACAGGTCATTCAAAAGTTCGTGCAACAAGTGAGTGCGCAGATGGGCGTTTCGTTCGATCGAGACCATAAGTTGTGCACGAGTTTGTTGACACACCTCCAACCAGCGATGCATCGTATGCGCTTTGGTATGACGCACACGAACCCATTGAAAGAAGAGATTCTACATGATTATCAAGAGTTGGTTGCAGTGATTCAGCAACAAGTTCAAATTTTAGAAGAGACATACGATGTCATATTTAGTGAAGATGAATTGGCGTATTTGGCACTTCATTTTGCGTCTTCTATGGAACGTGTGGATAATACAAAGGCATCTCGAATTAAAGTTGTTTTACTCTGCGGTTCAGGTGTTGGGACATCGCAACTGTTGAAAAGTCGCATTAAGAGAATTTATCCAGAATTAGAAATTTTAGATGCTTTTTCAATCTATGATATTTCAGAAAGCTTTTTACAGTCACAAAGTATTGATTATATTATTTCGACTGTACCAGTTGATACATTCTCAGTTCCTGCAATCAATGTATCACCATTCTTGAATAAAGATGATCGAGCAAAAATCAACCAAATGATCAATGCGTATCGAGAGGCAACCGTGGCACATGATCAACTTTCAGGGCCAGTGCTCAAAGCTGTTTTACCACCTAAGCATATTGTAACAGCACAACATGCGGAAGATTGGACAGCAGCCATTTATCAAAGTGTTGATGTACTCGTTACATCAGGACATGTTGATGAACAATATGCACAGGAGATACTTGCGCAATTGGATCGCTTTGGTCCTTATATGGTAATCAGTCCCCACATTGCATTGGTGCACGCACATTTCGAACATGTACGCGTACCAGTCAGTATGGCGATTGTACATTTTCAAGAAGGTGTGGCATTTGATCATGAACGCTTTGACCCTGTAAAAGTTGTCATTGTATTGGCAACGAGTAATGCACAAGTCCATCTGAATGCATTAGGACAGTTAAGTCAGCTGATTATGAATGAAGATGACAGACAGCATATGTTGGAAGGTCATAAAACAGCCATGATTGAAAGTATCGAAAGAATAAGTCGGGAGGGAAATTTATAAATGCCAGAGATGATTCAAACATCACATATTCAGTTACAGGATCGTGTAACCGACTGGGAAGAAGCGATTCGTGTAGCAGCACAACCTTTGCGTGAAGATGGGTATTTTGAACAATCATATGTTGATGCAATGATTAATAGCGTGCATGAAATGGGCCCTTATATTGTCATTGCACCAGAGATTGCTATTGCACATGCAAGACCGAGTGAAGATGTTCATAAGGTTGGGCTAAGTTTGTTGAAGCTAGAAGAACATATTAACTTTTCAGAAACAGGGCGCTACGCCACATTAGTTTTTGTGTTGAGTGCTGTCGATGAAGCGGCGCACTTAGATGTATTGAGAAATTTAGCCATGCGTTTAAGCGATACAAATACGGTTGAAGCGCTAATGGCAGCTCAAAGTAAGGAAGCAATCAAACAATTATTAGAGGAGAGAGATTAAGATGAAAATATTAGTAGTATGTGGACACGGTTTAGGCAGTAGCTTTATGGTTGAGATGAACGCACAGGAGGCTTTAAAACAATTACAAGCCCCTTCAGATATTCAAGTTGAACACAGTGATATTATGACAGCGAGTCCTGAGATGGCAGACTTATTCATCTGTGGACGTGACTTAGAAGAAAATGCGCAACGTCTTGGAGAAGTCATCGTATTGGATAACATTTTAGATAAAGTAGAATTACAAGGTAAGTTAGAAGAGAAGCTTCAATCAATGAACGTATTGTAAGTAAAAAGGAGTGGATGACATGAATTCAGTATTAGGGTTTTTCGTCGATGTTTTTAGCCAACCCGCAATTCTTGTTGCATTAATCGCATTTGTCGGATTGGTTGTCCAAAAGAAATCAGCAGCAGATATTACTTCAGGTACGATTAAGACGATTTTAGGATTCCTTGTATTAAGTGCCGGTGCTGGCGTTGTAACCAATTCTTTAGAGCCATTTGGTCAGATGTTCCAAGAAGCATTTGGTGTACAAGGGGTTGTTCCTAATAACGAAGCGATTATCTCTATCGCATTGAAAGAATACGGTACAACAGCGGCATTGATTATGATGTTCGGGATGCTTGTAAACATCTTAATCGCACGTTTTACAAATCTTAAGTATATTTTCTTAACAGGGCATCATACATTCTATATGGCAGCATTCTTAGCCATATTACTTACAGTGGGCAATATCACAGGTACATTAACAGTTGTCTTAGGCTCATTGATTTTAGGATTGATCATGGCAGTGTTACCAGCATTAGGTCAGTCTACCATGACAAAAATTACTGGATCAAATCAAGTGGCAATCGGTCACTTTGGTACAGTGAGTTACTGGGCTGCCGGTGAAGTTGGAAAGCTGTTTGCAGGCAAATCAAAATCAACAGAAGATATTAACTTCCCTAAAGGGTTAAGCTTTTTACGAGAAAGTACAATCAGTATTTCATTAACAATGATTGTTCTATACATCATCGCAGCATTATTTGCAGGTCCGCAGTATGTTCATACAGAATTAAGTGATGGTACAAACTTCATCGTATTCTCAGTCATTCAAGGTGTTACATTCGCAGCAGGGGTATTCATTATCTTAACAGGTGTGCGCTTGATTTTAGCGGAAATTGTCCCAGCATTTAAAGGTATTTCTGAAAAACTTGTACCGAATACAAAACCAGCTTTAGACTGTCCGATTGTCTTCCCATATGCGCAAAACGCTGTGCTTATCGGATTCTTTGTAAGCTTTATCACAGGTGTTATTGGTATGTTCATCATGTTCTTACTTGGTGGTGTCGTGATTCTACCTGGTGTTGTACCACACTTCTTCTTAGGTGCCACAGCAGGTGTGTTCGGTAACGCTCGTGGTGGTATTAAAGGTGCAGTAGCAGGTTCAGCACTTAACGGCTTGTTGATCACATTCTTACCGTTATTATTCATTCCGTTCATGGGTGAGTTAGGTTCAGCAGCAACAACATTCTCAGATACAGACTTCTTAGCAGTCGGTATCATTGTTGGTTACATTACAAAATATCTTGGTACAATCGGTATTGCAGCATTAATTGCGATTGTAGCTGTATTAGCAGTGATGTTCCAAAAACGTTCAGACGACAAATATGCGCAAGAGAAATAAATAAAGAAGCGGTAACGACCAAATCTCAGTAGTTTGAGAAGGTGGTTACCGCTTTTCTTTGGATTGTTATTTCAAGCTATCTTCAATTTCCTTAATTTCTGATGGTTTCAAGTCGATGACAATCTCACCGTCTTTAGTATCTTCTTTCAAGGCATCTTTTGCTTCTTTAGAGTGATAAAGTTCTGCAATACGTTGGTATGTTTTGTTATCTTTGTCCTTTGTATTCACTGCGATAATGTTAATGAAAGGTTTCGTAGTATCTCCTTTTGAATCTTCAAGGAAAATAGGATCTTTCTTCGCATCTAAGCCTGCCTTTGATGCAACCCCATTATTAATAACCGAAATATCTACATCTGACAATGCACGTGCTGTCTGTTGGGCATCCACGGCAGTGATATCTAAGTTTTTTGGGTTGTTTTTGATGTCTTTGATTGAACTAGAAAGACCGAAGTCATCATTAAGTTCAAGTAAGCCTGCTCTTTCAAGTAATTTCAATGCACGTGCTTGGTTTGAAATATCGTTAGGAACGGCCACTTTAGCACCATCTTTTACATCTTTTACATCCTTCACTTTTTCAGAGTAGATACCAAGTGGTGCGAGTACAGATGTACGAATGGGTGTGATGTCTGTTCCTTTATTTTCTTTTTTGAATGTATCAAGGAAAGCAAAGTGTTGAAAGGCGTTCATGTCGATATCCCCATCGCTTAGCGCTTTATTTGGTACATTGTAATCAGAGAATTGCTTAATCTCCAAATCAATATCTTCTTCTTTTGCGAGTTCTTTAACTTTTTCCCATGCTTTAGAGTCGTTTGAAGCAATCCCAATTGTTACTTTTTTTTGATTGTCATTGTTTTGACCACAAGCAGCTAATACGAAAATAGCTACAAGTAGTAGAGTCATGATTCTTTTCATATTTATAAAACCTCCTGAGTTTAATGTCTTCTTACTTTTCTTGCGAGTACGTTACCAAGTGATTGAATGAGTTGTACGATGATGACTAAGACGACAACGGTGATGAGAATGACAAATGTATCAAAACGCTGATAGCCATATACAAGAGCCATATCACCAATACCACCACCGCCGACCGCACCAGCCATTGCAGTCGCACCAATCAAACCGATAATAGCAGTTGTGATGGATAAGATAAGTGAGCCGAGTGCTTCTGGTAACAAGAAGTAGCGAATAATTTGGATGGGTGATGCGCCCATCGCGTTGGCTGCTTCGATAATGCCGTCATCGACTTCTAATAAAGAGTTTTCGACAAGTCTTGCGATATAAGGTGCAACATAAACGGTTAATGGTACAATTGCAGCCGTTGTTCCAATAGATGTCCCGACTAATAATTTTGTAAACGGCACAATGGCGATGAGTAAAATAATAAATGGTACAGATCTTAAAATATTGATGATTGGGTTCAAGGCATGATGGATAAAGGGATTTGGCCAGATGCCATTCGGACGTGTGACTACAAGTAAAATACCGAGGGGAATCCCAATCAATGCACCGATAACAAGGGCAACAGTTACCATATACAGTGTTTGGTAAAGGGCTTCAAGTAATTGTGATGAATCAATGGATGAACCGAGCATCTGCTGATACCTCCTCATATTGAATGTGTTGTTCTGTTAAGTGTGCTTGAATCGCTTGTTGTTGTGTCGTATCACCTATGATTTGTAACCAGAGATAACCGACAGCTTCTGTTTGAATCTCTGCCATAAATGCATGGATAATGTTCACTTCAACTTGGAATTTCGCAATCAAGTCATTGACAATTGCATTGGAGATTTGATCACTCTCGATAAACAAGCGATAAACTTGTGCATTGTCCTTGTGCGCAATCTGTTTTAAAACGTGTTCTGAAGGCTCCGTATTAATTACCGTAGAAACGAAACGCTTAGCAGTCTCTGTCTTCGGGTGACTGAATACATTTTTGACAGAATCTAATTCAATCACACGACCTTGCTCCATGACTGCCACTCGGTTACAAATCTTTTGAATCACACTCATCTCATGTGTGATTACAAGAATCGTAACACCGAATGTTTCATTCGTTTTCTTCAATAAATCGAGAATTGCATCTGTCGTTGCCGGATCGAGTGCACTTGTCGCTTCGTCACACAATAAAATTTTAGGGTTTGTGACAAGCGCACGTGCAATAGCGACGCGTTGTTTTTGTCCACCGGATAGTTCGCTCGGATATTGTTGTGACTTTCCTTCCAATCCAACGAATGCGAGCATTTCATCGACACGTTTTTTGATTTCTGTTGGATTGATGTTGCTGAGGATAAGTGGCATTGCAACATTTTTGAAGACTGTTTTTGAGTTGAGGAGATTGAAATGTTGAAAGATCATGCCGATATCTTTTTTGACTTTACGCAAATCTGCGGGTGTATATGTATTTAAGTGATGATTATCGACATATACATCGCCTGATGTTTGCTTTTCTAGCTGGTTGACGAGTCTCACTAATGTACTCTTACCGGCACCGCTATAACCAATGACGCCAAAAATGTCCCCTTTATCAACGGTGAAAGAAACGTCATTTAATGCATGTACAGTGGTCTGTTTTTTACTGAATGTTTTGCTGACATTTTGAAACGTAATCATATGTGCCTCCCTAATTCCGACTTATTTAGTAATGATTGTTATTGTAGGCTACATTTCAAGTGGAGTCAACACAATATTGACTATTTTCTGAAAATAAAAGTTAAAACTTTATGTAATATACAAATTTTGAAGTAAAAATAGCGCAATGTATTCATATTACTTGCGCTTTGTTTTGCACTTATGATTGTAAACATAATTTTCAAAAACATTACAATAGTGTTATAATACGTCTATATTGGGGAGGGTTTTTATATGAATATTGCACGTAATATCCTTGAAGGCGTAGCATTAACACACCAAAAGGCTTTGGAATTATTTACAGATGTATCATACGACACAATGTCACTCGTCCACGAAGCATATCTATTACGAAAGCATTATTATGGACATAAGATAAAGTTGAATATGATATTAAATGCGAAGAGTGGTATTTGCCCGGAAGACTGTGGATACTGCGGGCAGTCTAGAGATATGAAAGAAAAACAAAGATATGCGTTGGTTTCGGAAAATCAAATTACAGAAGGTGCCAAAGTCGCAGCTGAAAATGAGATAGGGACATACTGTATTGTGATGAGTGGTAGAGGGCCAAGTGATAAAGAAGTTGATCATATCACAGCATCTGTCGAACACATTAAAGCAGCACACCCACAATTGAAAGTCTGTGCATGCTTAGGATTGACGAATGATGTGCAAGCGGCCAAGTTAAAAGCAGCAGGTGTTGATCGATATAACCATAACTTGAATACGAGTGAACGATATCATGATGAAGTTGTCACAACGCATACATATCAAGATCGTGTCGATACGATAGAAACGATGAAGGCACACCACATATCCCCTTGTTCAGGTGTCATATGTGGAATGGGGGAAACCGATGAAGATATTGTAAATATGGCCTTTGCGCTAAAAGATATCGATGCAGACAGTATTCCAGTCAACTTCTTACATCCAATTAAAGGGACGAAGTTTGGAGAGATGGATGCGCTGACACCTATGCGTTGCTTGCGTATTTTGGCGTTATTTCGCTTAGTGAATCCATCGAAAGAGATTCGTATTGCAGGGGGACGTGAAGTGAATTTGCGCTCTTTACAAGCGACTGCGCTCATGGTAGCAAACTCCATTTTTGTAGGTGATTACCTTATCACTGGTGGACAACCCAATCAATTGGATTATGATATGATCAAAGATCTAGGATATGAGATTGATGACGGCAATTGATAGATGACATCACTACAATGAAAAAAGACCTGTGCTTTGATATGGAAGCGCAGGTCTTTGATATAAGTATGGGACAAATTCATTTTTGAGTGTTCAACAATCAGAATGCTCGACAGCAGTTCACAATTCGATAAGATTAAACAGCGATTTGACTGATTACGCAGCTTCCTATCGAACCCTAACCCCTTCTCTTACAATCGCATTTCTACCAATTTGTTGGCTCAATATATCCGCTGTATTCTTTGTGGTCACGGAACCATTTTTGGAATTCAGGATCCTTGTACGTGTCACGCAATGCTTTCGCCCATTCTTTGTCTTTATCAGATTCATTGATACTCAACATCACTTTATGTTCATCAGGTGTTTTTTCAACGACAAGTGCGTCACTAATTTTTTGACCGCTATCGGCAATGTAGTTTCCGTTCACGACACCGTAATCAACATCTTCTAATGAACGAAGCACTTGTGGCGCTGCGACTTCGCTGAATTTTAAGTCATACTTACCAGGTTGAACGCTAGAAAGCTTAAAGTTAACACCTGTTGTTTTATTGTCTAATTTAATCCAACCAAGGTCCTCTAAAATTCTTAAAGCACGTTCTTGGTTAACTGGATCATTAGGAACTGCAATTGTTTGACCGTCTTGAATGTCATCGAGTGAATTGTGCTTTTTAGACCATAGTGACTGTGGTGCAGTTGGGACTTCGTTATTTTTAATCATTTTTGCATCAATTTTATCGTTAATACTATCCATATATGCCGTACTTTGGAAGATGGATGCTTGAATGTCACCATCCTTCATCGCTGGATTAATTTGATCTGTTTGAGAGAAGCTTTTAATCTCAACATCATAACCTTTTTTCTCTAGGATAGGCAGTGCACCACCACGGAATATTTCTTCGTATGTGCCGGGGCCAAAACCGATGGTAAAAGATTTTCCATTCTCTTGTTTGCTGTCTGCCCCTTTGCCACATGCAACAAGTACCAGTGCCAGCAAGAAAATAATACTTAATTTAAAATATTTCATTGTATCCCTCCTATATCATAGTTATCTGATATGAATTAAAAGGATTATATCATAGAAAAATGGGTTTGGCGAGATAAATTTTCAGAATTTTTTGTGCGTCTAAGGATTGATACTTAATTGCGTATCTCATGTTAAAATAGGGTAAAGTGTGGAGAAGGAAGTGAGTATATGTATAAGAAACTATTAATCAGTGGATTGACCGCCTCTTTGTTGATGGTAGGTGTTGCACAGAATACCTATGCCGCCAACGAGTTCAAGCCTAAAGAAGAAATCTTTCTTCAAGGAGCAGACTTGAATGAGAATCAATTGGAAGCGACGAAAGATAAGTTAGGTGTTAGTAATGGTGTGACAACGTATCAAGTAACGAATACAGATGTTATTCGTTTTACGGGAACGGAGTACGACTATATTCACTCGAGTGCACTGATTAAACCTAAGCGTTTTGGACGAGGGGTAGATGTTAAGATTGAAACGCCTGAAAATATTACGCGTATTACGAAAGAACAGTATATGAATGCAGCGATTACATCGGGCATTCAAGATGCAACGATTCGTATTGCTTCTATTGATCAAGTGACTGGTGAAGGTGCGTTGACAGGAATATACAAAGCTTATGAAGCGCAAGGCAATGCGTTGAATAGTGAAGATATCCAAAATGCACATACGGAATTGAATGAATTGGCACGTATCAGTGAGAACAATTCAGAGAAAGAAGGTTACTCTGATGAAGCGCTGAATGAAGCGATTGCTGATATGAAGGCGCAAATTGCAGAAGCTAAGGCGTCTGATCAACAGATTAATGAATTGACGGTTAACAACATTGTGAATCAGACATTGAATGTGCGTGGATTGGATAATGTATTAAGTAATAATGAGATTGCTGTGATTCAAAATATGATGATGAATGTGGCGCAATCAGATGTACTTAATCAAGATCCTGAAGCTTACCAAAAACAGGCAAATGAGCTGAAAGATACAATTCAGAAGACAGCAGGCGATAAGTTAGAAGCATTGAAGTCATTGGATAACGAAGAGACGCGTAATTTCTTGCAGAGATTATGGGATGAGTTCGTGTCATTGGTGACAAGAATCTGGCATTGGCTCGTATCATTTGTATAATATGATAAGAAAAGAAGTCCACATCATGAGATGCGGACTTCTTTTTATTAGTTACGGATAAGGTAGTCAAAAGCAGATAGTGCAGCTGTTGCACCTGATCCCATAGAGATAATAATTTGCTTGTAGCGTTGATCTGTACAGTCTCCGGCAGCAAAGATACCTGGCACGTTCGTAGCACCTAAACGATCAACTTCGATTTCACCCATTCTGTTGCGGTTGACTGTATCGCCTAACCACTCAGTATTAGGAGAAAGACCGATTTGAACGAAGACACCGTCTAATTCGATATGTTGTTGTTCTTTAGATTGTGTATCTTCGTAAGTCAAACCAGTGACACGTTCATCACCAGTAATTTCTTTCGTTGCAGCGTTTGTGATGACTGTTGTATTAGATAGAGAGTTCAAACGCTCTTGTAAGACTTGATCGGCACGCATTTCTGCACCGAATTCAAGTAACGTCACACTCTTACAGATACCTGCAAGGTCAATCGCAGCTTCAACACCAGAGTTACCACCGCCGACAACAGCGACATGCTTGTCTTCGAATAATGGACCGTCACAGTGTGGGCAGTATGCAACACCTTTATTTGCAAGCTCTTGCTCACCTGGTACACCGAGTTGTCTCCAACGTGCACCTGTTGAAACAATCAATGTTTTTGTGTGAAGTACGGCACCATTATCTAATGTAAGGTCAATGCTTTCGTCTGTTTTGTTTACAGATTCAGCACGAACCCCTTTCATCACATCGATGTTATATTCGTTAATGTGTTCTTCAAGGTTAACCGCAAGTGATGTTCCTGTTGTTTTCTTCACGCTGATTAAGTTTTCGATGTCTTGTGTATCGTTAACTTGACCACCGATACGATCCGCAACAATACCTGTACGTAAACCTTTACGTGCAGCGTAAATAGCAGAACTTGCACTCGCAGGACCACCGCCGACAACGAGGACATCGAATATCTCTTTGCCTTCGAATTCTGAAGCATCAGGGCCTTGACCAAGTGCGCTTAAAATATCAGTGACAGTCATACGACCGCTACCGAATTGTTCACCATTTAAGAAGATAGATGGCACAGCCATAATATCTTCAGCTTCTTCTTTGAATGTTGCACCGTCAATCATCGTGTGTGTGATATTTGGGTTAAGAACACTCATTAAGTTTAATGCTTGAACAACATCCGGACATTTTTGACATGTTAAGCTGATATATGTTTCAAAGTTTAATGGTTTATCAATTGCTTTGATTTGATCGATTACAGATTGCTCTTCTTTTGGTGCACGACCACTCACTTGTAGAAGTGCTAAAACGAAAGAGTTAAACTCATGACCAAGAGGAACACCGGCGAAAGTAACGCCAGTGTCCTCTCCGGGTCTATTCACACTAAAGCTAGGTGAACGTTTTAAGTCTGCTTTTTCTACTGTAATGCGTGATGACATGTCTGATACTTCATTCACAAGGTCTTCCATTTTTTGAGATGATTCATCAGATCCTGTGCTTAATTTGAAGACAACGTCACCTTCCATCAAATCAAGAAGTTGTGCAAGTTGATTCTTTAACTCTTGATTAAGCATTCAGTAATACCTCCTTAAATTTTACCTACTAAGTCTAATCCTGGTGTTAATGTTTCGCCGCCTTCTTCCCATTTCGCTGGGCAAACTTCACCTGGGTTTTGACGTACGTATTGAGCTGCTTTGATTTTGTGTACTAATGTGCTTGCGTCACGGCCGATACCGTCAGCATTGATTTCAGCTGCTTGAACAACACCATCAGGGTCAACGATGAATGTACCACGTTGTGCAAGACCAGCTTCTTCATCTAAAACGTCGAATAAACGTGTAATTTGTTGTGATGGGTCACCGATCATTGTGTATTTTAATGTGCTGATTGCATCTGAGTGATCGTGCCAAGCTTTGTGTACGAAATGTGTGTCTGTTGATACAGAGAATACGTTTGTACCAAGTTCTTGTAATTTTTCATAATGGTTTTGAACATCTTGTAATTCTGTTGGGCATACGAAAGAGAAGTCAGCTGGGTAGAATACAACGACACTCCAGTTACCTTTTAAATCTTCTTGTGTTACCTCAACGAACTCATCTGTTTTTGCGTTGTACGCTTGTGCTGTGAATTCTCCAATTTGTTTACCGATTAATGACATATTGAATAGCCTCCTAGAAATATATTGATTATTATTAGATTAGAACTACTCCAAACGCTTCTTTGTTATAATTCCTTTTTAATAATAATTCTAATCTCAAGTGTTATTATGGCATGGAACGATACATCCGTCAATTATTAAACTTAAATAATTGCACACCATCTTTTGATAGGCGAAATGGCGCAACTATCCAGATGTGAAAGGGTGTTTCATGCATATATTGTTTCTATATTCATCATAGCACTGTTGGGGTTTAATTCTCAATTAATGACACCTTTATTGAAAATTAAATGATTTGAAAAGACATTTTAAGTTGTGACTTAAAATGCCTTTGTATTTTAAGAAAACGATGGTTTATGGTCGAGTCGTGCTCCACCGTTTTGTACGATTTATTCAAATGTAACTGTTACTTGACCGACATGTTGATAATCAACCGTATAAGTACCTTGTTCCGCCTTGATAGGTGGGATGAAAGTACCTGACGAGATGACATTGCCTTTTTTAAGTGACTTATCGTGACTTGCTAACTTTTGACTGAGCCATTGCACCGCTTTAACAGGGTTACCTAATACTTCTGATGCGATGCCTGTTTTGACTTCTGTACCATTATGTTTCAATGACATTGTGACTGCACCCAGCTTGTCATAATCCAATTGTGCAACAGGTTCACCTACAACGACAAGGCCAGTTGCTGTGTTATCGGCTAATAAATCTCCTAATGTAAAGTTTGGGAACCAATCTTGATAGCGCGCATCAGGCACTTCAATCGCTGGTGCTAATTGCGAATGATTGAGCACATCTTCAATGCTTGGATTAGAAGGTAAGTCTTCTGTGATTACAAATACCAATTCTGGCTCGATTAATGGTGCGAACAAGTTGTCCAATTTTACAGTGGCACCACTTTGCTGGATGACTGTTTTGAGTAATGTACCATAAGCAGGTTCATGGGTATTCGCATATGCTTGTGTTTCTGCACTTGTCATACTGACTTTGTAGCCGGCTACATCAGTATTGTTATGTGCCTTTAATTGCTCAATCAAGGCATCTTGTGTTTGATAACCTAATACTTCATCAACGTTCTCTTTAGGGTTGAGAAAAGGGATAGGTTGTTGTGTTTTGTAAGCTTGAAAAACTGTCTCTGCTAGTTGCTGTGGTTGTTGCGCCATAAAGACACTCCTTTGTCAGAAAATTGATACTTTTATGATAAAGGTTTATAGAAAAAGATGCAAGTGTGCAGTGTACATGCGTTTTAGAGTGTCGTTTGCTAACATAAAATCAAAGGACAAGGGAGTGAAATATATGTCAGATTATGTATATCATTTAGCAAAGCAACATCACTCAGTGAGAAAGTTTAAACCTGAGCCATTAACACGTGAAACAGTGAAAAAGTTAATTGAAGCAGGGCAGATGGCTTCAACATCAAGTTATTTACAAACGACATCTGTGGTTGGCGTAGAAAATCCAGAAAAGAAAGCTGCTTTGAAAGAAGTGTCAGGGCAACCCTATGTCTTGGATAATGGGTATTTATTAATATTTGTCATAGATTACAATAGACACGACCTTGTGAATGAACAACAAGCACAAGATATGACGACAAGCTTTGAATCAGCAGAAGGATTACTCGTTGGAACGGTAGATGCGTCATTAATGGCACAAAATATTGCATTGACGGCAGAAGATATGGGGTATGGAATTGTTTATCTAGGTTCATTGCGCAATGATGTCACACGTGTGCGTGAGATTTTAGACTTACCTGAGTATACCTTCCCAATCTTCGGTATGGCGATTGGCGTACCATCTGAAGATGAGAATGGGACGCCGAAGCCACGGTTGCCGTTTGAACATGTCTTTCACGTTGATACGTATGATAATGATCGTGATATGGCACGTCAACAATTGGCAACATATGATGAAACGGTATCTGATTATTATGCAGAAAGAACGGACGGACGACGTACAGAAACGTGGTCAGAACAAGTGGCGAACTTCATGAGTAGTAAGCAGCGTTTAGAGATGAAAGACTGGCTTCAAGAAGCGGGATTTAATAAGAAATAGCATTAAAAATACCACGTACGATGTGTTGTACGTGGTATTTTTTGATTAATGATTTGTTGTCAGTTCGTCATATTGATTGTCATTAAAGACATCTTCATCTAATTGTTTTGTTAACTTAGCAGTGCCTGTTCCGGCTAACATTGAATCATTCACATTCAATGCAGTACGTCCCATATCAATTAATGGTTCTACTGAAATCAAGACACCGGCAAGGCCGACTGGTAAGTTTAGTGCAGAAAGGACGAGAATAGATGCAAATGTTGCACCGCCACCGACACCGGCAACACCGAATGAACTAATGATAACAACAATAATAAGTGTTGCAATGAATTGTAGGTCGATATCAACGCCAGCAACAGGTGCGACCATGATTGCAAGCATGGCAGGGTAAATACCCGCACAACCGTTTTGGCCGATAGACAGACCGAAAGAACCTGAGAAGTTGGCGATGGCTTGTGGGACACCTAAACGATTTGTTTGCGTTTGAATGTTAAGTGGTAACGCCCCTGCGCTTGAACGTGATGTGAAGGCGAACATCATTACTTCTGTTGTCTTCTTCACATATTGGATTGGATTGACACCTAGCACTAATAAAATTAATAAATGGATGATATACATTGTGAGTAACGCTGCATAAGATGCGATGACAAACTTACCGAGTGTCCAAATCGCTGCAAAGTCACTTGTCGCTAATGTGTTTAACATAATGGCTAAGATACCATAAGGTGTTAAGCGCAATACGAATGTCACAACGGCCATAATAAGTGAATACACTGCATCAATACCACGTTTTAATACATGACCATTTTCAGGCTGTTTGCGTGCAACACGTAAATAAGCAAACCCTAGAAATGCTGCAAAGATAACGACAGCAATAGTTGATGTTGCACGTGCCCCTGTAAAGTCTAAGAATGGGTTTGCAGGGAGTAGTTCTAGAATTTGTGCTGGCAATGTTGTTGCTGTTAGGTCTTTCGCTGTTTGCGTAATTTCTGAACTACGTGCGTTTTCAGCTTGACCTAGATCAATTGTTGATGCATCGAGACCGAATAGCATTGCATAGGCAATACCAACGATGGCTGAAATGGCAACAGTACCGATTAAAAACATAAAAATGTAGCCGCCCATTTTGGCGAACTTCTCACCAAGATCAATCTTCGTAAATGCCGCAATAATTGAAATGAAAACGAGCGGAATGACGATCATTTTTAAGAGGGAGATATATCCATTCCCAATGATACCGATCCATTCTGTTGTTTGTGTTGTAATTTTGCTGTCTGCACCGTAAAGAAGCTGTACAATGATTCCGAGTAAGATACCGAGACCGAGTGCAACAAAGACACGTGTAGGGAACTTGACGTGTTTCTTTGCCATGACCCATAGACCGATAAGGAATCCAGCAAAAATTAATAAGTTAAGTATAATGAGAAATATAGACATTTAGACGCTTCCTTTAATTCCGACTTGTATTATAAGAATAATTGCAAGTCCATTTAAAATCAACCCCTACATACGAATTTTCTCATTTTATAGGTGAGAAAGGTTTTAATTGTTGTGCTGCACTAGTTCTTCCATCAACTAATTGTGCCATCAGTTGACCGACAATAGGCGAGAGTAGAATACCGTTTCGATAATGCCCAGTTGAGATATAGAGATTATCACGAAGGGCACCCATAATCGGAACGCCATCTGGAGTGATCGGTCGGATGCCAGTCCAAGTCTTAATCACGCGATGTTCACATAGGTCAGGTATCATAGATTGACTTTCTGCATCTAACCACTGGAGATTTTCAGCTTTATTTTGTGTACTCCAATTGTCGAGTTCTGATGTCGCACCGATAAGAAAACGATTGGGTTTCTTTGGCACAATATAACAACCGTTCATATTAAAAATAGTTTCTTTTAGTTGTGAATAAGACGATTCAATTAACTTCACATCGCCTTTGACCGGTTGTGTCGGAAGATTCATCCCAAGTTGCTGTAACAATGCACCACTCCAAGCACCAGCAGCGATGATTAATTCGTCTGCATATACATCGCCTTTAGAAGTTGTTACTCGATAATGCGATGCATGTTCCATAATCTGTAATACTTCCGTCTGTATGTGAAGATCAATATGCAAAAGATTGGAGACGGATTGCAGTAACGCTTGTGTATATAAGTTGGCATTGATTTGACCGTCGTCATGTATTTTGAATGCTGCGCAATCGTCAATGTTACAGTGGGGGAAGCGTGCACGTAATTGATGGCGTGATAATTCATAAATCTTATGGTCTTGCTGAGAGAGAAATTCAAATTGTTTCTTAACTGCTGGGACATGTTGTGCGGTAGTTGCTACCTTAATCAGCCCATATGTTTGCAGTTCAATATCGATATCTGTCTCCATTAAGAGTTGTTGTGCAATATCTGGCATCATCGCACGACTTGCCATTGCAAGACGATATAAAGGTGTATCTTCAAAAAATTCATTCTGTGCACCTAACATCCCACCTGCTGCATAAGATGCATTCATACGGGGTGTCGAGCGATCAATGATATGTATGTGACGACCTTGCGCATTGAGTTGACGTGCAATGGACAATCCCATCACGCCGCCACCAATAATAACTGTTTGTAACATAAAAAAACCTCCTGCATGTGAGGGTGCAGGAAGTTGACATGTATGATTGAAATTGAGTCGTATGTGACGCATGCTTTAACGTTGCATGACTATCATGATACGCATGACATGTAATTGCTTCCCTTCGATGGCATTAACCATATCAGGTTCAAAGAGTTAAGAGTCCGTCTTTCTCAGCTCACTTCGAGCACCCCTAGCATGTTATTTAATTGTAAGACAAGTGGTTGACTTGCATAGAAATTGTGTTTTAACCGCCGAATAATCGTTGGAGAAAACCTTTTTTCTCATTGCGTTCAATTGTGTGTGCTAATGCTTTTTGTCCTTCGATTTGTGTCTCTAAGTGCTTTTGTGTTGTACTGAGTTGTTCAGTTTGTTGTTTTTGTGCTTCAGTGAGAGACTCCATAGATGCACTGTTTGACTTTAGTTGTGTTTCTAACTTGTTATGTAACTCAGTAAGTGCCTCTTGTTGTTTGTGTACTTGTGTCACCATTTGCCCAAGTATTTGACGTTCTTCTCGCATTTGATTGATTTCATTGTGCAACTCTTTGAATAAGTTAGAGAGTTGTTGATCAGCAGGAAGTTGTTGTGTATCTTCCTTCACAATAACTTGTAAGAAGTCTTTTTCTTTCTCGAGTTCTTCAAATGCAAGTTCGTAACTGTTAGTTTGCCCAACGCGTTCTGCAATCTCTTGGAAGAGTTCAACATCTTCTTCTTTGAAGTCTGTCGCTTCACGCCCGCGATATTCTGTTTTATCTAAATGGTAACCACGTTCTTCGAGATGCTGAACAATTTTGCGGACTTGCTTTTCGCTTAAGCCAGATTTTTGTGCGAATTCTTTTGTTAGCATATAACCGGATCCTTTCTCCTACAATTTAGACGGTTGTCAGTGTTCGTTCAGTGACCCGTCAGTCTTACTTCTCTTTCATTGTAGCGACTTTACCGATTGATTTCAAGGGCTTATGCATTCGGTTCTTTACGTAAATCCATTTTGACGAGCAATGGATAAATGACTCTGCGTGGCAGTCTATTTGCAAAGACATATTTGAGAATATAACAAGACTTGATGCTGGCACCATAGATGTCTTTCGTCAAAGGAATATTTGCTTTGATATATAAATCTAATGGTACAGGTTTTCCATTGCGATCAAGCGAAGGCTGTATATATGAAATCTTTGTTTGCTTTTCAAAACCGTTTTGTGTTAAGAAACGTCTGCGAAATGCGATATCATCTGCCGTCTTCGAATCGACATCTGGTGATTCGAACGTCGACTCGAACATGAAGAAGTTCACGTCTCGACCATGTAATTGTTGTGCCAATGCATTGATGTGGATTTCAGTTTGATTGAGTGTCTCTTCTAGATAAGCTTCATGATGTGTACCCTGTTCGGCAAGTAAGTAGATAATGAATCCCGCATTTGTCGTTGCTTCATAATGCGCAGTAGCAAAGCTGACAACACGGTCATCTTCAACACCGACTAAAAAAACATAATCATTTTTCGTCTTTTCTGTTTTGAGCGATTGGACGAAAACCGACTCATCTTCAGTGACAAGCGTATCTAATCTCCCTAAGTAAAAGTCTAGTGCCGGTTGATACCATTGATCTTGCGTTGATTTGATTTGAATAAAATCCATCGTCTATCACCTCTTTGTAATGGCTTTAGTATAGCATAATGCGAATTCGGTACTCCACGTAAAAAACACTCAAGCAAGGTGTGCTGCTCGAGTGTTAGATATTTCTATATTATTCAATATTGCCTTTATGTTCAGATGGATGATGTTTGAAGTCTTGTGTGTCGTATGAACTATTTGTTTGTGTTACTTCGCTGTGGTTGCCAGATTCAAAGTGTTTCACAAGGATAACAATTTCACCATCAAGTACGGCTTGCTTAAGCTGTTCTTTTTCATTGTCTGGAAGCTTGAAACGTGTGAATGCAGCTTCTTCAGGATCTTCCCCAATGAAAAAGCGCATGAATTTATCACTGATCGTACCAGCTGTTGGTGTTTGTTTAACTTCTGAATCGTTAAATCGGTCTGTTGACAATCGATCTTTGCTAATAATTGTAATTTCGTGTTCCTTGTAGCCATCACGTAATAATGCATCTACCGCTTGGATTGCGTCATCTTCTGTTTTTACTACTTTAAAATGAGTCATAGTAAATCCCCTCCGATTAATCGTTACTTATTTTGTCACTTACCCTTTAAATTAAAAGTTAAACGCATACATTATTATTATGCGATTAACATATCACTTTTGTAAAGTAGTGTTGATATTTGAAAAAACGCTTGTTTTTCAGACGAGTATTGCGAAAAAACGTTAAATTTGCTATCATCAGTTAATAATTTATATAGACTCATATAATCTGAAGAATATGGCTTTAGAAGTTTCTACCACGTCGCCCTAAACGATGTGACTATGAGTAATGACGGCATCTGTAATACGCAGCTTTTGTTAGGTTCTATTTATTGTGTTTGGTTGATATGGTAGACATCACACAATGAATAGCAAAGAGACTAGCAACTGAGCGTCACTTTACAATTGTATGACGATTACTCAACACCTGAAACGATATTCTTTAGTTTTGGGGTTTTTTTATATCTTGAAGTATCTAGGAGGAGTCGTTTTGGACGCATTAAAGAGAAAAGTCATCGAAGACGGTGTAGTTATTGACGAATCAATATTAAAGGTGGATGGTTTCTTGAATCATCAGATTGATGCGGGTTTAATGTATGAGATTGGTGAAGTGTTCCATTCACAGTTTGGAGATCAAGGTGTGACAAAGGTTTTAACGATTGAAGCATCAGGAATTGCACCTGCCATTATGGTTGCACATCGTTTTAATGTGCCTTGTTTATTTGCTAAAAAAGCAAAGCCGAATACGTTGAATGAAGGGCATTATCAGACAGATGTTCACTCATTTACGAAAAACAATACGAACCGTGTCATCGTGTCAACAGAGTTTTTGTCAGATCAAGATAAAGTGTTGATTATTGATGACTTTCTTGCAAACGGTGAGGCAGCGCTTGGATTACATCGTTTGGCACAGCAAGCAGGTGCGGAAACAGTTGGTATTGGCATCTTGGTAGAGAAGAGTTTCCAACCAGGGCGTGCACGTTTGGAAGAAGCAAGCTTGAACGTTTCTTCGCTTTGCCAAGTGGCATCGTTAAAAGGTAATAAAGTCACATTGTTAGGAGACGACAATGATTAAACGATTCTTGTTGAGTTTACAGCATCTATTAGCCATGTATGCCGGCGCTATTTTAGTTCCTATTATTGTTGCAACAAGTCTTGACTTTACTGCTGAACAGACGGCTTATCTTGTCACAGTCGATATATTTATGTGTGGTATTGCAACCTTTTTACAAGTCTATAAAGGCATTGGTATTGGATTGCCGGTCGTCTTAGGATGTACGTTTACTGCGGTCGCACCAATGATTTTAATCGGACAGACGAAAGGGATAGATGTCTTGTATGGCTCACTTTTCTTATCTGGGTTACTTGTGATCATCATCGCACCATTTTTTGCTTCTCTTGTTAAGTTGTTCCCGCCTGTTGTAACAGGTAGTGTTGTAACAATTATTGGGATTACACTTATGCCGGTTGCGATGAATTATCTCGCAGGGGGACAAGGTGCGAAAGATTACGGAGATCCCAAGCATCTTTTATTAGGTGGTGCGACACTGATTATTATTTTGTTACTGCAACGTTTTGCACAAGGTTTTTTGAAGTCTATTGCAATTTTGCTTGGTCTTATGATTGGTACAATTTTTGCAAGTTTTTTAGGGGTGATTGATGCAGGACAAGTTGCGTCAGCACACTGGTTTGAATTGCCGAGACCATTCCGATTTACAGGGTTTGCTTTTGACTTTGGTGCAACCGTCGTATTTTTCATAGTAGCATTGATCAGCTTAATTGAATCAACAGGTGTTTATCATGCATTGAGCGAGATTACGGGTAAGACATTAATGCGCAAAGACTTCCGCAAAGGTTACATGGCAGAAGGGATCGCCATTACGCTAGGATCTATTTTCAATGCTTTCCCTTATACAGCTTATTCTCAGAACGTTGGACTTGTATCACTGTCAGGTGCGAAAAAGAACGACGTCATCTACGGAATGGTTATTTTACTGATCATTTGCGGATGTATTCCTAAGTTAGGTGCGTTGGCAAATATGATTCCACTATCGGTATTAGGTGGTGCAATGCTTGCGATGTTCGGTATGGTAATGGCATACGGTATGCGCATATTGAACGACATTAACTTCAAGAATCAAAACAACTTAATTATTATTGCTGTGTCAGTTGGTCTCGGTGCAGGGATTACTGCAGTGCCTGAAGCGTTTCAAGGATTGGGTGATCAGTTTTCTTGGCTAACGCAAAATGGGATTGTGTTAGGTACGATTTCAGCAATTGTATTAAATTTATTTTTTAATGGTCTAAACTATCAACAAAATCAAGAAAATGTGAAATAATATAACTAATCATTTTGAATGGAGGCTGTATAGAAATGTGGGAAAACAAGTTTGTTAAAGAAGCGCTAACGTTTGATGATGTATTGCTTATTCCAGCTGAATCAAATGTATTACCAAAAGAGGTAGATTTAAGTGTATCATTATCGGATAAAATTAAGTTGAACATTCCGATTGTATCAGCAGGTATGGATACAGTAACAGAATCAAAAATGGCGATCGCAATGGCACGTCAAGGTGGTCTCGGCGTCATTCATAAAAATATGAGCATTGAAGATCAAGCAGACGAAGTACAAAAAGTAAAACGTTCAGAAAATGGCGTCATCACAGATCCATTTTACTTAACTCCTGAAGAAAGTGTGTACGAAGCAGAAGCGTTGATGGGCAAATACCGTATTTCAGGTGTGCCAATTGTTGACAACAAAGAGACACGTAAACTTGTCGGTATCCTTACAAATCGTGACTTGAGATTTATCGAAGACTTCTCGATTAAAATTTCAGACGTCATGACGAAAGAAGACTTGATTACAGCTCCAGTTGGAACGACGCTAGAAGAAGCGGAAAAAATCCTTCAATCACACCGTATTGAAAAGCTACCATTAATTAAAGATGGCGTTTTAGAAGGGCTTATCACAATTAAAGATATTGAAAAAGTACATGAGTATCCTTACTCAGCTAAAGATGAACACGGTCGTCTACTCGTTGCAGCAGCAATCGGTATTGCCAAAGACACAGCAATTCGTGCCAAAAAACTTGTAGAAGCAGGCGTTGATGCACTTGTTATCGATACAGCACACGGCCACTCACAAGGTGTCATCGATCAAGTGAAATTCATCAAAGAAACATACCCAGAAATTACGGTTATTGCAGGTAACGTTGCAACAGCTTCAGGTACAAATGCTTTGTTCGAAGCGGGGGCAGATGTTGTTAAAGTCGGTATTGGACCAGGTTCAATCTGTACAACACGCGTCGTTGCAGGTGTCGGTGTACCACAAATTACAGCAGTTTATGACTGTGCAACAGAAGCACGTAAACACGGTAAAGCGATTATTGCAGATGGTGGTATTAAATTCTCAGGTGACATCGTTAAAGCACTTGCAGCAGGTGGACATGCGGTTATGCTTGGTAGCTTATTAGCAGGTACAAAAGAAAGCCCTGGAGAAGTTGAAATGTTCCAAGGTCGTCAATACAAAGTATATCGTGGTATGGGTTCATTAGGTGCAATGGCAAGCGGTTCTAACGATCGTTATTTCCAAGAAGACAAAACACCTAAAAAATATGTTCCAGAAGGTGTAGAAGGTCGTATCGACTATAAAGGGCCATTACAAGAAACAATTTACCAATTAATTGGTGGTGTGAAGAGCGGTATGGGTTATACAGGATCACACAACTTACAACAATTACGTGATGAAGCACAATTCACAAAAATGAGTGCGGCAGGCTTAGCAGAAAGTCATCCACACGATGTTCAAATCACTAAAGAATCACCTAACTACTCATTCTAAGATTAAAGGAGTACAACAGTATGGAAATGGCAAAAGAACAAGAATTGATTCTTGTCCTCGATTTTGGTAGTCAATACAATCAGCTGATTACACGTCGTATTCGTGAAATGGGCGTGTACAGCGAACTGCATGATCATGAGATTTCATTAGATGAGATTAAAAAGATGAATCCAAAAGGGATCATTTTATCAGGTGGACCGAACTCTGTTTATGAAGATGATGCGTTCACAATTGATCCAGCAATTTATGACTTAGGTGTACCTGTATTGGGTATTTGTTACGGTATGCAGTTAACAACAAAACTTTTAGGTGGTAAAGTTGAGCGTGCTAATGAACGTGAATACGGTAAAGCCATCATTAAAGCGAAGTCTGACGAACTTTTCCACGGATTGCCAGAAGAGCAAACAGTATGGATGAGTCATTCAGACAAAGTCATTGAAATTCCAGAAGGGTTTGAAGTGATTGCAGATAGCCCAAGTACACAATATGCAGCAATTGAAGATAAAAAACGCCGTATCTATGGTGTGCAATTCCACCCAGAAGTACGCCATACAGAGTTTGGTAACGACTTGTTAGAAAACTTTGTACGTCGTGTTTGTGATTGTACGGGTCAATGGACGATGGAAAACTTCATCGATATTGAAGTACAAAAAATTCGTGAACAAGTGGGCGACCGTAAAGTCTTATGTGCCATGAGTGGTGGTGTAGACTCATCAGTGGTTGCGGTACTTTTACACAAAGCCATTGGTGATCAATTGACATGTATCTTCGTTGATCATGGATTGCTCCGTAAAGGTGAAGGCGACATGGTAATGGAGCAGTTCGGTGAAGGATTCAACATGAATATTATTCGTGTGAATGCGAAAGAACGCTTCATGTCAAAACTTGAAGGTATCTCAGACCCAGAGAAGAAACGTAAAATCATCGGTAACGAGTTCGTATACGTATTCGACGATGAAGCTTCTAAATTAGAAGGCGTTGACTTCTTAGCTCAAGGTACGTTATACACAGACGTAATCGAGTCTGGTACGAAGACAGCGCAAACGATTAAATCACACCATAACGTAGGTGGATTGCCAGAAGATATGGAATTCGAATTAATCGAACCAATTAATACACTTTTCAAAGATGAAGTGCGTGCCTTAGGTATCGAATTGGGTATTCCAGAACACCTTGTATGGCGTCAACCATTCCCGGGACCAGGTCTTGGTATCCGTGTTCTTGGTGAAATTACAGAAGATAAGTTAGAAATTGTCCGTGAATCAGATGCGATTTTACGTGAAGTCATTCGAGAAGAAGGTTTAGAGCGTGAAATCTGGCAATATTTCACAGTATTACCAGACATTCGCTCAGTCGGCGTAATGGGTGACTATCGTACGTATGACTATACAGTCGGTGTGCGTGCAGTAACATCAATTGACGGTATGACAAGTGATTTCGCACGTATCGATTGGGAAGTATTACAAAAAATCTCAACACGTATCGTGAATGAAGTAGATCACGTTAACCGTGTTGTGTATGATATTACATCTAAGCCACCAAGTACCATCGAGTGGGAGTAAACTTAAAATAGATAAAACAAAGACCTTGCAGCCAATATTGGTGTGCAAGGTCTTTTCGTTTGTAATAAGAAAATATAAAAAGACACGATTGTTATAACGATTAACCTCAAGTGTATGCCACAGACAGCTACTATTATTTTACATATTCTCATCAATGATATCTCTCTGTGGAGATTATATTGTAGTTTGTTTTAAGTATTTTTTATCACAAGTTTTACGACCATCAATATGGAGTGAAAGGTTATCTTTAATATTTGACCCTAAAGAATCTAGTACGAAATCGATCCCTTCTGTACGTGCTAATTTCGCTGCAGGAACAAAGTCACTATCGCCAGAGATCAATACAATTTTATCAACTTGTTTTTTATAAGCTAAGGAAGCGATATCTAAGCCGATTTTCATATCGACTCCTTTCTGTGCAAGGCAGAGAACAAAATCATTTTCACATAATTCATCTAGATTTTTACTTTTATTCATTAGTTTTTTAGTAGTTGAGTGCTTAAGGTTGTAATGAACAGTTGTCTCATTTAATTCCCCTAACCTTAAAGCAACTTTACGCTTTTTTGAGAGCTCTTTAAAAAAATCTTCTGTCCATTGCTTAGTTTCACTTTTACTAAAATCTTTATTTTTTCCAAATAACGGGTGGAAAACTTGTTTGTTTATAGGAGGGCAGTCGTAGTAAAAAATTTTATACAACTCGTTATATGTTGTTGAACCATAATTTTCATCTTTTAAATGTCTATTACAATAGCTATATAATTCATTTGCACGATCTTTAGCTGTTAATTTTCCAAAAACACTTGTACTTCTTTTGCGATAATAACCACCATCTACCAATATAGCTGTTTTCATTTGAAAGTAATGCCTCCTCAATTTATGGAGACACAAAAAAACCCATGATTTTGTCTATCCCCTTATGGTGGGGCGACTACTCTCATAGGTGAGTTAACTGAATATATAATGAAATAATATCACCTATTAATATGAGAGTCAACAACTTATTTTTTATACAAGTCTAATATAGAAAGGAATAGAACTATGTTTGAATATTGTAAGATAAGTTGTTATCTAGGTTTTTCAGTGTCGAATTTATCATTTACACAATATAATATCAAAACGAACTTACATTTGCTACAAGTAGATTTTTCAATGATATTTGAGATGTTATGATATATAGCAAAAATTTTTTCAGAAAGTATTAACTCTGTAACGCATGATATGATTTTCAAATCCTTCTTGGTAAACATTTTAATAATTACATATATTTTTAGTATAGCCTAATAAATAAGTTGATTATCTATAAAAATGACGCTATACTACATGAGAAATAGAGAAAGGAGCAAGACAATGAATAAATTAAATTACATAAAGATTCCCCTTGTTTTAACTGGATTATATTTTGTTTATCCGACACAAGTAGCGCATGCCAATGAAATGGTAGAAGCACCGCAACAAAATACAATGCTTCATGAAGATAGTCAAATCGCACAAGATGAGCAAGTGGAAAGTGAAGAAGCAACAAAGTCAGTGGATCAAGCATTTAATACTGATGAGACACAAACAGCATCGGTAGAAAATAAACAACAAGCGACTGCATATACATATGATGCACAAGCAGTTGAAGAAGATGATTCAGAAGATGCTGATGAGACTGAAGAAAGCTCAGATGAACCGGAAGAGAACTTTACATATGATACATCGAAAGACCCGAACTTTGATGCAGATGGTGATCTGATTGATAAGCGTAGAAAGTTGACAGGAGATGAAGTGAAACACGATACAGCCCTTGTACATACGGATAATGCGAATTATACGGGGCAAATAGAAAGCTTAAAAGGTGGAGATGGAACAGGTGCTGTAATCGGTAAAAATTTAGTGTTAACAGCGGGTCATGTTTTATATAACAATAATACGCCACGAGATTATATGACAGGTGGTTATGTGATACCGGGTAAGGATGGCGATAAAGAGCCATATGGTCGATTTAAAATTAAAGCAATGCACGTACCTGAACAATATGAAGAGACACCTTGGAGAAAGTACGATATGGGAATTATCGAATTAGAGCCGAATGAAAAAGGACAATCAATTGGCGATTTAATTCCACCTTATCGTATTAAACAATTCGATCGAAGTATGATTGGACAGAAAGTGTACAGTCAAGGCTATCCATCCGACAAAAACCCTGTGACGCAAAATCAATGGCATGCAGACGGAAAGATTATTCAAGTTCAAGAACAAGGGACGATTGAATATTCGATGCATAATTCAGAAGGGCAATCGGGTGGCCCAGTTTTATTAGATAAGACACGTGAGATTATTGCGGTACATACGTATGGAACACGTGGTAATGAGTATGGTACGTTAGGAACACCGATTACGTCGGAACTGTATGACTGGATCACAAGCTTTATAGAAAAAGAACCACAAAGTAAGCCAGAAGAAACGATGCCACAAGGTGATACATCTGAAACAGTGAAACCAGCTCTGAAGCAAGATGAAACACAGACATCTGAAGTACAAGATGCACCATCAGAGATAGAAAAGGCACCTAAAACAGCAATGAGTACAAATGATAAAAAAGGTCTCAAAGATAACTCGGAAGAAAATCGTGTTGAACAGTCCGTGATGTCGCCTGTTTCTTCTCATACTGGACAGAAGGTGCCTGATACACCGATTAAAGTTGCTAACTCTGAAGTGAAGCTGGTGACAACTGGTATGACACCACAGTTCAAGCCAGTTTCTATGCAGACATCCAATCAAGTTGGCCACGTGTCTAATATGGAAAATGAACAGGGCACAGCAGTGGCTGAGAGTATGAAGCATCAAAGTCAAACAACGAAAAAACAGTTACCACAAACAGGTGACATACCTACAAACCGTTCTTTCATAGCTGGATTTTTCTTAACAATTCTAGGTATTATGTTATTAAGATTTAGAAGAAAAGTGAAAGGTTTATAAGGAATCAAAGCTAGAGATTCTGAAAAAGGATTTCTAGCTTTTTTTATTGCATGTGTACATATCAAGCAAAGAGATGTGAAGTGACAAATTCTGAAATATTCATTATATTAAATGAAAGCGCTACAATTTTAATTTGAGAGGTGGATATGATGAACTACATCAAACATGTAACTTCTGAAGATGGCACAATGATTCATATGAAAGTGAACGACATTGTCGGAGAATCGGCTAAAGCGACGGTCATTATTGTACATGGACTGGCGGAGTCACTGGAACGCTATGATGAAATTACGAACTATTTGAATGCGAATCAGTTCAATGTTGTTCGTTATGATCAACGGGGTCATGGTCATTCTGGTGGACAACAAACATTTTATAGTGGCATTGATGAGATTGTAGAAGACTTATCAGCAGTCGTAAACTATGTGAAAGAGACGTTCGAAGGAAAAGTGTATTTGCTAGGTCACAGTATGGGTGGTTACACAGTAACACTGTTTGGAACGAAACATCCGAATATGGTTGATGGTATCATTACTTCCGGTGCGTTGACACGTTATCAATTGGAGTTGTTTGGCTATCCAGATCGCAGTATACCACCTGAAACATACGTGGCTAACGAATTAGGACAAGGTGTCTGTTCAGATCCAGATGTCATGAAGAAATATGAGTTAGATGATTTGAATGCGAAACGAATTTCGATGGGGTTGATTTTCACGCTTTTAGATGGCATTGAATATTTGAAAGCAAATGCCGAAAAGTTCATCGACAATATTCTGATTTTGCATGGTAAAGAAGATGGACTTGTAAGTTATAAAGATTCTTTACAATTATTTAATGAGATTGGATCAGAACATAAATCGATTCATATATACGATGGTTTACAGCATGAAATATTAAATGAAAGTTCATACAATCAAAATATTTTTGCGGAAATCGTTGCTTGGTTAGAAAATGAATTGGAACGATAAATTTCACAAGACACATAAAAGCTAGAGCCTAGATATCAGGTTCTAGCTTTTTATCTTATACGTCTTTTTTAATTGTGACTGTGACATCACCACTCCCTAAAGTTTCACGTAGGTCTATGTTATCTAGTAAACGCCCTAATCTTGTATAGGTGTAAGGTGTTGAGAAGCTTTCATAAAATAAGACGAGTGTATCTGATCCGTATAGCATTAAATCACCTGATTGAATGGTTTGGACAGGTTCTTGTTGAGAAGGGAATGACTTATCGAACGTATAGTATTTTTCATTGTGATGTAGGTCAGACATAGGAATTGTGAGTGGCAAGTTCTCTAAAAGCTTCTGTGTTGTCGCATTATGATCGAGTTCTGCTTGAAATGTTTTATCTTTAACTGTTAGTGCAATACGTGTCATCGTTTGTTGTCCCTTTCTTTATGACGTTGATAAGTTCATTTTAAGTTTTGTAAGAATATGGCTCAAAGAATATGACTTGAATTGAAACAGAAGTGTTCAAAAAAGTATTTAAGTATGTTAGAGTAAGCGATGGATTAAAGAAAAAGACGTATCACTAAAGGATAACCCCAACATTTTTCGATACGTTCTATCACATGGATGTGTAAACGCCTAAGAGACAGAATGGGCGTTTTTCATTTTGTATCAGGAGGGAAGAAATGATGAAGATGTTGATCACTTTTTTAGTGACATCATTGCTGAGTTTTGCAGTTTTTTCAATTGCAGGTTTTGTAGCGAGCAATGTGGAATGGGCACATATTATAGCGATGTCATTGCTTGTAGGTCTATTGATTGCTTGGACTTTCAATCCGATTGCACCGTTTAACTTAAAAAAACAATACTAGTCACGGACGTGGTCATCCATTATTTGGGTGACCTTTTTCTATGTTGTCGCATGTGCTAATATGAAAAGAAATGGACGAGAATGGAAGTGATGGGATGATTGGGATTAGTGCGTGTTTAATCGGAGAAGCGGTTCGCTATGATGGCGGTCATAAGCGGCAAGATGCATTGAAGCAGTTGATCGATTGTGGAGAAGCCGTTGCGATTTGTCCAGAAGTGCTCGGCGGATTGTCCGTCCCACGCGAACCATCGGAACTTATTAATGGCAATGGAGTGTCTGTATGGGAAGGACACTGCGAGGTAAGAACACAATCGGGGAGAGACGTGACGCAGACTTTTAAACTTGGTGCACAAGAAGCACTCCATATTTTACAACAATATCATATTGATACGGTAATCTTGAAAGATGGTAGTCCATCTTGTGGCAGTACGGAGATATACGATGGTCAATTCAATGGTACAAAAACACAAGGTGTCGGTGTGACAACCGCTTTACTTCAGCAACACGGTATCCGTGTTTACAATGAGCACAATTGGCATACGATGTTTTAAAAATAAAGGCATGCGTCTCGAACGCATGCCTTTTCCTATATTGTTGTATGTCATTGTTTTAAGTCGTGATAACAGCAATCGAGTGTAGGGGTATGAAGTTGGTGAAGTTGCGATTGGCGGTAAATATAACCTTGTATCGCTTCCACTTCTAAAGGCTGTTTGTTTTTCAAATCATAGTACATACTTGTCCCCATATCATCCGGATAGCCAGTGTATATTTGCATAATGTCTTCTGCGGTCGTTTCTGGGAATGTTACGCCACAAGCTTCAGCAACGGTCAGCCCTTCAACTAGAAGTTGACGACATAACGCATAGACGTCTGGGCGTTTGAGTATACGAGCAGTATCTTGTGTGAGTGCCGTCACGGTATTAATGCCTAAATTGACAAGTAACTTATACCAAATGGTCTGTTCAATATTATCTTCAAGTACAAATTCTAACTTGGAGTGCACCAGTTGTTGTGCGAGTTGTTCAGTGTGTGAGTCACGTTGAACATGGATGCGTCGATCTCGGAAATGCGTGACGTATTGTCCTTTCTTTTCGCCGCTAATATAAACGACACCTTGATATGCATGATAGTCTGTTAAAGAATCGAGTTGGCCGTAGCCGTTTTGCGCTAAGATGATGTGTGTATTGGCGTGCGTTATACGTGATAAATGTGGTGCTACGGCTGCTAATTGATATGTTTTAACTGCGATAAAAATAACATCAAAGACACCTTGATGTGTATTGAGTGATTCGACATCAACCGTAGTTTGCGTTTCTGTTTCTCGATCATAGTATGTTCGTACATCCGATTGTCGTCCGAGTAATGTGACAGGCATAGTGGGTTCTAGCGACATGGCAATAGAGGTTCCAACAGCTCCAGCTCCAATGACAGCAATATTTAACATGATATCGCCCCTTTAAGTGTATTTATGTTCACTATAATGGGCGTTTAGGATAAAATCAAAGTAAATACAAATTAAACTTAGTAAGCACTTATTTTAAGATAAAAATAATATAAATAAGAGGTGTCATAGTTGAAAAATTTAAGAGATTTACATCAAATGAAACAGGCAAGTGAAAAAATATCGATGGTTACAGCGTATGATTATCCGAGTGCGAAGCAAGTAGAAGCAGCAGAGATTGATATGATTTTGGTTGGTGACTCGCTAGGAATGACAGTGCTTGGTTACGAGAGTACTGTCGATGTCACACTTGAAGATATGTTGCATCATGCAAAAGCGGTAAGACGTGGTGCGCCGAACACGTATGTTGTGGTAGATATGCCTTTCGGAACAGTAGGTGTTGACATGGCAATAGATTTGAAAAATGCGACAAAGCTTTATCAACAAAGTGGTGCCAATGCGATTAAGGTAGAAGGTGGGCACTTAACAGCATTTATCGAACAAGCAACACACATTGGCGTACCGGTTGTTGCACATTTAGGATTAACACCACAAAGTGTTGGTGTGATGGGCTACCGTATGCAAGGTGCAACGAAGGCGGCAGCAGAGAAGTTGATTGCAGATGCGCAAGCAGTAGAACGTGCAGGCGCAGTTGTGTTAGTGCTTGAAGCAGTACCGAGTGATCTTGCAGCGCATATCAGTGCACAATTAGAAATCCCTGTAATTGGTATTGGTGCGGGAAATGGCACAGATGGACAAGTACTCGTGTACCACGATATGTTATCTTATGGTGTTGATCGTACTGCAAAG
Organism: Staphylococcus muscae; assembly: GCF_003019275.1. Classification (NCBI taxonomy): domain Bacteria; kingdom Bacillati; phylum Bacillota; class Bacilli; order Caryophanales; family Staphylococcaceae; genus Staphylococcus; species Staphylococcus muscae. Next base: position 1,389,475 of record NZ_CP027848.1, on the reverse strand, counting down.
TTCGTCAAACAGTATGGAGATTTCTCTACCGGTATTGAAGCATTAAAACAATATGATGTGGAAGTTAAAAGTAGTACCTTCCCATCCGAGCAATATACGTATCAAAAACAAATTATGGATGAGGTGGGCAAATAGATATGACACAGGTCATTACGGAAGTCAAAAAGATGCAAGCGTTAATGAAAGCACAAAAGCGTAAAGGGGTTCGCATCGGATTTGTTCCGACAATGGGTGCGCTACATGATGGTCATCTATCCATGATGCGCCGTTCGGTTAAAAACAATGATATAACAGTTGTCAGTGTTTTTGTAAATCCATTACAATTTGGACCGAATGAGGATTTTGATGCATACCCAAGACAAATCGAACAAGATGTTGCAGCTGTGGAAACAGTCGGTGTCGATTATGTTTTCTATCCGAGTGTTGAAGAAATGTATCCTGATAAGTTAGATATCAATTTGACGGTCGGACGTCTCGCGGAAGTCTTAGAAGGCACACAAAGACCGGGACATTTCGATGGCGTAGTGACAGTCGTCAACAAACTGTTCAACATTGTACAACCAGACTTCGCATATTTTGGAAAAAAAGACGCCCAGCAGTTAGCAATTGTTGAAAAAATGGTAGCTGACTTTAATCATGCTGTGAAAGTGATCGGTGTTGATATCGTTCGTGAAACAGATGGACTTGCGAAAAGTTCTCGTAATGTTTATTTAACAGCAGAGGAACGTCAAGAAGCGCCGCACCTTTATCAAAGTTTGTTGTTAGCGCAGGCGCAATATGACGAAGGAGTGCGTGAAAGTAATCAACTTGTGACGGTGATACGTGATCATTTGGAAGTGAACACATCTGGCCGTATTGAAGAAGTTGCAGTATATAGCTACCCAAAGCTAGAACCTTGTGAAATGATTAGCGGTAGGGTGTTTATTTCATTGGCAGTGAAGTTTTCAAAAGCACGATTGATAGATAATATTATTATTGAATAAACAGAGACACCTCAAAGTATAGGCAGAAAATGATACTTTTGAGGTGTTTTTTTATTTGTCTAAAAGGGATCACTGGATGATTTCGTGATACATATGATGTAATATACTAAAAAAGTAATTGAAGATTGTGTCGTATTTTTGATTAAAATGATATTATCAAAGTTTTTTTAACGCTGCATGGCTTACAGATATTTCAATGACTAGGAGTATGATATTTATGTTTCAAGCAATATTACATGGTTTATTACTCGCTTTAGGATTGATACTGCCTCTAGGCGCACAAAATATTTTTGTGTTCAATCAAGGAGCCAATCATAAAAGCTTAAGAAGTGTGGCACCAGTTGTTATAACAGCTGGATTGTGCGACACACTACTTATTTTATTAGCTGTTCTAGGGGTTTCTCTATTGTTAAATCAATATCCGTCCTTGCAGCTTATTATTTATATCATCGGACTGGTGTTTTTACTATATATGGCTTGGTCTTTATGGAAGGAAAAACCAGCACAAGCAGCAGAGCAGCCTTCAATGTCTACGCGCAAACAAATTGGTTTTGCATTGTCGGTATCGTTGTTGAATCCACATGCGGTTATGGATACAATCGGTGTGATTGGAACGAGTGCATCAGTCTATGTAGGCAGTGAAAAGCTGGCTTTTACGTGTGCGACAATAGGGGTGTCTTGGCTGTGGTTTATTGGTTTGGCGATAATTGGTAAACAGTTGGGACGTGTGGATGCATCGGGAAAATATATTGTGATACTCAATAAAATCTCGAGTCTGATCATTTTAGCTGTTGCATGTATTATTATAAAAAATATATGGTTATTAATTTAAATGTGACATACAAAAAAGATGTGATACCTTTTTGGAATAGAAGATATCACATCTTTTTTTGTGGTTTTAATCAAATGCTAAGTATTTTACGCAAGATTTTGGGTAATTTTGTCGAAATTCATAACTTTTAAGTGGTTTTTATGTTTTTGATTGTCATTTTCTTATTAATGTGCCATACTTTTTATTATTAGTATGACATATTAAATGATGAGGTGACAGTATGGCAAAATTAGTATACGCATTCGATGAAGGACATAAGGACTTGAAAGATTTGTTAGGTGGTAAAGGCGCAAACTTATCTGAGATGAAGCGCTTGGGCTTACCTGTTCCTGATGGTTTTACAATCACAACAGAAGCGTGTATCGACTACCTGCAACGTGGTCAATCATTGTCAGATGAAGTAAAAGCACAATTGACAGAGCAGTTACAAGCATTTTCGGAACGCACTGGTAAAGCATTTTCTTCAGATGAACATCTATTACTTGTGTCTGTTCGTAGTGGCGCTAAAATCTCGATGCCAGGTATGATGGATACAATCTTGAACTTAGGATTGAACGATGAGAATGTTGAAAAGTTAGCTGAAAAGACAAATGATGCACGATTTGCTTATGATTGCTACCGTCGTTTACTCCAAATGTTCGGCGAAGTTGTTTACAATATCCCGATGACGGCGTTTGATACATATTTTGATGGTTATAAAAAAACGCACGGGTATGTCAATGATGCAGATATTCCAGCAGATGGTTTGAAAGAGATTTGTAACCACTACAAAGAAGTCTATGTTGAGAATGTGTATAAGCCATTCCCACAAGAACCAATCGACCAACTGTTAGAAGCAGTTGAAGCGGTCTTCAAATCATGGGATAACGATCGTGCACGTGTTTATCGTGACTTAAACGATATTCCACACGATATCGGCACAGCTGTAAACGTACAAGAAATGGTGTTCGGTAACAGTGGTCCAAAGAGTGGGACAGGTGTTGCCTTTACGCGTAACCCTGCGACTGGTGAAGCGAAGTTGTTCGGTGAGTACTTATTAAATGCACAAGGTGAGGACGTTGTAGCAGGTATTCGTACGCCACAAGATATTGATACACTAAAAGAACAATTGCCTGATGTTCATGCAGCATTTGTCAAAGTATCGGAACAACTCGAAGCACATTACAAAGATATGCAGGATATCGAATTTACAATTGAAAATGAACATCTCTACATTTTACAAACACGTAATGGTAAGCGTACTGCAAAAGCTGCGATACAAATTGCGGTTGACCTTGTTGCAGAAGGTGTGTTGACGAAAGAAGAAGCGGTGACGAAGGTTGATGTGAAATCGATTGATACGCTGTTACACCCAACATTCAAAGAAACAGCGTTGGAAGAAGCGGAAGTGGTTTCTAAAGCAGGATTACCAGCGAGTCCAGGTGCAGCAACAGGACGTGTTGTATTCTCAGCTGATGATGCGAAGATACGCGCTGAACAAGGGGAGAAAGTGATCTTAATGCGTCCTGAAACATCACCGGAAGATATTGAAGGTATGGTCGCAAGTGAAGCGATTGTGACGACACATGGTGGGATGACATCACATGCTGCCGTGGTTGCACGTGGTATGGGTAAATGCTGTGTGACAGGTTGCTCAGACTTAGAAATTGATACGGTCAACAAGACGGTAACATATGCTGGTGGAGTGATTCACGAACTAGATGAAGTATCTGTTGATGGTGCGAATGGTGACATTTATATCGGTGTTGTTGAAACAACAAGTGCTGAACATAGTGAAGCTTTCGATCAGTTTATGTCATGGGCAAAAGAAGTGGCACGCTTAGACGTCCGTATGAATGCTGAGACTAAACCAGATATCGAAGCAGGTTATCAATTCGATGCAGTGGGTATCGGACTGGTTCGTACAGAGCACATGTTCTTCGGAGCAGAGCGTCTTGTGGAAATGCGTCGATTCATTCTGTCATCAGATCACGAAACACGTATTCAAGCGTTGAACAAGATTCGTGATTATCAAACAGAAGACTTTGAACAAATCTTCCGTTTATCCGGTGAGCGTCCAACGATTGTTCGTTTATTAGACCCACCATTGCATGAGTTTTTACCAAAAGCAGGTGATGAAGTACGCAATGTAGCGCAGCAACTTGATATCTCTGAGCAACAATTGAACAAGCGCATTGCGGAGCTGCATGAAACAAACCCAATGTTAGGACATCGTGGTTGTCGTTTAGCCATCACGTACCCTGAATTGTATGTAATGCAAGCAGAAGCGATTATGGGCAGTGTGGCACGTTTACAAGAAGAAGGGATTCATTGTAAACCAGAAATTATGATTCCACTTGTTTCAACGGTAGAAGAATTTAAATTATTGAAAGCACAAATTGTTGATTGTATCGACAAACTTGAAAAACAAACAGGTCAATCACTCACGTACTTGATTGGTACAATGATTGAAACACCTCGTGCATGTATGGTTGCGGGCGCATTGGCAGGGGAATGTGACTTCTTCAGCTTTGGTACAAATGACTTAACGCAATTGACGTACGGTTTTTCACGTGATGATGCAGGTAAGTTCATCAATGAGTATGTCACAAATCAAATCTTAGCAGTGGATCCATTCCAAACAATTGATGAAGATGGTGTCGGTGCATTGATTGATATTGCGGTTACTCAAGCGAAATCGGTGAAACCAAGCATTAAGATTGGTGTCTGTGGTGAATTAGGCGGCGATCCAAAATCAATTGGTTACTTCAATAACTTAGCAATTGATTATGTCTCATGTTCGCCATTCCGTGTGCCGGGTGCCATTCTTGCGACAGCACAAAGTGAGGCTGAGAGAGGAAGATCATAGTGAGCAAGAAACAAGTAACAATTTTTATTGTGTCGGATGCTTTAGGTGAGACGGCACAGCGTATGACGCAAGCAGTTATGGGACAATTTCCTAACCTTGATGAAGTGACAATTAAAAAATTTCCATTTATTAAAAGTGAAGATGATTTGCGAACAATCTTGGCATTAGCCCTAGAAAAGGAAGCGATTGTTGTAACGACGATTGTTTCACGCAAATACAATGAAATGGCTAAAGCGTATACAGAAAAACATCACATTCAGTACGTCGATTACATGACTGATTTTATGAATATGGTGCAAGAGAAGACGGGCGTTGAGCCTGTCTCCGAAACAGGTATGATTCATAAACTGGATGACGATTATTTTAAACGTATCGAAGCAATCGAGTATTCTGTCAAATATGATGACGGTAAGCATTTTACAGATATTGGTGAAGCGGATGCGCTCATACTGGGCGTATCACGTACGTCTAAAACACCCCTCAGTATGTATTTAGCGAATAAAGGTTATAAGATTGCGAACATTCCGCTCGTTCCGGAAGTAGGTATTCCGGACGAAGTGTTCAAACAAAAAGACTTAAAAGTTTTTGGTTTAACAGCCAGTCCGCAATATATTATGAATATCCGTACAGAACGTGTGAAAGTGCTTGGGATTTCGGGGAAGGCAACATATAACGACTTGGCACGTATTAAGAAAGAGTTGGCTTATGCAGAAGAAGTATTCGCAAAGCTTAATGCGACGGTTATTAATACGGAATACCGTTCAATTGAAGAATCTGCTTTTTATATTGAGAAGTTTTTACAAAAATAATATCGTTGAAATAGAAAAACAGCATGTCCCTTATTCAGGGGAACATGCTGTTTTGTGTTGTAGTGAGACTATTTAACGCGTCTACTACGATTGTCTGTTGTTGGTACTATGAAGTATACGACTGCGAACGTAAGGACGGCGATAAATGTGACTGTGGCTGTGATCGCAGGGTTTAAGCTGAATAGTACGGAAGACAATGCGCAAAGTGTACTGATAACAATCGCAAGAAGATAGATAAGTTCTTTTAGCTTCTGTGTCATCTTATGAATCACCTCTTTATTCAATTTAATCATACCAAATGAAAGGAAATATTCAATGTTTACACAGAATTTTCATAATATTTTTTTATAAAAAAGATTGTGGTATATTGATTGCATGTTTATAGTATGTTATAGTTCTATAAATTACGGTTAAAAAACACTTTATCGCTTTAACGTAGAAAGGGTGAAAGAGTTGCGAAAAGAGTCGCAGTGGAAAACCTCAACAGGATTTATATTGGCAAGTGCCGGTTCAGCGATAGGATTAGGCGCCATGTGGAAGTTTCCGTATATGGCGGGAATGTACGGTGGCGGTGCATTTTTGTTAATGTTTCTATTATTTACAATATTAGTTGGACTCCCTTTATTGATTATGGAATTTATTGTCGGAAGGGTTGGCCGTACATATACAACAGAGATATATAGTAAATTAACGAATAAGAAATGGTTGAACATTATTGGATGGAATGGGAATATCGCCGTCTTTGTATTATTTGGTTTTTATAGTGTTATTGGCGGTTGGATTGTTATTTATATCGGTATCGTATTGATGCAATTATTACACGTACTGCCATCTGGTTTGACAGATATTGCGTTTGAATCAATTATTAGTAATCCCGTTTACACAATTATGGGACAATTTATTTTTATCGGGCTCACATGTGCAATTGTGATGCTCGGTGTAGAAAAGGGACTTGAGAAAGCATCTAAGATTATGATGCCGCTACTCTTCATCTTTTTGCTTGTGATTGTCGCAAAATCACTATCATTAGAAGGTGCGTCAGAAGGCGTTCGTTTCTTATTCCAACCACGTACTGAAGATATCACGATGGAATCTATGCTGTTCGCCTTAGGACAGTCATTCTTCGCCTTATCACTCGGTACGACAGGGATGATTACATACGCAAGCTATGCTTCTAAAGAGATGACGATTAAATCATCAGCGTTGTCGATTGTAGTCATGAATATTTTTATTTCTATTTTAGCAGGTCTCGCTATTTTCCCTGCGCTACAAGTATTTGGTTACGAGCCGACGGAAGGACCTGGCTTATTATTCAAAGTTTTACCGCTCGTATTTGATAAGATGCATTACGGGACATTGTTCTATTTTACTTTCTTAATCTTGTTCTTGTTTGCTGCATTAACATCTTCTATTTCATTATTAGAATTAAATGTTTCAAATTTAACACGCAATGATAACTCAAAGCGCTCACGCGTTGCATTATTAACAAGTCTTGCTGTATTGATTATCAGTATCCCAGCTATGCTATCATTTGGGTCATTAAGCCATATCCAATTCGGTGCAGGAACCATTTTTGATAATATGGACTTTTTAGTATCTAATATTTTGATGCCACTTGGTGCGCTCGCAACGACACTTGTTGTTGGACAGTTGCTCGATAAAAACTTGCTCAAACAAGGATTTGGAAGCGATCGCTTTAAATTTTTCTACCCATGGTATGCATTGGTCAAGTATGTCTTACCATTCGTCATTCTAGCGGTATTTATTTTACAATTATTATAAAACATTCAGAGAAAAACACTTCCACCAAATGCGATGGAAGTGTTTTTTAGTTATAATGATGATGTTTTTCAGGAAGTTGACTCGTATGTGCAAATGTACTCAAGTCTTGAATCATCTGTTGGCTTAACTGTATATCATGGGCATTCACAGTGGCTCCTTGTGCCGTCATAATATCAAGTCGACCAAACCAGAACAGAATGTCTAATATATGATACGCACTCTGATATGAAGTGTGTGTTGGATGTACCCAATCAAAGATATATGTGTAGACGTCTGTATGTTGTTTCAGTGTTTTGAGATAAGCCTGAAAAGGCCTGTGGAAGTAATGATGTGTAATATAGTCACGCTGTTGTTGGGCTGTTTGAATGTCATGCGTTGCCGGTTTAGGAAGTCCTGCACGTGTCGTAACCTTTTGAAATTGTTTAGTATCTAACTTTTTATGTTCATTTTTAATATAAATATCACCTTCTGCTGACGTTACACCCATCCATATCGGACACGGTAAAGGGGCATTTGCCTGTATAGGCATTGTCTCTGTGTTAACAGGCTGATAGAGCAACTCAAGTCCTTTTGACTTGCCATACTGTGCTTGGTGTTGTGCCATGAGTTGTAAAATAGTCTCCGACGACAGTGTTTCCCAAGATGTCTCAGAGGCGATATTCGTTTTTAAAGCTTGAAATGTCTGTGCTTTTTGTTTGGCATATTCAGCTGTGTCAGGTTGTAAAATGCCGCTCATCAACACAGCGTTATTTACAAGTGGTTGGACGCTTGGGAGTTGCAGCAAAGCTTGAATACTCATAGCGCCAGCAGATTGACCGACGAGTGTAATGCGTGTTGGGTCACCACCAAAAGCATTGATGTGTTGGTGTACCCAGCGCAATGCACATATTTGATCGGATAAACCATTGTTGCTATTCCACGCAGCATTGATGGCTGACCAATCAAGGAAACCGAGTGCACCTAATCGATAATTACACGTGACGACGATGACAGGTTGTTGTTCGACAATGGCTTTTGGCTGATAGAGGTCTTGTGTGCTATGTCCATTGATAAAACTTCCACCATAAAAATAGAGTAAGACGGGCAAAGGTGCGTCCTTGCTATGTTGATTGGGTCGCCAAATATTGAGTGTAAGGCAATCTTCACTCTGTTCATATGTTTGATGATGGGTAGAGAAGAATGATTCGAGTGTATTCGGTGGTTGAACTGGAATGGCACTAAATCGTCGTGCATCACGAACGCCTTCCCACGATTGTGTCCAAAGTTCAGCATGTCGGAAACGTCGCTTACCGATGGGAGGTAATGCATAAGGAATCCCTTTAAAGCTATCACTCTGTTCGTGTTGCACACCTTGAATTTTCCCCAATGTCGTTCGGATAACTACCATATGAATACTCCCTTCTATTAATTCGTGTTGATACGTATATCTCTTATGAATAGTGTAACGCATATTCGATTTAAAGTGTGAATAGTGATATAGAGAGTGTATAGATTGAAATATTGGAAGACTTCGCCTATAATTCTTATTAATCAACTAGGTTTTGTAAAGGGGTCTATGCTGTGAATACGATAGATTTAATAGGTCAAACACCATTAGTGCATTTGCGACATTACAGTACAGAAAATGTTCGTATTTTTGCAAAGTTAGAGATGCACAACCCGGGTGGTAGTGTCAAAGATCGTCTCGGGAAACACTTGATTGAACAAGCAATTGCACGCGGTGACTTGCAACGTGGCGGTCAATTGGTCGAAGCAACGGCAGGTAATACAGGTATCGGATTAGCACTTGTGGCAACTCAGTATGATATTCGATGTGTAATCTTTGCGCCGGAAGGATTTTCTGAAGAGAAGATAGAGATTATGCGTGTGATGGGTGCAACGATATATCGCACACCACGAGCGGACGGGATGCTAGGTGCACGTCAAGCGGCCAAGCAATTTGCAGAAACGGAAGGTGCATATTACACGAATCAATTTGAAACACAAGATAATCCAGCCGCTTATAAAGAAACATTGGCACAGGAGTTGATACAGGCGTTGCCGTCGATGAATTACTTTGTGGCAGGTGCTGGTTCAGGTGGAACGTTCTCAGGTGTTTCAGAAGTACTCCAAGTACACGGTGTCAAATCCGTTGTTGTTGAACCGACGGGCTCTATTTTAAGTGGTGGTGAGAAGGGGAAACACGATACAGAAGGTATTGGTGTTGAAGTATGGCCGCCGTTTTTAGAGCCATCATGGATTGATTGTGTGGAAGTAGTGCCAGATGATATTGCTTTTCGTCATGTGCGTGAATTAGCTAGAAATGAAGGATTACTTGTAGGGAGCTCTTCTGGTGCAGCATTAGAAGGTGCATTGCGTGTCGCTAAGCGCATTGAACAAGGTGATATCGTTGTCGTATTCCCTGACGGTAGCGATCGTTATATGTCAAAACAGATATTTCAATATGGAGGCGTTTAAGTTATGAATAAAAAGACATTACTCATTCATGGAGGTAAGACAACAGACCCATACACAGGAGCGGTGACAACCCCCATTTATCAAACGAGTACATACGAACAAGATGGGATTGGCTCACTTCGTCAAGGATATGAATATTCACGTACGGCCAACCCGACGCGTACAGCATTAGAATCTGTGATTGCGGATTTAGAGCACGGCAAACACGGCTTTGCATTTGGATCTGGTATCGCCGCAATCAGCGCAGTCATCATGTTATTGGATCAAGGCGATCATGTTATCGTAGGATCAGATGTCTATGGTGGGACATATCGTGCAATGACAAAAGTATTTGAACGATATGGTATTTCATTCGACTTTGTAAATACAACAGATGTACAAAACATTGCAAATAAGATTCAACCACAAACGAAGATGGTCTTCATCGAAACACCATCTAACCCGTTATTACGTATCACGGATATTCGTGCTGTCAGTGAGTTAGCACGTAAACATGATCTGCTAACAGTTGTAGACAATACGTTTATGACACCATACTTCCAAACGCCACTTACACTCGGTGCGGACATCGTTGTTCACTCTGCAACGAAATATTTAGGCGGACATAGTGATGTCGTGGCAGGTCTTGTAGCTGTATCAGATGATGCCCTTGCAGAACGTATTGGTTTTATCCAAAACTCTACGGGTGGCGTACTTGGACCACAAGATAGCTATTTATTGATACGTGGAATTAAAACACTAGGCTTGAGATTAGATCAAATTGAAAAGAATGCGTTGGCAGTGGTGTCTATGTTGGAAGAACATCCCAATGTATTAAACGTATATCATCCAAGTCAAAAAGATCATTTGAATTACGAGATACATCAGGCGCAATCTGAAGGAACACCAGGCGTAGTTTCATTTGAAGTGGCAGATGTCGAGCAGGCAAAAGAATTAGTCACAGATACACGTTATTTCACATTAGCAGAAAGTCTAGGTGCTGTGGAAAGCCTTATTTCGGTACCGAGTTTGATGACGCATGCATCTATCCCGGCAGATATTCGTGCGAAAGAAGGTATTGCGGATGGGTTGGTAAGACTCTCTTTAGGTATTGAAGATACAGAAGACCTAGTGGCGGATTTGAAACAAGCATTGGACGCATTGACAACAAAATAAAGATGATGAAATATTGATTGAAAAGCGTTGAGAAGAGCTGGTTGCCAGTTTTTTTCAGCGTTTTTTAATTGTGTCGCAAGCGACCATATTTCACACAAGCTTATTATTTCCAGAAAGTGATCATAACAGAAGATATTGCATGTGAAAAGGCGTTATTTTTTTAACCGTTGAAAATAAAGGAATCCTAGCGTGTTTTTTTAACATGTGTCCCATTTCGACAGTATTTTGTAATAAGAATGTTATATAAATGGTATATATTTTCACATGTACGACGTGTATAATGAAAAAATGTAAAATAGTTACGTTAGGAGAGAGAAACTGTGCGGAAAAAAGTAATTGCAGCCGTTATCGGTACATCAGCCATTTCGACAGTGGCTGCAGTGAGTGATGCAGAAGCAGCTACATATCGTGTGCAAGCAGGCGATTCATTATGGTCCATTGCCACGAAACATCAAATAAGTATTGCACAACTGAAGTCATACAATAACTTGAACTCAAACTTGATTTTCCCTAATCAAGTGTTACAAGTATCTGGTGGCAGAACAGCCGTGCGTCAAACAAATCAAACGAACAATCAAAGAAGTTATACTGCAACAAATGGAACATATACGGTCAGAAGTGGTGACTCGTTATCAGCGATTGCAGCACGCTATGGTACAACGTATCAAAATATTATGCGTTTAAATGGCTTGAATAACTTCTTAATTTACCCGGGACAAAAGTTAAAAGTAACTGGAACGGCTACGAATCAAACAACGACGCAAAGTGCTAGACGTACTAATACGAATACAAGTAACGGAAATGGATCATATTACACGGTACAACCGGGCGATTCATTAGCGTTGATTGCGTCGAAATATGGAACGACATACCAAAATATTATGAACTTGAACGGTTTGAGCGGTTTTCTGATCCATCCGGGACAAAAGTTAAAGGTTAGTGGATCAGCAGTATCGAATCAAACGGTACAACGTCAAAATACAACTACTGTCAATACGACGAATGGGTCTTATTATACGGTACAACCGGGTGATTCATTGGGATTGATTGCGTCAAAATATGGTACGACATACCGAAATATTATGAACTTGAACGGCTTAAATAGTTTCTTGATTTTCCCTGGACAAAAGTTAAAAGTGACTGGAACGGCAACGGTTTCTCAAACGCAAACAACAACGACAAATTATGGCACGTCACCTGTTTTTAATCATAAAAATTATTATGACTGGGGACAATGTACGTGGCATGTATTTAATAAGAGACAAGCAGCAGGACGTGCAATCAGTGCATATTGGTGGAATGCCAATACATGGGATAATAATGCTGTAAGAGATGGTTATTTAGTAAATAATCAACCGGCAGTTGGATCTATCTTACAATCTGATCTTGGTTACTATGGACATGTTGCTTATGTTGAGCGTATCAATAGTGATGGTAGTATTCTCGTATCAGAGATGAATTATAGCGCAGGACCAGGCGTGTTGACATATCGTACGATACCAAGTTATAGCGTACGAGCATTTAAATATATTCATTAACATGAAAAGCAGTCAATCTCATCACATAGAGATCGACTGCTTTTATCATTATTGATTCTTGATAGATTTGAATTTATCAGCTTGTGCACGTAATTGGCGGCTGAGTGAGAATAGTGACCAAGCTTTGACGAATTTGTTTTTGGCACGAAATGATAGATAGAAATCTAACAACATATCGGCAGAACCAAGTCCTAGTGATAAATAACTTAGTTGTTTGTTTTTTGAGCGATAAACGTAGTAGTTATAGCTATCTAGTGCGATTGTTGTACCAGATAAAACAGTTGATAAAACGCTCAATCCTTTTTGTGATTTTTTAGCCATTTCAATGTCACTCCTTATAACTTCAATAATCTTGGGTACAGTATAATATATATCCTTTTTTAAATATTGTACACATAGTTGTTGTATTTTTTACTATTATACGGCTATTTATGACATGATATAGTGAAATACGTGTATATTGATGACAATTTTGTTACGATTAAAGTATCGTATAAAAGTAATATCTCGTCAAATAGGTAACTAGCAACTACTATAATGACATAGCGAATACGATATCGTGTGATTGTAGAACAATATCACGAAAGAAAAGAGGAGTGACTCAAATGAATAAATATATGAAGATGCTTGTTGCGACAAGTGTATCAGCAGGATTGTTATTAGGTGGGGTTTCAGTGTCATACGCTGCGGATAAGTCAACACATACTAACAAAAAGGCAGAACAAAAACCGTATTACAGTTACAAAGGAACATTTAATCACAAAAATAATAATGCGTTGAAAGATAAATACTTCTATCAAGGATTAGCGGCAGACAATTTCAAATATGAAGGTTTAAAAGTTGGTCAATCAACAAAAGCAGATATGGATAAAGTGCTTGGTAAAAATGTGAAGTCGATTGGAACAGAAGCAGGCATTGCATATTATGAAAAGAATGATGTCATTTTAGGATTTGATAAAAATCAAAAATTGGTAGACTTAGTGCTTAAGATTGATAAAATTAAAGATAATAAGAAAGATATTCAAAAACATGCAAACAAAGAAGCATTTTATGATACAGATACAACACAAGTTTCTTTCTTCCCGAATGAAGTCGTTACAATCTCAGCGAAAGATCGTGTGGTTGTAAAATAATAATAAAATCGCACCACTACATACAAACGTGTAGTGGTGCGATTTGTTATTAGAAGTTAATCAAAGATTTGAGTGCATCTGGATTGGTATGGGAAGTGAAGATAATGGTTTGATCACATCCACGAATAAATCCACTCTTATGTTTATGACCAATCATAAATGTATTGCTGAAGCGGAATAAGTCATATTGATAATCTTTCAATATTTGATACAAGTCATGTACAGAATAACTTTGACGTTCTTTCTTCATAAATCGTCCGGTAAGGTTAATCGATACAGATGGGTTGAAATCATATTTCTCAATTAATTGACGTGTATACTGACTTCTATTTCGAAAATTTTTAAATAAACGATCTGACAATTCGTATAGTACAGACGGATGTGGACTATTTGTAGCATATTTCAAAAGCTCATATGTCGATATAGGTCGTCCTGTATAGAATGTTTCGTTGTTTGTTCCCCATTCCTTGAGTGGTTGTGTTATGTTCTCTATGTTGTTGTCCATTGCATATAGATAGAAGATAAATGGACCTATCCCATCAATTGTCATTGAATTGTTAGCGTTATGCGCACGAGTAATCTCGAGCGTATCGTTATCAATAATGAGATAACTCTCTCCTAAGCGTGACATTTCATCAAACAACTCTGCTTGTTGATATTGAGTACGATTGGCTGATAGGATGTGCGGTAGTTTTCGAGCAAGCACAGGGAAGTCTGTACCGCCACTGGAAGACTTCAATAATGTCAATGAATCTTCATTACATAAAAACTTCAAGTCATTAATCATTGTTTCAATACTTGCATACCATGAGATGTTTTTGTTTTTCACTTGACCGACGACAGGACGTAAATCGTTATTCAAGCAGAGAATGTAATCAGCATTTGATTCTGATAACACAGGAACCAGTTCTTCATGGACTGCTCGTGCTTTATCTCCTAAGTCACTAATCTGACCGATTGCGATGATTTTATTTCCTTTGAAAAATTGTGTTTGACTATCAAATGCTTTGATAGCGTTAATCATTGCTGGTAATGAAGCGTTGTGTGTATCATCGATAAGTGTTAATTGATGATGTTGTGCTTGAACTTGTTTCATTTTGAGTATTTTTGAGAATGGTTGGAAATCTTCTAATGCTTTAGGGTTAATTGATATACCGAGTTTTTTCAATGTGAGTAATGCAGCAAGTGTATTAGAAATCATACCTGAACTAATCGTATTGAGTTTGTATGTTTCAACACTGTCAGCTTCTGAGATACCGAATTGAATATATCCTTTTTGGTATTGGATGAACTCCGGTGTAAGGTCAGCATGAGATGACGTAACTGTCGAATACGTAAAAACGTGTTTTGTCTGTTTTGTTGCTTGTTCTTTCAGATAGTCAACGAATAATGTATCGCCATTGATAATGGCAATCCCATCTTCGGATAAACCATTAAAGATACGTGCCTTCAGTTGTGCAATTTCTTCTATGCTTTTGAATGATGAAAAGTGTGCTGCGCCAATCCCTGTCACAACGGCGACGTCAGGGCGTAAGTTCACGGCAGTATCCTCAATATAATTGATGGCGTTGAGAGATGTTTCAATCACCGCAAAGTCAGGATTTTTAATCAACTTCAACATGTTTGAATAGATTGCACCACGTACATTGTTATTCCCTCTATTCTCTAACACATGATAATCTTGCAAGAGTGAAGCTGTAATCATACGTGTAGAACTCTTACCCATTGAACCAGTGATTGCGATGAGTGGGTTTGTATATTGATTACGAATATAAATTGCTAATTTTTTAAAAGATGCAACAGAGTCTTCGATAATAATTTGTGGAATTGGGTGATGTAATCCTTCTACTTCTTTTTCAGTGATGATTAGTCCAATGTCTTCTTGTTCAAGGTTGATTAGATCGTTACCGTCTGGTGCATTTTTGCCTCTACCTAAAAAGCGAGACCATGTTTTTTTATTTGGTGAAAAGAATGCAGTGCGTTTTGAATCCACATAGTTAAAAATAGTTTCGAAGTCATCGATAATATTATTTTCATTATGTTGATCCACGTTAATTGTTTTGCCATTAAGGATGTTATTGATTGCTTTAATAGTTAACATAGATAAATATACCCCTAGAATATAAGTTTTCAGTGTTGATTATAGCATATTGAATGGGTTTTGAAGCGCCGAATATACTTTTGTATAAAATTTTTACACAAAATCAATAAGAAGTAGTAACGAAAAAAACTGCATAGAGATGAGACGTAAGAAATTTATACTTTGGGATATACCCCGAAGTATAAATTTTGTCTTAATCTCAAGCAGTTCGTATCATCTAAGTTTGAGGAGAAGTCATTCAATTATTGTTTTGTCGTGTGAGCAAGGTCGCTGTCATAAAAGCTGTAATAGGGATACATATTGCAATCGCAATTCCACCAAGTGCAATCGTGATGATTTCTTGTGTGAAGAGTTTGGTATTTATCAGATGCTCTAAGCGATAATCTAAGTTAAAAAACCAAAACAGTAATGTTAGAGATCCGCCTAAAAAGGCGAGATAGATTGTATTTGCAGAAGTCGCTAGAATTTCTCTACCAACACGCATACCAGAAACAAAGAGTTGTTTTCGTGTTAACGTAGGGTTTGTCACGTGCAACTCATATACAGGTGAACTGATTGTGATAGCCAGATCAATGACTGCTGCAATAACTGCTAATATGACTGTAAATATCATGAATTGCGTCATATTAATACCGATATTTAAAGAATACACATATGTTTCGTCTTGTTCTTCAGGTGTGAACCCTTGTAGATGTCCAGTGTGCACTGAAAAATAAATGGCTGCCAACATGAGTAGCGTAGTGAAAATACTCGCAATAAAGGCGGCAACCGTTTTGATATTTACGCCGTTCAGAAGAAATAGATTGACTGCTGCAATTAACAGGCTGAAAACGAAACACATAATATAAATTGGTGCACCGAACACAATGAACAACAGTGTGATAAATAGAATAATAAAGTTCAAAAACAAAGTGAAAAATGAAACGACACCTGTTTTTCCACCAAGCAGGCTCATCAAGATGAATAGGATGAGCATCAGAATCAAAATTGCGTTCATTGGATGTGCCCTCCTTTCCATCGATGCCAAATCTGCATAAGAAGAATGGTAAGTGGCACAGTTAATACGATACCGATACCACCTGTGATCGCACGACATATTTCAAGAGACCAGTTCATTGAAATGCTGTATGTCAATGTGTTGCCATTCTTTAAAAATAATAACAACATTGGAAGGCTTCCTGCTAAATAAGAAAATAATAAAATATTCGTCATCGTCCCCATAATATCTTTTCCAATATTTTGACCAGCTTTAATCCAACGTTGTGTTGGAATCGATGGTGTGCGCTGTAAAATCTCATACATTCCACTGGATATCGTGATGGCAACATCCATCACCGCACCAAGTGTACCAACTAACACAGAAGTTAGAAAAATCATTTTAGGTTGTACCGTTAAAAAACTCATCGTCTCATATTTGATTCCTTGACTATTGGTTAAGGTAATGACGAGCCACGCAATACCAACGCAGATAAATGTACCGAGTATGGTACTCGCAATCGTCACAACCGTCCGTGACTGCCACCCAGTGACGAGTGCTAGCGTTAGACTCGTTGCTACAACAACTGCAATACTCATCAAAAGAAATAGGTTTAAGTTTGGATTTTGGTTGTATAACCATACAGCAACTAGAATTGCCCCAGTGTTCATCATTAATGAGACAATTGATTGTAGTCCGATTCTTTGACCGATGACAAGTAAGGAGAGTATGAATACACTCAGTACTGTCACAACAAGTGTATCTCTTTTCTTTTCCACTACATAAGCTTCATTTGTTGAAGCATTGATATGTAATAGAAGTCGATCTCCTACTCGGTATGGCTGAGCTTCAGTATGAGAGGCATTGTACTGATGTTCCACCTTCAAAGTCGCTCCTTTTTGAGCAGTGTTCAACAGTTTGACTGATAATTGGTCTGTATAGTGTGTGTCACGATTATGCTGTTCATCAACTGTTTTTTTACTGTGATGCGATGTTACTTTTGTCACTTCTCCAATAGGTACTTGATAAAAGGATGCATTGTAATAAGTGAAGCTGACAAGTCCAATAGTTAATGCGAGACAAATACCGATGATGACATGCCATGGGTTTCGAAATAATCGATGAATCAATGGAAGTCGCTCCTTTTATGAACAAAATACAAATGAATAAAATAAGCGTATCTTAGTAATGAGTGAATATCAAATGTGAGCCACAAAAAAGTATGAAAAAATTTGAAAATAATGTTGACATTATATGGGAGCTATTATATTATGGTTATTGTGTTCGAGATACGGAGGAATACCCAAGTCCGGCTGAAGGGATCGGTCTTGAAAACCGACAGGGGCTTAACGGCTCGCGGGGGTTCGAATCCCTCTTCCTCCGCCATTATAAGTAAAATCCAAGACTAATAGATAAAAATCTGGATGATCCCAGAACACAGAAGAAGCATCTCATAACGATATGAGATGCTTCTTTTTTTATGTTTAAAAACGGTTAATATTGATTATAAAAGTATTAAATCATATTAGTTCTATATATATTTATTATTAAAACTTTAATCAATATAGATTTTTCAATGGATAGACATAGGCTATTTTAAGACATCATGCTTTTATTAACCGTTGCAGAAATCCTTAAATACTTGTAAAGTATAGTAAATGGGATTAAAAGGAGAAAAGGTATGACGCTAGAAAATAATATTCAAGCACTTGTTAAAAAAATCGAACAAGAGTCGTTGGCGTATGACTATGTTTTCATTAGTTTAGGTGTTCCAGATAGGAAAGCACAAGTCAGTTTATTCAAAAATCGTCGTCATCTTGATCGCGATATTCATAAATATTGTCAAAAGTTTAGATCGAAAGTAGGCAAGTTTCCAGAATGGATTAAGGTTGATATCGTAACAGAAACAGAACCGGTATTATTCGATGATGTGGCAGAAGAATTAGTGCGCACACGACGAAACTATATAGATTTTGGTATCGCATTAGATAAAAACTGGTATTTAACATTTTTGCCAGAAGAGATTAATGCGAATGCCTTTATTCGTCCTGAAAAAGGGACATCAAACATGTATTTATCAGAAGACAATATCAACAATTATTTGAAGAAATATACAGGTCATCGTCGCAAATTTAGCATTGCTGCATATAAAGGTGAGACAGTTACAAAATTCTATACACAAGGGTTCGTTTTTGATGGAGATGGTATTTATCGACTTCACAATAAAGGTTATCAAAAAAACCTTCGTCAAATAGAAGATTTAAATGTTGAGATGGATCGCTTAATCGCTCATAGTACGACATTTTTAGAAGGTATGTTACAAGAAGATGGGCGCTACATTTATGGTTACTTCCCACATTTTGATAAGACGATTAACTTCTATAACATGTTACGTCACTCATCATCAACATATTCATTGGTAGAAGGCTTATCATACTTAGGTAAAGACTTAAAGCCAGTTGAACGTGCGATTGAGTACATTATTAAACATTATATTGCAACGGATGAGACGGGTGCACAATTTGTCTTTGATGATACGAAAGATGTTAATGAGATAAAACTCGGACAAAATGCTGCGTTTATTTTTGCGGTGTGTGAGTATTTAAAACATGGCGGCCAAAACACAAGCTACTTGAAATATGCACAAAGTGTTGCAGAAGGTATATTGAAGATGATTGATCCAACTACGGGTGAAACGGTGCATATTTTAAATTACCCAGACTTCTCAGTTAAAGAGAAATACCGTATCGTTTATTATGATGGGGAAGCAGCACTCGGTTTATTGCGTTTGTATCAACAAGATCATGACGAACGCTGGTTGAAAACGGTGCAAACATTATTTGAGCACTTCATCAAAAATGATTATTGGAAGTATCATGACCACTGGCTTGGGTACTGTACGAACGAATTAGTTCAAGTGACACCACATGAGAAGTACTTCAGATTTGGTATCAATAACGTAAGTTCATATTTAGATTATATGAAACAAAGGGAAACAACCTTCCCGACGTTCCTAGAGATGTTGATGGCAACGTATCATTTAGTTGAAAAGGCCAAAGCATCAGGATACCAATATTTAGTTGATGAATTATTAGATGAAGAGAAATTTTTAGATACGATTCATACACGTGCAGACTATGAGCGCACAGGCTTTTTCTACCCTGAAATTGCAATGTATTTCAAAAATCCAAGTCGCATTTTGAATAGTTTCTTTATTAAGCACCATGGTTATCGTGTACGAATTGATGATATTGAGCATTACTTGTCAGGATATGTACAGTATCAGCATGTATTTAAAAAATAGTAGTAAGGAGTTAGTCAGATGACAGAAGAAAAAGTAAGGGACCATGATGTCGTCGATGAAAAGCATGAAGATCCGAATGAAGCAATCAACAAAGAGATTGAAGCTGAGCTACTTGCTTATTTAGAAAGTGGAAAAGATAAGGAAGAAAAGAAAGAAAAAAAGAAATATAAATCAGCGATATTTATATCAACGCTCATTATTTTAATACTTTATTTAACGAAATTGAGCAAAAAGATGTTCTTCATATATTATGGCGTTCTAGATTTTATATTATAAGATAAACGAAGCGTTACATTCTGAAATCATGAGTGTGACGCTTTTTTGTATCTTCAAGAAAATAAATAGTGCAAACGCATGTAATGATCAAGACATGATTGTGCAAGATATAAAGTTCACATAACGTTCTCAAAGAAATGACAAATCAGTTAACAGCTTAGTTGTGAGTTGAAAGCACTATATATAGTATCTAAAATGAGTGTCAGACACTATATGTAGGAAGAAGCGTGAAAATATGAATCAGTTAGAAAAAGACCTTAAAGGACTGATCACAAAAGATCCGGCAATTGTGAATGAAAATGCAAATAAAGACAGTCAAACATTTGCGACGATGCGTGATTTGACTGCCGGGGTTGTTTCAAAATCATACGGTTTGATGTATCTGTTGCCACAACACGTAGCTGCAGCACATCAATCAGGAGAGATTCACTTTCATGACTTGGACTATCATCCTTTTCAACCACTCACGAATTGTTGCTTGATTGATGCGAAAGATATGTTGGCACATGGATTTCAAATAGGCAATGCACATGTAACATCACCGAAGTCTATTCAAACGGCGGCAGCACAACTTGTACAAATGATTGCGAACGTATCGAGCAGCCAGTACGGCGGTTGTACGATTGACCGAATCGATGAAGTGCTCAGTGAATATGCGATACATAATGAACGTAAACATCGTGCAATGGCTGAAAAGTACGTCCGCAAAGAAGACGTCGAAAGCTATGTCGATGAACAGGTTACGCAAGATATTTTTGCAGCGATTGAAAGTTTAGAATACGAAGTGAATACACTCTATACTTCTAATGGGCAAACACCTTTCGTGACATTTGGTTTTGGCTTGGGCACGGATGAGATGAGTCGTAAAATCCAACAAGCAATTCTACAAACACGCATTAAAGGATTAGGAAAAGATCGTGTGACAGCCATTTTCCCAAAACTCGTCTTTTCTATTAAGAAAGGGGTTAACTTTGCTCCAAATGATCCCAATTATGACATTAAGCAATTAGCGTTAGAGTGCTCAATGAAGCGGATGTATCCAGATATTTTGAACTATGACAAGACGGTTGAACTTTTAGGAGATTTCAAGGCGCCGATGGGTTGTCGTTCGTTCTTACCCGCTTGGCAAAATGAACAAGGCGAGTATGAGAATAGTGGACGTTGTAACTTAGGAGTTGTGACATTGAATTTGCCGCGTATCGCTCTGGAGTCAAATGGCGACCAGGCACAGTTTTGGTCACTCTTCAAAGAACGCATGCGTGTTTTGCATGATGCGTTGGCGTTTCGTATTAAACGTGTGAAGCAAGCTGAACCGAATAATGCACCAATCTTGTACAAGCATGGTGCGTTTAAATATCGTCTGCAAGAACAAGATGATGTGTTTACATTATTTGAAAACCGACGTGCGACAATCTCAATGGGGTATATCGGTCTCTATGAAGTGGCGACTGTGTTCTATGGTCCCGACTGGGAGACGAACCCAGAAGCCAAGGCGTTTACGATTGATATTTTAAAGGCGATGCGTGACTATCAACATGCTTGGACCGAGCAACACGATGTATGGTTTAGTATATACAGTACGCCAAGTGAATCATTGACTGATCGCTTTTGTCGTTTAGATTATGAACAGTTCGGAGCGGTGCCCGATGTAACGGATAAAGGCTATTATCAAAATTCCTTCCATTATGATGTGCGCAAAGATGTGACACCGTTTGAGAAGTTAGATTTTGAACAAGACTATCCATACTATGCGAGCGGTGGTTATATTCATTACTGCGAGTATCCGAAGTTAGATCACAACAAAAAGGCGTTAGAAGCGGTATGGGATTATTCGTATGATCGTGTCAGTTACTTGGGAACGAATATTCCAATCGATCATTGTTATGACTGCGGATTTGAAGGTGACTTTGATACGACAGATACAGGCTATCGCTGTCCGAACTGTGGTAACCAAGATCCTGAAACGGTCGATGTAGTGAAAAGAACGTGTGGCTATCTTGGTAACCCAGTACAACGTCCGACAATTGAAGGACGACATAAAGAGATTTGTGCACGGGTAAAACATATGAAGGTGCCAAAATCATGAAAGGTACGCCAATAATACAAGGATCAGGTTATGTTGCCAAAATTGAAACGCATAGTTTTGTAGATGGTGAAGGGGTTCGTTGCAGTCTTTACGTATCAGGGTGTCCATTTCGTTGTCCAGGATGTTACAATGTCGCAGCACAACATTTTCGCTATGGTGAACCCTTCACAGATACCATCGTTGATGAAGTGATTGCAGCTTGTGAGCCTTCATATATTTCAGGGTTGAGCATTCTCGGTGGTGAACCTTTCTGCAACTTAGCAGTCATTGAACCGCTTATCCGTGCTTTTCGTCATCATTTCGGTCATGCGAAAGATATTTGGGTGTGGACAGGGTATCAACTCGAGTATTTGTGGCGTCAAGATGATGAACGCAAAGCACTTCTTCAAGATATCGATGTTCTTGTGGATGGCATGTTTGTACAACATCTCTATCGTCCTAACCTTGCCTATCGTGGATCGTTGAATCAACGGGTGATTCATATACCGACCTTTGGCGAAACATTATCAATAGGAGATGCAATCTATGTTGAATAAACTTCTCGGAATTTGAAAAAGATTGGTTGACTTTCGGAATTTTCTGATATATGATAGCGTTACATTTAAAAGTAACAGGTGACAATAAATATATCTTATCAAGATTGGTGAAGGGACAGGCCCTATGAAACCAGGCAACCTATTGAGTTAGGTGCTAATTCCTGCAGGTGATATAAACCTGAGAGATAAGCCTTTTATAATCAAATCAACTATTGATTATACGAATAGATGCACGCAGGGAATCTTGATATAATTTGAGATTTGCCTGTGTGCTTTTTATTTATAGGAGGAAATCATATGACGGAATCATTCGAATTTGAAACATTACAATTACATGCAGGACAAGAGGTAGATGCAGTGTCCAAGTCACGTGCCTTACCAATTTATCAAACGACTTCATTTACATTTGATGATACAGGGCATGCGGCGAGATTGTTTGGCTTGGAAGAAGTAGGTAACATTTACACACGATTGACAAATCCAACAACGGCTGTGTTAGAGACACGTGTTGCGGAATTAGAAGGTGGCGTTGCGGGTGTTGCAGTGGCGTCAGGTATGGCAGCAATAACGTATGCTATCCAAGCTGTCGCACAAAACGGCGATCATATCGTAGCGAGTGACAAATTATATGGTGGCACACATACACTTTTCAGTCATACATTGCCTAAGTTTGGCATTGAAGTGACATTAGTAGATACAACGAACGTGGAACAAATTGAAGCAGCAATCCGTCCAAATACGAAAGGCCTTTTTATTGAAACAATCGGTAATCCAGAAGGGAATATTGATGACTTTGATGCTTTAGCCGCTGTGACAAAGAAACATGGTATTGTGCTTATTGTCGATAATACATTCGCATCACCATACTTGTTCCGTCCGATTGAACACGGTGCGAATATTGTTGTTCACTCAGCAACAAAGTTTATCGGTGGTCACGGCACATCAATGGGTGGTGTCATTGTGGACGCGGGTAACTTTGACTGGGACAATGGTAAGTTTCCAGGATTAACTGAACCAGATCCGTCATATCATGGTCTTGTATTTCATCAAACATTTGGTGAAGTCGCGCTCGCATTCAAAATTCGTACGACACTATTGCGTGATACAGGCGCAGCGCTGTCACCATTCAATGCCTTTTTATTAACACAAGGCTTAGAGACGTTATCATTACGTGTTGAACGTCACGTTGAAAACGCAGAAAAAGTAGCACGTTATTTAGAAGCACATGATCAAGTAGCATGGGTAAAATATGCTGGTTTAGAATCAAACGAATACTATGAAAATAAACAGCGATATTTACCAAAAGGTGCGGGATCTATCTTTACATTTGGCGTGAAAGGTGGTTATGAAGCAGGTAAACAGTTCATTGAAGGATTGGAACTGTTCTCATTACTCGCTAACGTAGGAGATGCGAAGTCATTAGTGATTCATCCAGCATCCACAACACATCAACAATTAACAGAAGAAGAGCAACGTGCTGCAGGTATTGAGCCGGAAACGATTCGCTTGTCTATCGGTATTGAACATATCAATGATATTATCGCTGACTTAGATCGTGGCTTTGCGGCAATTCAATCATAAAACACAAAACACTTCAGATTCCCTTCACACAGGTTTCTGAAGTGTTTTTATGTGTGTAATTCAATAAAATGAGCATTAAAAAAGTTGACAAATGAATAAAAAACGTCATTGCACATTTGTCTAGGCTCATGTATAATTCTAATCGTAATGATTACTATTTGAAGGAAGGCGTCTAATAAATGAAGAAAAGTTTAAAAGTAGTAGCGACAGCAGCACTTACAAGCTCGTTATTAGTAGCATGTGGTCAGTCTGATGATAATAAAGCTTCTTCAGGCGACAAAATGAAAGTAACAACAACAGTTTATCCGCTCCAATCATTTGTTGAACAAATCGGTGGGAAACACGTTGAAGTGGATTCTATTTATCCTAAAGGTGCGGACTTACATAGTTTCGAACCATCACAAAAAGATATTATTAACGCAAGTAAATCAGATGTGTTCGTATATACAGGTGATAATTTAGATCCAGTTGCTAAAAAAGTAGCTGGTGCGATTAAGAAGGACGATCACAAGTTATCTCTTGAAGATAGCCTTGATAAGTCAGAGTTGTTAACAGATCAACACGAACATGGGCATGAGCATGAAGGCGAAGAGCACGATCATGACCATGAAGCTGAAGGTCATGACCACGAAGCAGAAGGACATGAACATGATCATGAGTCAGATGAACACGGTCATGCACATCACCACCACGGCGGTTACGATCCACACGTATGGTTAGATCCAAACATGGATGAAGCATTTGTTAAAGCAATCCGTGATGACTTAAGTAAACGTGACCCAGAACATAAAAAAGAATACAAAGAAAATGCTGACAAGTTATTAAAAGATTTAGATAAACTTGATAACAAAATGGAAAAAGCAACAGAAGGTCATGAAGGTCATGCGGTATTCGTATCACATGAATCACTTGGCTACTTAGCAGACCGCTATGGTTTCGTTCAAAAAGGTGTTCAAAGCTTGAATGCTGAAGACCCATCACAAAAAGAGTTAACTAAAATTGTAGATGAAATTAACGAAACTGGTGCGAAATACATCTTATACGAAGAAAATGTTGCGAACAAAGTAACAGACACAATCCGTAAAGAAACAGATGCGAAACCATTGAAGTTCAACAACATGGAAGCTGTATCTAAAGATCAAGCAAAAGATGCAACTTACCAAACATTAATGGACGAAAACATCAAAAATATTGAAAAAGCATTAAACGATAAGATCGAAGTTGAAGATGAAAAAGCTGCTGACAAACACTCAAAAGCAATTCAAGACGGTTACTTCAAAGATAGCCAAGTGAAAGACCGTGAGTTATCAGACTATGCGGGTGAATGGCAATCTGTATATCCATTATTAAAAGATGGTACATTAGATGAAGTATTCGAACATAAAGCTGAAGAAAAAGGCGACAAATCAGCAAAAGAATACAAAGAGTACTATGATGTGGGTTACAAAACAGACATTGAAAACATCAAAATTACAGATGACACAATAACATTCACAAGAAATGGTAAATCTGTAACAGGTACGTACAAATATGACGGTAAAGACATCTTAGATTATGAAGGTGGTAACCGTGGTGTTCGTTACACGTACAAATTAGAAGGTGAAGCTTCTAAAGACTTACCGAAATATGTACAATTCAGCGACCACAACATTGCACCAGTTAAAACAGGTCACTACCATATCTTTATGGGTAACGACCGTGATAAAGTCTTAAAAGAATTAGACAACTGGCCAACATACTACCCTGCTGACCTTTCTAAAGAAGAAGTAAAAGATGAAATGTTAGCACACTAATATTGAAATGAGAACACCTATGATGGGAAATGACCCTTCATAGGTGTTTTTTACAGCTGATTAAAGATGCAATTAAGCATGTTATAATTGTATTGATACTAGAAAGGTAAGGAGTGTTTCGGATGAAGAAGATTGTTTGGTGGAGTATTGGTGTTGTGACAGTACTCGCAATTACCGTGTTCTTTTTACTTAAAACATATGGACCTTATTACAATATTTATGTGATGAAACCATCGACAAAAGACTATGTCAAAATTGCTATCACACAAATGGAGAGTCAAGGTCTCTATGCAAAGGGAGAACAGTGGGAACGCGCCAAAGAAGAAGCTTATCAAACGACGAAAGACGCAAAGTCATATGAAGATACCCATGATGCATTGCGCAAAGCATTGAAAGTGGCTGGTGGTAAACACGCATTTCTTCAAACACCATCTGAACAAAGCGATGTGAAAGATCAAGTAGCGTATCCAACGAGTAAAAAGGTGGGCACAACACTTGTATTAGAATTACCAGGATTCATGGGCAGTGAAAAAGAAGCAGAACGTTATGCGAAGACATTGAATGATGCGCTTGAAAAACATGACTATGAACGTGTGATTGTGGATTTACAAAACAACGATGGTGGCGATATGGGGCCGATGATAGCAGGATTGTCTAAGATTATTCCAGATGGGACACTCATGTCATGGGTTGATCGTAAAGGGAACAGCTTTGATGCAACGTTGAAAAAGGGCAAAGTCAATGGCGGTGGTACACCGATACAAGTGAAAGCTGGGTCGAAGGACTTGGAGACACCTGTGGATGTATTAATTGGTGATAAAACAGCAAGTTCTGGAGAGATTACTGCCCTTGCCTTTAAAGGTCGTTCACATATACAGTTTATCGGTAAAGACACTGCGACGTATACGACAGCTAACACAACACTGACACTTTATGATGGTACGCAGATGAATATTACGAATTATAAAATTAAAGACCGTACAGGTAAATATTATGAAAACAACCCGATTCATCCAGATATTACGAGTGACAAAGCGCTTGAAACAGCACTCAGTCAGTAGAACGTTATGCAAATGTACAAAAGTACAAGCATATTCTCTTAAAATCTAAATTCAAATAAACAAGAGATAGTTATCAATCTAGATAGAACTTCATATATTTTAAAAATAAAATATGTGGGGTTCTTTTGATGTTTGTTATACTACAAGGTTTTTAGAAATGTTGAGAGATAGGAACGTTGAAAGTGACTATAAATATTAAATAACTTTAATTAATGATTGGAATATGCAGTGTTGAATAAGGTGAAACATCGAAATATTTTGTCAAATCACTTTTTCTCAAAAGTATGTGACAAGGGGGACAAGACGACGTAAAATAAATATGATTATGTAGACAAATAGGAGGTATTCGCATCAGATGCAATGGATTATTTATCTTGTAGCAGGGCTTTTAGTCACAACAATCGATGTCACAATTTTAAAACAACATAGAACGATAGGACGTATCATTGAGAAGGGATTATTTTACTTTATTACTATTAATATCGTTACACTCGGACTATTTGTTTTTGTGTTAAAACGTCCAGATAGTGTAGAAAATGCAACCTATCAACCATTTTTCTCATTGTATTACATAGGCGTCGCATTGTTCATCGGTACATTATGGATTGCAGTTAAATATGTATTACAGCGTCAAACACAGATCCAACTTCACAAAACATCAGTGAAGCGTCGTTGGATTGATGTGACAATCAAAATCTTGACGATGTTATTTGTAATTATTGGTTTACTTGCAGTGTATTTTTCAAATTGGTTTATTGACTACTTCGGTAATATTACGCCTGAACAATTTTTATTTAACTTGAAGTCACCAATCAAAGGGACGTCGGACGGCATGGTTGAAGAAATGGTTCGCACACCTATTTTAAAAGCACTATTCTTAGCAATGCCGCTATTTATTCTAGTTGTGTATAACCGATACGATGTGATTGGCCAACGACAACGCACCTTCTTGAAACGAACAGTGGCGAGAACATTGTTGTTGCTTGTCTCACTCGTAGTGTTAGTCACAGGTGTTACGTATAGTTCACAAAAATTGCGTTTACCTGAAGTATATGAAGCTTATGCAAAAGACTCACAGTATATTAAGCAGAACTATGTGGCACCTACAACGAAACAGTATCAGTTTCCAGAGAAGAAGCGTAACTTAGTACATATTTATTTAGAATCTGTTGAAAACTCTTATTTATCGAAAGATCTAGGCGGTTATATGAATGAAAACTTAATGTCTGAGTTAACAGAACTATCGAAAGAAGGTGTACACTTTTCAGACTCGAAAGACCCATTTGGTGGTCCGCATCAAACGTATGGTTCAAGTTGGTCCGTAGCAGGCATGGTGAACATGGGTATGGGTATTCCACTGAAGATTCCAATGAATGGAAATAGTTATGGAAAGTCAGGTTACTTCTTGCCAGGTGCTCGTGGAATGGGCGACATCTTGCATGAAGAAGGTTATGAACAAACGATTATGTTCGGTGCAGACGCTGATTTTGGTGGTTTGACAACGTATTTCAAATCTCATGGTAATTTTAATATTTGGGATTGGAAATATGCACGTAATCATGGTTATATTCCGAAAGATTACAAAGTATGGTGGGGCTTTGAAGATGATAAGCTGTATGACTATGCGAAGCAAGAAATCACACGTTTGTCACAAACAGGGAAGCCTTTCAACTTTACGATGGAAACAGCAGATACACACTTTCCAGATGGATACGTGTCGAAAAATACACCAACACCTCGTGATAACCAATATGCGAATGTGATTGCTTACTCAACATCAGAAGCAGTAGCATTTGTCCGTTGGTTACAACAACAGCCTTATTATGAAAATACAACGATTGTCATTACGGGGGATCATCTCAGCATGGATAAAAAGTTCTTTAAAGACTTCGATCCAGATTATAAACGTGACATTTTTAATCTCATCATTAATCCAGCGAAAGAACCTGAGAAAGTACAAAACCGTCAATTCGCACCATTAGATATGTTCCCAACTATTTTATCGAGCATGGGTGTTGAGATTAAAGGCGATCGTCTCGGTTTAGGAACAGACTTATTCTCAGAGACACCGACATTGATTGAACGAGATGGGCTAGAGAAGTTTGATAGTGAGATTAGTATGAATAGTAACTACTACAATAAACAATTCGTTAGTGAGCGAGGCTCTGGTAAGCAAAAAGTTGAACAATAATCGGATACGATATTGGAACTAGAAGTTTTACCGTAGCTGATTGATGTGTGACTGCGTTCACTTAATCATCCTTGTAGTGTGCCAGAGTTTTAAAACCATATTTTTACTTCAGATACCCACGACCACTATACTCATTGTTTCAACCAAAACGAAGGATTGAGTATCATATCTCACTCCTTAAAAAAGTATTTTAACATAATGGTTGACATATAATTGAATTTTCCGTTATACTTTAAATGTGTAATATATACGATATTCAATCAACAGTCATGATTGAACACTAAACGCCATCTACTATTGCCGTAGTAGATGGCGTTTTTTTGTTAGTGATTGGTGGTTAATCGTCATCAACGCTTGCGATTACTTAACCAATGCTTGTAAGTCGCAAGTACAATACCAACGATTATTGGCGCGAGCAATGTGCAATATACGATAGATATTACAGTCATAATCAAACACCTCCTATCCTGTCAGATTTCAACAGATAGTGTGTTGATGACGAAAAAATTATATCATGATAGTAGTTTAGGTGGGGTATGGAACAGAAAAAGAAATTTAAATGCTTTTTATATTTTGTTGAATTAAGATTATCGTACGACAAATCTTATCAGAAGAACTGTATGTAATTTTTTAAATTATACAAAGAGCGAGGAGCGATGACATCATCATTCATCGCTCCCCGCTTGTATCTTATTTGACATACTTCATTTCTAACTGGTGAATCAAGTGTGTTAGCATGTCATTGTTAGGTGTTGGAATATTCGCTTCACGTCCATATTTACTGATTTGTCCATTTAAATAGTCGACTTCTGTGTAGCGCCCATTGTATAAATCTTGATGCATAGATGGATAGTGTAATCCTTGTGTTTCTTTAGGGTAAGCAGCTTCTATTTTCTCAAGCATGGCATGAGCATCGAGTGTTACGCCACGTGTTTTTGCCACAGTAACAATCTCATCGATGACAGGTGTAACCATATCACGTGAGTACTCATAGCTACCGAACTCATAGATTGTTTTATTCAAAATACTACACAATGGATTTAACACACTATTCAATGTCGCTTTAGACCAAATTGATTGGAATACATTATCGCTAATTTTAGCGTTTAGTCCTGCATCATTGAAAATTTTATTGATTCTCTCAGTGCGTTCATCAGATTGACCGTCTGCACGTTGCAGTTCGATACTGCCTTGTCCTTCTAGCAAAATTTGTCCGGGACCACGCATACCAGCTGTCCACATCGTTACAGCTAAAAAGACTTGCTCATGTGGTACAATTTTTGCGAAACGCTCATCATGTCCAAGTCCATTCATCATTGTTAGGATGGCTGTGTCTTGATGAATGGTATCACGTTCTTTTAATTCATGAATCATTGCTTCTGAGTGCATTGATTTTGTAAGAATGATAATCAAATCAAATGAACCAGTGACATCTGTTGGTAAAACAGCAGGAATGTCTACGATGTATGTATCTGTTTCTGTTTGAATTTCTAGACCTTTATCATTGATGGCCTGAACATGGTCTGGCCATGTATCAATTAATGTGACATCGTATCCTGCTTGCTTAATGTAACTTCCAATACGACTCCCCATAGCACCTGCGCCAGCAATAGCAATTTTCGTCATTTGACATCCTCCTTATTTTGTAAACGGTTTAATTCAAGTTTAGAATTTTCGAAAAGATATGTCAATTACATGTAAAAAAACACGAGATACTTAAGTGTCGTATCTCGTGTGTGTAATCTGTTGTTATACAGGGCGAACGGTTATCTCGTTGACATTGACATGTGCAGGTTGTGTTAATGCGTAGAGTACAGCATCTGCAATGTTCTGTGCTTCAAGCATTTTACGATCACCGAAGTCATATCCATCATTGAGCGGTGTGTCTACCATGCCTGGTGAGATACTTGTTGAGCGAATACCTGTGCGTGCTAATTCTTTCTCAAGTCCTTGTGTAATCGCATGTACAGCCGCTTTTGTTGCGCTATAAAGTGTACTTACTTTTGTGACTTCAAAGCCTGAGATTGATGAGATATTGATGATATGTCCACTAGATTGTGATTGAAGATGTGGCATGACAGCATTAATCGCATAAAGTGTCCCTTTCACATTAACATCAATCATCGCATCCCAACCAGAAACATCTCCTTTTGTAATAGCTGAAGAAGTCATTAAACCAGCACTGTTGATAAGAAAATCAACTTGTCCGAAGTGTGCAATTGTGTGTTCAATTGCTTGTTCCACTGATGCACGATCCGTGACATCTGTTGGGATTATTAATGCATCTGTAAAATCTTCTGCAACGGTATTCATTTTATCTTCATTACGTGCGAGTAATACAATCTTTGCGCCATTGTCGTTGAGTTGTCGTGCAATAGCAGCACCGATACCACTGCTTGCACCAGTGATCACTGCGACTTTATCTTTGAGTATTTCCATATTATTTTCACCTTCCAGAAGTCTGTTTTTAAAGCTGTCGGGGCTGAGATATTATAAATCTGTACTTTGGGTAGAAAGTAGAATGATTATCTCAACTGTTTTCCTAACGTCATTCATAACCTAACACATTCATAAAACATAAGAAAATCAATTGCTCTTGACGTAAGTTAACAAATATGTCAAAAAGCGTATAAAAAACGCATTATCAAGAAGAAAGTATTATGTTAAAATATTCACATTGAAAATGAAAAGAGGAAGAAAAAGAATGCTTCTTTTTAGTATAGAAATTATAATTATGGTTCTTGCAATTGTTCTCGGATTGCGTACGGCAGGCGCACTCGGTTGTGGGATCTTTGCGATTGTTGCACAATTAGTGATGATATTTGGCTTTGGCTTATCACCGGGATCAGCCCCAGTAACGGCCGTGTTAATTATTTTATCAATCGGGATTGCAGGCGGAACACTTCAAGCAACAGGGGGCATTGATTATCTCGTCCACTTGGCATCAAAAGTGATCGAACGTTTCCCGAAATCTATCATCTTCATTGCGCCTATGATTGTCTTTTTATTTGTATTTGGTATTGGGACAGCAAATATTGCCCTTTCATTAGAACCAATTATTGCGAAAACAGCGTTAAAAGCACGTATTAAACCTAAAAAACCACTAACAGCTTCTGTGTTGACAGCGAATATCGCATTGTTGTGTAGTCCGGCTGCATCAGCCACAGCATACATGATCTCAGAATTTGCAGGATTAGGCATTACAATGGGACAATATTTATCGATTGTTTTGCCGACAGCGCTCATTAGCATGGTTATCTTGAGTACTTTTGTGACGTTCGTTGGAGAGACAAAAATGGATGAGCGTCAAGCGCAGACAATGCTTCAAAAAATTGTTGAAGAAGATACAACAAAAACATATTCTACACGTGTTAAGTTAGGTGTATTGTCATTTATTGTGGCAGTCGCTTGCATACTTACATTCGGTATTTTCCCTGAATTTGGTCCATCATTTAAAGTTGATGGTGAAATTGTTAAGTTACAGATGACAGATCTTGTACAACTTTTTATGTATATGAGTGCGATGGTTAATCTGTTACTCATTAAAATTCAGCCGACTGAAATTTTAAATTCTCATATTACACAAGCTGCGATTGGGGCTTTATTTGCGGTGCTCGGGCCTGGTTGGCTAGGGGCAACCATCTTCAGCGCTCCTTCTAACCGAGATATCATGGAGACGCAAATAGGAGGACTTGTTGAACAAGCACCGTGGCTCTTGATCTTGTTCGTCGGGCTGGTATCAATGGTTGTGATTTCACAATCAGCCACAGCATCTATCATGGTGCCGATTGTGATGACATTAGGCATTCCGCCTACATTCTTCTTAGCCATTGTTCAAACGTTAAATGTGAACTTTGTTATTCCAGCACAACCAACGATTCTCTTTGCGGTAGATGTCGACGAAACACGTTCAACGAAAACGACCAGCTTCTTGTTACCAGGATTTTTCTTAATTGCAACAACGGTCTGTGTCGGTTTATTGATTAAAACAATTTTAGGTGCTTAATAGAATAGATAAAGATACAAGCAGGTAGATATTCATGATCTACTTGCTTGTTTTTATATAGGCAAATACTGGTATGAAAGCAATTGTCCTATGTTATAATTGTAGAACACTAAATAAAAAAACAGAAATTTTCGATTCAAATTGTATAAATTTAATATTAAATTGTGCTATAATAAAATTACAGTGTTAATTATTTTCATATTTTGAATTTTTTAGCCTACGTTCTCCCCATAGTAACGTGGGCTTTTTTGTATGGAAAATGAAGTGCTGATGATATTTCCTGTGAATGCTAATAATCAGGGTAAGACCCTCACAAATTCGTATGATTGTGAGGGTCTTTAAATTGAAAAAGTATTTAATCACGTACTTTTTTAGCAAGGTCAGTAATATATGCAAAAAAGGCATCGTGATCTACATGATAAACGAGATTAAGTGGTCGCCCATGTTCTTCATCTAGATAAGTGCGCCCTTGACTTGGTCCGTGTGTGATAACGGATGCATGGACTGTTTTTTGACGGACGAGGTCAGGTTTACCTGTATATGCTGTTGTGAGTACGTCCCACAAGAAATATGTTGAATTTGTTTGAAAGTGCGTTAATGGTGGAACAGCCGCGTAACTGACGCCTAGAAAGTCAACACCCGTATGTTCATGTTGATCTGCCCAGTACTGACGAATGGCAGGTGTGAGTGGGACTTGGTTGGTGCTTTCCAAAGCGACCATGTCAATCGGGATATCCGTTTCAAAAACATGTGCAACAGCTTCAGGATCCCAGAAAGCATTCCATTCAGCCGTTCCATCATGCTCAGGCTCTTCAACATTTCCTCTATCTAAAAATGTCCCACCCATCCATACGAGTCGTTCGATATTGTCTGTAATATTTGGTGCCACATCTAATGCTTTCGCAAGGTCAGTTAGCGGGCCAGTGAACAGGAGTGTCACAGGTTGTTGAGAAGCTTGGACTTTTTCAATGATATCTTCGTAAGCATGTGTTTTGAGTGTGTGTGATTGTGACGGACGTTGCTCGTTTAAGATGGGTAAAGCATCCATAAAGAAGGCATGCATGCGCCAATCTTTTGGAAAAGGGTTTTTCCCGCGCTCATAAGAAGTTGCCACATCAATCGGATAATGGCTAAAGCGATTGATAATTTTGCGTGAAGCACTTTCAGCAGGTTCGACATAACAATCAGCACCGATCGCACTCACACCAATCAACTTGATATTATCCATATGTAAGAGTAGGAAGAGTGAGACTAAGTCATCGACACCGCCGTCGTGGTTAAAGTAAACAGGTTTCATCATTTTTCTCCTTTATCTGTGATAGTTCTATCATAAGTGACATGTGTTAAAAAATCACGAATTCTTGCGTTCATAAATTCGCCATAAAATAAAGAGAAAAAATAGTTATGTCTCATGATATAATAATGATAATCATTATCAATTAAGAGGTGATACGATGAGAAAAGAAGCAGGCCATACATTTTTAGCAAAACTAGGAAAAACACGATTACGTCCGGGTGGAAAGCGTGCGACGGATTGGTTAATCGATAAAGGACATTTTTCTTCGGATAAACAGGTGTTAGAAGTCGCATGCAACATGTGTACCACATCGATTCATTTGGCGAAAACTTACGGCTGTCAAATCGAAGGGATCGACTTGAATAAAACAGCATTGGCACAAGGTGAAAAGAATGTAGCGGCAGCAGGGTTGTCGGATAAGATTCATTTACAACAGGCAAATGCGATGAACTTACCATTCGATGATAACAGTTTTGATATCGTACTGAATGAAGCGATGCTGACGATGTTACCTGTTAAGGCGAAACAACAAGCGTTAAACGAATACTATCGTGTACTGAAGCCAGGTGGTGTGTTACTGACACATGATATCGTTATTCAAGTACCTTCTAAAGAAACAGAAATCATCAATGACTTGTCTCAAGCTATCAATGTGAATGTGTCACCACAATTGAAAGAAAAATGGCATGAACTGTATTGTCAAGCAGGTTTTGATAACATCGAAACACAACATGGACCTATGACTCTCATGACACCAAAAGGGATGATTTATGATGAAGGAGTCAAAGGGACGTTGAAAATTGTTAAAAATGCAATGAAGAAAGAAAATCGACCGATGTTTATACGCATGTTTAAAACATTCAAACGTCACAAAGATGGTTTGAATTATATTGTGCATGCAGCCCATAAAGAGCAATAGCATTTCTATTAATAATGATGACTACATGATCGTTACGTATGTGGGGATGATGTAGTCATTTTATTTCTATGTGTGTTCACATTGCCACCACAAAGTAGTAGTATTAAGACAAATAATGTGGGAGGATAATCGAGTGAAATCATCAGTTAAAGAAACCAAGTTTAATTTGGTTGCGCTACTTTTACTTATCGGTGTATTTATGGCAGCATTGGATAACGGAATTATTAGCGCAGCATTGACGACGATTAATCAATCGTTTGAAATACAGCCACAGATGGGCGCATGGGGAATTGCTATTTATACGTTAGGTATGGCGGTTGCAACGCCAATAGCTGGTAAGTTGGCTGATATGTATGGTCGCAAGAAAGTTTATATTGTTGAAGTAGTCTTATTCGGCGTCGGCTCATTGCTTGTAGCATTAAGTCCCAACTATACATTTTTCATCATCGCACGTCTCATTCAATCACTCGGTGGTGGTGGACTTTTTGTCATCGCGAGTGCCCACTTCATCTCGACGTACGATCGTTCTAAGCAAGGGACGATGTTAGGTGCGCTCGGTGCAATGAATGGGATCGCCTCTGTACTTGGCCCTAACTTAGGAAGTTTACTGATCAAAGTGACTGGTACATGGCATTGGTTGTTCTTAATTAATGTACCAATCGCAGTGTTTATTACAATATTTGTGATGTTGAAAATGACAGAAACACAACGTCCTGTACAGAAAAAGATGGATACATATGCGATTATTATGTTCTCACTTTCGACATTGTTCGTGATGTTCGGAATTTATAACATTCGTGCAAGTAGTGCAATGAGCAGTACGATGCGATGGTCTGTTATTGCCTTCTTCGTACTAGCAATTTTAGGCTATGCCATGATGATTTGGATTGAAAAACGTAATGAAGGCAAAAATGTCGATGCGTTTTTACCATATGAATTATTACGTAAACCAACATTTTCAGCGATTCTCGTAATGGGGATTTGTTCGGGTATGCTGATTGGTGCTATTATTTTCATTCCATCTTTTGTCGAAAATGTTTTGCATGTGAGTGCGGCAGATAGTGGCTTTTGGCTTACACCACTTGCACTCGCTTCTGGTGTTGGTGCATCGATGGGTGGCCGTATGGTTGATAAGAAGGGGCCTGTCTTTGCATTAGTTGTTGCGAGTCTTATTAGTATTTTGGGATATGGTGGGTTAGCGATATTAACATCGGGTGTCATCACATTCTTAATCTTTTCTATCATAGCCGGTCTAGGTTTTGGTTTTACAATCGGTGCACCGATGACCGTATTGGCAACACGAACGGCAGGTTATGGTGATGACCGAAACAGTACAGTCATTGCGACGTTATCTGTTTCACGCCAGATGGGTATTACCATTGCCCCAACACTTTTTGCGACGTTGATCCAACTAGGATTCAGCAAAACTGTCTCAAAAGTGACGACAGCATTAACTGATCGACATTTAACACAACAAGATGTTCCGCAACAATTGATGTCTCAAGTTGAACAGGTGAACGGCAGTACTTATGCTTTGTGGCAGAAGCTTGAAATGATGCCAAATACACCTGTACGTCAGGCGCTTATGGAAGGTTTGGATGCTGTTGCGAGTGCTGCATTTATGCCTGTATTCTTAACGGCAGCATTTGGTTCAGTTGTAATATTAGTACTAACATTAATATTTAGACGTTCATTTAGTGAATAAATGAGTATGAAGGAAGGCTACCGTTATAGAGCGGGAAGTCTTCCTTTTGTACATTAATAAGATGTGTTTCATGTGGAACTTTAAAAATCACCTTAACAAAATCTTTATATTTAATTCAAATTCTCTTCAAAAATTAAAACTATAATGACATTGAATCTAATATTGAAAAGGGGTTTTTGAAGCATGAAATTACGTTCATCTTTAGGCAGTATCATGATTGCAAGTTCATTAGTCAGTGCATCAATTTTAGGGACGGCACCTGAAGTCAAAGCAAACAGTCAGCACCAAGATCAAGTGACTGTCTACGGCGATAAAGAAAGTCCTAAAAATATTATTTTCATGGTTGGAGATGGTATGGGACCGTCCTACCAAACAGCATATCGATATTTTGCTGATAATCCGGATACAGAAGAAATGGAAGAAACAGCTTTTGATGATTATTTTGTCGGAAGTCAACGTACATACTCGGCAGATAAAGAAGAAAATGTTACAGATTCAGCAGCAGCAGGTACAGCGATTAGTTCAGGGCATAAAACATACAATGGTGCGATTGGTGTTGATGAAAACCAAAAAAAAGTGGAGACCGTATTAGAACGTGCTAAGTCAATCGGTAAGTCAACGGGGTTAGTGACAACAGCTGAGTTGACAGATGCGACACCTGCAGCCTATGCAGCACACGTGACAGACCGAGATAAAAAGAATGAGATTGCGCAACAATTTTATGACGAACGCATTGAAGACGCACATAAGGTAGATGTGTTACTCGGTGGTGGCGCAAAATATTTTGGTAAAGAAAACGGGAACCTTGATAAGCAATTTGAAAAAGATGGCTATGATGTCGTAACGAATAAGGAAGGATTAACTGAATCAGACAGTGACCAAGTATTGGGGTTATTTGCAGATGAAAATATGCCACTACAAATCGATGCACCTGATGATAATCCGAGTCTAGCTGATATGCAAAAATCAGCTTTGGATCGTTTGTCTAAAGATGAAGATGGCTTTTTCTTAATGGTAGAAGGCGCATCAATTGATAAGCAAGGTCATACACACGATGTAACAGGTGTGATGTCAGAGATGAAAGGATTCGAGAAGGCATTTGAAGATGCGATGGCATATGCCGAATCAAATCCAGATACACTCGTCGTAGCGACAGCAGACCATTCAACTGGTGGTTTATCGGTAGGAAAAGATGGAGAATATGCGTGGGATGCAGAGCCAATACGTAATATGAAGCATTCGCCACAATGGATGACAGAACAGATTGCATCAGGAGAATCAATCGATGATACGATTCAAGCAGGTTACGGTTTTGATGTTGATAAGAAAGAAATGAAAAAGATAAAACAAGAAGCAGATCAGTTAGCGAAACTAAATAAGAAAAAAGATGAAGAGAAATACGAAAAACAATATCAAGCGTTGCAAGATGCGATTCAACACCCTATCAATGATGCTTCAAAAACAGGATGGACATCATCTGGACACACTGGCGTAGATACGAATACTTACGCTTACGGTCCGGGCTCTGAAGCCTTTCGAGGGAATATGAATAATGTAGAAAATGCAGAGCGTATCTTTAAATTTTACGAAAATAAATAACATAAACAACAGCCCATTCACACGAATTGAAGTGAATGGGCTGTTAGTGTTCAGGGGCGTAAAAAAGGACTTTACTCATCATTCGAATTCTGCTCAATCCCTAAACGCTTCTCTCACAACCTCGTGATGTCAGTGTTCGAGAAGCAGGGCTTTCGACAGAACGTCGCAATTCCCCAAAATAAAAAAGCTATTTTGAGAATTGCTTGGGTTCTGCTCAATCCCTAAACGCTTCTCTCACAACCTCGTTCTTTATTCTGCTTGGCGGATGTCTTCGGCGATATCTTGATAGTCGAATGTTTTATTGATGAAGCTTGGGTCGGTTGATAAGTGTTGTTCCAAGGTTGCGCAGTTTTGAATTTGAACAGTTCCTTCTGCCAAGTCAAAGTCTAAAATGTGTCCAACAAACTGCTGATCTTCTGAAATGAAGTGTGCATGAAAGCCAGCGGCACCAATGCCGTGAAATGCTTCGGGTGTATAGACTGCAACGATTGTACCTGAGATGTGCTGACGGTGATATTCAGGTTGCGCTTTAGCAGAAGTAACCAAACGTGTATACGGTGGATCCTGTTTTGGCATGATGCGAACGTGCATGTGACTGAATGTCCCTTTAATTTTAATCATTGCAAATAGATTCTCGCTCAGCATGCGTTCACGAATTTGTTGATACAACGCTTCGTGGTTTGCGGCAGTTGCTTCAAAAGCCGTATCTGCTGAGAATTTTGAGACAGATGCATAAGGTGTGAGCGCTTCCCCAGAAAGTATGCGCACTTTATCGTCTGTTGTTGTCGCATGGAATGCTTGACCGTCGACAAAAATTACTTCGCCATCGGAGCCCGTTAATGTCGCAATCCCATGATCGCCGTGTTGAAGTAACGTGTCAATACTGCATGTCCCTTCCAGTGCACCTGCCATCAGGGTGCCTAATGTGCCATGTTGATATAACGCATGTTGCATAAGTTGTTGCCACCTTTATCTTTATTGTTTAATGATAGTGTATAAGGCATCTATGTCGGACACAAGTATAAAGTTTGTGCGATAATGAAGGTAATAAATGTGTTGTATAGTAATGAAAAGAAAGGGGAAACACGATGACACGTCAAATTCAAAAACTTTATGTAGGCAAAGTAAAGGAACACGGCGATGCAAATGCGACAGACTTGATGTCACAAACATGGACGACTGCGGCTTTTAAACGAGAAATCTCAGAACCGGTATGGCTTGGAACGGAAGGGCTTCAAGGTGATGCTGTCGGAGATACCCGCCATCATGGTGGAACAGAAAAAGCATTATTCGCATATGCCGCAGATTATTACCCAGTGTTTAGTGCGCAATACGAGCAAGAAATTCCTACGGGGAGTAATGGGGAAAATATTTCTGTGATAGGTATGAATGAACAAACGGTTTGTATCGGTGATGTTTATCAAGTCGGAGAAGCAGTGATACAGGTTTCTCAACCGAGACGCCCATGCTGGAAACCAAGTCGTCGGTTAGGAATTCTTGAGTTTGCGAAAATGTTAGAAGACACAGGTAAAACAGGCTGGTACTATCGTGTGTTGCAAGAAGGTTATATCCAACAAGGCGATGTACTAGTGCTGCAAGAGCGACCATATCCTGATTGGACGATTCAGCGGATGAATGACACATTACAAGGGAAAGCTGATAAGACAGACATAAAAGTATTACAAGAAGCAGATTTTACACCTGAAAGCTGGCATCATAGTTTAGAAAAACGTCTAACTGGTGCAGCAATCGATGACAGTGCGAGATTGTATGGTCCCAATATTTAACTTAATATCATGACATACCTACTTTTTTAGAAAGGTAGGTATTTTTAATGATTTTAAAATAAATAATTATTAGTTTCAAATGTATAAAAATTCAACGTTAAGTAATTACTTAACGTTATTAACCTACTTTACACCGTTGTTTTAACAATGTTTGATTGTTATTTTAGTTATATATATTCATAATAAAACGTGTATGTTATTGAATTGAATTTGCATTAAAATGTAAACTTCGTTAGTCTAAAGCAGAAGTTATCTCAGATCGTGCAACAGATTAATGAAGGGGGATTCACTGTGCATAAGGATAATAAATTAATGGATTGGATCGTATTTTGTGGTGCAGCGTTTGTATTGTTACTCGCTGTGATACCGATGATGGTATTTCCAAAACAAAGTCGTTCCGTCGTTGTAGCGATGAATGAATTTGTTACAACAAATTTAGGTGCGACGTACCTCGTGTTAGGTCTCGCCATTTTTTGTTTTGTATTATATATTGCGTTCGGTAAATATGGTTCGGTCACATTAGGACGTGCAAGCGATCGACCAGAATTTAGCGACTTCGCATGGGCGTCTATGCTTTTCTGTGCTGGTATCGGCTCAGACATTTTATACTGGGGTGTCATCGAGTGGGCATATTACTATCAAGGACCGCCACAAGGTGCGGAACCGATGAGTGATACAGCACTAAGTTATGCCACAATGTATGGCATGTTTCATTGGGGACCAATTGCGTGGGCGATTTACGTCTTGCCTGCATTGCCGATTGGCTATTTAGTCTTCGTAAAGAAACAACCCATTTTTAAAATTAGCCAAGCATGCCGTCCAATCTTAAAAGGACAAACAGATGGTTTTATCGGTAAACTCGTTGACATTTTATTTATTTTTGGTTTGATCGGTGGGACTGCAACGTCACTTGCACTCGGTGTGCCGATGATTTCGGCTGGACTAGAGAAATTGACGGGTGTGGATGGTTCCAGCATGGTTGTGAAAAGTTGTGTCTTAGTAGGTATTACAATCGTCTTTGCTTACAGTTCTTATCGTGGACTGAAAAAAGGTATTCAAGTATTGAGCGACTTGAATGTTTGGTTGTCATTCCTATTACTCGGTTTTGTTTTTATTATTGGACCGACTATTTTTATTATGGAAACAACTGTTACAAGTTTCGGCAATATGATTAAAAACTTCTTCCAAATGGCAACATGGTTAGAACCATTTGGTGGTGTGGGTGGTCGTGAAGAGACGAACTTCCCACAACAATGGACCATTTTCTACTGGGCTTGGTG
Organism: Staphylococcus muscae; assembly: GCF_003019275.1. Taxonomy (NCBI): domain Bacteria; kingdom Bacillati; phylum Bacillota; class Bacilli; order Caryophanales; family Staphylococcaceae; genus Staphylococcus; species Staphylococcus muscae. Next base: position 1,347,440 of record NZ_CP027848.1, on the reverse strand, counting down.
GATTGTATATGCGCCATTTATTGGACTATTCATTGCACGTATTTCAAGAGGACGTACATTGAAAGAAGTGATTCTCGGAACGATTGTTTATGGGACATTTGGCTGTGTGCTGTTCTTTGGTATTTTCGGAAACTATGCGACATATTTACAAATTACAGGTCAGTTCGATGTGATTTCATTCTTGAATTCACATGGTACAGAAGCAACCATTATTGAAGTTGTGAATCATCTGCCGTTTGCGCCGGTACTGATTGCTTTGTTTATCCTATCAGCGTTTTTATTCTTAGTGACAACGTTTGATTCTGCGTCATATATCGTAGCAGCAGCAACGCAATTACGTGTGAAAGGTGAACCGCTCAAAATGAATCGTTTGTTCTGGGCGTTTGCATTATGCTTATTGCCATTCTCATTAATGCTCGTCGGTGGCGAACGTGCATTAGAAATCTTGCAAACAGCATCCATCGTCGCCGGTGTACCACTCATCGTCATCTTTGTTATTATCATGATATCATTTATGATGATCTTGTCTGGTGACCGCATTGCATTACAAACTCGTGCAGAGCGTTTTAAAAAGATTGAGCGTCGTTCATTGCGTATTTTGCAAGTGAGTGAAAAAGATGATGAAGATAATAATTTATAGCAAAAAAGAAGTCTGACAAGCGTGTGTCAGACTTCTTTTTTAAGCATTTTCATCTGGTATTGGAAAGTATTTAAATATTTCTCCTGATTTAATCGCATCACTAATTGAGTTGAGCCATTGGTAATATAACCGTGAATGTGTCATGTGTGCTTTGACTTCTTGCGCCTCTTGTTTCACGTCATTCTCCACATCATCCGCCGCTATAATCGCATCAATCATCGCTTCTGCTTCTTGTAAGGCAGCCATATTAATCTTGATCTCACGATACCATTTTTGTGTGAAAAAGTTGCTGAAAAAAGCAAAGAAGTCTTTTTCAGCTTCAAAGTGCTGTTTACGGCTTCCACGTGTGAAGCGTTGTTTGACCACATCAAACTCTTGTAACTTTTTGACCCCTGCACTCATACTTGGTTTACTCATCTGTAATTCACTACGCATCTCATCCAATGTCATGCTGTCTTCAAACAACATTGTGCCGTATAAATTTCCTGTACTGCGATTAATTCCATATAAATCCATCGTCTCTGCGATAGAATTGATAACAATATCTTTTGCTGCTTCTAATTGTGATGCATAATCTGCCCCATTTGTCATTTTATGGTCACCTCCCTTAAGAAACCTATCGGCTAAATTGTACGCTTCTTTTTAACGGAAACACAAGTTTTTCTGTTAAAAAGATGTAATTTTTAAAAAAAGAGCTATGTATTCAATAGTATACCAGAGGGAAAGTTGACACTATTTTAAAACCTGTGTTAGAGTTAACTTTGTGAGATTCGTTAAATAAAAACTTAACAAACTTAACAGAGGTGTATAGGATGGAATCAATTAAAAATTTATCACGCCGTCAATTTATCGATGGTGAGTGGGTTGGAAGTAGCAATCAAAACACACGTGACATTATTAATCCATACAATCAAGAAGTCATTTTAACTGTTGCAGAAGGTACAACAGAAGATGTGGAACGTGCCATTCTAGCAGCACGTCGTTCATTTGATGAAGGAGAATATGCACAAGCAACGGCTGAATATAAAGGGCAAAAAGTACGTGAACTTGCTGACAAAATTAAAAAAAATCGTGAAAACTTAGCAGAATTAGAGACTTTAGATACAGGTAAGACACTAGAAGAGTCTCGTGCAGACATGGATGATATTCATAACGTATTCATGTACTTTGCTGGTTTAGCAGATAAAGATGGTGGCGAATTAATCGACTCACCAATTCCAAATACTGAGAGTAAAGTTGTCAAAGAACCAATCGGTGTTGTGACACAAATCACACCTTGGAACTATCCATTGCTTCAAGCATCATGGAAGATTGCACCAGCATTAGCAACAGGTTGTTCACTTGTGATGAAACCAAGTGAAATCACACCGTTAACAACAATTCGCGTATTTGAATTGATGGAAGAAGTTGGTTTCCCGAAAGGCGTTATCAACCTTGTGTTAGGAGCAGGTTCTGAAATTGGTGACATCATGTCAACACATCCAGAAGTGGACTTAGTATCATTTACAGGTGGTATCAAAACAGGGAAACGCATTATGAAACAAGCAGCTGACAATGTAACGAAAGTGGCATTAGAGCTAGGTGGTAAGAACCCGAATGTTGTATTTGATGATGCAGACTTTGACTTAGCGGTTGACCAAGCATTGAACGGTGCGTATTTCCATGCAGGTCAAGTATGTTCAGCAGGTTCTCGTTTAATCGTTCATAATGCGATCAAAGATGAATTTGAAGCGGCATTAATTGACCGTGTGAAACATATTAAAATGGGCAATGGCTTTGACGATACAACAGAAATGGGACCACTGATTTCAGCGGAACATCGAGAAAAAGTTGAAAGCTATATGGACGTTGCTAAAGAAGAAGGCGCAACCATTGCGATTGGTGGTAAACGCCCTGATCGTGAAGACTTACAAGACGGCTTTTTCTTTGAACCAACAGTCATTACAAACTGTGACACATCAATGCGTATCGTTCAAGAAGAGGTGTTCGGACCTGTTGTGACAATTGAAGGATTCGATACAGAAGAAGAAGCCATTCGTCTCGCTAATGACTCAATCTATGGTCTTGCAGGCGGTGTGTTCTCAAAAGATGTTGGCAAAGCACAACGTGTCGCAAACAAATTACGTATGGGAACAGTTTGGATTAACGACTTCCACCCATACTTTGCACAAGCACCATGGGGTGGTTACAAACAATCAGGTATCGGTCGTGAACTCGGTTCTGCGGGTCTAGAAGAATACCTTGAAATGAAACATATTTTAACAAATACAAATCCAGAACCAGTCAATTGGTTTAAAAAAGACAAGTAGGTTTCACTGAAAAACAATCACTTAAAGTTAAATTTTAGGAGGATGTTCGATGGGTAAAGCATACGATAAAATGTACGACTATATTATTATTGGTGGCGGTAGCGCCGGATCAGTATTAGGTGCACGTTTAAGTGAAGAAAAGGATAAAAAGGTGTTAGTACTGGAAGCAGGTCGCAGTGACTACCCTTGGGACTTATTCATTCAAATGCCTGCAGCACTCATGTATCCATCAGGTAATCGTTTCTACGATTGGAAATATGAGACAGATGGCGAACCACATATGGGTGGACGTAAAGTGTTCCATACACGTGGTAAAGTACTCGGTGGCTCAAGTTCAATCAACGGTATGATCTATCAGCGTGGTAACCCGTTAGATTATGAAAAATGGGGGAGCGCTAAAGGGATGGAAACTTGGGACTATGCACACTGTCTTCCATACTTTAAACGCTTAGAAACAGCATTCGGTGCAACGCCAGATGATCCAATTCGTGGGTTAAATGGACCTATCAAGTTGCGTCGTGGACCAGCGGACAATCCACTGTTCCATTCGTTCTTTGATGCAGCAGTAGAAGCGGGTTACAAAAAGACACAAGACGTGAACGGTTACCGTCAAGAAGGCTTTGGCCCATTTGACAGTCAAATTCATAACGGTCAACGTGTATCAGCATCACGTGCTTATTTACGTCCAGCTATGAAACGTAAAAATTTAACAGTGAAAACACGTGCATTTGTAGAAAAACTACATTTTGATGGAAATACTGTGACAGGCGTGACGTATAAACGTAACGGTCGCTTGCATAAAGTGTTAGCACGTGAAGTGATCTTATCGGGTGGGGCATTCAACACACCACAATTACTACAACTTTCAGGTATTGGTGATACAGAATACTTAAAAACATTAGGTATCGAACCACGCTTACACTTACCAGGTGTGGGTGAAAACTTTGAAGATCACCTTGAAGTATACATTCAACATACTTGTAAAGAACCTGTTTCAATGCAACCAAGCTTGAACAAGTTGAAAATGCCATTCATCGGTTTAGAATGGATTACACGCCGTACAGGTGCTGCATCAAGTAACCACTTTGAAGGTGGCGGCTTCGTTCGTTCAAACGATGACGTGGCTTATCCAAACTTGATGTTCCATTTCTTACCACTGGCAGTTCGTTACGATGGGCAAAAAGCAGAAACAGCACATGGTTATCAAGTTCATGTCGGTCCAATGTACTCAAACTCACGTGGTAGCTTAAAAATCACATCAACAAACCCATATGTGAAACCGAAATTTGTCTTCAACTATTTATCAACAGAAGAAGATAAACGTGAATGGGTAGAAGCGATTCGTGTTGCACGTAACATCTTAAATCAACCAGCGATGGATCGTTATAACGGTGGTGAAGTCTCTCCAGGACCAAGTGTTCAAACGGACGAAGAGATTTTAGACTGGGTACGTCGTGATGCAGAAACAGCCTTACACCCATCATGTAGTGCAAAAATGGGACCTGCTTCAGATCCGATGGCAGTTGTTGACCCATTAACAATGAAAGTACACGGTATGGAAAACTTACGTGTTGTTGACGCATCAGTTATGCCGACAACAACAAACGGAAACATCCATTCACCAGTACTCATGTTAGCTGAAAAAGCAGCAGATATTATCAAAGGTGTAAAACCTTTAGAACCCGAACATGTGGATTACTATGTGCATGGTAAAAACGACCCAGAAGATGGCGCCGTAACATCATATCGTATTTAGAAATATAAAGCCTTTAACAGCACGCAAGACATGTGTCGTTAAAGGCTTTTTAGCATGTGCAATTGTATTTGGAGACGAGCATCCATTATCTTGAACCCATTTAGTCTATAATTTTTTGTGAAAAATAAATAGGCTATTTCTTTTGTTTTATATATGATTTCAAAATGAATGAAAATGTTATGTATAAAAAATTAGCGTTATACATATTGTATAAATCCATGTACCTTCTTTTATTACTTTAAACAACTGTTTTGATAATATTTAAATCAGACTTCAATTATATATATTCATTTTATGGTGTGTATATTATTGAATATAATTTGCATTAAAATATAAATTTCGTTAGTGTAAAATAAAGGGTGTAAGATATTATGTCAAAAAATTACAAGGGGGAGTTATGGTGCATAAAAATAATAAGTTGATGGATTGGATTGTTTTTTGTGGTGCAGCATGTATCTTATTGCTTGCTGTTATACCAATGATGGTTTTTCCAAAACAAAGTCGTGCCGTTGTTATGGCGATGAATGATATTGTTACAACAAATCTTGGAGCGGCTTATCTTGTTTTAGGTCTCGCTATTTTTTGTTTTGTATTATATATTGCATTTGGAAAATATGGTTCGGTTACGTTAGGGCGTGCAAGCGATCGACCAGAATTTAGTGACTTTGCGTGGGCTTCTATGTTATTTTGTGCTGGTATCGGTTCAAACATTCTATATTGGGGTGTGATTGAGTGGGCGTACTATTTTCAAGGACCACCACTAGGCGTCAAACCAATGAGCGATGCCGCACTGAGTTATGCGACAATGTATGGTATGTTCCATTGGGGACCGATTGCATGGGCGATTTATGTTTTGCCAGCATTGCCGATTGGCTATTTAGTCTTTGTTAAAAAGCAACCAGTTTTCAAAATTAGCCAAGCATGTCGCCCGATTTTAAAAGGCCAAACAGACAAATTTATTGGAAAGTTAGTAGATATCTTATTTATTTTTGGCTTAATCGGTGGGACTGCCACATCACTCGCACTAGGTGTACCAATGATTTCAGCTGGTTTGGAAAAATTAACAGGTGTCGATGGCTCCAGTATGGTTGTGAAGAGTTGTGTATTAGTGGGAATTACAATTGTATTCGCATACAGCTCTTATCGAGGCTTGAAGAAAGGCATTCAAGTACTCAGTGACTTAAATGTATGGCTGTCATTGATTTTACTTGGATTCGTTTTCATTGTAGGACCAACTATTTTTATGATGGAAACGACAGTTACAAGTTTTGGGAATATGCTGAAAAACTTCTTCCAAATGGCAACTTGGCTTGAACCATTTGGTGGTATGGGTGATCGTGAAGAGACAAACTTCCCACAACAATGGACGGTTTTCTACTGGGCTTGGTGGATTGTGTTTGCGCCATTTATTGGTTTATTCATTGCCCGAATTTCAAAAGGTCGTACATTAAAAGAAGTCATTCTAGGGACGATTGTTTATGGTACATTTGGATGTACGTTATTCTTTGGTATTTTTGGAAACTACGCAACATATTTACAGATTACGGGTCAATTTGATGTCATTTCTTTCTTAAATAAGTATGGGACAGAAGCGACAATTATAGAAGTTGTGAATCACTTGCCGTTTGCGCCAGTGATCATTGCTCTATTTGTGCTATCAGCTTTCTTATTCTTAGTAACGACCTTTGATTCAGCATCATATATTGTGGCATCAGCGACACAACTACGTGTGACAGGTGAACCTATCAAATTGAATCGTCTGTTTTGGGCATTTGCGTTATGTTTACTGCCATTTTCACTGATGTTGGTAGGTGGAGAGCGTGCGCTTGAAATTTTACAGACGGCGTCTATCGTTGCAGGTGTACCGTTGATTGTCATTTTTATCATTATTATGATTTCATTTATCATGATGTTGTCAGCAGATCGTATTGCACTACAAACCCGTGCAGAAAGATTTAAGAAGATTGAACGGCGCTCACTCAGTATTTTACAAGTGAGTGAGAGAGATGAAGAAGATAATAATTTGTAGGCATAAATGTGATTAACTTATGTAAAGTTATTGTGCGCTGAGATACGATATTAGTTTCTCAGCGCACAATGACTTTTTTAATGATTATCACCAATTCTCAATATCTTGGCGTTCGCCTTTAAAGTTATTTTGTGTGTTGTGGCGTGCACTGAGCAATGATTCAACCTCATTAATCGTTACGCCTTGTTCGTGCAAGAGGACAAACAGGTGATAGAGTAGATCGGCACTTTCTGAGATGAGTTCGGAACGGTCATTTTTCATAGCTGCAATCACGACTTCGAATGCTTCTTCGCCAAATTTCTTAGTGATTTTTTCTTTACCTTCTGCCAGTAAATATTGCGTGTAAGACTTATCTGACTGCTCGCTTGCACGTTGTTGAATGGTTGTTTCGAGTTGTTGTAGTTGATAGGGCACTGCTGTGTTGAAACAACTTTGGGAGCCGGTGTGACATGTTGGTCCCTGTGGATGTACAAATAATAAAATCGTATCATCATCACAGTCCAGACGTATGTCGACAACTTGCTGTGTATGTCCGGAAGTTTCACCCTTCTTCCATAAACGTTGCTTTGAGCGTGAATAGAACCATGCGACACCGTCATTGACCGTACGTTCAAATGCTTCTTCATTCATGTAGCCTAACATCAAGACTTGTTGTGTTGTGGCATCTTGTAAAATTGCAGGTAAGAGTCCTTTGGAAAAGTCTGGTTTTAGTGCCATCTGACTGGAATCCCTCCTTGATCAAGTGTTGTTTTTATTTCTTTAACTGTGGTTTCTTTATCATGTAAAATACTTGCGGCAAGTCCAGCTGAGACGGGTGTTTCATTGAATAGTGTTACAAAGTGGTCAGCATTGCCGCCACCACCTGAAGCGATGATTGGGATATTCACCCGTTGTGCAATCCCATTTAAGTGATCAAGATCAAAGCCGTTTTTCATGCCGTCATAGGCCATACTTGTCACGAGTAATTCACCTGCACCGAGTGCCTCTACTTCTTGAACCCACTCATACACACGCTTGTCTGTACGTTGCTTACCACCGTGTGTACAGCAGTAGTAATCATCTGTTTCAGGATCATATTGGCTATCAATCGCAATACAGATACATTGGCGCCCGAACTTTTCACTTGCTTGGCGAATCAGGTCAGGATTTTTGAGTGCAGCTGAGTTAAGCGATACCTTATCTGCACCATGTCTAAGCAGCTGAGAAATATCATCAAGTGTTGAAATGCCACCACCGACCGTTAATGGAATAAACAGTTGAGATGCTGTTTTTTCAATAATATCTAATGTCAGATCATGACCTTGTTCTGTCTTAGAAATATCTAGAAAAACAAGTTCGTCGGCACCGCTGTCGTTATAATACATGGCCAGTGCGACGGGATCACCAATATCGCGCAATCCTTTGAACTGAACCCCTTTAACCACACGTCCATCTTTAACGTCGAGGCAGGGGATGATACGTTTTTTAATCATCGTAATCCCTCCCAGAATTCAGGTTGGTTTGCGGCTTTTCCTACAATAGCTGCTGCGACACCTGTCTCTTCAAGTTGGTGCAAATCTGCTTGATGACGAATCCCGCCTGATGCGATAACAGGAAGTTGGGTATGGGCTGCCAGTTGTGCTGTCCGTTCAAAGTTTGGACCTTGTAACTTTCCGTCTTTTGAGATGTCGGTATAAATCACACCGCCAAGTGGTAAGTGTTCAATAGCAGATACATAGTCAAACAAGTTAAGTTGGGCATCTTCTAACCAACCATTTATTTTGATATCCGTATCATACGCATCCACGGATACATAGAGTTTCCCGGGAAATAATGTTGCCATTTCTGTTAACCAGTCGATATCTTGAATGGCTTTCGTTCCGACAATACAGTAATCTACGCCATGTGAGAGATAGTTACGAATGGTATCCACATCACGGATGCCACCACCCACTTCGATCGGTTTCGTACTACTATTGATGAGTTGGCGAATGTAATCCATTTCGACTGCACGTTGTGACTTAGCACCGATTAAATCAATAATGTGAATACGATCAACACATTCAAACTGCTGATAAAATTGAATGCTGTCCTCTGCTGAACGTGTCATTGCCTCTGATGTATCATAATCTCCCTCTGTTAAGCGCACGCTTTGTCCTTCAATAAGGTCAATTGCTGGCCATAATTTAAGCATGTTGCCATCCTCCTTTGAGTGCTTGTGCAAGTATATTCAAGCCACTTTCACCACTTTTTTCGGGATGAAATTGAATGCCGATATATGATTCGTGTTGCACAATACCTGGAATATCTGTGCCATATTCTGCATAAGCGATTACATCTTCATTCATGGGTGCTTGATAGCTATGAACGAAGTAAACATCTTGTGTTAAGTCAGCTTTAGATGAGATTAAATTATTCCAACCGAGATGTGGGACGGTGTAGGGTGTTTGTATTTCTGTAATACGCCCTTTTAAAAGCCCTAGTCCAGATACATGTCCTTCTTCGCTTTCTTCATACATTAACTGCATTCCAAGACAAATGCCGATGATCGGTTTGTCGTATTGTTGCAGTATCTGATCAAGACCATACTGACGTATTGCTGTCATCGCATCTTTAAAGTGTCCGACACCCGGTAAAATGAGTTGATCTGCGGCATGGATGGTTGCTGGATCGCGTGATAAAACAACTTCGTAACCTAAGTGTTCCACAGCACGTTTAACATTATGAATATTTCCTAGTCCATAATCTACAATGACAATCATGATTCAATCACACCTTTGGATGAGGGGATACGTTGCGAGTCAGCAGGTGCAAGCGCTTGTTTTAGTGCACGTGCAAAGGCTTTGAAAATCGCTTCAATCTCGTGGTGTGTATTGCCTTGGTGTAATAAATCGATGTGAACCGTTAAACGTGCATTGATGACAAATGCTCGGAAAAATTCTTCTACCAGTTCTGTATCAAACTGACCGACTTTCTCCTTACTGAATGTCGCATTAAAGTGAAGGTATGGACGACCACTAATGTCTACAACGGCACGTGCTAATGTTTCATCCATCGGTAAATATTGTTGACCATAACGTTCATAGTAAGGATTTTCTTGTGTGAGTTGTAAGAGCAATTGCCCTAAAACGATACCGATATCTTCTGTTGTATGGTGGTCGTCTACCCATGTGTCGCCTTGAACATCAATATTTAAAGTAAGCCCGCTGTGAAAGCTAAACAGTGTGAGCATATGATCTAAAAATCCAACGCCTGTTTGAATGTTACTTTCTTGATTGGATTGTGAGAGACGAATATCAATTTTTGTCTCTTTTGTTTCACGTTTAATTTGAAAGGTCATGTTGTTCACTCCATTCTTTCACAATACTTTCGAAACGGTCTAGATCTTCTTCTGTCGCAATCGAGTAGCGCACACAATCACTCATAGGCTGTTCAGTGATAGGATCATAGAATCTTGGTTTAAATCCGTGATCATATACATACTCACCTAGTGACACGGCATAAGAGCCTGCTGTTAAAATAAAGTTCGTTTCACTCGGATATAACTTGATTTTGTCACCTACATAGCGTGAAAATATGTTTTTCAGACGGTCACTTAAGTCACGCTGTTGTGCAACGAATACTTTTGTTGAGTCTGGATGTTCAAATAAATATGTCGCAATGCGCAGAGATAAAATATTAAGTGGATATGGGTGTTCAATGCGACGTACACGGTCGATGGTTGGCTCTGTTCCGATTAAGACACCGACACGTAAACCGGCAAGTCCAAATGCTTTTGATAAAGTGTGCATCACGACAATATGATCTTCCAATGTAATATCAAGTGGCGTTGAAAAGTCGATATATGCTTCATCAATCACAAGATAGCCACCTAGTGCTTTCATTTTATCTGCAATTTGTAAGAGATATGTTTCATCAAAGCGTTGACCAGTTGGATTGTGTGGATTACTTAAAATAAAGAAGCTTGGTTTGACTTCATCGATACGTGTTAATACAGCGTCAATTGGAAATTGTAAGTCGGTTGTTGCATCTACAAATTCAATAGGACGTCCCACTTGTTCTGCAAATGCTTGATACATAAAGAAGTCAGGATTTAATGTCAGACAAGGTCCTTCTGGCATAATAAACATCAGCTTTTGAATAAGTTCATCCGACCCATTTGCAGCACAAACTTGGTCCTTTGTAAAACCACCAAAATAGTTCGCATATGCTGTGCGGAAGCGGTCATAATCATCATCGTGGTAGAAGTTATAATCTTGTGCATTGAGTATTTCAAAATAGGTTTCCGGTGATAAAGGCGTTCCAGCACTTTCATTTTTATCCATTTTAATCATTTTGTTCCCCTCGCATTCTGACAGTTAAAGATTGTTGGTGATTGTATAATTGTTCATCCTGTGCAATCGTAGCGGCTGCACGATATGTTTGTTGGTACGTCTCTTGTGATAATTGAATAACAGTATGTTTTGTTAGAAAATCATTGACTGATAAGCCATGTTGAAAACGTGCGGTGCGATTGGTTGGTAAGACGTGACTCGGACCTGCAATATAGTCACCAATAGCTTCTGGTGCATAGCCCCCTAAAAACAGACTGCCTACATAGTGAATATGTGGTACAAATTTTTCTGGTTGTGCCGTTTGGATGGATGCATGTTCCGGAGCGATTTCGTTCATCAGTCGGCAACATGCATGAAAGTCTTCTGCATGAATCGCATAGTGATAATCACGTAAACTTGCTGCAACAATTTCTTGGCGTTCGGATGTTGTAGTGAGTGCTTCCAAGCGGTTTTCCAATTGTTCAAGCAATGATTGATCCGTTGAAATCACATAAGTACGTGCCATTTCATCATGTTCGGCTTGTGCTAGTACATCATAGGCAACGGCTTCTACATCACATGTCTTGTCGATAATAAGCGCAATTTCACTTGGCCCTGCAATCTGATCAATACCGACTTCGCCATATACATACTTTTTCGCATAGGCAACGTACTGGTTACCAGGGCCGACAATTTTATCTACTTTTGAAATCGTTTCTGTACCATAAGCCAGTGCTGCGATACTTTGAGCACCGCCCACTTGATAGACGTGATCGACACCCACAATATGACAAGCAGCTAATACACTTTGTGCAACGCCATTTTTTTGAGGAGGTGTCACGACAACAATGTCTTTCACGCCTGCCACTTTTGCGAGTGTTGCAGTCATTAATACAGTAGAAGGGTAGCTTGCTTTGCCACCAGGGACATAGACACCCACACGTTCGATCGGATGATACACTTCATACATTTCTTTATTGCTCTGCTGATTTTGATAGCGAATACTTGCTTGGTAGTCACGAATTCGTGTGTAACTGAGTTCTAAAGCTTGGCGTAAATCATCATCTAATGTGTCATACGCTTGTTGTAATTGAGCTTGTGGGACTTCAAGTGTTTCTACTGTGACACGATCAAACTGTTCATTATATTGATATAACGCACGGTCACCTTGTTGCTTAACAGTTTCACAAATGGTCGCAATTTGCTCATGCAATCGAGTATCTAATTGGGCTGTTGTTTGATATTGGTCAAGAAATTGTTGTGTATTATAAATCAATGAGCGACACTCCTAACATCTTAATAAAGGCATCAATCTCTGCTGACGCTGTAAAAAAGCTTTGTCGGTTTGTAATGAGTTGTGCTTGAACATCTGTAATAAACTCCTTCTCTACAAGGCCATTTGACCGTAACGTATTTCCTGTTTGAACGATATCGACAATTCCATCCACCATGCCGATAACACAAGCAAGTTCAATCGACCCAGATAGTTCTATTAATGATACATCTCTGCCCGTTTCTTTAAAGTACCGCTGTGCTGTTTTAGGGAAAGACGTCGCAATTTTACGGTATTCTGTCGTGTCTTCAAAGGCAGCTACTGAGAAATGGCAAGCACCAAATGGCAGGCGAATCAACTGGTTCACGTCATAAGATTGTTCGGCTAAAATATCGCTACCTGTAATGCCAATGTCTGCAATCCCTTGCTCTACATAAATCGGTACATCATTGCCTTTCACAAATAGGAAGTGATACTGTTCTGTTTGAATTTGAAGTTGCCGATCGCGTGACTCGATCAACTGAACTAATTCATCTTCATCTTGTTGCTTTAAATAAGCGATAAAACTTTTTAATAATCGTCCCTTGGCTAATGCAATCGTAAGCATGCCAGAACCCCCTTTGTATCGTTATATAGTCAGACCGAGTCCAAATCCTTCAAGCACGCCTTTGTAGTAACCACCATTTAATGTCGTTTGACGCTCTTTTAGTACCGCATTGATAAAAATCCCTTTGTAGTATGAGCGTGGTGGTTGAGGCGTTATGTCTAAATGGATTTTATTAATTCCGAGAGAACGGAAGAAACGATCCCAATGATTGAGTGTTGCCACAATTTGATGACTCGCATCAAAACGTGTATTGAGTTGTTGTAGTTGTTCGTGTGTAGGCGTTAACAACAACTGTACGAGTGGATGATCAACACCGAGTTCTGACTTCAAAGCAGAAATATTTCGTTGTGTAATCCAAGTCATGACCTCTTGTGTTTGTTGATCTCCTAATAATAAATGAACCAGTTCATAATGACCGATCACCACATAATCGATGTCATCACTTAATGTGTCACGAATATAATCATAGAATGTCGTGAAAGCTTGATGCATCGCTTGAATCGTTGGTTGATAACATTCGACTCCGAGTTGTGTGGAAACTTTTTGATGTCGAACAATCGGCCCAGTGTATGCAACTGACTGATGTTGACGGTCATACTGCTGATAGTAGCGTACCAGTTGATCTGTAAAGTCATTGCGTAGTGCAAACAGCTTTTCATGATCTTGCCATACACTCCTTTCTTGCATTTGTTTCAAATCATCTGAAGTTAATGTCTCCCAATTCAACGTTTCGATAAACGATGTATCAATGAGTTGAAAACCACGTTGTTCGGCTAAACGTAAAAAGTCAACTTCATTTAACTTCGACGTAATCAAAGCATTTTCCATTTTGCCAACCTCACTTTCACTCTCTACCAAACTAAAGCGTTTTTATAATATGAATATCGTAGCACACAGTAATTGAGTTTTCAACAGAATAATCAGAAAAATATTTCAATTCTGTCTTGTAAGGGGTTAAATTTTGATTAAAGTTATAGAATGTTATGATAAAAATGGGAATGTATTCATAAAATGAGATAAGTATGTGTAACTGAGCGTCAATTATTGGGTGTATGAATTTGATTAAAACTTTAAAAAGAAAGTGTGTGATTTCAATGAATCATGAAGAATTAGAATCTCAACTTTTATTAATGAAACAATCCATAGACGTTTTACAAGAAACATTAGCACCTGATTTGAAAACAAAAGACTTAGTTTTATTGCGATACGGTTATCGTGTTCAAGAAATTCAACGTTTAAATGATTACTTATTTGAATTAACAACAAACAATGAAAAAGTAAGTAAGAGGGTGTTTAGAAATAAATTATGTGAGATAAGAAATCTTCCTACAATTCCAATGGGACAAGTAAATGATATTTTGGAAGGTTATAAAAATAGTCACTTACATGTAAAAGTCATCAATGATATCTTACGTGATAATTGATCGAGGTGAGTTTTGAGAATATGAGTCGAAAAAGGCATTGAGCAGGTGATGATATAAAGAAAATAAGTACAATGCAGCTTATAAGAATGATACGTGATACTCAATCAATCGGTTTTTATCACACACAATGTTATAATTAAAATATTAAATAGAGAGATAGGAGCATGATAACATGAACTACGAAAAATATATTGATCACACATTATTAAAACCAGAATCAACTCGTCAACAAATTGATAAAATTATTGAAGAAGCGAAAGAATACCACTTCAAATCAGTTTGTGTCAATCCAACACACGTGGCGTATTCAGCAGAAAAATTAGCGGATTCAGACGTACTTGTGTGTACAGTGATTGGATTCCCATTAGGCGCTTCAACATCTGAAGTGAAAGCATGTGAAACGAAAGATGCCATTTCTAAAGGCGCAGACGAAATCGACATGGTTATCAATATCGGCGCATTGAAAGATGGTCGTTACGATGATGTTCAAGCAGATATCGCGGCAGTTGTGGAAGCGTCTGGCGACAAAACAGTCAAAGTCATTATTGAAACAGTATTATTAACAGACGAAGAAAAAGTGAAAGCATGTGAGTTATCAAAAGCAGCAGGTGCAGACTTCGTGAAAACATCAACAGGCTTCGCAGGCGGTGGCGCAACACCGGAAGATGTGAAGTTAATGAAAGATACAGTAGGTGACGCACTTGAAGTGAAAGCATCAGGTGGTGTACGTAACTTGGCAGACTTCCAAGCGATGTTAGAAGCAGGCGCAACACGTGTCGGCGCAAGTGCAGGCGTACAAATTATGCAAGGATTAGAAGCAGACACAGATTACTAAGAGAGACAAATCATACGAGGAGTGATTGTGATGACAGCACCATTTCAACGTGTCCATTTAATCGTTATGGACTCTGTCGGTATCGGGGAAGCGCCTGATGCGAAAGCGTTCAACGATGAAGGGTCACATACGTTAAAACATACATTAGAAGGCTTTGATCAAACATTACCAAACTTAGAACGTCTCGGTCTTGGAAACATTGATGACTTACCAGTCGTTGGGCGTGTCGATACCCCATCTGCATACTACACAAAAATGAGTGAAGCATCCGTTGGGAAAGATACGATGACAGGTCACTGGGAAATCATGGGCTTAAACATTAATGAACCATTCAAAGTGTATCCAAACGGCTTCCCAGATGAACTTGTTTCAGAAATTGAACGACTGACAGGACGTAAAGTTGTCGCGAACCGTCCAGCATCAGGAACACAAATCATTGATGAATGGGGGGCGCATCAGATGGAAACAGGCGACTTGATCGTCTACACATCTGCAGACCCTGTGCTACAAATCGCAGCACATGAAGACATTATCCCACTTGAAGAACTGTATGATATCTGTGAGAAAGTCCGTGAATTAACGAAAGATCCGAAGTACTTAATCGGACGTATTATTGCCCGTCCATATGTGGGTGAACCAGGTAACTTCACACGTACGAGTAACCGTCACGACTACGCATTGAAACCATTCGGCCGTACGGTGATGAATACATTGAAGGATACCGATCATGATGTCATTGCGATTGGTAAGATTAATGACATCTATGACGGTGAAGGTGTGACGGAAGCGATCCGCACGAAGAGTAACATGGACGGTATGGATCAGCTGATGAACGTTGTGAAGAAGGATTTCAAAGGCTTGAGTTTCTTGAACTTGGTAGACTTTGATGCGCTCTACGGTCATCGTAGAGACAAGCCAGGCTATGCGCAAGCGTTGAAGGATTTCGACGAACGTTTGCCTGAACTATTAGACAACATGCGTGAAGACGACTTGTTGATCATTACAGCTGATCACGGTAATGACCCGACAGCGGATGGGACAGACCATACACGTGAATATATTCCGGTATTGTTTTACAGTCCGAAATTCAAGGGTGGCGCAGCCCTTGAAGGCGACACAACATTTAGCTCAATCGGCGCAACAATTGCGGATAACTTCGGTGTTGAATTACCAGAATTTGGTCGTAGCTATTTAACAGAATTGAAATAGTACTATTAGGAGAGTGGAGACTAAAATTAGTTTCTGCTCTTTTTTAATTTATAAGAATTCAAAAATGCATCACTCTTTCGTACAAGCTCTTGTGAAATATTATTCAAATCTGATTGAAAGCGTTATACTAAAAATGATAAAGAGAAAGGGTGATGTACATGAAAAAGTTAATCCAAGATAAAACATATTTTTTGAAGGACATGCTTGAAGGTATGAAATTAACGAACCCAGATGTAGATGTGATTGAGGATACAGTTGTTGTTCGTGCCGAGAAAAAACAAAAAGGTGTCGCACTCGTATCGGGTGGTGGCAGTGGGCATGAACCTGCACATGCAGGATATGTGGCACAAGGTATGTTAGATGCGGCAGTCTGTGGTGAAGTATTCACATCGCCTACGCCTGACAAAGTATTAGCAGCGATTAAAGCAGTTGATAACGGCGATGGTGTCTTATTAATCGTTAAAAACTACGCCGGAGATGTCATGAACTTTGAAATGGCACAAGAGATGGCGCAGATGGAAGACATCTCTGTGGAAATGGTTGTTGTCGCAGATGATATTGCGATTGAAGATGTTGATAAACGCCGTGGTGTTGCGGGTACAGTACTCGTACATAAATATGCAGGATACTTATCTGAACAAGGCGTATCATTAGCTGATTTGAAAGAAAAAGTAGCGTCATTATTAACAGGTATTCGCTCAATTGGTATGGCATTAACACCACCACTTGTACCAACAACAGGCAAATATGGTTTTGATATCGAAGCAGATGAGATGGAAATTGGTATCGGCATTCACGGTGAGCGTGGTATTACACGCACGACTGTTGAAAGTGCAGAAAATATTGCGCAGCGTTTGGTTACACGGTTAGTTGCAGAAGTGGAAGCAACAGAAGTCGTTGTGATGTTGAATGGCATGGGTGGTACGCCACTCTCTGAATTACAAATCATGACGAAGTATGTATCTGAACAATTGACTGCACAAGGCAAGAAAGTGACACATTGGCTTGTTGGTGACTATATGACAGCATTAGATATGCAAGGATTTTCAATCACACTTGCCCCACATGATGACAGCTTGTTAACAGCAATTAAAGCAGACACGGAAAGCCATTACTTCAACTAAGGAGAGATCATGATGAATACAGAGACATTAAAAGAACGTTTATTGGCATTAAGAGAAACATTTAAAGCAGAAGAAGACACATTGACGGACTTAGACCGTGCCATTGGTGATGGTGATCATGGTGTAAATATGTTGCGTGGCTTCGAAGCTTTACCAGATAAATTGGATGATAGTTCAATGGCGAACTTATTAAAATCAACCGGAATGACACTTATGTCAAATGTAGGTGGTGCTTCTGGCCCGTTATATGGTTTCAGCTTTGTGAAGATGTCTCAAGTAGCACAAGATGAGATGGATCGTGAACAATTAGGTGCGTTACTGAATGCGTTTGCTGAGGCTGTGGCGCAACGAGGGAAAGTAACACGTGGCGAAAAGACGATGTTTGATGTGATAGACCGTGCACGTGAAGCTGTTCAAAATGGTGACAAAGTAACGTTAGAAACATTACAAAGTTATGCAGAAGATACGAAAGCATTAGAAGCAACAAAAGGACGTGCAGCTTACTTTAAAGCAGATTCTATCGGCCATATGGATCCGGGTGCACAAAGTAGTGTCTATATCTTGAATGCCTTGATTGGAGATGAATAGTATGACACAGATTGTACTAGTGAGTCATAGCGAAAAAATTGCACAAGGTACAAAAGAATTGCTTGAACAAATGGCACCGGGCGTATCAGTTATTGCGATAGGTGGACATGACGGTGGTATTGGAACATCTTTTGATACAATCTTTGCGACGATTGAAAGCTTGGAAGATGATGCTGTTTGTTTCTTTGATATAGGCTCATCTGAAATGAACTTAGATATGGCGCTTGAGATGTACGCAGGTAGCCAGCGAGTTGAAAAAGTAACAGCACCAATCGTGGAAGGTAGTTTTATCGCAGCGGTATCTATTTCAACAGGAAATGATATGGATGCAGTCATTCAAGCAGTTAAAACAGAATTTTAAAAGTATTAAAAAAGACATTGGTAAGGTCGAAAGGACTGTATACCAATGTCTTTTTGCATATTAGTTTGTCTTCTTTACAACTTCTGATTTTAAGCCAATTTGGCCAAAACCAGGAATTTTACAATCGATGTCATGACCATCTTCTGGGTCTACAAGTTTGATGTTTTTCACTTTTGTTCCTTGTTTAATTGCGTTTGAACTTCCTTTGACTTTCAAGTCACGGATGACTGTAACGGTATCGCCATCTTGTAGGACGTTACCATTTGCATCACGTACAATCGCAGCTTCTTCTGCTTCAGCAACAGATTCAGCTGTCCATTCGTGTGCACACATTGGACATACGTATAAAGCACCATCTTCGTATGTATATTCAGAGCCACAACTTGGGCAGTTTGGTAAAGCTGTCGTCATAATTTACTGAGACCTACTTTCATCATTTGATATTACTAATCTAGCATAATCATAGTGAAAGCACTAGTGTCTATATGACGAAATATAAATACGAGATGATTTTGGAGCACAGATACGCATCTTGTTGATCTCTATACTTTATAATAGAAGTGAATGGGGTGGTGACATGAAGCGATATTCTGAACAAGATGGTAAGCGTATTTTAAAACAATATTTAACGATTAATGGTGTGAAGCAAGGGATGATCATTGAAACACGTGATTTTTCGAATCCTATTTTGTTTGTTATACACGGTGGGCCAGGTTTTCCGCTGTATCCATTTTTTCGGGCACACGATATTGATTTAACACACTGGTTTACAGTTGTTTTCTGGGATCAGCGTGGTACAGGAATGTCTTATACGAAGCAACAAGTCAAAATGGAAGAAGTCATTCAAGACGCAGAATGGCTCATTCAATATCTATGTTATCACTATCATAAAACACAAGTTTATGTCATGTGTCATTCTTTTGGAACGATTATTGGGGCGATGTTGACACATAGACGTCCGTCTTGGATTACGGCCTATATTGGTATCGGTCAGCTCGGAGATGTCTATCGTAATGAGCGTGTGATTCTGGAGAGACTGCGTCAATACGCACACCTTGAAGGGAATACACGTGCCATTCAAGCACTACAAAAAGTTAATCTTGGACGTTATTTTAATAAAGATAAGTATTATGACAAGATTCGGATGCGTTATACAGAACGGTATAAAAGTGGATTTTCACGAAAAGGTTATTCTGCACTGAAGATGTTCCGTGCTATGATGTCGACACCTTATTACACACTGCAAGAACGCATTAATATTGTAAGGGGGAGTTTGTCGTCGTTTGAACAATTGACGACAGAAATGGTGGAGACGAATTTAATGATAATTGCCCGGGAAATAAAAATTCCATTTTATTTAATACAAGGGGAGTATGATTTACAAACAACCGATGTAGATAGTCGAGCGCTTTTTGAACATGTCGCATCACAAGATAAGCGCTATTACTATTTTGAACAGAGTGCACATGCACCATTTATTGATGAACGTGAAAAATTTTTAGACATCATACGTGAAATTCTTGACCTTCACGCGACGTCATAGATTATAACGAAGGTAGGAGGTGAAGATCCATGACGACTTATTCTATCGGTGAATTGGCACATGAATTTGATATTTCAACACGGACTTTACAATACTATGATGAGACAGGTATCCTATCGCCTGCATCCGTTAATGAGAATCGCTACCGTATCTATACAGATGCAGAAGTTGAAAAGCTGAAGCTCATACAAATTATGAAAGCGCTCGGTATGCAGCTAAAAGAAATTAAAATTTTATTTGAGACAGAAGGAACACTTGATACAGTTCGACTGATGTTAGATCAAAAAAATAAACAATTACAAGAAAACATTGAAAAACAACAAGCGCAACAAAAACAGATTCGAGCGATGCAAAACATGATTCATGAAACATCCCAATCATCGGTAACCCAATTAAAAAAGATGGATCGTATGCTTATGAAAAATGAAAAATTGAAACCTTTACGCATGAAAATGATTGCACTTGGAAGTGTGGGTACATTAAGTTTATGGTCAGGTATAGGTATGGGAATCAAGACCCATCACTTGTTATATCCTGCTTTAGGCGTTAGTGCAAGCATCGGTATTGCAAGTTACTTAACACATACGTACTACCATCAAGTGCAGTATATGTGTCCAACCTGCCAACATGTGTTTATTCCGAGTATGAAAGAGATGATATTTGCCCCACATACACCGTCGACACGTTATTTAGCATGTCCATCTTGTCAGACTAAGGGGCATTGTGTCGAAGTATATCAGCCACATTAAGTTTATTAATCCAATGAAAGGTATTGTAATTGGAAGTTTTGTGAGAAACAAGCTTTCAGTACAATGCCTTTTTTGATGTGATATGCATAAATATTAAAAACAAGGAAAAGAGAGGAGAAAAGATCAAGGGGGAAATGGGTATGAAGTACATGAAAATCTCTGTGATCACTGTCATGTTGCTTATACTTACGCTTACGGCATGCGGTTCACAAACAACCGACAATAAAAAAGAAGTCTCACAGCAAAAGAATGAAACAGTTCCAAAGTAAAGTGAATCAACAGAAAAAATTAATGATGAAGCACACGAATCAGCACAAGATAATCAACAAAAAGAAGAACAAGATAAAATACCAAGTTTTGAACAGTTAAATGAACGTGAGCGTGTCGCATTGCTCTTTTTTGCAGATGATATTGGAGACAAGTCTGTCACAGCAGAAGATATCATTAAAGGCCAATATCAATTTGAAGGATTTAAAACTGAAATACGTGACTTAAATCAAGTAACAGTAAAACCCATTGCTGATATGATGAACCAGCCAGAAGGTATGAAATTTTACACACTTGAAACACCAAAAAGTAACTTTGTGACAGTGGTGGGCATATCTGATGAAAAAGGTATGGTTGGTGGTACACAAGGTGCATTGATGGATTACAAAGAGTTAGCAGAAACGTCTGTTGAATTTGAGTTGGCACCTATTTATGAAGAACAGAAAAAGAGTGAAGATTTTCGAACAGTCATGAAAAAGCTGAAATTCCAATCGGATCATAGTCAATAAGGTGAAAAAACCACGTATATGACACGCTATCGTTCACAAATCTATGATGAAATTAATAAATTCGAAGGACAACCAATTGATACGGAAAATTACGATTGGGATCCCTCATTGCAAGTGGAAAAAGATGGACGATTACATTTCGTGATAAACAAACAGGGGATGTTGCCGGTTACTATACAGTAAAAGACGGCAATGTCGTAAAATTAGATTCACGTGGTATGCAAATAAAACCAGCACAATAACAATAAGGGTTGGAAGTAACGACTTCCAACCCTTATTTATAAGATTTCTAGCGTACGATATAGTCTAAAGATTGTGCACTTGTCGCATCAATGGTGCGGTATGAAATCACGCCAAGCCCTTTTACGTTAGATTCTGAAATGACAACTGAACCATCATCACGTACTTGTTCTACAAAGGCAACGTGTCCATAATAATTGTTTGCGCCTAGTTGACCAGGGTGGAAAACAACAGCGCTATGTTTCGTCGGTTGGCTAGTCACTTTGTACCCTTTTGCATGTGCAGTGCTTGTCCATTCTCCAGCGTTCCCCATGTTACCTGCAATCGATTTGCCAAATTGTGCCATGCGATGGTACACATACCATGTACATTGTCCTTGTGGATACGGAGAGCGGCCTGATGTGTAAAATGTTTTGAAGCCATTGCCGCTAACATCTTTGCCATTTGAGACAATACTAGATTCTAACAGTCTAGGCATTTTTTTCTGATCAAAGCGTGTTAAGTCATACGTTTGAATGAGTTGTTTTAGCTTCGTATCATAGTTTGGATCTGTTGCATAAGTTCCAACAAGTTCTGTCACAGCTGTACGATAGCTACTACTTTCACTTTTCCAGACACCTTTATATATCGTTGGATTTCCATCTATACCCCCTTTGATCAATCGCGCATAGTCTTCAAGAGAGGCTTTTTTATTTGGATATTTACGGAAATCTGCCTGAATTTGATACATATTGTGTCCATTTGATTCCAGTGTGTTAAAACCTGCTTTTTGTCCGTGATAAGCCCCTTTAATCCCAAATAAATTGTGGTTTGGTGACTGAGCTAAGGCACTTCGTCCAGAATCCGACTCTAAGATAGCTTGTGCAATCATAATGGAAGCATACAAATCTTCTTCTTGACCGATGCGATGTGCATCTTCAGCAATATCATTAATAAATTCACGTGTAGATTGATTCGGTGCTACACGAATGTCTGAAATTGTGCCAGTATCCGCTCCACGTTTCGCAGGTGAATACTCTTGGAACCAAGTTGTTTGTCTTGCTGGTGAACGCTTCGGCAAATCATCAAATGTTTGAGCCGGTGCTTGTTGACGTGAGCCAGTGTAAGTATCTTTCGACGGGATTTGTGGATTGTGCGTATCCTGCTTGTTACTTTGTGTCTGTTGCTGCTTGGCTTGTGTCTTCTCAGCTTTGTCACTATATTCATCTAACAAAGCTTCGATCATAACATCATCCTTCTTAGATGTCTCGCCTTTCTGAGTCACCGCATTCGTATCATCAGTTGGCACATCTGTTATATCGTTCTTATCGTCAGATTCGGTATCATCGTTTGTTATGTTATTCGAATCATCTGAATGTGCGTTATCATCAGTTGTTTCACCTTCATCAGTTGTTTCACCTTCATCAGTAGGGGTTTCATCCACGTCATCCGTTTCATTCTCTTGCGTTGTGTCTGTCTCATCGTCGACGATGTCTGTTTCTGTCGTATCATCGTCTGTTTGCATGTCGTCTACCATGTTATCATCTTCGGAAATGATATCGTCAAATGGCGTTTCTTCATTCAAAATGGTGTTGAGATTATCGAAAAAGTCACGTTCATCCGTAGAAAGTCCCTCAGTTGGTGCAGGTGAGCCACTTATCGAGGATGCATGTTCTGTGTCTACGTCAATATTTTGTGGTGATGCATGTTGTATATCTGAGTTGTCTGTGTTACTTGTAGATGAACTTGGGCTACCTATTGCTGTTTGATAGAGCCATTGATCAAAAGCATCCATCATGAGTGACGAATCTATCGTGTTGTCGTCTTGTGTCACAGATGACTTTTCTCGTTTAGACATTTTAGAGTCTTGATCTTCTTTTTCGTGTGATGTGTCATTATTGTCGTCATCCGGTACCATATCTAAAGGAGAGTCTGTCGGTGCGTCGTCTAAACGCTGTGTCTCATCTTGTTCAACTGCTGTTTGCGCCTTTTGCGTCACAGCTTCTGCAAGACCACTTGTTGTAGGAGTTGCAACAAGTGCTGTCGATAATAAAGCGGTACACAATGCTTTGCCTTTCATATATAACTGCCTCCTAAATTGAACTACTTCTCATTATATTTTAAAAATGGTCTGAGTGTACAAATGAGATGTGAAATTGTATACTATGTAAGGTTACCTAGTTAGTTGATAAGTGTCAACTAAAAATCACTATAAAAAGAGACGTATTTTTAGAATAGGTGATAAGATGAATGTTGAATAGAGGTGTCAGAAGATGAAACAAGCATTCAAGCTGTTTTTAACGGATTTAAAAGGAATTGGAAAAGCGCCGGGTGCATTGATATTGTTAGCAGGACTTGCTATTTTACCTTCATTTTATGCATGGTTTAACCTTGAAGCAACATGGGATCCATATTCTAACACAGACAATATTAAAATTGCGGTCGTCAATGAAGATGAAGGGGATATGGTACGCAACGAGAAGATTAATGTAGGGAATAAAATTGAAGAAACTTTGCATAAAGATGATCATTTCGATTGGCAGTTTGTCAGTCGTGAAGAAGCGGATAAAGGGCTATATAAAGGGAAGTATTATGCCGCACTCTACATTCCTAAACAATTTTCTCATCAGATTACAGGTACATTAAGAAAAGACCCCCAACAAGCAAAGGTCACGTATAAAGTGAATCAAAAGCTGAACGCGATTGCACCTAAGATGACAGATGCAGGAACGAGTGAAATTGTTAAAAAGGCAAATGAAAGCTTTGACAAGGTTGTCACGAAAGTATTATTAGAAGAAGCGAATCGACTAGGCATCAAACTTGAAGAACAAGTGCCAACGTATGAAAAAATTCGGGACGGCGTCGATACGGCATATCAAGCACTACCTAAAATTGAAAAGTTCCGTAAAGCCATTATATATATTGATGAAAACCAAGATAAGATTGACCAATATGCCGATCAATTTCGACATCTAGGCAGTTATAAAGATGAAGCAATGACTGCTGCGGAGAAACTCAACCAGTTGAATGCAAGTATCCCTGCAATTAACGAGCGTGCCAAGTTGATATTGAAACTCAACGAATATATGCCGGAAATCGAGCGAGTGTTACAAGTTGCGAGTGGTGTGCCAGATCATTTTCCACAGATCAATCAAGGTGTCGACACAGCGATTACCGGTACAGAAAAAGGCATGCAAACATTGGATACAGCGAGTCAATTGTTGCCGACGATTGAGCAAAGAGTCAATGTCTATGAAGAAGGTATTGATCAGGCAAGAACAATTAATCAAGACTTCGCAGACAACTTGACGCAACGCCAAGAACAGGATGTACAAGGAAACGTACCGTCAAGTGGGGGTAACCTTCAAAACTTTGGAGATAATTTTACCCGTAATCAAGGACAAGGAAACCAAGGTGCGGCACAGAGAAATGATTCTAACAACCAGACATCTACACAACCACACAGACAAACGAATTCAACAGCACCTCAGCCAAATACAAATCAACAAGAGAGCGGTCAGACATCTTCATCAGCACCATCATCAAACGAAAATAGTTCGGGTGCTGAAACGCAGCCAGCAGAAAATAGTGAAACGAATGAAACGGGGCATGTCGAAACGGCACAACAAAGTGCAAAAGGGACACGTTATGATACGCTTCAGACGAGTACACAAACGGAGCAAGATGTCACGCCGTTACCAGACGGTCAAGTGATAACACAAGATGAAGCACACCAAATGGGGAACGACTATGGGCATGCATTGAATGGTGTCAATGACACGATTGCTTCACAATTAGAAGCGACACAACAAGATCTTGATGCGGCGAAAAATATAAGTTACGGTATTTTAGGTAGTAATCAACCGGATACCTTTGAACAACCGTTGGCACACTTGATAGCACGTATGAATCATGCGAGCAAGACATTGCGTGATTATCGTGATTGGCTAACAGAGATTGAACAGTCGGAAGGCATTGATTTAACAAATGAACAAGAGAAGTTGAAAAATACGCAACAAGAGATTAAAGCGATGACGAAGCGTTTGAATGACTTACAAGATGCGATTACTTCTGGGAATACAGGTAAGGCAGAAGCGCAAGATGTGATTGATGCGTTGGATGCTTTGCGACAACGTTTAGCTGATGCGAATACAACGGTTAAAAATGATATTACACAAGCATTGCTGGAAGTTTCAAAACGTGTAGATGCTTCACTTGAACAAGGTGCTGCAACAATAGATACAGTACAAGAAAAGTTGCAGACAACGAAAGATATCGTACGCAAAGGACAAGTTATTTTGTCTGATGCGAATGCAAGATTGACGAAGTTACGAGACGTATTGCCTACTGTCGAAGCGAAATACAATAAAGCAATGTCTATTGCGCAGGCATATTTCCCTGAATTTAAACAAAGCGTTGCACGTGCATCTGATTTTATTAGAAATGACTTGCCAGAATTAGAAGCTAACATTGCGAAAGCAACAGACACAGTGAACGCTAAGCTGCCAGAAGCCTTCGAGAAATATGATACATTGAATGCACTGTTGGATCGTAACCAACCGAAAGCGAAACGTGCGTTGTCGAACTTAGCAGACTTCGCACGCAATGATTTGCCAACGGTGGAACAAGATTTAATTAAAGCAGAAAAAGTTTTTAAAGAGTTAGATGAAGAAAATACGCTAGAAGACTTGATTAATTTATTACGTAACGACTTGAAGAAACAAGCCGGTGTCATTGCACATCCAATTGAAATTGATCAACACAATGTTTTCCCAGTGAAAGATTACGGATCTGCAAGTACACCGTTCTATACAGCACTTGCAATATGGGTTGGAACATTGTTACTCGTTAGTTTGTTAACCGTACACAACAAACATGAAGAACTAAAACCATATTTAACCATTCGTGAAACATATCTCGGTAAAATGGGACTCTTCATGATGATGAATATGATTCAGGCCTTCATCGTTTCGGTGGGAGATATTGTGATACTCAAAGCATCTGTTGAATCTGTATCACTGTTCATTGCAGTGAGTGTTTATTCGGCGATGATTTTTACAACAATTGTTTACACACTTGTATCTGTATTAGGAAATCCAGGTAAAGCTTTAGCTATTGTTATTTTAGTACTACAAATTGCAGGGGGTGGTGGAACATTCCCAATTGAAGTGACACCTGAATTTTTCCAAAAGATACATCCATTTCTGCCGTTCTCATATAGTATTGATGCATTGAGAGAAGCGGTAGGTGGACCTGTACCAGAAATACTCATGCATAAATTAACGATGCTGACAGTCTTTGGTATTGTGTTCTTCTTAATTGGTATCATTGGTAAGCCATATTTAAATCCAGTGGTACATAAATTGGCGGAAAGAGCAGAGAAAAGTAATCTGTTTGAATAGTATTAGGATAAAAGCCCTATTGGATCGACGTCCAATAGGGCTTTTATCATGTTATGGTGTGGTTGTATCATTTTGATCATCACTTGATTCGGATGCATCGGATGTCGCATCCGTTTGTTGTTCATTTTTCGTGTCATTAGCATCATTTTGTGATGGTTGCGATTGGGAAGGTGCACGATATTGTGGTGCGGTGTAAGTAGGTGCCTGTTCAACAGGTTGTGCATATGATGTATCTGGTTGTTGAACATTTTGTACTGATTGTTGTGATGAATCTGTCACATCTTCAGTAGGTACCGCATATGATTGTGTTGTATAAGGGTCTTCTTGTGTTGCCCCAGTATCATATACCGGTGTTTCATCTACCACTGTTTCTTCGTTGTTCGTTTTTTTAGGTTTTTCTTTTTTCTCTTTATCCTTATCAGAATTTGCCTTTTTCTCTTCTTTTGTTTTTGATTGAGACTGTTCTTTTTTAGGTTCCGAATCATTATTGGTAATTGCTTTGGCTCCGAAAAAAACCATGCCAATCAAAATGAGCAGGATGACAAGGATGTTGATTAATTTTTGCATATTGAGCACCTCTTGCTAGTATGGTTTAACCATAGTATAGCGTTTTGTCGGCTAAATACAAGTGGTAGTCGATATGTGAACCTAAAAAATAATAAGTCAAAGATTATGATTGTGATATAATATTGATTAGCTCGTGAATGAGGTGAAGTTTAACTTGAGCTTTTATGAATATATGCAAATTTACATTGGTGATGATACCCCATTAGGTGATTTGGCGAGATGCATTCATGTAGATTCTCAATTTCCTAAGGAGCTTCATAATTCCGATGAGATATTAGCGTGGTTTCGTGAAGGCTCTCGTCTCGGTCAATTGAATTTAGCGGACATTAAACGAGCAATTGCGATTTATACGCAATTTGGTGCCGCTAAGTGACGACCCAGCATAATCACATAAGTGAACATGTGTCACCTGTATAAGGCGTCTCCTACTACTCAAGTTGGGGGGCGTCGTATTTTAATATGATTTTGTTAATAGGTAGGGATATGATGATTCAAGCAGATACAATATTAGAGAAAATGAAGAATCAAAAGATTAACTATGATAAAGTTTTGCGCAAAATGATTGTGAACTGGACACGCAACGAAGAACGACCTAGTATTTTATTACATAGTTGCTGTGCACCATGCAGTACATATACATTAGAGTTTTTAACAGAGCATGCAGATGTAGCAATATACTTTGCCAATCCAAATATCCATCCGAAAAATGAATATTTACGTCGTGCGCGTGTTCAAGAGCAATTTGTGAGAGACTTCAATGAACGCACAGGAGTAGATGTGAAGTATATAGAAGCGCCTTATAAGCCGCATGAATTTATGAAAATGGCAAAAACACGAGGCCTTACAGATGCACCTGAAGGCGGAGAACGTTGCTCGGCATGTTTTGGTATGCGCCTAGAGATGGTAGCAGAAGCCGCTGTTGAATTAGGCTATGATTATTTCGGCAGTGCCATCACGTTGTCACCGAAGAAAAACGCACAGCTCATCAATGAAATTGGGCTCGATGTACAACAACTTTATGATGTGAATTACTTGCCTAGTGACTTTAAAAAGAACAAAGGTTATGAGCGTTCAATCACGATGTGCAATGACTATAACATTTTCCGTCAATGCTACTGTGGTTGTGTATTTGCAGCACAACAACAAGGTATCGACTTTAAAGAAGTGAACCAACAAGCGAAGGCATTTTTGGATGCATTAGCAGAAAAAGACAACGTGCAATCGTAAACAAAACCACCTCTTTCGTCAGTGTGACAAGAGGTGGTTTTTAGCGCTTAATTTAACTGTTTTTCACGTGCTTGGATATCTTTGACAATCGCATCAATTGTGACGTTCTCAAGCACTTGTTCTAACGCATTTTGCGCTAGGTGAAAGATAGGTTCAATGGTCGCTTGAATATTTCGCCCAACATGACAATTTGGACTAGGGTTGTCGTGTATATTGAATAATGCATCATCTTTGACTACACTCACTGCCTTGTATACATCTAACAAAGTAACCTCCGTTAAATCCTTCGCCAGTCGTGCACCGGCAACACCTGGACGCACATCAATCAGTTCAGCCTTTTTCAACATCCCCATAATTTTGCGTATCATTGCTGGATTGGCATTAACACTGCCAGCGATATATTCAGATGAGATGACTTCATCTTTAGTTGTTTCAATCAATGTTAAGATATGAATTCCGATAGAAAAGCGACTACTAATAGACATCATGAACCTCCTTCCATTTTTAGACATGTAATATTATTAGTTACAAGTACAGTATAACGTAAAAAGTTTTAATAACAAATCATCAATATTATTGACAAGTACCTTTCCTGTAACTATAATGATTACAAGTAAATGGATTGGTTACAAGTTGGATAAGGAGGCTTTAATGATGAAGCTAGGAATTATTGGTGCAAGTGGAAAATTAGGTCAGTTGATCACAAAAGAAGCGATAGATAGAGGGCATGAAGTCACAGCGATTGTACGTAATAAAGCGAAAGTGACTAACGATAACATTGCAGTGATTGAGAAAGATATTTTTGATTTAACACAGAATGACTTTAAAGACTTTGATGTTGTTGTAAATGCATTTGGTGCGCCATTAGGTGAAGAACAAATTCACGTAGATGCAGGGAATGTCTTGATTGAAGCAGCAAAAGGTATAGATACACGATTGATTGTTGTTGGTGGTGCGGGGAGTCTGTTTGTAGATGAAGCAAAAACGACACGCTTACTCGAAACACCCGAGTTCCCAGAAGTATTCAAACCAACAGCAGTCGGTTCATTGCGTAACTTAGAAATTTTAGAAAAAACGACTGGCCTGACATGGACATTTTTAAGTCCTGCTGCTGACTTTGACTATGAAGGGAAGCGTACAGGTACGTATCAATTAGGCAAAGACAACGTGATTGTGAATGCAAAAGGAGATAGTTACATTAGTTATGCAGACTATGCGATTGCACTTGTAGATGAAGCAGAATATGGGCGATTTATCAATACACGCTTTACAGTTGTTGGTGAAGCGGAATAAGATATTTATACACTTTTAGACATGAAACTACTTATTTTTCAAATAGAGAATAGGTAGTTTTTATTATTTTTAAAATGAAAATTAATGGTAAAATGAAATATATACTCTTCAATAAGTATGCGTAGTATGGCGGTTAAACGGATTGTATCACGTATCATTGAGTGATATGATGTTACTAACCGTGACGTCGTAATAATCAGTGTTATATAGGAAAGCTATATGGCATTTAGAAATAAAAAATATAGTTAAAGGATTGAGACAACATGAAATTATTAATAACTGGAGGAGCCGGATTTATCGGTTCACATATTGCAGATCATTATCATGCAAAATCACATGAGGTATTTGTATTAGATAATTTAGCGAGTGGTCATAGAGAAAACATCCCATTTATCGATGAAGATCACTTTTTTGAAGTGGATGTGTGTGATACAGAAAAAGTCACTGACATTATTAAATTACATCAATTCGATGTTGTAATTCATCTTGCAGCAGTCGTGAGTGTTGTTGATACTGTTAATCAACCTGTGAAGTCGAACAAAGTGAATATCGATGCGACACTTAATTTATTAGAAACGAACCGTGAACATAATCCACAACTTAAAAAATTTGTTTTTGCTTCTTCTGCAGCAGTATATGGTAATAACCCACAATTACCAAAGACAACGCAAAGTATTGTACAACCAGAATCACCATATGCGGTGCAAAAATATGCTGGAGAACAATACACGAAAATGTATCATCATCTTTATGATTTACCAACTACTGCACTACGTTTCTTTAATATTTATGGTCCGAAACAAGATCCAAACTCACAATATTCAGGTGTTATTTCTATTATGAAACGCAAATTTGACAACGATGAAACATTTACGTTCTTTGGTGATGGTGAACAAACGAGAGATTTTGTTTACGTAAAAGACTTAGTCAATGCGATTGCACTTGTCGTTGAAAATTCTGAGACGAATGGTGAAGTATTAAATGTTGGTACTGGTAATCAAACATCATTGAAAGATATCTTTAGTGCTTTTGAATCAAGCTATCAAAAGACAGTAGATTATCAGTTTGAACCTGCTAGAAAAGGTGATGTAAAGCATTCAGTTGCAGATGTTACACCACTGAAAGAGATTGGATATGAACCACAGTATACAATTAATACTGGCTTAGAAGAATATCTAAATAGTTAATAGAATATATAAAGTTGAGCTGGCTTGTTTTGAGAAGAGGGAACGATCTTAACAAAGTGATGAAGTACACCGCATATTTCAAAAGAAACAGATAGAGCTAACTTATATTATATATCAATCAACAGGTAACCAACGCAGCCTTTAACTTTAGAAAGGATCATACAGGTTGATTTATCCATGCATATATTGTTGTTGAAGGAACTTCTTTCTTCTCAAAACATTGTTACTTATATGTATACACCATTACTGATGCAGGAGACCGATGTTTCTTTCCCATAAGTTAATCGGTCCAAGAAATAAATAAAGTGTGAATGTTTCCTTTATAAAGTTGACCTAGTAATGAAAAATAAATGTGCGTCGCATTTTTCATAATTAATTGCTTGTGTTGCACGTCTTAATTCATGCGATTTTTTTGTTTACACGTGACTTAGTTGATTACAAATTACACTTTTCTATTATATTTAATAAAGGATGTCCATCTTTTGTGGTGGGCAGATAATTAAAAGTAACTAATTTTATATTTAACTTAATCATAACACGTAGTAATCACTACATTCATTTAAGCGTACAGTTATTCATTAATTGTACGCTTTTTGAGTACTATCATTTCTTTAATACTCACTTGCCAAGGCGCCTCACTTCAACTAATTTTGGCTTTATTGAATAAGTGAAGCCAAAATGGATTTTCAGTTCGGCTTGTTGCCTTAGGCGTCTCGTATTAGAAATGATTTTACACCATACAGTTATATGAGCGTTTGTGACATGTTAAGTTACGAGGTAATCTTTATGCAACACAGCTTAATAGCTCTTGCTTTTTAGAACGTTGATACAGCTTAAAAATGATGAGTATTCTCGCTTTAAAGTTATTAAAGTTGCGATAGCCATATGATACACGTTTAATAAGCTTAATTTTATTATTGATACCTTCAATCGCTCCATTGTTAAACTTCGGGTACTTGATTGTTGAGTAAAGGACATACTCGTATTTCTTATAGAATCGAATGATACGCCAAACACCACGTGATACATGCTTCTTTTCGACACCCATTAAAGTTTCTTTGAAACGTAACCAGTCACATTGTTTCAATGCTTCACGAAGTTGATGAACTAACATATAAGTGTCATAGAGCTGCTGATCAAGACTTAGTAGATATGTTAAAACATCTCTTGATGTTGTGTACGTTTTGAAAGACTTCGACCAAAAGTATTCATAACTATTAATATCCTGCCTGTCAGAAAGAAAGAGTTTCCAGTGCTTTTTCATTTTCGTGTAATCTGTTGATGATCGATAGCGATAAGCATTCATTACAGAAATACGTTGCTTATTTAATTCACGATTAAGGTGCTGAACAATGTGAAAGCGATCAAAGATCAAAATCGCATTTGGAAATACTTCATGAATGAAGTTGATGTATGGTTCATACATATCAGCAGTTACAGTTTTAACAGCTAATCGTTCACGTCGATCAAAGCGATAGAAGTACTCTTTGAGTTTATGAATACGTCTATCTTCTAAGATATCAATAATCTGATTCGTTTCATTATCTATAAACAAAAAACTCATCGCTGTTGTCACGTTCTTAACGCTTTTAAACTCATCTATGGAGATATGTTTTGGCAATCCAGATGAAGGTTTGACTATTAATGATTGTGAGAGTTGATGAATACATCTTTTAACTGTACTCGGTGAAACACTACAATCATGAGCGATATCTATCTCACACTGTACACGTGTGAGTTTATCCTGAATCGCTAATTTCACACGGTTGGTAATAAAGCAGTTACTATCAACAATGTTTGTTTGAGCCGTAAAAGTCTTTAAACAATGTAGACACTTAAAGCGTTCTTTCGCTAAATTAAGATAAACATTGGATTCTTGAGATTTTAATAGTGTTAAACGCGAAACGCGTTTACCATGCTTATGGATTTGCCCATCATTGACACAACCACACTTCATACAAGCTTTGGGTGTATAAGAAAGTGTTCCATAAACAACCGTAGAAAGCCGACCACGCACTTCTACATCTTCTTCCACCTTAAGAACTTGAATATTTTCATCTTTTATTTTTAGTAGTTTTAATATATCATTACACATAGGCGCATCATGTCTCCTCTTTATTTTTTTGTTTAGTCACTTAAAATTATAGAGGCGTGAGCGCTTTTTTTGTATCCAAATGATTTAAAACATAAAAAAGGCGGGATAGCATTTCATGCCATCCCACCACAAAAGATTAAGACCCTTAATAAAGACCACTAAAATTCTTAGAATGAATTTTAGTGGTCTTTGGCTTGTGAAATTACAGAGATTTGAGATTTATACAGATAGGTTATTAATTTGACATGTAAATCACAAATAAATAATACTACAAATCAAATTGTTTACAGAATGTATTAATCACATACTCTAAATCAGGGACATTAAGTGAAAAGTAAAGTTTCATTTTGGGTTCTGTACCTGATGGTCGAACAGCAATAAATCCTTCTTTAAAAATAAATTTGATAAGATCTGTTTTTGGTAAATGAATGGTAGTTTTTTCATTTGTATTTAAATCAAGTGATTCTAATGTATCATAATTTTCGATGTACAAAGGTGTAAGATTGGCTATTTCAACCGATGTTATTTGTTTGAAATGTGCCATAAGTTGTTCTATTTTTTTACGACCTTCTGCACCCGCAAAAGTTGGTGAGAGCGTTCTGTCTTGATAGTGCCCATGTTGCTGATAAATATCGGTTAGAACATCTTTTAATGTTTGGTTATCTTGTGCCAATTGTTCTTTATATTTGATGAGTAAGGCAGCAATATGGATGGCATCTTTGTCTCTTGAAATATCTTGGACTAAGTAACCGTGACTTTCTTCATAGGCAAGCACAAGTTGAGATGGTTGTTCGGACATGTCTTTGAGTAGTGCTGAGATATATTTAAAACCTGTTAGTACATTCATGACGTCTATATTAAGAGATGTTGCTAATCGATCACTTAATGCACTTGTAACAACTGATTTGAGCATGTATAAGTCTTCTGTTGTATTGAGTTGTTGATATCTTAACTTGAGTAATAGTAAGCCGATTTCATTGCCATTAAAGTATCTTGTTGAACCATCTTCATATCTTTCAACAATACCGATTCTGTCTGCGTCAGGGTCTGTTGCGATGATAAGTTGTGCTGATTCTTGAGCAGCCAATTGTTTTCCTAAATCAAATGTATCTTCCACTTCTGGATTGGCGATGCCTACTGTTGGAAAGTCGCCATCTGGAATAGATTGTTTTTGTTCAATGACATAATTGGTATATGAAAGTTCTGTTAAAATATCAGACAAAAGTGGAAGACTCGTCCCATGTAAACTTGTTAGGACTGTTTTTGTTTTGGCTGTGTGTATCGGACCTACTAATGCTTTAACAGCTTGTTTATACGCATGGGTTACTGTTTTTGCTAACGGTAAGATTAAATGTTGTTCTTGCAATGTATCAAAATCTAATGTTGGAATGTTTAACGGGTCTTTTATAGCTTCGATACATTCACTCAACGCTATGGATGGTGCAGTTAATAATTGGCCACCATCAGCACCATAGACTTTGATTCCGTTATAATTTTTAGGGTTATGACTGGCTGTAATCATAATGCCTGCTGTTGTTTTTAAGTGACGGACTGCGAAAGATAGTTCAGGCGTCGACTTGAATGTGTCAGGTAATACGACTTGTACTTGGTTTGTCGCTAATACTTTAGCAACTTCTGTGGCAAATTCTTTAGATAAATGCCTTGTGTCATAATGGATGACAACAGTTGGATTCTCTGTACTAGCAAGTAAATAGTTGGAGAAACCTTGTGCAAATTGTTGTACTGTAAATTTATTTAAACGACCAGGTCCTAGCCCAAAAGTACTTCTGATACCAGCTGTACCAAAAGATAAGGAGTCTGAAAATCCTTCGTCAATTTCTGCTTGTGTCTGCATATTATAAAACGGTTCGATAAGACTTTCAGAAAGTTTTTGTTCCCATTGTACTTTCAAAATGTGTGCCTCCTTATCTATAAATCTAAAGACTGAATATATTTTTTGATTTCTTCTTGCATTTCTTGATCTTTTAATGCGTATTCTATCGTTGTTTTGACAAAACCAATTTTTTCTCCTACATCATAGCGCAATCCTTCAAAATCATAAGCAAAAACCTTGTCATCTTGATTCAATCGTTCGATGGCATCTGTAAGTTGAATCTCACCACCGCTACCTTCTTTTTGTGTTGCTAAATAATCAAAAATCTTAGGTGACAAGACATAGCGCCCCATAATAGCAAGGTTAGACGGTGCAGTTCCCTGTGCAGGTTTTTCGACAAATTTAGCAACATCGTATAAACGACCATTGTTCGATTGAGGCGCAATGACACCATATCGATGTGTTTCTGAATCAGGAACAGTTTGTACACCGATTACGGATTTTCCAGTTGTTTCGTATTGCTGAATTAATTGTTGAATGGCAGGTGTTTCTGAATCCACAATGTCATCACCTAATAATACCGCGAATGGTTCGTCGCCTATAAATTGCTTGGCTGTATAAATGGCGTGACCTAGTCCTTTTTGCTCTTTCTGTCTAACGTAAAAAATATTTGTCAAATCTGTTGGATATTGTACTTTGTCTAGTAAGTCTAATTTTCCTTTTTCATAAAGGATTGTTTCGAGTTCTTTTTGTGTATCGAAGTGGTCTTCGATTGCGCGTTTATGCTTCCCAGTAACGATAATAATATCTTCAATACCTGCTTTAGCAGCTTCTTCAACAATATATTGAATGGTTGGTTTATCTAATATCGGCAACATTTCTTTTGGCATTGCTTTTGTAGCGGGTAAAAATCGCGTTCCTAACCCTGCTGCAGGTATAATTGCTTTTCGTATTGTCATTTTATTCACCTTTCTAAAACAAGTTACTACTTAAAATAATTGTATATGGTGTTTGGAATGTATGTGGAAAGAGATGAGTGTTCAGTTTCTATACCACATATAAAGTTTGATTCAAACATTGATATACTCTCTTGGTTTATTATAAAAAATTTTAATTTACTCTTCCAATTGACGTTCCATTTCGTCTGCTACTTGTTGCACATGCGTTCCAATGATAATTTGTGCAGCGTGTTGTCCATTTTTAATGACACCTGCAGCCCCCGCAGATTTAATTTGTGCTTCGTTTAACTTTGTATTGTCTGCCACTTCTAAGCGTAAACGTGTTGCGCAATTTGTAAGAGACGTAATATTCTCTTTTCCGCCAAGCCCTTCGATAATCGTTGTTGCTGTTTGTGTGTACTTACTTACTGATGTTGATTCAGTTGTTGAGGCTGTATCTGTAACTTGTGATGTTGGAATATTCGTTCCACGTCCAGGTGTGTTTAAGTTTAACTTAACAATAAGGAAGCGGAAAATCACATAATACAGTACAAAGAATACAAGTCCTTGAACGATAAGCATAAATGGATGATTGGCAAACGGATTGATCAATGATAAGACAAAGTCAATCAATCCGGCACTGAATGCAAACCCTGCAGTCCAGTGGAACAATGCAGCGATAAACAGTGACAATCCTGTCAACAATGCATGTACAACATACAATAATGGTGCAACAAACATGAAGACAAATTCGATTGGTTCAGTAATCCCTACAATGAATGCAGAGATGGCACCTGCAAACATAATACTACCAATTTGTTTTTGGTATTTTGTTTGTGCAGTATGATACATCGCAAGTGCAGCTGCTGGGATACCGAACATCATGATTGGGAAGAATCCAGCCATGTAGCGTCCTGTGATGCCTTTTGTACCCGTTTGTGATTGGAAGTTTGCAACGTCATTGATGCCTGCAATATCGAACCAGAATACGGCGTTAAGCGCATGGTGAAGACCGAGTGGAATGAGCAGACGGTTCGCAACACCATAAATTCCAGCGCCAATTGCACCTAAGTCAATGATACTCTTACCGAATGAAACAAGTGCGCTGTAAACGAAAGGCCAGATGAAAAGTAATAAGAATGCAAAGATAACTGAGAACAATGCGGTCATAATTGGAACGAGACGTTTGCCACTGAAAAAGGCAAAGGCATCTGGTAATTCGACAGATGAGAACTTGTTATAAGAATGTGCTGCAATTAGACCAACAGCGATTCCAACGAAGACGTTACCAAAGCCGATATTTGCAAATCCAGGGTTGACTGCTTTTTCACTTATCCCTAAATAGACTGCAATATTGGCTGGATCTAACAGCTTATCAACGACTAAAAAGCCAACGATTGCTGCGAGTGCTGTGGCGCCATCATTTTTCTTCGCCATACCAATTGCGACACCAATTGCAAAGAGCAGACCTAGATTTTCAAGAACACCCATTCCTGCATTGAAGAAAAAGGCATAAGCTGCGTTTTGTCCGATTGTTGCATCAATGATATTGGCAATTGCAACAAGGATTGCTGCAGCAGGTAAAACAGCAACAGGCAACATGAGTGATCGTCCGATGCGTTGTAAGTAATTAAGCATAAGAAAACTCCTTTTCGTATAATATTTATAGTTTGTATTATTGTGCAATAACATCATATATCATTATATAATACTTTGTAAGAGCTTACAGCCTTTTGTAAAAAAATAAAACCTACAAGAACTTGATTATTTAAGTTCTTGTAGGTTTTATGTCATCAATCATTTAATTTATTTTCAATAAGCCAACCAGAGCATAAAAGGCCGACTGGAATGCCTAAAAATGGTGTCATAACTGAGCTTGCAAAGAACGTAATAACCCCAGTGATGATAAGGTTTTTAGCATTAACTTTCATGTTTAAAAAGTCATCAAAAGCATTTTGAATTACATGTTTCAAACGCATGTGAAGCACTCCTTTATCAAATTGATCTTAATTTCAGTATAAAAGAATGAGTTAAGTATGTCATCCAACTGCAGGCGTAACTTTATATATCAGTTGAATCTGCGACAGTTAGGCACTGAAAACGAACAGTTACGATATGGTGCACGCATTTAAGAGCGTATTTGCTATATTAGGAGTAAACGATTAATCCAAAAGTTGGGAGATGAATTTATGAAAAAACAAGATAATCGCTTTTCCATTAGAAAGTCTGTGTATGGCGCAGTATCTGTTGTTGTCGCAACGTGTTTCTTTGTCATTGGCGCACCTCAAGTCCAGGCTGAAGAAACAGTACAAGCAGATGCATTGTCACAACACGTACAGGTGGAAAATGTTTCACAACAAGATCAAACGCAACAGACACAAGAGCAAGTGGCATCACCTGTCTTAGAAAATAAGGCATCGATAGAAGAAAGTCCATCTGAAGAACAACTAAGTCAAAAGAATATAGAAGAAACGTCGCAACATAACAATGTTGTATTGTTAAAAGAAAACAAGCAAACATCAGATAAGAATGTTCAGCAATCTGATAGTGAAGTTGTACCTAGTCTTGAGAACAAAGAGAAACAATCAGTAGTTGATCATAAACCAGAACCTATTCCAGCGCCAGTGGATAATTCAGCAGATATACATAAAGAGACACAAGCAAAAAATACTGAGACCGATGTATCACGATTGGAAGATAAGGATCAAGAGAAAGTAACTTCTTTGGATGCGGTAGAGACATCAGAAGCTAAAGAAAATACTAAGCAAATGGATCAAGCACGTGTATTAAGCAAAGCAGAAACACCTGTTCAAACAGCAAATCCAGAACAACCACAAAACCAACACCCATTTGTCTTTGTACATGGATTTATGGGATTGGTCGGAGATGTCGCACCTAAAGGAATGAACTATTGGGGTGGGACAAAAGCAAACTTACAAGAGTACTTGCGTAACAAAGGCTATGAAACATATGAGGCGAGTGTGAGTGCCTTGGCAAGTAATCATGAACGTGTGGTTGATCTGTATCACTATATTGTAGGTGGGCGTGCAGATTATGGTGCAGCACATGCGGAGAAATATGGACATGAACGTTATGGTAAGACGTACAAAGGCATTCTACCTAACTGGCAACCTGGTCATCCGATTCATTTAGTGGGTCATAGTATGGGTGGACAAACTATTCGCTTATTAGAACATTATTTGCGTAATGGTAATCAAGATGAAATGGCGTATCAACAGCAACATGGTGGTACATTAAGCCCACTATATCAAGGTGGTCATGAAGATATGATTACATCCATTACAACAATCGCCACACCGCATAATGGCACACATGCTGCAGATCAACTTGGAAATACACCATTCATTCGTCATTTGTTATATGGCTTTACCCGTACATTTGGGAATCATTTAGGCGAACTTGATTTAGGAATGTATCATTGGGGATTTAAACAGCGTGAAGGCGAGTCGCTGATTGATTACGGAAAACGTGTTGCTAAAAGCAACCTTTGGGATTCCGAGGATACAGCACTTTATGATCTGACAACGACAGGTGCTGAAAAGTTGAATCAACAAACAACGGTCAATCCAGATATTTACTACAAAACATTTAACGGTCAAGCGACACATAAAACGCTATCTGGCAAGCACATGATTGATTTTGGTATGGCTTTTGCCCACGTGCTGACAGGGAATTTAATTGGCTCAGTGAAGGATAATATGTGGCGACCGAATGATGGTTTAGTATCAGTTGTTTCAGCACAACATCCAACAGGAGAGGCGCATGTTGATGTGACTGCGACTTCACCAATAAGAAAAGGAATCTGGCAGGTCATGCCAACAATGATGGGATGGGATCATAGTGATTTTACAGGCAATGATGCCATTGATACAAAGCATACTACGAAACAATTAACTGATTTTTATGATGAGATTACGACGTATCTTATGCGTATTGAAGCGGAAGAATCCAAAGCTCAAACAGCTTAAATAGCTATAAAAATAACCCCATTCATGTATAGAATCGCTTCTAAGTATGAATGGGGAACATTGTTTTGATGGTTAAAAAGGCTTAGGTTCTGCTCAAGTCCTAGCTGATTCTTCACAATCTTGTTATTAGATCCATTGTACGACGTCTTCAGCTGGGCGACGTGTTTTTGCATGCTTTGGCTCTGCGTCACGATAGCCAAATGCGACCATGACAGATGGCCAGAATTCGTCTGTATCAAGGTAGCCTTTGTCAGCTAACACCTTAGCAACATCTTCATATTGGAAACCTTCAATTGGACATGAGTCGATGCCTAAGAATGCTGCGGCAGTCATCATGTTGCCAAGTGGGATATATGTTTGTTTGCTCGCCCAGTCCCATAACGCGCGATCGCTCTCATAAAGATGAAGATTGTCTCGCTGGAAGTTGGCTGTTTTTTCAACCATAGCAGACACCATTTCTTCCGACATATGTCTAATTTCACGGACGTGATATTGGAAGTAAGGTGACTCAGGGCGAACATTTTTACGTGCTAATAGTATGACGAAGTGGCTTGCTGTATCCAGTTGCCCTTGAGCACCCCAGCTGATCGGTTTTAATGCTTGACGTAACTCAGGGTCCTGTACAACAAGGAACTTCCAAGGCTCTAAGCCGAGTGAACTTGGTGACAGACGACCTGTTTCTAAGATAGTTTCAAAGTCTTTATCGTCAATTTTTTTGTTAGGATCAAAGCGTTTTGATGCGAAACGATAGTTGAATGTGTCTAATAATTGTTGACGTTTATTTGTCATAATAGCGCACTCCTTTACGATATTTGATACAAAATAAGTATAGCGAATTGACTAGGCGTTTCAAACCAATATGATTGTTTAGTTAGTCAGTAGGGTATGGTGAAGATAAGAACCGAATGAGGTGATTTTATGAAACAGCAATGGTATGAACAATTACCACTTGAAGACATTACAACAATTACATCAGTCAGTGGGGGTGATGTGAATCAAGCGTACCGTGTTGAAACAGCGCAAGATACGTATTTTTTACTTGTACAGTCACAGCAACCGGCTGAATTTTATGCGGCAGAAATCGCAGGATTAAACGCTTTTGAACGGGCGGACATTACAGCACCGCAAGTCATCGCAAATGGTTGCATCGAAGGGGATGCGTATTTACTGTTAAGCTATTTGGAAGAAGGTGTGACGGGAAGCCAAGAAGCATTGGGACGTTGTGTGGCAAAGCTTCATCAAGTGATGAGTCCAAATGATCAGTTTGGTTTTGAGTTGCCATATCGAGGCAGTGCGATATGTTTTGACAATCAGTGGCGAACGTCTTGGCATGACTTGTTTTTGAATCAACGTATAAAGCCGCTTGTTCAGCGTATTGAAGCAGAAGCGTTGTGGTCTACAAGAGATGCATCAAACTTTGAACAAGTGTACGACATCATGAGTCAAACGTTGAAGGTGCACAAGAGCGAGCCATCGCTGTTACATGGTGATCTCTGGGCAGGAAATTATATGTTTTTGACAGATGGCACACCTGCACTTTTTGATCCTTCTCCGCTATATGGAGATCGTGAGTTTGACTTAGGTGCCACTAAAGTGTTTGGTGGCTTTGATCGAGATTTTTATACGGCTTATGATAAAACTTACCCTCTCAAAGAAGGGGCCACATTTCGGATCCGATTTTATGAATTGTATCTATTACTCGTTCATCTTGTGAAATTTGGAACGGTGTATCTACCTGCAGTAAGAGAAAAAATGGAGGGGATTATCAATGAATAAAGTTAACTTATGTATACCAATTTTATGGTTAGTAGCTGTGATTTATTTAACAGTTGTCTACGGGAATATCCCAAATCAAGTGGGAACACATTATGGCTATCAAGGAATGCCTGACCGATATGGTGCAAAATCATTTTTATGGAGTTTGCCACTGATTTTCATGTTAGTTTGGGTGCTTATTACAACGCTACTTCATTACTTACCACGTCTTGAACGTAACGTGAAAGGAAAGAATGAATCACAAACAACTTCCCACGCGACGGAGATGCTCACTACGTTAATCATTGTTGAAGTGGGTGCTTTGATTATCTTTGTGACAAACGTCTATTATTTATCACAAGGTAAGAGCTATTTACCACCTTATCTATTAACGGGTATGCTCAGTATATTATTAATCTATTTTATCTGGCTATTCGTGAAGCGTCTTATGCGTGCAAGAAATTAAAAAAGGGAGTCGGACAGAAATCTTTGTCACTATAAAAGACTTCTAGTCACCTACTGCCATTGTAATGATTTCTATATTCAAAAGGAAAGGGCTGATTACTATGTATCAGCCCCTGTAACACAAACTAAACGAGTGCAAAAATAAGTGGTAGCCCTATAAATAAGAGCAAATAAATGAATGTGAAAATCAATGACCAACGTTTATGAATATGCATTGTTGAATGAAGTGTTACGCCAAATAACCATGCAGAGACAAGTGTTGTCAGGCTGATTGCCTTTAAAGCTTCGTTATCAGGGTCAAAGACATTCAATGAAGTGATTGAATACTGCATTGCATCTAACCCAACAATCCATTGAATGATCATTGCGACAAGTCCAATCACTTGAATGACGATAGCACGTAAAAGGACAGAAGCAAAGATACTCTTCGGACGTGTTTCAGATTTGAAAATTTTATCAATAATGAATAAGACAAGGAATATAAAACCAAGTGCGAAGAGTGCGCCGATCACGCTACCAATTAACGCACCGTATTTTGTATAGGTTGCAAGTTGTTCGGAATCAACACCTTGAACGTTGCTTTGTTCTGCGATGAGTGCGTTGAAATCAATCGCAAATGCAGAAACGGCTGCGCTCGCTGCGAGAATGATAAGAAGGATTAAAAATTTGATTCCTACTTTAGGCTCGAAACGTTGCTTTTCAAAACTTTCAATATGTAATGGTTTAAAAAATTGCATAAAATAAACACCCCTTTCAAAGAATAATGTCATTATAACATAATAAAAAATCCCAAAAATGTTTGTATTCGAATACAAATATGCGATATAACTGGAGAAGGGAATGTAACATAGAATTTTTTAGAAGTTGTTTTAGAATGATATTCAAAAAATATTCAGGAGGTTATTCCATTGAAAAAACGCACGTTGATCATTTTAGCGGTCGCCGGTGTTGTCTTACTGTTAGGCATTGCTTTGGCAGTGAAGGCATTTGGCGATAATAAGACAGAGAAAGACGGTTATGATACATATCAAGTGAAAGAGGATAAACCAATACGAGTCACAGGGAAGGTGTCACCTCATACGATTAAAACATATCAAAACAATAGTCAGCTAGGAGACTTTGTGAGCGTGCAAGTAGAAGATGGTCAGTATGTACAACAAGGTACGCCGTTGATTAACTATGCAATTGATAGCACGCAACGTCAGTCGCTTGTTGATCAAGTGAATCAAGCGCAAGCACAAGGCGATCAGAATGCGATTGATAAGGCGTGGCGCCAATTAAACCGTTACGATGGACAAGTGAACAATAGCATTTATGCAACGTTCCCTGGTACAGTATCTCTTCAAAATTCAGAGAACGTAGGTGACGGAGAAGCGATTTTACAATTGATTTCTGACAATCCTGAGATTAAAACAACGGTATCAGAATACGACTTGGATAAGCTCAATGTTGGCGATAAAGTGAATGTTGAAGTGAATAGTACAGGCAAAAAAGGAACAGGTAAAATCGTTAAAATTAATGAATTGCCAACAAGC
Source organism: Staphylococcus muscae (assembly GCF_003019275.1). Classification (NCBI taxonomy): domain Bacteria; kingdom Bacillati; phylum Bacillota; class Bacilli; order Caryophanales; family Staphylococcaceae; genus Staphylococcus; species Staphylococcus muscae. Next base: position 1,303,419 of record NZ_CP027848.1, on the reverse strand, counting down.
TATCAACAACAAGATAGTGGCGCAGCACAAGCGGGTGGAGCAGGTGCGCAAGTTGGTGGTGAAGAAGGCGAAGAAGGGGGAGCATCATTAACGACGAGCAACCCAATTCAGAACAGTCCATCGGGTGGCAATGCGAATGAAACATCTAAATATGAAGTGGTAGTCGGTGACTTAGACTTCAAAGTACGCAATGGTTATTCAGTAGAAGCAAGTATCCCGCAAGACACATTAAAATTGCCAAAATCTGTTTTAACGAAAGATGATCATGTGTATGTAGTTGATAAGCAAGGCAAAGCACATAAAGTAAAAGTGGAACACAATGAAGAAAATGACACACTGATTGTAACAAAAGGTGTGAAGAAAGGTGACAAGCTCATTAAAAACCCCGACAGCAAAGTGCAAGATGGCAAAAAAGTTGAGGTGTCTGAATGATAGAACTAGTAGATGTGAATCGTCACTTCAAGAATGGTAACGAAACGAATCATATTTTAAAGGATATTAACTTGCGCATAGAAGCGGGAGAGTTTGTAGCGATTATGGGGCCATCTGGTTCGGGTAAGAGTACTTTGATTAACATTCTTGGTTTTATCGATCGTGGCTATGATGGTGACTACCAATTCGGAGGTGCCAACTACAAAGAAAAATCAGACAATGCGTTGGCTGAGATTCGAAATGAAACAGTTGGCTTCGTCTTTCAAAACTTCAAATTGATTCAAAATAATACAATTTTGGAGAATGTTAGTATCCCGTTATTGTATGCCGGGTTAGGTGCACGTCAGCGGAAGCAACGTGTCATTGACGTGTTGCATCAAGTTGGACTGTATGACAAAGAGAACCTTGTTCCAAACAAGCTCTCAGGTGGGCAACAACAACGTGTCGCCATTGCACGTGCGATTGTTAATCAACCGAAGTTTATTATTGCCGATGAACCGACGGGGGCATTAGATTCCAAAACGTCTCAAGACATTATGGATTTATTTTTACAGCTGAATAAGGAACGTGGAACGACGATGATTGTCGTGACGCATGATCCTAGAGTGGCAGAACAAGCAGATCGTGTGATTCATATTTTAGACGGCCGGATTCAGCGAGAAGAGGTGAACCAGCATGAATAGTTTAGCGAATATCATTCATGTATCTCTGTTATCAATTATGAAGAATAAACGGCGCAATATTTTTACGATGATTGGGATTATTATCGGGATTGCAGCCGTTATTACGATTATGTCGTTGGGGAATGGTTTCAAGAAGACGGCGAATGAAGAGTTTAGCAATGCTGGTGCGTCCAAAGGGGCAGCATTGATCAATTACTTTGCGAAAGACCCGAATGCGCCGAACCGTGATCCATTTACGGAAAGTGATATGGAGTTGGCACGCCAAGTGAAAGGTGTCAAGGATGCTCGTGTGAAAGAAGACGACACGTTTGGCTTGTCTTCTAAGGCTAGCACTGAAAAGAAAGAAACAGACATTGCTGTCGTGAAGAAAACATCTGTAACGAGCCCAGAAGAAGGGGAAGGTTTTACAGAAGATGATAATCTGATGGAAAATCGTGTTGCGACGATATCATCGAATGTGGCAGATGAGTTGTTTAAAGGTAACGCAGTGGGCAAGACGATTTATATTGATGGCATGGGATTTGAAGTTGTCGGTATTCAAAATAATGGACAGATCCAAAATGCGGTAAGCATACCGACACGAACAGTGAAGCATTATTTACCGAATCTCAAGCCGGATGCGCCACAGTTAGAAATATTATTTGACGAAAAGCAAAACAAGAAAAAAATTGCCAATCAAGTTGCTAAAAAGCTCAATCAAAGTGGCTCAGCAGCAGGACTCGGTGAATATCAATATACTGACTTAGAAGAAATGATGAAGAGCATTGGTAAAATCTTTGACTCTATCACATATTTCGTCGCAGCTGTCGCAGGTATTTCACTCTTCATTGCAGGTATTGGTGTAATGAATGTGATGTATATTTCCGTTGCAGAACGAACGGAAGAAATTGCGATTCGTCGTGCATTTGGTGCGAAGAGTCGACACATCGAATTCCAATTCTTAATTGAAAGTGTAATTCTCTGTCTCATCGGTGGTATCATTGGACTGCTACTCGGTATCTTGTTGGCATCGTTAGTTGACGCGCTGACACCGGAATATATTAAGAGTGCCGTAAGTCTCGGTTCTATCTTATTAGCTGTTGGTGTCTCGACATTAATCGGTGTGGTTTTCGGTTGGATTCCAGCACGTTCCGCTTCCAAAAAAGAATTAATCGATATTATTAAATAGAATAAAGTGAAAAAGTGGACCGATGAACAGGTTCACTTTTTTGTTTTTGTACTGTCTATTTTAGAGAGAGAATGACTATAATTCCTTGCATTTTGTAGTATAGTAGAAAGTAATAAAAGGAGATGATGATATGGCAAGACATCAATATTTTCATCATGTCGAGCATCGAAAACAACAAACGCATTCTAAGTCGACATTGTGGCTCTCACTCATTATTACGCTCGTGTTTACGGTCGTTGAATTTGTAGGGGGACTTGTGTCCAATTCATTGGCATTGCTGTCGGACTCGTTTCATATGTTGAGCGACGTTGCAGCACTTGGGTTATCTATGGTTGCCATTTATTTTGCGAGTCGTCCACCAACGTCACGTTACACATTTGGTTTTTTACGCTTAGAGATCTTGGCAGCCTTTCTCAATGGATTAGCACTTGTATTAATCTCACTGTGGATTTTTTACGAAGCTGTTATTCGAATGATTTATCCAAAGCTAATCGATAGCCAGCTAATGCTAGGTGTAGCAATAATCGGTTTGCTTGTGAATATCATTCTAACAGTGATCCTCGTACGTTCACTCAAGGCGGAAAATAACATCAATATTCAAAGTGCACTTTGGCATTTTATAGGGGATTTGTTGAATTCAGTAGGCGTTATCGTAGCTGTGATCCTCATTCATTTGACGGGTATTCAATTGATTGACCCCATTTTAAGTATTGTCATCGCACTCGTTATTTTACGTGGAGGCTATAAAATTATGCACAATACATGGCAAATTCTGATGGAAGCTGTACCAGAAGGATTGGATATTGATGATATTATCGATACGATGACGTCGGTTGAAGGAGTGTTAGATGTCCATGAATTTCATCTATGGTCTATTACAACGGAGCATCATTCGTTAAGTGCGCACGTTGTATTGGAAAGTCTTGATAGTATCGATGCTTATGAAACAATTAATGAACTCGAGCAGTTGCTGAAAGAAAAATATCATTTGGCGCATACGACGTTACAAGTAGAACATCTCGACATCAATCACCTTGATGCACAATATTTTGAACATATGCGACAATAGCATGAGAGAGCGACAGGCAACCACCTATCGCTCTTTTGTTTTGACTTATATTGGAGATAGCATCAGTTTCAAGCGGAATTTGTGAAAGTGTTTTCAAAGTGTTACAATAGAAGTGAGAAGATAAGTATTACAAAGGTTTATGGCGTACACAGTCATGGATTAACAGTTCGAAATATTTGAGGAGGAATTGCTATGTATAACAACATTCTTGTACCATATGACTTTGGAAATAGCTTCAAAAATGTACCAGAACAACTCGTGAACTTAACGCAAGCGAATGACAAAAGTAATATTGTCATCTTCAATGTTATTTCTGAAACAGAATTAGCAAATTATGTACGTTATCAAGGCAAACATTTTGATGATGTGGTTAAAGAAAAAGAAGAAGAACTAAAGCCTTTCTTAGATAAGCTCGAAGCATTGAACTTGGCTTATAAAGTTAAGTTCACAACAGGTACAGCAACAAAAGAAATTGTTACCGAAGTTGAACAAGGCGATTATGACCTTGTTGTGATGAGTAATAAGCGTTCAGAAGTGGACATCAAGCACGTTTTAGGACATGTGACGCACAAAATTGCGAAACGTGTGAATATCCCAGTATTGATCGTTAAATAATGAGATAAGCCTGTTAAAAGAAGCGCAGTAGACACATTCAATGTCTATTGCGCTTTTATCGTGTTGTGTTCTAAACAATCACGTAAGATGATGGCATGATTGTATGTTGTATCTTTGGCAGCATAAAGTAGGATTGGTGTTTCGTCAGTTGAACTAATCATGTCTACAAGTTCTTGGTATGCGGCATGTTGCTTGTCGTTATGTTGAAGTTCGGAGATGTATTTTTCTTTAAATGACTCAAACTTATCAGGATCATGATCGAACCACTGCCTGAGTTCTTTAGTAGGGCCTACTTCTTTGAGCCATTGATCGAGTTGGGCTGCTTTTTTCGATACACCACGTGGCCATACACGGTCTACTAAAATACGCAAACCTTTGCTCGGTTGCTTGTTGTAGATACGTTCAATTTTGATTGTCATTGGAACGCTCCTTTCACAAAATAAATAGCATAAAGCTGTGCATACCTTTATTATAGAATAGTTAGGACATAATAGTCACAAGTGAGGTGGAAAGATGGATATTAAACAGATGACGTATTTTGTAGAAGTTGTGAAACAAGGTGGCATGACACGTGCGGCAGAGACTTTGTATATCGCACAGCCAACCATCAGTAAGGCGATTAAAGAATTAGAAGCAGAGTTGGGTGAGCCACTCTTTGATCGAACGAAGCGACAATTGAGTTTAACGGATGTAGGGCGTGTATTTTTCGATAAAGCATCTGAAATTTTGTTGCTCTACGAAAACTTACCGAGTGCAATTCAAAGTATATTAGGTGTTGAAACAGGTCATATTTCGATTGCGCTATCTGCTATTATGGACATGCCACGGTTCACAGAAGTGCTAGGACTCTTCCACCAAAGATACCCGAATGTGACATTCAATCTTGTAGAGAATGGTGGAAAAACGATAGAAGCAAAAGTGTTTAACGGGGACATTAACTTAGGTGTTACATCACTTCCAGTTGATAGTACACGTTTTGATGCTTTCCCGCTCTATGCGGAACGATTCCAAGTTGTTGTACATCGGTCACATCGTCTCGCACAACAAGAAGTTGTGTCGCTCGTTGACTTGCAAAATGAAGACTTTATTCTTTTCAATGAAGATTTCTATTTGAATGATCGCATTATTGCTGCGACACGAAAAGCAGGGTTTGTACCGAATATTGTGTCCCGTATTTCACAATGGCATTTTATCGAACATTTATTAACTGCAAAAATGGGCATTAGCATCTTACCAGAGACGATTTGTCGTATTATTCGTCAAAATGAAGATGTGCGTGTGATTCAGCTGGAAGACGAGACGTTGCATTGGGAAATGGGTGTGATTTGGAAGAAAGGAACACCACTCAATCATGCAGCAAAGACATTTTTAGATTACTTAAATATTCACTTGCCATTAACAGAAGGCGTACAAACAGACGATATATAGCTAAAAGTAATAGGTTGTATGAAAAAGATGTATTTTCATGATGAATCTATCAACGCTATAATGTATGTATCGAAACGAAGAGAGGTGAGTTGGATGACTGTATTGAAGTACTTAAATGTGATATGGCAAATTTCCCTGATTTACGGTATCACACGTCTAGGTAGTTGGCTTCAAACTTTTTTCCATGTGCCTTTAGCAGGAAGCATTGTAGGACTCATCCTATTCTATGTATTACTGCAACTCAAAATTGTTCGCGTATCGTGGGTAAAAGATGGTGCAAATTTCCTACTCGCAACAATGGTGTTTTTCTTCGTTCCATCTGTGATAGGTGTGATGGACGTCATCACTAAGATTGATATGAACTTTATTATCTTTTTCGCATTAGTTGCCATTGGTACGATACTCGTCGCATTAACTTCAGGAATAGTGGCTGAAAAGATGACGATGGGTAAAGTCTTCGATAAAGGACCCCATCGACATATATGACAACGTTGCAAACCATAACAATGATTGCGCTCACAATCGTTATGTATATCATTGCGAAAAAGCTTTATAACAAGTTCAAGTCACCAATCTTGAACCCCGCGTTGGTGGCATCTCTTGGTGTGATAGCCATACTTCTTCTATTCCAAATAGACTATCATACCTACATGGTTGGCGGTAAATGGATTAATCATTTACTGAGCTGTACTGTGGTATGCCTGGCATACCCGTTGTATGTAAACAGACATAAGATCGTAAAAAACTTTAAAACTATCTTCATGAGTGTCGTAACAGCAGTCATTTTGAACTTTTCCCTGATATTTTTCTCACTCAAATTACTCGGTTACCATCGTGAAGAGATTGTGACACTATTACCCCGTTCGATTACCGCAGCAGTCGGTATTCAAGTGTCACATCAACTCGGCGGTGAAGATACCATCACCATCATGTTCATCATCGCCACTGGCTTACTCGGAAGTATGTTAGGTGCCTTTTTAATCCGCATGACACATTTCAAATCTGCCATTGCGCGTGGTATGACTTTTGGAAATGCTTCTCATGCCTTTGGGACTGCCCGAGCCCTAGAGATGGATTTGGAATCTGGTGCATTTAGTTCGATAGGGATGATACTCTCTGCCGTATTGAGCTCAGTCATGCTTCCCGTATTATTAATGTTGTTTTATTAAATGATTCGCATCACCATGGCAATCCCCCAAGTTGCTATGGTGATTTTTTGTTTTATCGATAACAAAATTGATTTTGTCACATTTTATACATATTTTAATGAGATAATATCCTTGTTTTATGGACAAAAGGGAAATTCGATTGACAGTAATATCAGTCCCATTTCTTATGTTTTTATGATAAGATAATCGAGATAATCTTCAAAATGAGGAGTGTGTAGATGGCATGACAGTATTATTGATCATCTTAGCGATTGCTGTTGTTGTCAGCTGGGTCATTGCAGTGCGTTCTTTGGTGAAAGCAACAAAAGGCGACAATTCAACAAACTTAGTGATAGTAGCAGCCATTTTAACAACTGTATATTTAATGTTGTTATTTATTGGAAGAGGTTAACAAATAAAAAAAGACGAAGTGTGAAATTGTGTACATCAATTATTAGTTATGTACATAGTTTCACACTTTTTTTATTGCTATGAAAATGGATAGAAAGTCAATATTATATTTAGATAAATTTGAAAATAAGTTTTGGCAAAATAAGAGATCGCACAATAAATAATGAAAAAATACGATTGCGATTTGAGGGTATTGATGGTAAAATTCAATTGATAATGATTTTCATTTACATTATCATTGATTGTTTGTTAAAAGGAGACAGAGTGATGCGTAATTTAATGAATGGCTATGTGTTGTTTGCAGTACTCTGTGTTCTGACTGTGTGTTCATTGTTTATTGGTGTGAGTAGTGTGCCGATTAGTGCGCTATTTACATTCAATGACCATCAACTTAATATTTTGTTCGCAAGTCGAATCCCACGTACGGTGAGTATTTTAATCTCAGGAAGTACGTTGGCACTTGCAGGTTTGATTATGCAACAAATGATGCAGAACAAGTTTGTGAGTCCAACGACTGCAGGCACAATGGAATGGGCAAAGTTAGGGATACTAATCTCACTGCTGTTTTTCCCATCACAACATATTCTTGTGAAACTCGGTTTTGCAGTTGTGTGTAGTGTAGGTGGAACATTCCTATTCGTCCAAATGATTCAACGTATTAAGTTTAAAGATGTCATCTTTGTTCCGCTGATCGGGATTATGTTAGGTGGAATCGTTTCAAGTTTTTCAACATTTTTAGCATTGCGTACAAACGCAGTTCAAAGTCTTGGAAACTGGTTAAACGGCAACTTTGCAGTGATCACGAGTGGTCGTTATGAGATTCTCTATCTCAGCATCCCGCTACTCATACTTACATATGTTTTTGCCAATCAATTTACCATTGCGGGTATGGGACGTGACTTCAGTAGAAACTTAGGATTGAATTATGATCTTATCATGAATATCGGTTTGTTTATTACGGCGACAATTACAGCATTAGTTGTAGTAACGGTCGGAACATTGCCGTTTTTAGGGTTAATCGTTCCGAATGTTGTGTCTATCTTTCGTGGAGATCATTTGAAGAATGCATTGCCACATACAGCAATGCTCGGTGCGATATTCGTATTATTCTCGGACATTTTAGGACGTGTCATCGTGTACCCATATGAGATTAATATCGGCTTAACGATTGGTGTTTTCGGGACATTCATCTTTATCATCATGTTGATAAGGGGGCGACGTCATTATGTCCAATAAACCATTACAAAAGCTACTCATCTTAGGGGTGGTGACACTTGTTGTTGCGCTAGGTTATTTGTTAATCGGTATTGATTTTGAAATATTTGAATACCAATTGGCGAGTCGTCTGCGTAAATTCATATTGATTATCCTTGTAGGCGCTGCAATTGCGGCATCCACGGTTGTTTTCCAAGCGATTACAGTCAATCGTTTACTAACGCCGTCAATCATGGGATTAGATGCAGTTTATCTATTTAGTAAAGTATTGATATTATTTGTGTTTGGCACAGGTTCCATCTTCGTTACAAACTTTTATTTAAACTTTTCAATCTCACTTGTCGCTATGGTTATTTTTGCGCTGATATTATTCGAAGGGATTTTCAGAGTTGGACAATTCTCTGTGTATTTTATTCTCTTAATTGGTGTCATACTCGGGACATTCTTCCGTAGTATTACAGGATTCTTTGAGTTATTAATTAACCCAGAAGATTTCCTTGTCGTACAAAGTGCGATGTTCGCCAATTTTGATGCATCGAATCCGAAACTTGTAACAATTTGTGGTGTGATTCTTGTCATATTACTGATTGTGACACTCATTATGATGCCTTACATGGATGTATTGTTGCTCGGACGTGCGCAAGCGATAAACTTAGGGATTTCATACAGTAATCTGACACGTTTCTTATTGATTATCGTGGCGTTGATGGTTGCGATTGCGACTGCTTTAGTGGGTCCAATTACATTTCTCGGATTGCTGACAGTGAACTTGGCACATGAGTTGATGAAAACATTTGAACACAAATATATGTTACCAGCGACGGTATTTATTAGCTGGATTAGCTTATTTATTGCACAGTGGATCGTAGAGAATCTCTTTGAAGCAACGACGCAAATTAGTATTTTAATTAATTTAATTGGTGGTATTTACTTTATTTATCTATTGATGAGAAGGAGGACAACAACATGATTAGCATTCGAGGATTGAATCAATCAATTGATAACAAACAGATATTGACGGATATCAATGTCGATGTACATAAAGGTAGACTCACTTCACTCATCGGGCCGAATGGAGCAGGTAAGAGTACACTGTTGTCAGCGATCAGTCGTTTGAATGATTATGATTCAGGTGATATCAAAATTGAAGGGAAACGCTTAGAAGATTATGGTGATAATGTTTTAGCGAAACAACTTTCGATTTTGAAACAAACGAATCATACAGAGCTGAATATTACGGTTGAACAGCTGGTGAACTTTGGACGCTTCCCTTATTCAAAAGGCTATATGAAAAAAGAAGATAAAGAAAAAGTGAATGAAGCGATTTCGTTGCTCAAGTTGGATGAGATTCGCCATCGATACTTGAAGACGCTATCAGGCGGACAGCGTCAACGTGCTTACATTGCGATGACGATTGCACAAGATACGGATTATATCTTACTCGACGAACCGTTGAATAATCTAGATATGAAACACTCTGTACAAATCATGCAGACGTTACGTGAATTAGCTGCTTTTCATAATAAAACGATTATCGTTGTTTTACACGACATTAACTTTGCATCTGTTTATTCTGATGACATTGTCGCATTGAAGGATGGCAAAATTGTCAAAGCCGCAGATAAACGAGATGTGATTCATTCATCTGTTTTAAGAGAATTATATGAAATGGATGTTAAAATCGAAACAATTCGAGGACAACAAATTTGTATTTATTTTGATGAATTACCATGTATGTATCATCAAATTCAAAATAAAAATTTAGCTGAGTTAACAGGAGGAAAATGATGAAAAAGTTAGGTTTATTAGTTGTATTCGCAATGATGCTTATTTTAGTGGCATGTGGTAATAACAATAGCAGTGATGAAAAATCAGAAAGCAAAGATAGTAGTGAACCAAAAACAGTCGAAGTTAAAAATGACTTTATGATTGCTGGTGAAGCAGAAGACGGCAGCGAAGACAAAGCGTATAAAGATACAGTGAAAGTACCAGTGAAACCTAAAAAAGCAGTTGTATTTGACTACGGTACAGTAGATACAATGAAAGAATTAGGTTTACAAAGTAGTATTGCAGCATTACCAAAAGGTGAAGATAATGCATCATTACCTGACTTTTTATCAGAATTCAAAGATGAGAAATACGAAAATGTAGGTAGCTTAAAAGAAGTGAACTACGATGCAGTAGCAAAAGTAAAACCAGACGTCATCTTTTTATCATCACGTACAGCAAACCAACAAACAATTGATGAGTTAAAAAAAGCAGCACCTAAAGCAGCGCTTGTATACATGGGTGCAGATTACAGCAAGTATGTAGATTCAATGAAAATGAACGCTGAAACACTTGGTAAAATTTATGACAAAGCAGACGATGTTAAAAAGTTAAATGAAGATATGGATAAGAAAATTGCTGACATGAAAAAGAAAACAAAAGACTTAGACAAGAAAGCAATGTACTTATTAGTGAATGAAGGTGAATTATCAACATACGGTACAGGTGACCGTTTCGGTGGTATCATCTATGACACATTAGGTTTTAAACCTGCTGATAACAACGTTAAATCAAGTGGACATGGTCAAAACGTAACGAATGAATATGTGAGCGAGAAAAATCCAGATATCATCTTTGCGATGGACCGTGGACAAGCAATTGGTGGCAAATCAACTGCGAAACAAGTACTTGGTAACGATGTCTTAAAAGATGTTAAAGCCATTAAAAATGATGAAGTTGTAGAAGTTGATCCGAAGTTATGGTACTTCGCATCAGGTTCAGTAACAACAACAATGAAACAAGTTGATGAACTTGAAAAAGGTTTAAAATTAGATAAATAAGATGATAAAGGCTAGGACGACATCGTTCTAGCCTTTTTATGATATACCGAAGTTATAATGGCTGATGGAAGAGTGTATTTACAAATTTTGTTATAATGAAGACAATTAATTGATGAGATGAGAGTGTGAGAGAAATGATAAAAGTACTCGTTTTAACAGATGGTCGTGCGTTTACAGATCGTTATGTCAATACATTGCTTTCAAAAGGACATGATGTTTATGTCCAAGTGGCACCCGGGGTCACACAAACAACAAGAGGTACAACCAAAGTCATTGATTTATTCAATACAGCTGACATACAACAAGCGTTAGAAGATGTGTCATTTGTAGCCATCATTGGCGAGCCAATACGTTCTTATACGGCATTGACACAAGTGCGAAAACAAGACAGACAGCAACTGGTATATGACAATCTCGCACAAGCAATCAGTCAATCTCATGTTCAGCACGTCCTTGTTATGCAGTCAAAGCCTGTGAAGCGATTAAAAGAAATATTTGAGACCTATCATATACCTGTTACATATGAGTTACGTCATAAAAACTACTTGCAGCAAGGTCGCAATGTGCTGTCACAAGTGTCTAGGGACATCCATACAGTTCGTTCAGTACAAAGTCTTACGATACCCGAAGGCATTACAATGGAAGGCGCACTGTCTTTCTATGGACGTTTTTTGAGAACTTTAAATGGTCGACTGATCAATGGTGTTTATGATGGTGAAAACTTCACCATTTTATTGGCACCGTTTAATATTCCACTCATTCGAATGAGACATGCACAACAGAGCAATCGTATGAATCGTGTTGTGATGAATATTACGGGTGGTTTAATGGTAGGAGCCAGTATGCGTCAACCACGATTTGAGATCCGACGCTGCCCACAAGATGCAACACAATGCCTGATTGGACTGCATGATTTCGTTCCACGTCTACCATGGGGTGTTTACAAACACACGCAAGCCCCAATACACGTCGTCGTATCATACTTGTTCGGAAAGTACTGGGAGAGATTTCAACAATAACATGCATCACGTCTTGATACCTTTTTCTAATTGAATGTCGAGTTGTTATGTAAGCTTTATATTTGAATGTGTCAACTGCATAAAATATAATATGAGCATACTTAGATTGTGATAAACAAAAGGAGATAACATCATGACAGTGAAAAATGATTTTGAAGATATATTAATGGGTCGACGTTCTGTAAAAGTATTCGATCCAGAAGTGAAAATTCCACATGAAGAAATGGATGAAATCATCCGAAAAGCAACGAAAGCACCCTCTTCAATCAACATGCAACCATGGCGTTTTGTTGTTGTTGAATCTGAAGAAGGGAAAGATAAGTTGCGTCCACTCGTTCAGTTTAATACACGTCAAAATGATACATCTGCAGCGATGATTGTTATTTTTGGCGATATGTTAAATTATGAATATGCCGAAGATATTTATGGTGCGGCAGTAGAACAAGGTTATATGCCACAAGAGATTAAAGATGATCTTGTAGGTCGCTTTGTAGAAATGTACAAGCAACTTACACCGGCACAAATGAATGACATCGTCAAAGTTGATAGTAGCTTAGCAGCGATGCAACTGATGCTTGTAGCTCGTCAATACGGTTACGATACAAATCCAATTGGTGGTTTTGATCATGCAAGTATCGCTGAAACATTTGGATTAGATCCAGAACGTTACGTACCTGTTGTCATTGTAGCAATAGGTAAAGGTATGGAAGAAGGTAAGCGTACATCACGCTTACCAGTCGAAAAGATCCGCAGTTATCACTAATGCAGACATAAAGAGTCATTAACGTATGCGACGTTAATGGCTCTTTATTTGGCATAATCAACACGCTTTCATATTAGTACGTTACATAGTAAGCTAGAGAAGAATAGATGAAAGATTGGAGTGAATGTCATGTTTGTTGAAAAAACAGTCCCACTTAACATTGAAAATTTGAAGAAAGAAATTGCCGCTTATTCTCATCAAAGTCTTGAGATGACAGATAGCTTTGAACAAGTCTTGCAGTTTGTGGAATTAGAACATATCTATGGTGCAGCTTTGGAAGAGATCAGTACGAAGTTGCGCATTCTCGATGAAGACTTTCAATTAAAAACAGCCCATAACCCTATCCATCATATGGAGCGTCGTGTAAAAAAGCTACCAAGTCTCATTCAAAAACTAAAGCGCAAAGGGCTTGAACTTACGGCAGACACAGCAAAAGAAACAATTCACGACATAGCAGGCATCCGTGTGATTTGTAATTACTTAGATGATATTTATACGGTAGAGAAGCTTTTACTGCAACAGTCAGACATTAAGCTACTAAAACGTAAAGATTATGTGGCGCTACCTAAAGAAAATGGCTATAAGAGTTTACATCTTGTTGTCACAGTACCGTTGTTTTTAACAGATGGCGTCGTAGAAACACCTGTTGAAATTCAACTGCGTACGATTGGAATGGATATGTGGGCGAGTTTAGAACATAAATTACATTATAAAACAGATAAAAACACAGATAGTTACCGACATTTACTGAAAGAATGTGCCGATGAGATTGCGAGTGTTGAGGATAAAATGCAACGTGTGCATATAGAAATTCAAGAAGACAACCAGTATTAAAAAAATCAAAGCCCTTATCAACTGTAAACTGATAAGGGCTTTGATTTGTCACCATTCAATATGAAAGAGACTGTACTGTTTATCTGGAAGAGATTCTACATAAGGTTCTGGATCAATTGCATAGTCATTACCAATTCCACCTTTCATACGTTGAAAGTGCAGGTGTGGACCTGTGGTGAATTCTCCAGTATTGCCAGACTTACCAATGATGTCTCCTTGTCGCACAGTATCTCCTTGTTTAACCGAAAAAGTGTTCAGATGGCCATACCATTGATAGTGTGTATGATCGGCTTCTTGCAGTTCAATCATTTTACCACCATAACGTTCATTCATTGTTCGCGTAATCGTACCGTCTGAAGCAGCTAGAATTGGTGTATCCTCGGGTAAGTGATAATCCACACCATAATGGTGGTTGTCACCGTTGAATGAGAGACCATTTTTATAGTGCCCAAATGGTTGGGTTTGTCGGTCAAGCTTCAGCAGATGGCGTCCTGTCTCTTCGTACCATTCTGTAACAGGTTTGAAAAGCTGCTCTTGGTATTTATATGCGAAGAAAATGAGCATAGAGAAGCTACATATATAACAAAATACGATGATGATTCGTTTCATAGAGAGTTCCTTTATTTATCCAGAGAAAGTAATGTAATACGCGCTTTATTGTAGCGGTATTGTAGCACAAAGACAAATGAATCGCTTGTAAAAAGGGGGAGACAAACAAAAAAAAGAGAGTGACGTTAATCACTCTCTTGGATAATTTATGTTATTAGATTAGTGAATGAAGCTGTGTGAAGCTGCTTGGCTTGCTGATAAAGTACGTGTGCTTACTTGACCAACACCAGTGTAGTTCATTTCAGAAACTGTTACTGAACCGTTAGCACCAACGTTTTCAACGTAAGCAACGTGACCATAACCACCAGCTGTTGTTTGCATGATTGCACCAGCTGCAGGCGTGTTGTTTACTGTGTAACCAGCTGAACGCGCAGCGTTAGCCCAGTTATTTGCATTGCCCCAAAGTGAACCTACACGGCCACCTGAACGCTCGTATGCGTAGTAAGTACATTGACCTGAAGTGTAAAGGTTACCTTGGCCACCTTTACCGTATGTTAAACCAGTTGCTGCAGGCGCACTTGTAGTTGTAGTAGTCGTTGTTGTTGTGTAGTTGTAGTCTGAGTTGTTTGTTGGTGCAGCTGCAGGTTGTTGTGTGTAGTTAGCCGTAGTTGTTGTGTAAGGAACAGCTTCTACATAGTTTGCTGATTGTACGTTGTAGTCAGCGTTGTTTACAACAGGTGTTGCAACTGAAGTGTTTTGAGTTGCATAGCTGTAATCAGCGTTATCATTTGAATAATAGTAGTAGTTGTAAGTACCGTTTTCATCAACAACCCAGAATTTGTATGATTCGTTGTTGAACATTGACGGATCCCAGTTACCATCTAAAGTGTGGTGTTTGTTACCGTTAACGTCAACAGTTACGTAGTCACCAGTAGCTTCAGAATATGTAGTTGTATATTGAGAGTTTAAGTTAAGTTGTTCAGCTGCTGAAGCGTCATCTGCAGTAGCAGCACCAAATGTAACTAAGCCTAAAGTAGCGATTGTAGCAGTAGTTAATTTTTTCATGATTAAAAAGTCTCCTCTTGTCGTTTCTTTTTTTTCATATTGTCTGAAAGCATCATAGCATATAACATTTCCGAATTGAACAGTTGTAAACATTTTTACGTCTGAATGTAACATAATTGAAATAAATGCTAATAGACTGACTTATTTTTTATATGGAATGTTTGTTTGCTAGATGTTCTTATGTCGTCGTGTCAAAGCGGCGGGTTACAATAAATAAGATCAGCACACGATGATGTATGTCAGACTGTGCTGATAACCTTACTTGTTTTATTCATTTAGGGGATAAAACCCATAAAAAAAGAGCCTCTATCACGAGACTCTTTTAAGTTTTTAATAGTTCTTTAGACTAGAAGCCCCAAGCACTTAAACCTTGTGCGTTGTAAGCTTTTGTTGCAGCAGCAATTTGTTGATCATAAGTGTTTGTATCACCCCAACCAGGCATTGTTTGGAATAAACCTGAAGCACCTGATGGGTTATATGCGTTCAATTGACCGTTAGATTCACGAGCAATGATTGCTTCCCAAGTTGATGCTGCAACACCTGTACGTGAAGCCATTTCTTGAGCTGCACGTGATCCAACAGAACCAGCAGTGTTACCGTTTGCTAATCTTACACTAGAAGTTTGTGCAGTGTTGTAGTTGTATGAAGGCGCTGCTTGAGCCGCTGGTTGGTTTGAATATGATTGTTGTTGTGTTTGAACGTATGATGCATTGTTTGATTCAGATTGAGTCATTGCAACGTTGTTCACATCAGCAATTTCAGTTGGTTGTGCCATTGAAGATGCTGTTTCTACATTACCGTTTACATTGTATTCATAACCGAAGTAAACACCATCTGACCAGAAGTGGTAGTTTACGCCATCTAATGAGAATTTGTAATCATATGCACCAGCGTGAATAGCACTTTCGTTTAATGATGCATCATTGTTTAATGCTAATTGCGCTAATTCAGCTTTGTTAATTTGTTCTTCAGCTGCATGTGCGTCTGTTGTATGTGTAGCAACTCCTGTTGCTCCGATTGCTAAGGCTAATGATGAAGCTAATAATGTTTTTTTCATAGTAAATAAGTCCTCCAATAATAGTTGCTTATTTTCATTTTCAAAAAATCACTTGTAAAAAATTCAACAACCACACTCTACCAAGCGAAAAGCTTTTTGTAAATGACGGGCAAGTAACAAAAAATTACAGTATGATGTCATTGACTGACTTTGTAATATGTACGTCATATATTTTTAGGATTAAAAATTATTTTAGATACTGTTTAATTGATTGATATGAAGGGATTTTGCAATCTTCGTCTGAAATATCAGTTATATTACAAATATTACGAAGGAGAGTTGAATTGTAATGTAAAAAGTGATCAAAAAAGCTGTAAATTCATTGGGCATTTGCAAAAAGTTAATGAAAATAACCGAATCTTAATGTTGTAAAATCACCTTTAACTGGACAATATCTTTATATGGAAGACCTTAATATTTGCCGTAGAGTGGATTTGATTCGTCGTTGCTAAGCTGATTTTTAATTCAGTATAATAGAAGTAATAGGGGTGAAATCATGAGTGAAAAAATTGAAAGACTACAATTGAAAGCAGCAGAGTTAACACGGAAAACACATGTATTAGGAATTCCGGTAATGATTGTTTTTGAAGGTGTACCTGCATCAGGGAAAACAAGACTTGCCAACGAACTTTTATTAACATTAGATGCCAAGTATACACATTTTATTGCGACTAAAACGCCGTCCGATGAAGATTTGCGCTATCAGTTTTTACAGAAGTTTTGGGATACACTACCATCTAAAGGGGATATCAATATCTATTTCCGAAGTTGGTATGCACAGTATATCGATTATAAAGTGCATGGCATCAAACAGAAAGTGTTGAAAGACTATGATCATTTATATGATGATATACAATCGTTTGAACAAATGCTTGTTGATGATCGTCATGAAGTGATCAAGTATTACATCAATATAGATGAAGAAAAGCGTCAAGAACATATTGCGCAGATGAAAGAAAACCCACTGACGAATTGGAAAGCACAAGAATATGAAAATGTTGTACCATCAGATGTATACCAAAAAAAGTTTGCGCCACTGCTAAGTTCCGATTGGAAAGTAATTGACTATACAGAACGTGAAGTCGCAATTGAAAAGATGTACAAACATTTCATTGCACGTTTAGAATCTGCAATCGCACATCATGAAAAGCGTGAACGTGTGGTAGATGGAGCATTCACAAAAAACTTCCACACAGATTTGTTCAGCCCGGTAGAGACAAAAGTGAAAAAACGTACTTACGAATCAATCATAGAATCGTTACAGTTGCGTTTGAGAGAGTTGCAATTTGCACTTTATGAACGTAAAATTCCGCTCGTACTTGTCTATGAAGGAATGGATGCGGCAGGAAAAGGCGGCAATATTAAGCGTGTGCGTGAATTGCTCGATCCGACAGGGTATGAAGTGAATACAACAAGTGCACCAACGGATGTCGAGTTGAATCATCATTATTTATGGCGCTTTGCGAAAGTGATGCCAAAGAGTGGGCATATTAGTATTTTTGATCGCAGTTGGTATGGTCGTGTCCTTGTTGAACGTGTGGAAGGTTTTGCAACGAAGGATGAATGGTCACGTGCGTATGATGAGATTAATCAGTTTGAAAAGATGTGGACACATGACGGTGCCATTGTGTTGAAGTTCTTCTTGTCACTTGATAAAGATGAACAGTTAAAACGCTTCGAAGACCGTCAACAAGATCCGACGAAACAATGGAAGATTACAGATGAAGATTGGCGTAATCGTGAGAAGTGGGATGTGTATTTGGAAGCGAGTCATGACATGATCAACAAGACGAATACAGCACACGCACCTTGGCTCATTGTACCAGCTGATCATAAAAAAACAGCACGTATTCAAGTGTTAAAATATATCATTCAAAAATGTGAAGAAAAGCTTTGGGGCGTCAAACAATATTAACAATTACACCTCATGTACCATTCTCAAAATGACGTGTATCTACTATAATATATGAGTGTTATAATTATTGAAAACAACCATATTTAGAATAGTAAGAGGATAGAATATGTCACTAAACAATTATGAACAGACAGTTATGACATTAAAAGATCATGAAGATGCACAGTTAGAGATTGTGACAATGGGAGATATGACATCAGATAAGGCAGTCGTATTGATACATGGTGCGGTGATGAATTATAAAATAATGACGGTATTTGCCAAATATATTCATCATGTAAGATTGATTTTTATCAATTGTCCAGGGCGTGGTGAGAGCAGTGAGTTAGCACGTGCATCACACAGCTTAGTTGATTATGCGACACGCATTAATGAAGCATTGGTATCGATTGTCAACGAGACAAAACTTCAAGAGCTAGCGATCATTGGGTATTCAATGGGTGGATTGATTGCGACGAAGCTTGCAGGTTATAATACGTTACCAATCAAACAGTTGGTGTACCTTAATAGTGCTGCTAAAATTGATATTAAAGAATTACGCATTTCTAAGCTACTGATGGAACTCGTTAAAGATATGAAGTCGGACAATCAAGATGGCATGATCAAGAGTATTCCAGAGTTAGTATTAGATCAAGGTATCTCTAAGAAACATGAAAACAATACGAACTTTACCGATTACTTTGCACCAGTCGATGCAATGGTAACAGACTTGTTATATACGCTCGGATCAGATTATCTTGCGGATATTGACGAGATTGCCGATATGCCTGATGTGTTGTTTTTATTAGGGGAAGATGATGTGATCTTTCCGAACAAAGACTCTAAAGAAACACTTGAAAAGTTTGAGTCACTTGGAGCAAGTGTGAAAAGTGTCATATATCCAGAAGTCGGGCATTTAGACTTTTTACGTGTGCTCGATAAAACGCATGATGGTGCGTTACAAAGTATTGAATCGAATATTAATGATTGGCTACACATATAAATACATTTCAATGTATAGAGAACAGTGATGTACTACAACAGGTTAGATACCGCAAATGAGAATGAGTTGAACGACAGAGATGTGCAAAAAATCAACGGTACATAGACGTAATTGATGCACAAGCGGTTTCTTTGAGCAGAGATCAATAATGGCTCAACCTTTGCAGTGCATCTTCTTTATATTAAATTTTTAAAAATTTGTATTGTCAATCTGTCTATTGACGTTTACGCTTATTAAATAAGATGTTTGAGACAAGGGTGGTAACGATGTGGATAGATATTACACATACATTGCATGAAGATGTGGCACCATGGCCGGGAGATCCTGCTTTTAAGCTGCAATATTTTACAACCAAAAAAGAAAATGGGAGTGCAAACATTGCGCACATCTCTGGTAGTAACCATATCGGCACACATATCGATGCAGCCAAACACGTCTCAGATAACGGATGGACTGCTGATGAAATAGATATTCAACGTCTTATTGGAGACGCAACGATATTGGTATTTACTGATCAAACACATATCACACGTGAAGATTTGGAACGCACACACATAGAAGGAACGATATTATTGCTGAAAACACGAACTGTATCGCAACCAACGGTGTTTCCAAATGAGATTACAGTGTTGACTAAAGATGCGATTGATTATCTTGTGACATGTGGGATTCAAGTCGTCGGTGTAGATGTCCCTTCAGTCGATGAGCTTGACTCTGAAACATTGGACAATCATCATCAGCTTGCACAACATCATATGTATCATATTGAGAACCTACGTTTAGATGATGTCACAGAAGGACAATATCGTTTTATAGGATTGCCACTGAAGATTCAAGGTGCAGATGCGGCATATTTACGTGCAGTTGTGGAGAAAAAGTAACATTATATTAAGAGAGATATGGGGAACTTTATATGACAAAGACAAAGATTGATCTATCACATTTATCATTCATTATTTTATTAGGGGCGATGACAGCATTTGGACCGATGTTGTCAGATATGTATAGTCCTGCTTTACCACTTGTTCAAAAAGACTTAGGCACTTCTACGTCACAAGTACAATTAACATTATCAATCGCGATGATTGGTATTGCATTCGGTCAATTTATATTCGGCGTTATTGCGGATCGTGTTCCGCGTAAAACGTTGGTATTGACGATCTTATCGCTTGTTGTCATTGCATCGTTAGCCAGTGCAATAAGCAGTAGTGTCAGCTTATTTATTGTGGCACGTTTAGTACAAGGATTAGCGGGTGGCGGAGCAATTGTGATTGCCCGTGCAACAGTTGCTGAACTGTATCACGGCGAAATTCTGAGTCGCTTTTTCACTGCTTTAATGGTCGTGAATGGTATCATTTCAATCTTAGCACCATTAGTGAGTGCATTGATCCTAACAGTGGCTGAATGGAGAGCGATCTTCGTTGCACTTGCAGTGATTGGTGCAGTGATGTTCTTAGTTGTATTGACGCACCCGAAAATGAAGACATTGAATACAACACATGAGACACATGACAACTTTGGCGCAATCTTCAAAGACTTTGGTCGTTTATTGAAAACACCACACTTTCTCGTGCCAATGTTTTTACAAGGTGTTACTTATATTATGATATTTAGTTATGGAGCAGGGGCGCCGTTCATTACACAAAATGTTTACGGCCTATCACCACAAAACTTTAGTATGTTGATGGTATTGACGGGAATTGGTCTGATTATTTCGAGCCAATTAGCAAACATTCTATTGCGTTTTTACAATCAATTGAATGTATTAGCAGGCTTCATCATTGTACAAGTCATTGGTGCAGTGCTTGTAATGGTCGTATTGTTATTACACTTGCCACTTGCTGTGCTGATTATCGGGTTTATGCTTTGTGTGGCACCAGTCACAGCAATTGGACCATTGGCATATTCACTCGCCATGCAAGCGAGAACAGGTGGAAGTGGTAGTGCATCAAGTTTACTCGGACTGTTCCAATTTGTCTTAGGGAGTTCTGTTGCACCACTGATTGGTATTCAAGGGCCTGACAGCGTTATTCCATACAGCGTTGTACTTGGAACGACTATTGTCTTACTATTAGCATTGATGTTTTTAACACGTATTTTATTGAAAACAACATTAAATAAAGCATAAAGAAAAAACCGTACATTTGACGATTGAGTCAAGATGTACGGTTTTTTAGTTGAGAGAAGTTGGAAGTCATCAAGACCCAAAAATTGCACACTGCTTCTTGAGAAATGAAGATATCTTTTGTTTCAGCAAATACAATAAAACTGTCATCTTCTAGATAGTTTGCAATCAAAAAGAGAATGCCAACAGCTAAGGCAACTTTTATGAATACATAGTACGGGGCTGAGACATAGTGCTCGGTTCCTTCCTTTTGAATATAGATATAAGTATAGTGGCAGTAGGTGTCTGAAGTGAAAATGCGTTTTTGAAAACTTTTTTCACTTCTAGTCACCCTTGCCGGGGTGGGACGACGAAATCTTTTATAGTAATAAAGATTTCTGTCCCACTCCCAGCGTATCCAACATAGGATCTATCACAAACAAAAGAAGGATTTATAACATAACGTATACTTCTATATAATAGTAGTTTCATTCTAAAAAGGTGATATGTAATAAAAGTGATCTTAAACTGAGACTAAAAATAAAGTATCATAAAATTATTTTAAAAAATATATTGATTTTTCAAACTAATTAATGCAATATATAATGAAAGCGCTCATATTAGGGGAGAGTTTTGATTCGATTATAGTGTTATGGAGGGGACAGACCGATGAAACTAATTGGAAAGTTATTATTAGGGATTATAGCAGGTATTTTACTAGGGATGTTAGATGTCGACATTCTCAATAAAGTACTTGTAACAGTGAAGGGCGTCTTCGGGCAAATCATCAATTACATGATTCCGTTGATTATCTTTTTCTTCATTGCTTCTGGTATTACATCACTTGGCAAAGGTTCAGGAAAACTTGTTGGTATGACAGTAGGTGTCGCTTATACATCAACAATTTTAGCAGGTTTAATGGCATTAACTGTTTCTTATAATTTGATGCCAGTGATTGCATCAAATGGTAAAGTGCCTGGGGAAGCACCTGAGATTGCACCATTCTTTTCTTTTGAATTCGATCCGTTAATGGGTGTATTGACAGCATTGATTACAGCGTTTGCATTCGGTATTATTGCGCACAAAGTTGAAGCATTCACGATGATTAAATTAATCGATGAAGGTCAACGTATCGTAGAAGTATTAATTGAAAAAATTATTATTCCATTCTTACCATTCTACATTGCGACAATCTTTGCGGAAATGACAGCACAAGGAACAGTTGTCAGCATCTTAAAAGTATTTGGTATTGTATTGATTATTGCGATTGTGATGCATTGGGTATGGTTAACAGTACTCTATGTGATTGCAGGTGTATTGAACAAGAAAAGTCCAATTACATTGCTTAAAACGATGTTACCATCTTACTTCACAGCATTAGGTACGATGAGTAGTGCGGCTACAATTCCAGTCACATTGAAACAAGCGAAAAAGAACGATGTAACACCGGCTGTTGCAGACTTCAGTGTTCCATTGCTTGCAACAATTCACTTATCAGGTTCTACAATTACATTAGTGAGTTGCTCAGTTGCAGCGATGATTGTTTTACCAAGTCTATCATTAGTAAGTGTGCCAACAATGATTGGATTCATCTTTATGCTTGGTGTCATCATGATTGCAGCGCCAGGTGTTCCGGGTGGATCTGTAATGGCAGCAAGTGGTATTTTAGGTTCAATCTTAGGATTTAACGAAGCGGCCATTGGCTTGATGATTGCGTTGTATATGGCGCAAGATAGCTTTGGTACAGCAACGAACGTAACAGGTGATGGTGCAATCTCAGCGATTGTAGATCGTTTAGGTAAAAAGTATACAGAATAACCACTGAACTCAGAAGGGCAACATGTTTTGCTTTTCTGAGTTTTTTTGCTACTTTTAAGGAGAACATTATAGGAAGAGAAGAGAGGTTTTAAATATGTCTAGCCAAAATCCATTAACACAATATTTCCATGATACGTATGAAAAACAACCCCAACCTTACCCAGGTATTCAACGTGAAATGACACCAGTTCCAGACTGTGGTGAAACATCTTACCGTGGTGCCGAAAAGTTAGTTGGTAAGAAAGCACTTGTGACAGGTGGCGACTCGGGCATCGGTCGTGCGGCAGCTATTGCTTATGCAAGAGAAGGAGCAGATGTTGCGATTGCATATCATCCCGATGAACAAGTAGACGCAGAAGATGTGAAAGAAATCATTGAAGCAGCAGGAAGAAAAGCAGTCTTGTTACCAGGAGACTTGCGTGATGCAGACTATGCACGACAAATGGTGAAAGATGCCCACGAACAATTGGGCGGTCTGGATATTTTAGTACTCAATGCTGGGATGCAACAGTTTGAGTTTGACATTCAAAAGTTGGATCCAAAACAGCTAACAGATACATTCGAAGTGAACGTATTTTCAACTGTATATTCAATTCAAGAAGCGTTAAATTATCTCGAAGCGGGTGCGAGCATTATCTTAACGTCATCTATTCAAGCAGTGAAACCAAGCCCACAATTATTGGACTATGCGATGACAAAATCTTGTAATGTATCGTTGGCGAAAGGATTGGCTGCGCAGTTAGGGCCTAAAGGGATTCGAGTCAATGCTGTTGCGCCAGGACCTGTCTGGACACCACTACAAATTTCAGGCGGACAACCACAAGAAAAAATTCCTAACTTTGGTAAAAACCAACCGTTACAACGTGCAGGACAACCTGTTGAGTTAGCGGATATTTATGTATTACTTGCATCTGAAGGTGGTAGCTTCATTACAGGTCAAGTGTACGGTATTACAGGCGGTGCACCGATCGTTTAGTTATACAACGATAAAGAATTCGATAAAGAGCCATTTACTGAATCATCGGTAAGTGGCTTTTTTAGTGGAAAATTTCTCTCATGTTCTTACTTGTATTCTCTAGCTATCTTTATTATTATAAAACGTAATTATTACGATTTGTACGGAGGCGACTATTATGTATGAATGGCTAATTATCGGTGGAGGTGTTCATGCGACAACAATCGGGTTGCAATTACGTTATTTAGGGCTTCCTGTTGAACAACTGGCACTTGTCGATTCACATGAGAAATTAATGGGCAACTTTAAAATGCAGACTTCAAGACTCAGCATGCCTTATTTGAGATCTCCACTTGTACATCATTGTCATCCAGAGCCGTTTGATCTAAAAAAGTTTGCGAAGCATCATCAATATGCGCAGGCAATGATTGGACAGTATCAACGGCCACGATTGGATATGTTTTTTGATCATACGGAGCAGTGGATAGAGACATATTCATTAGAAGATACACATATTCAACAAGATGCAATAGATATTGAACAAAAGGATAACCATTGGGAAGTCACACTTGAAAATGGACAGTTACTACAAGCACGTCACGTTGTATTGGCGATGGGGACACATCGTACACCGAATGTTCCTGACATGTATGCAGAACAACCGGATGTCCAACATATTCACCAAAAAGAAATAGATATACATACGCATGCTTCCCACGTAATCGGTAGCGGCATTTCTGCTGCGCATTTAGTCATCAAATTATTAGGTGAAGAACGCAGTGAACCGATTCATTTATGGGTGAAGAAACAATTAGAAGTTTTTGATTTTGATGCTGATCCAGGCTGGTTAGGCCCTAAAAATATGCGCGGCTTTCAGTGTGAAAAAGATTTGGCAAAGCGTGCGGAAATTAACTGCAACGAACGACATAAAGGTTCAATGCCAAAAGAGATGTATATGAAGTTGATGCATGCACAAGAAGCGGGCAATCTTATCATACATGAAACACCTATCACAAAAGTTGCGCATCATAAGATTTATACAGAACATGAATCAGTTGATTACGATGGTATCTACTTGGCAACTGGATTCAAAATGGATTTAATGCAACAACCACTGATTCAGTCAATTATACAGCGTAAAGATGCGCAGATGGTGTCAGGCTATCCTGTGCTCACTACGTCTCTTGAGTGGGTAGATAATCTCTATGTGTCAGGTATGTTGGCTGATTTAGAGTTGGGCCCCTTTGCACGCAACATTATGGGTGGACGTATGGCAGCACAACGCATTGGTGAAGTATTTGTAAAAGAACAAGCTGCGTTGAAAAAAGCGATGTAATTTCGATATGTTATCCTAATACAAGGACGTAGTCATTAAATGGAGGGGATAACGAGATGATTCGTTGTGTATGCTTAGTAGAGAGAAAAGAAAACTGCTTGCGATTAGTTCAAGTACGAAATAGAGAGAAATGGTACTTTCCAGGTGGCAAAATAGAACAAGGCGAGTCGCATAAAGCAGCGCTTGTTCGTGAATTGAAAGAAGAGTTGCAACTAGAATTAACCGAAGATCAACTCGAGTATATCGGAACGGTTGAAGGGCCTGCATACCCACAAGAAGGTCAACTAACAGAACTGAATGGCTTTCGCTCCAATAAACCAATCGATTGGTCCACTGTTCAGATAGATGCAGAGATTACGAACATGGGTTGGGTAGAAATGTCTGATCCAGTCAGAATTGCACCAGCAGTTTGTCGGTGGATTGAAAAGTTTGAATCAGAGTAAAAAATAATGACTGATATGAAAACCAGATGATGGGTGTTTCATATCAGTCATTGAATTGTTAAGGTTGTTTATCGATTCGGTATAAGTTTGGGTGTACACCAAATTGTGGAAAGTCAAATCCAACCGTGTATACTTTTACTTTTTGGCCTTCTCGTAACGACTGATGAATGTCTTTACTGTTAAATTTTGCATGCAACAAAATATCAGTATTTTCAATGGTTGTTTTTGTTTGTCCATGTTGAACAACAATATAATGTGATGTGCCAGTCGTCATCGCATGATTCTTAGTATATTTCTCGATGATTTTACCTTCGTAGATTGTACGATTCAGTTCGGGAATGACTGTTCCCAGCGCTAAAAATAAAATGAGAAGTATGCCACCGATGACAAATATCGTATGCATCAGGTGTTGTCCAAGTCGGTCAAATAACTCATAAAAGAATTCGTTTAATTTTTTCATATGATCGCTCCTAATAATCGTATTATAACGAAAAAAGGATATTCATCATAGGAAATATACTGTGAGGTGATGAACCTAACAGTATATTAACATTCGCATTTTGTATGAAATGTTTAAGTTCTTCTTGCGTATTACCACGATGGGTATTGGCTTTGAAGATGAAGATGAGTTCCTGTGGTGTCAGTTCGAGTAAATCATCATCGTGTAGTTGCCAATTGCTCAAAACACTTTTTAATGCACTGATTTTTGACTTGCTCGTGCTATGAATAGAGATAGTCGCAACAGCTAATCTACTGTTCAAACCGAGTGCTTCCACAATTTGTTTGCGATTGTAACTATGTACAGAATGATCACGATTGAATAGAAGGTTAGAAAGTGTTTGTGTTCGAGACATCTCATTTTTTAAGCGGTGAGAACGCTCGAATTCTTGCTCGATAATAAACTCTGCCGTAATTTTAAGAATATGAGAGAACTCTCTAACTTCTTCGGGTGGACCTGAGATAATAAGTGCACCATATGTTTTTTCATTATATTCAAAAGGCAAAATAATGCCCGGTGCTTTCACCTTCCAAAAGTTAAGATCTTGTTCTTCAATCTCAATCGGTAGATGACGCTCGATAGAATGCAGCGCTGCACTATGAATTTCACCTAGTCTTTTAGAGTTAGATGTCGCAATAATTTGCCCGCTTTGATTTGTGACTTGTACGTTCCTTTTAATAATTGTTGCTACTTTTTTTACTACTTTTTGTGCCCAATGTTGGTTTACCATTACAAGCTAGCTCCCTCTAGAAATTAGTTATCGCTATGATTGTCTTTTTGCACATGATGTATTGTGATGTTGCATTTACTAGATGCCTGCGCTATCTATGAATGTCTGATGCCATACGACCATACATTTTATATACCCAATTTATAACACACAACAAACTTAATATAAATATTAATTATATTTTGTCATTTTGACTTGTGCATATGAACAAATATAACGATGATTTAGCACGTTAAAGTAAAGTGCTGAAATGCACTCATGGCGCAATTTTTTGTTAAATAAATCACAAAAAAATATCAATATTTTCAATTCTAAAAGAAAAATAATGAGATAAAGCATAATTAGTTTAAAAATAATATGTTAGAATTTTAATTGTAGTGCTCAATGTAACTTAAAATATAAGATATATTGAGTGGAAAAATTATATATATATTGTTAAGGGAGTAATGAAATGGCTAACAAAAAATCAAAAAGTTCAACGCGTTTCGACTTTTTGCCTAATAAGCAAAACAAATACTCGATTCGTAAATTCACAGTTGGTACAGCCTCAATCTTAGTAGGGGCAACGCTTGTATTCGGCGCATATAATGATGCACAAGCTGAAGAATTAGATGGGAAAACAACAGAAGCAGCATCTACAACAGATGAAGAAGCATCTTTAGATGAAGCAACTGCAACAGAAGCTGACGCACCAGTAGCAGAAGAAACAACTACTGAAGAAACAACTACTGAAGAAACAGCACCTGCCGAAGAAACAACAACAGAAGAAGCGGCAACAGAAGAAGCAGCTGATACACCAGCAGTAGAAGAAGAAGCTACTGAAGAAACAGCACCTGTTGAAGAAACAACAACAGAAGAAGCGACAACAGAGGAAGCAACAAGCGCAACACCTGTTAAACCAGCTAATGAAGTGAAAGCAGCGGATCCAGTTGAAACGCCAGCAGCAACAACAGAAGCAGTCGCACCAGCAGAAACGACTCCAGCTACAACAGCTACGGAAACAACACCAGAAACACCTTCTAACACACCTGCGGAAGTACCTGCAACAGACATCGAAACTGTTCAAGATGAAACAACAGCAGCAGATTATTTAGCAACTGAGAAGAACATCTCAACAGAAGAAGCGAACAAAATTGCAAGTAACTTAAATGCAAACTTAACAGAAGTAACACCTGAAGCATTGCAACAAGCAATTGTTGACTATTTAGCTAATGAGCAAAATAAATACAATGTTGACGGTACATTAGCAGCAGTGCGTGAAGAAACAGCATTAACAAATGAAGATGTTGTAACTGAAGAACCAGTAGCAGCAACAATGTTACGTTCAGTACCTACTGCAACACGTGCAGCAGACGATACAGTTGCCACTTCAACACGTGCGCAAGACAGTCAATTACAAAAAGACGCACAAACTGGCGCAATCTATGCACCTGGTACAGAAGGACAAAAACAAAGCTATGCAGGTAAAGCATGGGTTTACAGAGAAGGAAACATCAGTAGTTTCAATGATAAAGAACCATTAGCAAATGCGAAAGTTTACTTACAATGGGTAAACGGTAAAGGTTTTGTATCACCAGTTTATTACACAACAACAAACCCAGACGGTTCTTACGTATTTGATTTAAGTTAAAAACTAACAGATCCAGCTGGAGTAGAGCATGAATTCCAATTAGCAGGAGATGCTAAATTCGCAGTAAGAACTTGGGTAGAAAATCCAGACCCGTCAAAATACAATGTTATTAAACATGGTGACCAAAAATATGGTTTCCACACACGTACAAGCCGTACGAATGAATCTTGGGACTTCACAGCAGGAATCAACCGTATCGTTAACGGTCAAGTAATGGTTCAAGAAATTCCACGTCAAAACGACTGGTTAATGAAACCTGAAGATCAATGGACAACTGCACCAACTTCAGATGGCGTATGGCCTAATGAAGGAGCTTACGGTAAGATTTCAGGTAACGTATGGTATGAAACAGGCGATCCAAGTGGTTCAGATGCGCGTGCGTGGAAAAAAGACTCGTATGATGTGAACGCAACAGGTGTGAAGGTGGTTGCTTCATACGTAAATGATGAAGTTACACGTCAATTCGATGCATGGAAAGAAGCAAACAAAGGTTACACTGTTGAAGACTTCAAAGCAGCACAACAAGAAATCGTGAATGCTTACCAAGCGGAAAATGGTCAAGGTTCTCACATCGCTGAAACAGTAGTAGGTACAGTTGAAGCAGATGGTTCATACTATATCCCATTCAAAGGGTTATATGGTGTGAGTGCAGATCGACAAGGTAGCAAAACGACTGATGAAGAATACGGTAAGGTAGTAGCAGATGCAGATGTAAACCATAGTAGTTTGATGCAGTGGAATGGTACACTCGGTCAAAGACACCGTCATATTAACTCTGACTATATGTATGTAACTGCACTTATCGATGACTATGCAATTTGGAGTAATAACTACCAAAACAACATGTTCACAACGGCAGATGCAGGCCGTGATATTCATGATGCACAAATGTTGACATCTGCTAACGGAAGCAACCAAAACTTCGCAGCATTAGCACCACAACCAATGCACGATGTTTTAGATTATGATTCTGATAAAAAATTTGCGATTCCTGGTGATGAAGTTCAATCTAAATCAGGTGGTTTATTACCATCACGTGAATACCAAATTCAATGGTTTAAAGACGGTGAGCCAATTGGTGACCCAGTGACGAAAACATCTAACGTTGACGGTACAATCGGTTCAGTACCTATCACAGTACCAGCAGACTTAGAGAAGAACGCAACATACACATCAGCAATCTTCCAACCAAATCAATCTACATCTAACTTATCTGATGCGTTAGCAGTAGACTCATTTACAGCAGTTGTTGATGACAATATTATCAACGAACCAGCTTATGAAGATACAACAGTTGCAGCAGAAGAAGAAGCGAAAGTAACACCAACATTCACTGACAAAAATGGTGAAGAAGTTGCAACAGGTGATGTTCCATTATCATCAGAAGCACCATTCATTCTTGATCCTAATGCAACTGACGTTCCTGAAGGTGTAACAGTAGATCCAAAAACAGGTGAAATCACATTCAAACCATCAGCAGATGACATTGGTAAAACAATCACAGTACCAGTTGTTGTAACTTATGAAGATGGTACAACTGAAACAGTTAAAGCGAAATTCACTGTAACATCACAAGCTGACAAGTATGACCCAACTGCAAAACCTGAAGAAGTAGTAAAAGGTGGAACAGTAGACTTAACAGACAACGTAGATTTAACTAAGTTACCAGAAGGTACAACAGTTAAAGATGTAACACCAGAAGGTGATGTTAATACAGACAAAACTGGAGACTACACAGGTAAAGTAGAAGTAACATATCCAGATGGATCAAAAGATGTTGTAGACGTACCAGTAACAGTAAAATCATCACAAGCAGATGAAAATGATCCAACTGTAACGCCAGAAGTAGTGGAAAAAGGTGGAACAGTAGACTTAACAGACAACGTAGATTTAACTAAGTTACCAGAAGGTACAACAGTTAAAGATGTAACACCAGCTGGAACAATTGATACAAATAAACCTGGAGACTACACAGGTAAAGTAGAAGTAACATACCCAGATGGATCAAAAGAAACAGTAGATGTACCAGTAACAGTTAAAGAAAAATTAACAGATGCTGATAAAAATGATCCAACTGTAACGCCTGAAGAAGTAGTAAAAGGTGGAGAAGTTGACTTAACAGACAACGTAGATCTCACTGATTTACCAAAAGATACAAAAGTTGAAGATGTAACACCAAAAGGTACAATCGATACAGATACACCTGGAGACTACACAGGTAAAGTAGAAGTAACATATCCAGATGGATCAAAAGAAACAGTAGATGTACCAGTAACGGTAAAACCATCACAAGCAGATGAAAATGATCCAGTAGTAACACCTGAAGTAGTAGAAAAAGGTGGAACAGTAGACTTAACAGACAACGTAGATTTAACTGACTTACCAGAAGGTACAAAAGTTGAAGATGTAACACCAGAAGGTGACGTTAATACAGACAAAACTGGAGACTACACAGGTAAAGTGGAAGTAACATACCCAGATGGATCAAAAGAAACAGTAGATGTACCAGTAACAGTTAAAGATAAGTTAACTGACGCTGATAAAAATGATCCAACAGTAACACCTGAAGTAGTAGAAAAAGGTGGAGCAGTTGACTTAACAGACAATGTAGATTTAACTGATTTGCCAAAAGATACAAAAGTTGAAGATGTAACACCAGAAGGCGATGTTAATACAGACAAAACTGGAGACTACACAGGTAAAGTAGAAGTAACATATCCAGACGGATCAAAAGAAACAGTAGATGTACCAGTAACAGTTAAAGATAAGTTAACTGACGCTGATAAAAATGATCCAACAGTAACACCTGAAGAAGTGGAACAAGGTGGAGAAGTTGACTTAACAGACAACGTAGATTTAACTGAGTTACCAAAAGGTACAACTGTTAAAGATGTAACACCAGAAGGTACAATCGATACAGATACACCTGGAGACTACACAGGTAAAGTAGAAGTAACATACCCAGATGGATCAAAAGAAACAGTAGATGTACCAGTGAGCGTACAAGATACAAAAGCACCAGAAGCGCCAACAGTAGACCCAGTAGAAGCTGGAGACAAAACTGTAACAGGAACAGGTGAACCAGGATCAACAATCACTGTTAAATTCCCTAACGGAGAAGAAGGAACAGCAACAGTAGATGAAAATGGTAAATGGACAGTGGACGTACCAGAAGGTACAGAAATTAAACCAGGTGACGAATTAGATGTAACAGCAACAGACGAAGCTGGCAACACATCAGACGTTACAAAAGTAAAAGTACCAGATACTGAAAAAGATATGGAAGCACCAGATGCGCCAACAGTAGACCCAGTGAAAGCTGGAGACAAAACTGTAACAGGAACAGGTGAACCAGGATCAACAATCACTGTTAAATTCCCTAACGGAGAAGAAGGAACAGCAACAGTAGATGAAAATGGTAAATGGACAGTGGACGTACCAGAAGGTACAGAAATCAAACCAGGTGACGAATTAGATGTAACAGCAACAGACGAAGCTGGCAACACATCAGACGTTACAAAAGTAAAAGTACCAGATACTGAAAAAGATATGGAAGCACCAGAAGCGCCAACAGTAGACCCAGTAAAAGCTGGAGACAAAACTGTAACAGGAACAGGTGAACCAGGATCAACAATCACTGTTAAATTCCCTAATGGAGAAGAAGGAACAGCAACAGTAGATGAAAATGGTAAATGGACAGTGGACGTACCAGAAGGTACAGAAATCAAACCAGGTGACGAATTAGATGTAACAGCAACAGACGAAGCTGGCAACACATCAGACGTTACAAAAGTAAAAGTACCAGATACTGAAAAAGATATGGAAGCACCAGAAGCGCCAACAGTAGACCCAGTGAAAGCTGGAGACAAAACTGTAACAGGAACAGGTGAACCAGGATCAACAATCACTGTTAAATTCCCTAACGGAAAAGAAGGAACAGCAACAGTAGATAAAGATGGTAAATGGACAGTGAACGTACCAGAAGGTACAGAAATCAAACCAGGTGACAAACTTATCGTAACAGCAACAGATGAAGCTGGTAACACATCAGAACCAACAGAAGTTATCGTTGAAGGTATGACAGATAACGGTATGGCTGATATGGATCAAAACGGTAAAGACATGGACGACATGGGTAACATGGATAACAACATGAAAGACATGGATGCAATGCCTGGAATGAAAGATGACATGAAAACATCTAAAGATATGAACAATAAAGGCAAAGAAATGAAAGAATTACCTGAAACAGGTAACGAATCAACAAATGCGCCATTGTTCGGTAGCTTAATCGCTGCACTTGGTTCATTATTCTTACTTGGCAGACGCCGTAAGGAAAATGAAGAAAAATAATAAACGATCTTTCGTTTAGGAGAAGGACTCGAGTATTTTACTCGAGTTCTTTTCTTTTGTGGAAAAAACTATGAAGAACACCCTCATGATGAAATGTCATGAGGGTGTTCTTCATTTAAGGTAACATAGAATTTAAGATAATTAAGCTAACAATTGTTAGGCTGATCCATAAGAGAAGGCCGAATAATACAGGTTTGAAGCCAGCTTGTTTGAAATGTCGAAATTTGACAGTTAAGCCAACACCTGCCAGTGCGATTGTGATTAAGAAGTGTGCGAGTTGTCGGAATATGGCGATGATAGAATCTGAGAAGTGAAAGATAGAACTGATCAACGCAGCGACTAAAAACCACAGAATAAACTTAGGAATCGCACGATACCAAGGTTGTTTGGAATGTTGTGTGGCCGATTGTTGTTTGGCCACCCAAAGTGCAAGGCCTAGTGTGATCGGAATGATAAATAATGTGCGTGTCAGTTTCACAATTGTTGCAACTTCTAATGCTTTAGGACCGTATACAGCACTTGCTGCGACAACACTGGATGTATCATTAATGGCTGTCCCTGCAAAAAATCCGAATGTTTCTTGGCTCATATGAAAGAGATGACCGAGCGGTGGGAAGATGATGACACCGAGCAAATTGAATAGAAAGACGGTTGATAAGCTCAATGCGATGACTTCTTCTCTTGCCTTGATGACAGGGCTTGTTGCAGCAATTGCAGAACCGCCACAGATAGATGTACCAACACCAATTAAAATACCGAGTGAGGATTCAATTTTTAATAGTTTTATCAACAGAATACTTGCGATAAGACAGAACAATAAAGTAATCATTAATATCGGTAAAGATTTTAAACCAATGGTACCGATAGCATGAAAGCTTAACGTAAAACCAAGTGCGATAATACTATAATGTAACACTTTTTTACTGCTGTATTGGATACCTGGCCGGAATGAATCAGGTAAGTTGATGATATTGTTGATAATCATCCCTAGTACAATTGCGAAGACGGCACTACCTATAATAGGAAAGGACATCCCCATAACAGTCGCAATCAATGCAATGACGACAGTGAGCAGTAATCCTTTAATGTATGTCATAGAAAGACTCCTTTTTGATATGTTAGCTCAAGTATAAGCATCTCTATTCGGTTGTGCAATAGACCAAAGACAGTCAATAGAAGGAATGATTTCACTAAAAAGTGTTGACATGTATATAAAACGACTGTATAGTATGAATTATCAAAAAATTAATGCGATTGATAAGTAGTGTTTGTAGCGTGTAGCATATAGAAAACTAACGGGTGATGCAAGTTAGTACACGACAAAGATGAATTGGGCAATCGTTGAAGACAAAAGAATGATGTTAAAGAGAACATGTGAATCATGTTAATTAAGGTGGCACCACGGTAACGCGTCCTTAGCAATGCGTTTTCTGTGGTGTTTTTAATTTGTAATGAACAATTCTGTGAGGATAAAGGAAGTAGTCTTTAGTCTTGGTAGTGTCAGAAAGTGAACGGGTGATGTGAGTTCACACCAGCTAATGATGAAATGGGTTTGTCTATAAGCAGCCAACTAAATAACTGTATGAGTGGATAGCTGAATGTAGGCTATCAAGAGAGGTGGTACCGCGTGTAAACGTCCTTTTTTAGGATGTGACATGCGGTTTTTATTTTGTAATGGGAAGGAATGATAGAGATGGAAATATGTTATCGCGTCATGGATGCACCTGTTAATCCAGAAACATTGGCTCGACATAAGCAGCATAAAATTTTGTTTGAGAGTGCGACGACGAAACAAACGAAAGGGCGATTTTCAATTCTTGCATTCGATGTGTATGGTGAGATGATTTTGACTGATAGTGCATTGACGATTAAGACGCCACAACGCACAGAAGTGGTTGAACAGAATCCATTTCAAGCGTTGAAAGAACGTGTGGCACAACAGAAGGTATCACTGGAAGACGAACAATTGGCATCATTGCCATTTATATCGGGTTATATGGGAACGTTTAGTTTTGACTTTGTACGCCATGCTTATCCCGTGTTACAACAATACCCGATAGAAGGTTCCAGCTCAGATGCGCAACTTTATATGGTGGAACAAGTGTATGTTTTTGATCATTTTAAAGAAAGTGTGTATGTTATTGCGACGAACTTGTTTTCAGGTATTGGAACAGAAGTGCTGGAACAGCGTGTTGAAAAAATGATTGCGGAGTTTGACAATATAGCGTTATTCGAGCCGCCATTACCCAAAATATTGTCGGACAAAGAGATTAAAACTTCTGTGGATGATGAGACTTTTAAACAATATGTGGCAGACTTTAAACGCTATATTTGTCAAGGAGATATGTTCCAAGCGGTACCATCCCGTATTTATCGCTATACACATCATTTTGGTGATCAACGTGATCAGTTGACTTTCCGATTGTTTCAAAGATTAAAGCGTAACAATCCGAGCCCGTATTTATTTTATGTGAATATGGGAGAAGATATATTGGTGGGAAGTTCTCCAGAAAGCTTTGTGAAGGTGAATGGATTGGAAGTGTTGACGAATCCGATTGCAGGCACGATACGTCGTGGACAAGATGTGCGAGAAGATGAGCAGCTTGCGGATACGTTACTGACTGATGAAAAAGAATTGAGTGAACATCGGATGCTTGTCGATCTTGGACGTAACGATATTTTAAGAATTGCAGAACCGGGTTCACTCAAAATACCACAATTGATGACAATTGAACGGTATGAACATGTCATGCACATCGTCAGTGAAGTGACAGGACGTTTACCACAAGATTATTCGCCGATTGATGTCATCGCTAGTCTACTACCGACAGGCACTGTATCCGGTGCACCAAAGCTGCGAGCCATTCAACGCATTTATGAACAACAACCTATTCGACGTGGTGTATATAGTGGTGGTGTAGGTTACATTAACTGTAATCATGATCTCGACTTGGCATTAGCGATTCGCACGATGGTTATTGATGACACAGATGTCCATGTTGAAGCGGGATGTGGTGTTGTGTATGATTCGATTCCAGAAAAAGAGCTTGAAGAAACACGCTTAAAAGCCAAAAGTTTATTGGAGGTGGAACTATGATACTGATGATTGATAACTATGACTCGTTTACATATAACTTAGTTGATTTGTTAAGGAAGCATGACGAAGTAGTCATCGTGTATCCCGATGACCCCAAAATCTATGATTATGAACCATCAGCTGTCGTATTGTCACCAGGGCCAGGACATCCGAATGACAATGACTTATTGCGACGTATTATTGATTGCTATCATGACTGTCCTATTTTAGGGATTTGTCTTGGGGCACAAGCGCTCTATGATTATTATGGTGGTGTAGTGGATGTCGGTGAACGCATCGTTCATGGTAAGATTGATCGGCTCAAATTTGAAGCACCATCTATACTATACGAAGATATATCAGAATATTCCGATATTATGCGTTATCACTCACTCATCTGTCAGGAAGAAACGTTACCTGATGCATTAATAGTGACGGGACGAACATGTGACAGCATCCAATCTTTTGAGCATCGTAACCATCCACACTTTGGCGTGCAATATCATCCTGAGTCATTTGCGAGTCCGAATGTTGCAAAGGTTGTCTCAAACTTTATAAATAGGGTGAAATAGGGGGAACGAAAAAATGACGTTACTTAAAGATTTAATACAGCACCAACAATTAAACACAAGTCAAATAGAGCAATTCACAACGACACTGTTATCTGACTCAACAGAGCTCGCTGAAAAGTTAGCATTACTGACTGCATTTACGATGAAGGGTGCGACAGCGGATGAACTTTATGATCTCAGTCGTGCGATGATTCGAACGATGTATCCTGAACAACCACATTTAACAGATAGTATTTGTGTTTGTGGAACAGGGGGCGATGGTTCGAATAGTTTCAATATCTCGACGACAGTCGCTTTTGTAGTCGCTGCGGCAGGGGCTAAGGTTGTTAAACATGGCAATAAAAGTGTCACGTCACAATCGGGGAGTGTCGATATTTTGCAAGCGTTAGACGTTCCAATCACACAAGTCACAGATGTGTCGCAACAAGTTGCATCTACTAATCTTGCTTTTCTAAATGCAACGAACACATATCCTATTATGCGTCATTTACAACCAGTACGTCAGCAATTGCCGGTGCCAACTGTGTTTAACTTACTCGGTCCGATTATTAATCCCTTTGCACTTGATTATCAAGTCATGGGTGTGTATGACAAAACGAAAATGCAAGATATTGCTGAGACCTTGTATAAGCTTGGGCGTCAACGTGCATTGGTCGTACATGGTGCCAATGGAATGGATGAAGCAACTTTGTCAGGAGATAACGTCATTGTCGAAGTAAACCAAGATACAGGTATTCGTACATACACGTTGAATGCAAATGAAGTAGGGTTACGTTATGCCGAAGATACGGAACTAGTAGGTGGTACACCTGAAGAGAATAAAGAGATTACATTAGGCATTTTAAAAGGAAAAGACATGTCGTGTCGTCGAGATGTGGTATTGCTGAATGCAGGCTTAGCACTGTACGCCGCAAAGCGTGTCGAAACGATTGAAGCGGGTGTCACTCTCGCACGTCAAACGATTGATGAAGGGCATGCATATGAACAGTATGAGAAGAATAGGAGTGTAGCAGTATGATGATCTTAGATGACATTGTTATATACAAAAGGAAGTTGTTAGAGTCCGGATATTATGAAAAGCTACAAGAACAGTTACCACATGTCGATGTCACTCATAAAACGACATTGGCATCATTGATTGCACAGGATGAGCGGATTGCTGTCATCGCTGAAGTGAAGTCGAAAAGTCCATCGGTATCAGATATCCCATCTCGAAACTTGGAAGATCAAGTAGCGGCTTATACAGAAGCGGGTGCATCAGCGATATCAATATTGACAGACGAACAGTATTTTGGTGGGAGCTTTGAACGCTTAGTGACATTGACACAACAAACGTCATTACCTGTGTTGTGTAAGGATTTCGTGATAGATAAGCAACAAATTGATGTCGCTCATCAAGCGGGTGCGTCGATTGTATTATTGATTGTTAATATTTTATCTGATACTGAACTTGCTTCTCTTCATGAATATGCGCAAAGCAAGGGGTTAGAGGTACTTGTAGAAGTGCATGATAGAGAAGAATTATCAAGGGCTTTGAAAGTGCAGCCAACTTTTGTAGGTGTCAATAATAGAGATTTAAGAACATTTAAGACAGATGTTAAACATACAGCAGATATTTTAATATCACGTCAATCGGGAATTCATTATATTTCAGAAAGTGGTATACGCACAGCAGATGACGTATCTCAAGTGGCACGTGCTGGTGCAGAAGGGATATTGGTCGGTGAAACATTGATGAAGGCGGATGATGTAGGTGAAACACTGCGTAGCTTGAAAGTGATGAAGGGAGCGAACTAAATGTACATAAAGTACTGTGGGTTTACTCGACTACAAGATGTAGAAGATGCATGTGCTTGTGGAGTGAATGCGATTGGTTTTGTCATGTATCCACCAAGTGCACGTTACGTTAATCTGGCAATGGTTAAAGCATTAACAATGTCTATTCCAGAGTCGATTGATCGCGTGGCAGTGACAGTTAATATGCCGTTTCACATGTTAGAACAACTCATTGATGACACTCGTATTAATACGATTCAACTGCATGGTGACGAACCGATTGCATATATCAAACACTTGCGGACAATACGTCCTAACGTACAAATATTCAAAGCGATTCACGGAACGGAAACACTACAAAAACAAGTTACACAGTTTGCACCATTTGTAGATCGAGTCATTATCGACACACCGTCAGAAGCATATGGGGGTGTAGGTACGCCATTTGATTGGCGTGTGTTACAAAATCTTTCGTTGGACGATATTGTTATTGCAGGTGGATTGAATCAAGAGACACTCCCCGTACTACTTAAACAAGTACCTCACGTGAATGGAATAGATATTGCTAGTGGCATTGAACGTGAACGAAAAGGACTTAAATCAAAAGATAAAATGATTGTGATTAAACAGTTAATAGGAGGCAGTTTATGATGACAAAAATACAATTACATGCAGATGAGCAAGGGTTTTTCGGGCGTTATGGTGGGCGTTATGTCCCGGAAACATTGATGCCAGCAATTTTAGAATTGAAAGAAGCTTACGAAGCAGCAAAAGCGGATGAGACATTTCAAGCGGAATACTATCGCTACTTAAAAGAATATGTCGGACGTGAATCACCGCTCACTTACGCTGCATCGTTAACCGAGCAATTGGGTGGTGCGAAGATTTATTTGAAACGTGAAGATTTGAATCATACTGGTGCACATAAAATTAATAATGCACTCGGACAAGCATTGCTGGCAAGACGAATGGGCAAGAAGAAGCTTGTCGCTGAAACAGGGGCCGGTCAACACGGTGTGGCGAGTGCGACTGTGGCTGCTCTATTTGATATGGAACTGATCGTTTTTATGGGAGAAGAAGATATTAAACGTCAGCAGTTGAATGTTTTTCGTATGGAGTTACTTGGCGCAAAAGTGGTTTCTGTCACGGATGGGCAAGGAACGTTGTCTGATGCGGTGAACAAAGCACTTCAATATTGGGTGGCACATGTGGACGATACGCACTATTTATTAGGGTCAGCGTTAGGACCTGATCCATTCCCAACGATGGTGCGTGACTTCCAACGTGTCATTGGAGATGAGATTAAAACAGCGGTGCAAGAGCGAGAAGGACGCTTGCCAGATGCAGTTGTAGCATGTATTGGTGGTGGTTCCAATGCGATTGGGACGTTCTATCCATTTATTGAAGATGAAGATGTGAAGCTGTATGGTGTTGAAGCAGCGGGTGAAGGTGCAGATACAGGACGTCATGCACTTGCTTTGAACTGTGGAGATGTCGGCGTGTTGCATGGTGCGAAAATGTATCTTATTCAAGATGATAATCATCAAATTGCACAGGCACACTCTATTTCAGCCGGATTAGATTATCCAGGAGTTGGGCCTGAGCATAGCTATTATCATGAAATTGGACGTGTGGATTATGTTTCGGCAACGGATGATGAAGCGATGCAAGCATTGATTCGCTTCTCTCAAGCGGAAGGTATTATTCCAGCTATTGAAAGTGCACATGCAATAAGTTACGTAGAAAAGCTTGCGTCACAAATGTCTAAAGAAGAGATTATCGTAGTGACGGTTTCCGGACGTGGTGATAAAGATATGGAGACGATTCGAACATATATGAAAGAACAGGAGGCGAATAAGCATGCGTAAACAATTTGTCGCTTACATCATGGGTGATTCAAATTTTGTTGAAAACTTGAAAACATTAGAAAGAGCGGGCGCTGATTTTGTAGAAATTGGCATTCCATTTTCAGATCCTGTGGCAGATGGACCGATCATTATGGCAGCTGGCCAGCTTGCGATTCAACAAGGTATGACGGCACAACGTATTTTAGAAACACTAAAGACAGAACAACATAACTTGCAAGTGAATTACTTGTTGATGACGTATATGCACACCATTGAAGCATATGGTGAAGCGAACTTTATGCGTGATGCAGAAGATGCTGGTGTCTATGGACTCATCATTCCTGATATGCCGGCAGAGTATATTGCCGACATGAAATCACGCTACCCTAAGCGTAAAGTGAAGTTGATTTCGTTGATTGCAATGACAGCGAATACGGAACGCATCGAGACCATTGCACGTCAGGCGGAAGGCTTCATTTATACTGTGACGATGAATCAGATAACGGGGCAGAATGGAGAATTTCATCCTGAACTGAAAGAAAAGTTAGCGCTTATCCAACAAAATAGTTCGGTTCCTGTGTTTACAGGATTTGGTATTCGGACGCCAGAACAAGTCAAACAACTTGCGGCATTGGCAGATGGTATTATTATTGGAAGTGAAATTGTACGTCGTTTTGAGACGGAAGTACGAACGGATACGGAAAGTTACTTGTCGAGTATTCGTCACGCATTGGATGAAATACAATAGAGCACAAAAGAGACCTCGATTTGAAGGTCTCTTTTGTATGTTCGTTTAGGATAGCATGTCGTGTGTCAGTTTAACGCCTTGTTCAGGTTTTTCATATAATACCAATGTGTGAAGTGACACATCATGCGGTAATACACCCGTCAATTGCTCCCATATCCAGTAGGCGATGTTTTCAGCAGTTGTACTCATCTCTGGAAGTGTCTCGTTTAACAATTGTCCGTCTAAATAAGGTGAGAGATGTGTATGGTAGAGCTTGTCAATGTGATGGAAGTCGACTGCAATGCCTTGTGCATTCGTTGTCGCTTGTAGTGATAGTTCGAGATGATACGTATGGTTAGACAAGTCAACGTGAGCTGTTTCTGTAAAATAGATACGGTTATCACAGGTGAATTGATAGTGTTTGATTACGTGAACAGATGACTGACGATATGCAAAGGTCCTAGGTGCTTGAAGATGATCGAATTGAGACATCGTACACTCCTCCTTTTTATTTAGACTATCATATTTTGGTAGATTTAAGATATTTCAACAAAATTCAAAATAATATGACAAAATCGTGAAAAATTAAGCGTCAAATACTTTTTCTGTTGATATATTTTGTATATGATAGTATACAAAGGTTATTTTTTGTAACTTTACATAAAAGTAGAAAATAACATAAAACAAAGAATGGTGGTGATGCACCTTGAAAGTATTTCGAGATTTGAGTTGGTTTTTTAAACAGGAGAGAAAGAGATATGTGATAGCACTGGTGGCAATGCTCATTACAACATTTTGTAGTTTAGTACCGCCAAGAATGATTGGTTTTGTGATTGATCATATTACAGAAGGAACATTAACACCACGTTTGTTAACCATCTGTCTACTCATCATGATTGGTTTAGGTATTGTAATCTATCTTTTGCGTTTTGTATCTCGTATGCAATTGTTTGGTGCAAGTGCAAAGTTAGGACGTATTTTACGTGAACGTCTTTATGAGAAATATACGTTGATGAGCCCATCATTTTATCAACAATATCGTACCGGAGATTTGATGGCACATGCGACAAATGATATCCGTGCAGTTCAAAGTTCAGCTGGTATCGGTGTGATGACAATTGGTGATGCGTTGATTACAGGAGGAATGACGTTATTGATGATGGCAATCACCGTCAGTCCCAAATTGACATTGATTGCGATTATTCCATTGCCGATTCTCGTTTTAGCGACGAACTATTATGGTCGTTTGTTACATGATACTTTTAAGAAGGCACAAGGGGCTTTCAGTCAATTGAACGATAAGACACAAGAAAGTATTTCGGGTATCAAGGTAACGAAGTCTTTCGGTTATGAAGAAGATGATGAAGCGGACTTCAGAGAGTTGAGTGATGAAGTTGTAGGGAAAAATATGCGTGTTGCAAAAATCGATGCGCTTTTCGATCCAACCATACAGTTAGTGCTAGGAACGAGTTATCTGTTAAGTATGATCTTTGGTGCTATGATGATGCTTAATGGAGAAATAACGATTGGTGATTTGGTGACATTTACAACATATCTTAATATGCTCGTATGGCCGCTGTTAGCGCTCGGTTTCTTTTTCAATATTGTACAGCGTGGACATGCATCATATGATCGAATTCGTCAGATTGAAAGTGTTGAAAATGACGTCAAGTTGGTAGCGAATATTGCAACGAAG
Source organism: Staphylococcus muscae (assembly GCF_003019275.1). NCBI lineage: Bacteria > Bacillati > Bacillota > Bacilli > Caryophanales > Staphylococcaceae > Staphylococcus > Staphylococcus muscae. The sequence continues at coordinate 1,260,676 of NZ_CP027848.1, read as the reverse complement.
CCTACTGGGGATATCGTATTTCAAATGGATGCATTTCAATTTCAAAATGAACAATCCGCACGTCTACACGACATTCACTTTACATTAAAACAAGGAATGACGCTCGGTATTGTCGGAAGTACAGGGTCGGGCAAAAGCTTGATGTTACGTCTATTGTTACGTGAATTCGATACCGATCATCCAGATGATATACAATATGGCGGTCGAGCAATTCGTTCGTATGGCATCGACCAGTTACGTGCACAGTTTGGTTATGTGCCACAAGAACACTTTTTGTTTTCATCAACAATCCGAGCTAACATCGCCTTTAGCCAACCGGATATATCGGATGAGGCGTTATATCATGCGAGTCAGATGAGTCACATTCATCGAGATATTATGGGATTGCCAGAAGCATATGAGACGGTAGTTGGTGAACGTGGGGTGTCGTTATCAGGCGGACAAAAGCAACGTATTTCAATCGCACGTGCATTGATCAAAGACCCGGACGTGCTCATTTTAGACGACGCACTATCAGCAGTAGATGCTGAAACGGAAGCGGCGATACTTCATAACTTGAAAGAGACACGTCGAGGTAAGACAAATATTATTACTGCACATCGTATGAGTGCTGTGATGCATGCGGATATGATTCTGGTTATGCGTGAAGGTACCATTGTTGAACGTGGTACGCATGATGTATTACTTGCGCAAAATGGTTGGTATGCAGAAACGTTCCATGCACAGGCCATGCAGGCACGTTACGCAGAAGATTTAACGGAGCAAGTAGAAAGAGGTGGTCAACATGACGAGACATACTAAAGAAGTCATCCAATTATCTGCCAAAGAGCAATTACATGTACTTTTACGACTACTTCGCTATACGCTACCGTTTAAAAAGTTAATTGTTGTATCATTGTTGACACTCAGTATTTCTATTGCTGCAAGTATGAGTATTCCTTATATTGTTAAAGTTTTTATCGATGAATATCTATTACACTCAAGATTGTCAAATCAACAAGTAATCGGTTTGTTAATTGCTTTTATCATTATTCAAATTGTGGGTGCAATAACGACCTATTTAAGTGTGTATTACTTAGAATATCTAGCGCTGAAGGTGATCCAACAACTAAGGATTGATGCATTCCATGATATTACACGATTAGGTATGGCGTTTTTTGATGAAACGCCAAGCGGGAGTATTGTATCAAGGTTGACGAATGATACAGAAGCAATTATTGAGATGTTTACAGGCGTTCTAACATCCTTTTTACAAGCCTTTTTAATGATTATTGCAAGCTTTGTCATGATGTTTGTATTGGATGTTCGTGTCGCATTATTTGCATTGCTGTTTGTACCGGTTATTATCGTGATACTTGCATGTTATCGTAAGTTTGCATCTGTGTACTTTAACGAAACGCGTCAGCGATTATCGGATTTGAATGCGAAGTTGGCTGAGTCAATTGAAGGTATGAAGATTATTCAAGTATTCAATCAACAACAGCGTCTACGAGAAGAGTTCGGGGCAATCAATGCTGCACATTATGACAAGTCTATGAAGACAATTCAACTGGACAGTCTGATGTTACGTCCTGCGATGACGATGTTAGCCACATTTGCGACGGTGATGATTTTAGGGTATTTTGGTATTTTAAGCTTTAGTGAGACTGTTACAGCGGGTGTAATTTATGCGTTTATTCAATATATGCAACGCTTTTTTGAGCCGATTAACCAAGTGAGCCAGAACTTGAATATCTTTCAACAGGCGATTGTATCAGCGAGTCGTGTGTTTAAAATGATGGACAATGAGACACATGCACCGACACAACAAGAAGATGAAACAGCGACGATTCAACAGGGACGCATTGAATTCAAAAATGTGAGCTTTAGTTATGACGGCACACACGATGTGTTACATGATATTTCTTTCGTAGCGGAACCAGGACAAACAGTGGCATTGGTAGGTCATACAGGATCAGGTAAAAGTACGATTGCGAATTTATTTATGCGCTTTTATGAGTTTGAACGTGGAGATATATTGATTGATGGTAAATCAATCAAGTCCTATTCACAACAGACCTTGAAGCAGAGTATCGGACTCGTGTTACAAGATCCGTTTATTTTTTATGGAACAGTTGCATCAAACATCCGACTGTATCATCCGACGATGACGTTTGAACAAGTGGAAGCGGCAGCGAAGTTTGTGCACGCACATGATTTTATTATGCAGCTATCAGACGGTTATGAGCATCAAGTAATTGAACAAGGACGTGCATTCTCTAGTGGACAACGTCAATTGATCGCCTTTGCACGTACGATGGCAATGGATCCGAAAATTTTGTTGCTGGATGAAGCGACGGCGAATATTGATTCTGAGACAGAAGAAGCCATTCAGAAGTCATTGGCAAAAATGAGACATGGACGCACAACTTTAGCGATTGCGCATCGCTTGTCTACGATTCAAGATGCAGATCAAATACTTGTGTTGAACAAAGGGGTCATTGCAGAAAGAGGGACACACGAAACGTTGATTGCACAACGAGGTATTTACTATAACTTGTATCAGTTACAGTTGAGAGGCGAGTTATTGTAAGGAAAGAACAGAAAAGCGACCATCGCAAGACTGCGATGATCGCTTTTTGTATTTTATGATACTTTACGTAAGGATGGTTTGAAGTAATCTTCTGTTTCTTCCTTAACAACTTTGTACAACAGTAAGATACCGATTAAGTTTGGAATCATCATCATCGCATTGGCAACATCAGCGAAAAGCCATACAGTACGCAAGTCTGCAACAGTTCCTAAGAATGTCGCTGCAACATAAATGACGCCATATAACATCACATACTTTACGCCGAATAAGTATTCGAAACATTTCGCACCGTATACGAACCATGCAATAATTGTTGAGAAACCGAAGAAGATAACAGAGAGTGATACCACGTATTCACCTAACATGCCTAGACTAGAACCGAAGGCAACGCTTGTTAAAGCACCTGCTTCAAGTTTTGGATCGTGTGACACGCCTGATAATAAACCACCACTCGGATCCCAGTAGCCTGTCACAAGTAATACAAGTGCTGTCATCGTACAAACAACAATTGTTACGATAAATGTTCCTGTCATCGCAACGAGTGCTTGAATGGCAGGATGACCTGACTTCGCATTACCTGAGATTAAGGCAACAGTCCCTAAACCAGCTTCGTTTGAGAATATTCCTTTTGATACACCGTTTTGAACGGCTTGCATCACCATAATACCTGTAAAGCCCCCTGCAGCTGATACAGGTGTGAATGCGTATTGAAAGATTAATCCAAATGCTGGAATGATTTTGTCATAATTAATCAAAATAATTGTGACTGCGGCACCGATGTAGAAAATTGCCATCATCGGTACAAAGACACCAGCGACGTTACTAATACGTTTAAGGCCACCGAAAATAATCAATGAGATAAGAATGGCTAAAATAATCCCTGTGATAAAGCCACTCACATTGAATGAATTCGTCATTACGTCAGCGATGGTATTAGATTGAACACTGTTTCCGATACCAAGTGATGCAAAGGCACCAAACATGGCGAAAGCCACCGCCAAGAACTTGTAGCGAGAACCGAGTCCCTTTTCGATATAGTACATCGGACCACTTGAATACTCGCCATTTGCATTTTGCTCACGATACTTCATCGCTAGTAAAGCTTCGGCATATTTCGTTGTCATACCGAGTAAACCAACGACCCACATCCAGAATACAGCACCGGGACCACCTAGAGTAACGGCTGTCGCGACCCCAGCGATGTTTCCGTTACCGATCATTCCGGCTAGTGATGTCATGAGTGCTTTAAAGTTACTGATGTCTCCTTCACTATCATCTTGGCTCTTGTCTGGAACGAAAGCCAGTTTGAATGCATGAAGCAACTTCGTGAACTGCATGCCTTTCAAGACAAAGGTTAAAAATAAACCTGTCCCAGATAACAAAATTAAACTTGGTGCTCCCCATAAAACACCATTAATTTTTTCTAGGATTTCTAACACACATAACCCCTCCAGTATATTCAATTCATAAGTAAACGCTTTCATTATTATATTGTATAAATGCACTAGATGTAAAATCTTAGCTAGGATGTTGGAATAGTACAATGTGTTCAAAGCCTATTGGCACAAGCGACATTGTATCCCGAACAATTCTCAACATAGGCATCTGTGATAAAGATGCGCTTCATTATGAAATGGTACGATTTAATATTGGTATCGCACTCTAAAATTTTACATCTTTCATGATTAAAAAGCTACTTAAAACTAAAAAATAATATTGGTATTTTCAAATGAATAAAGGGTTTTGTTTTTCTTTTATACAAAAGAATTCAAAAAGTTTTTATCATTTATATAAGCGTGAATACCTAAGAAAAAAACAGCAAAACCTATTGTGAAAATAGTGTTTTGCTGTTTCTATACATATGCTATTTCATATAGCGATATGTCATCAGTTCTTTCAACATATCAATTTCTTTTTGTAATTCACGGCCTTTATTTGTGTCACGGATAAGCTTGCGTTCTAACTCTTCATCTACGACACGACGAATTGATAGCTCGTCTTCACCCGTTTCAAGGACATTTTCTTTTGAGTTGAACTCTTGATGGGCTACAAGTTGCATCCCGAATGAGTTATATAACAAAGTGTAACCGGCAATCCCTGTTGTAGATTGGTAGGCTTTAGAGAAACCACCATCAATAACAAGCATTTTGCCATTCGCCTTGATTGGGTCCTCGCCATCACGCTCTTTGACAGGGGTGTGGCCGTTGATAATACGACCTTGTTCAGGATCCATATCGAACTCTTTTAACATTGATTTGACATATGATTCTTGTTCGCGCAAGTGATAATAGGGATTCTTCTCTTCTTTATGCGTTGATTTATCTTTGATGAAGTAACGTTCAAATGTTGTCATCGCACGTTTTCCGAAGAGTGATGAATATTTCCCAGTCCATAAGTACCAAATCAAGTCGGTAGAAAGGTCATCTTGTTCATCTAAGTGTTCATAAGCATGACGTACGTGTACTTCGAACGCATCAATGAGTGCACGACCTGCTGCATATTGCCCGTCAATAATCATACCTTCCATTTCACCGGATTCATCAACTGGAATACAGCCGTGGATGAGTAGGTTACCATTATAGCGCAAATAGAGATTCCCTTTTTTCATTAAAAAGTCGATATGACGGCGTAATTTTTCAGATTCTTGGAATGCGATGATGAGTCGATCCATTACTTCTTGTTCTTCTTCCAAAAGAGCTGTTGGATTACGTGGATCGACCGTTTTGAAACATGTATTTTCTAATGGATAAACCGTACCATTCAGTTCGAGTGTTTGTTCACGGTAGTTCACTTTGTCTAATAGTAGACGTGCATCCATGTCGAATTCTGGACGGCGTTTAATAATAGGGCCTTCAAGTTTGAACTGAATCATCGCAATCGCTTGATGAATTTTTGTGATTTGTAACTGCTCAGATGCAGACGGTGTTTTTTCGGGATGTTTTTTCGGACGGAAAGCAGGGTTGTCGTCATAGTATTTTTCAGCCAATGTAAGAAGTGGACGTAAGTTAATACCATAAGCATCTTCAATAATATCTAAGTTGTCGTAACGTGCACAAATACGCAATAAGTTAGCGAGACAAACTTTTGAACCTGCATATGCACCCATCCATAGCACATCGTGATTTCCCCATTGAATATCAACCGAATGATAGTCGATCAGTGTATCCATAATTTTGTCGGGATGTGGCCCACGATCATAAATATCACCGACAACATGCAAATGATCGACAACAAGTCTTTGAATGGTATTAGAGAGCCCGATAATCAATTTATCGGCTTGATTCAATTCAATGACTTGATGAATAATTGTTGAATAATAATTGCTTTTATTGTTGTAGCGGTTTGTTTTATATAACAATTCCTCAATAATAAAGACAAATTGTTTCGGTAAAGCTTTTCTCAATTTTGAACGTGTATATTTTGAAGAAGTGAATGTGACGAGCTCTAGTAGTTGATGAATCGTACATTGATACCACTCATTGCGAGCTTCTTTAGAGTCAAAGTTCGCCTTGATACGTTTCACTTTATCTTCGGGATAGTAAACTAAAGCAATCAATTCATTGATATCATCTTCAGAAAGACGCTCATCAAAAATATCATGAATTTTTGATTGGATATTCCCAGAACCATTGCGCAATACGTGCTGGAACGCATGATATTCACCGTGCAAATCACTGACAAAATGTTCTGTCCCTTTTGGTAACTCTAAAATAGACGCCAAGCTGATCAGTTCTGTTGCAACTTTTTCTTCTGAATCGTATTTTTCAGCGAGCAAGTCGAGATACTGCTTCTTGAGTTCTGTTTCTTTTGCTGAATGCATGTGATAGACACCTCTTACTCAATCATTAATTTTATTTTAAGCGCTTCCATCTCTATTAAACCACATTATTCATGTTACGTTAATAAACAACATTTGAACTTTGAATGACTCATCATGATGCAAGACTTACAGGGGCAAAAAGTACTGAAATCATTAGAAAAAAATAATGTAGATGAGCATATATATTAGAAAAAGTTTTTAGATATTTCGCAAAACACGATTACTATTTTAAAATAGTAATTGTGTTGGGACAACGCTTAATTTATAAGGGCTTTTAAACGCCTTGATGATGGTCTATGATACTAGTTTAATTGTGATAAAATGCACAAACTGAAACCGGTTTCTATACCATTGAAAATTTTCTTGTAAACGTTTTAGACCTGTGGTATATTCAAGTTGCTAATTTGAAAGGTCATCTGATGACCTAATGAAAGCGGGGTAAAAATCATGACTAGAAAGAAAACAAATGTCCGTTGGATGTTTGCAGGGTTTTTCTTCTTAATCGGGGTTATTGCTTATATGGACAGAGCGAACATCTCATATATCGCTGTTCCGATGATGGAAGATTTAAATTTAACAAAGACGCAATTCGGGTTCTTAGCGTCATTCTTCTCACTTGGTTATGCATTAATGCAAGTACCTTCAGGGCTGTTAGCTGAGAAGTTCGGACCGAAAAAAATGATTTCGGTAGCTTTAATTTGGTGGAGCGCATTCACAATCTTAACAGGATTAGTGAAAAACCACGGTTTACTATACTTAGTACGTTTCTTATTCGGTGTTGGGGAAGCACCGATGTATCCATCAAACGCTGTATTCAATACACATTGGTTTGGTAAAAATGAAAAAGGACGTGCATCAAGTGCGTTATTAGCAGGTTCATACTTTGGTCCTGTATTAGCACCATTCATTACAGTAGCAATCTACACTACTTTTGGTTGGCAAGCTGTATTCTACATTTTCGGTGTAATTGGTTTCTTAATTGCATTATTATGGATGATTATTGCAAAAGACTTACCTGAACAACACAAAATGGTAAGTGAAGCGGAAAAACAATTCATCATGGAAAATCGTGATGTTGTAGCAACTGATAAATCATCAGCACCATGGGGCATCTTCTTCTCACGTTTTAGTTTCTATGCGATTGCAGCACAGTACTTCATCGTACAGTTTGCGATTACATTATTCTTAATATGGTTACCATCATACTTAATGGAAACATTCCATATCGATAACTTAACAATGAGTAAAATCGCAGGGATTCCATGGTTTATGATGTTTATCGTTATCATGTTAGGTGGCGCAATTTCAGATAAGATTTTAAGTGCTGGAAAATCACGTTTCGTCGCACGTGCATCTATTGCGATTGCAGGTTTCGTTGTTTTCGGTGTGGCACTGAACTTCGCTGTAAGTGCACAAACATTAACAATGAACATTTTCTGGATGTCATTCTGCTTAAGTGGTATCGGCTTATCAATGGTAATGAGCTGGGCATCAGCAACTGACTTAGGTCGTAACTTTGCTGGTACAGTATCTGGCTGGATGAACTTATGGGGGAACATTGGAGCGATGTTAAGTCCAATTCTTGCAGGTTACCTTGCAACAATTATGGGTTGGCCTACGACATTACGTTTAATGTTGATCTTAGTAGTCATCGCAATCATCTTATGGTTCTTCGTAAAACCAGACCACCCATTGATTAAAGACGAATCAGAAGTTTAATCATATATGAATTTGAGAGTCAGGATACGCGCAATATCCTGGCTTTTTTGTATTCCAAATTATAAAAACGGATTGAGTAGTTTGATAATTTGGAATACAATTTTGTTATATATTTTATAATTACATACAAAGGGGGGACTATATGTATAGATTGTCGAATAACTTCAAACATCTATATTATAGTCAATTGTTTGCAAACACAGGGGATATTATTTATATTGTGGCGTTAATTGCTTATGTTTATCATTTAACAGGAGAAGCACGGTATTCAGCCCTTATACCCATATGTGTGACGACTTTTTTATTTTTAAGTGGATTGGTTGCAAATTATTGGTATATCAAATTTAATGAGTTACAGGTAATGCGTTTTTCACAGATGCTCAAAACATTTATGATGATTAACGTTCTATGCGTCATCTCTTTGAATATAAGCATAATCGTTCTGTTTTTATGTATATGTATTAATTCTTTTTTGGATGGACTGATTAATCCAGTCAAAAATGCGATGATTCCAATGATTGAAGACAAAAGTAATATTGTATTGGCGAACTCAAAAATAAACGTCATGAACAATACGATACAAGTTGTTTCTTGGGCGTTAGGTGGGATATTAATAGCGTCAATCGGTTATCAACATGTCGTACTCATTACAATTGTGACTTATGCATTGTCTGTCTATTTTATTTTCAAAATTAAAATAAACACAATTCCCGATAGGGTGTCCAATAGTCTGTTTCAATCTTTTTCAGAGATGATACGTTTTAATCGAAAAAATATACATAGCATTTATTTGAATACGACGACTATGGTCGAATCATTCGCACACAGTGCATGGATTTCTGCGATTCTGTTAGTATTTGTTAAAGAGTTTTTGCAACGTGAAACATATATATTTGGTATGATCAACTCGGTCTTTTTTGCGGGGATTATTTTTGCCGGATTGATTGTATCCAAGTATAGTCGCACGATTGAAGAGAAAACGAAAATCATTTTAATATTTGGTGCAATAATCTGCGCAGTTTTAAATATGTTGTTTGGTATGAATAAATGGATTGTGATTGTTTTACTTATTTCATTTGCATATGGATTCTTTGATCAATTGCGTGCGATTACGATGCATTCAACGATACAAGTGAACCTAGAAGAAGTACATATTGTAAAAGTTTATACATTGAATAATATGGTGTATTCCGTAGGGTTTTGTATCGGCACACTTTGTATCTCGCATATTGCAGATGAGATTAATGTCACAACCGTCTATTTTGTAGCGGGTTTTGCATACTTATTGAGTGCACTTGTTTCTCTGGTTTATACCAAACGTCGAACGGCTCGTTAACATGTCGCACGAAACGAATTCGTATAGGTATTTGTGCTGTTGTATGGTAGAATAGTGCTACATATTTTAGAGTAAAAGAGGAAACGAATCATGAAACAATTGAAGAATATTTTAGTACCGTTACTTGGTGTCGTGCTTATTTTAGGCGGATTATATTTGGTATTCAAACCGAAAATCGATAGCTATTTTGCACAACAAGAGACTGAGCAAAAAATTGAACAATATGAGGCTAAAAAGCAACATGCGAAACAAGAGATTCCAAAAGACAAGTCTCAAGTGGTGGGTGTGTTGACGGTGCCATCGGTCGATATTAAAGAAGCGGTTTATCCGGGTGCGGCAACGCCTGAACAGTTGCAACGTGGGTTGGCGTTTGCGGAAGAAGATGAATCATTGTCCGACCAAAATATTTCAATCGCAGGTCACACAGATTATAACTTATACAATCAGTTTACAGATTTGCATAAAGCGAAAAAAGGTGATGCGGTCACATTCAAAGTTGGGGATGAAGAGCGTAAATACAAGATAACGTCGATTAAAAATGTTGATCCAACTCAAGTAGAAGTTTTAGACGAAATGAATAAAGAGAAAGATCAACTGACATTGATTACGTGTGATGATTATGATCCGAACACAGGACAATGGTTGAAACGTAGTATTTATGTTGCTGAAGCGGCATAAATCAACTTGATAGAATGGCTTATGAGCAGTGAGATGTTCATAAGTCTTTTTTGATTGTCATTAGAAAAGTATCATGACTATTTTAGAGATATAATAGAGAGAGATGATAAACATAAAGAGGTGTGACAACATGAAAAAAAGATTAGTCATTGCGCCTGATTCGTTTAAAGGGTGTATGACAGCAATGGAAGCAGCCAAGGCGATTGAAGCAGGATGGCGTTCAGTCATGGGAGACACATGGTCTTATGATAAAGTACCTATGGCTGATGGTGGAGAAGGAACAACACAATCTTTACACGATGCGCTAAATGGTGTGTGGAGAACGATAAAAGTGACCGGACCACTCGGGGAGGCTGTTCATGCGTCTTATAGTATCGCATTTGAAGGGACAACGGCAATTATCGAGATGGCAGCTGCGTCTGGCTTAGACTTGTTAGCACCAGAAACACTGAATCCACTGATGGCCACAACGTTTGGAACAGGTGAAATGATAAAAGATGCACTAGATCAAGGGGCCACAAAGATCATTCTAGGTATTGGTGGAAGTGCGACGAATGATGGCGGTGCAGGCTTATTACAAGCGTTAGGCGTGGCGTTATTGGATGCCAAAGGGAAACCTATTGAACGTGGTGGTGCCGCATTACAACATTTAGCACATATCGATATGACGAAGATGGATGCCCGTTTGATGGATGTGACATTTGAAGTTGCGTGTGATGTGACGAATCCCTTACTAGGTAAGATGGGAGCTACGGCAGTGTATGGTGCACAAAAAGGTGTGACAGATGAGACATTCCCAATTCTTGAACATGCGCTCACACAGTACCACAATGTGATCAAACAAGATTTACATAAAGATGTTGCGGATATTCCAGGTGCAGGTGCAGCGGGAGGCCTAGGTACGGGTTTACTTGCGTGTTTGCCTGTATCGTTGCGCAGTGGTGTAGAGATTGTATTAGAAGTTACGAACTTTAGACATTACGCATTGAATGCCGACTTGGTTATTACAGGAGAAGGACGTATCGATGGGCAAACAGCATTTGGTAAAACGCCAGTTGGTGTGGCACAAGCAGCGAAAAAATATCATAAGCCTGTCATTGCCGTAGCAGGTAGTATTGGTGAAGGATATGAGGCGGTGTTTAAACATGGGATTGATGCGGTATATAGTTTACTATCAAGGCCTTGTTCTTTAGACATTGCCTTAGCTGAAGGACCAGTATCTTTAAAACGCTGGGCAGAGAATATGGCACGTTTTTATCAAATAGCAGAGCGACATTAAAGGAGGGGAGAGGCATGAAAAAATATCATTATAAAGAAAATTTCTGGGAAGGATCGACGAAAGAAATTGCTGTATTGAATGAACAAGACAAACAAGTGATGTCACTGCGCATCTTAAATAAAAAGAAGCGTAGTAAATTTTCATCTTGGTTAAGTGCGATGAAACAAGAATATGAGATTACAGATGGAAAAGACTTGTACGAAGTACGCCGAGAAAGATCACTGCGCACGCTATTCCTTCCTGCTTGGCAAGTTTATCACAATCATAAACCAATCGGAGAACTGAAAGCGAGTTTTAGTTGGGTGAAATCTAAGATGCGATATACAGATATGCAGGCAAATGAGCTCAAGTTACAATCAGGGATTTTATCGCATAGCATCATTATAAAAGATGAACGTGAAACGGAACTATTAAAGTCAAAATCAAGTTACTTCAAAATTAGAACAGAACATGAAGTAACCATAGATACAGATCAATATCCACCTTTATTGCTGATGTTACTATTCCAAGTGGCATTTGAATACTTTGAAATGATGCGAGAAAGTGCTGCTTCAAGTGGTTCGGGTTAAAATAAGAAAGTACAAAAATAAGACTGGCAGTACGCCAGTCTTATTTTATATTGTGACTATGCACTTACTTTTGGGAATAATACGTGATTCTCAAGGTGAACATGTGCGTGTGTTTCTTCTTCCAACGCTTCTAAGCGGTTGTAAACAAGGCGCCATGTACCACATGCTTCTGCTGGTGGTTGGTAACCGTTTGTAAGTTCACGCATTTTTTCAAGTAATGCACCTGTACCTGTGTGGTCATCAACAAGTGATTGTACTGCTTCTTCTAGATCAGGAACTGTTTCCCCATTATGCGCTTTGATTAATTTAGGGAATGTTTCTTTATCTTCTTCATCAGTATGAGTTAACATACCTGATTTGTATGTGTCGTAAAGTTCTTTTAACTCTACTAAATATGGGTGGCTAGGACCGTGAACACGTGCTAACTTCGTCACGTAAGGTGTTAATTGTTTTAACTCTTCACGTAATGTTTCGTGGTAACGTGCTTCGATATATTGAATCAGTGAAGGTACATCTAGGTAGCTTGGATTGATACCTTCTGCTTGGATTTTGCTTGCTTCTTCTAGCTCTGGTAATAATGTATCTAACTCTGCACGTTTGCTACTTGCAGCTGCTTCATCGATTGAGATTTGACCACCACAACAAAAGTCGATGCCATACTTACGGAAAACATCAGCCGTTTTTGGATATTTTGTAACAGCATCTGCTACTTTTTCTGTTGATTGAATCATTTTGGAACATCCTTTCCCTATATGAGTGATATCTCTAGTATACGCCTATTGTGATAATTTGAACATTAGGGAAAAGGCTAAGTTTGTGACGGGAAAATGACTAATTGATTCTCATTCTCAAAAAATGATTGCGAAAACGAAGAAGTAAGGAAGGAATGAAAGTACTTTATTTTCAAAGGTTTGAACTATGGTATGTAACAACGGACTTTATTCTAAATGAGAATATATCTAAAAAAGAGACGCCATAGAATTCTCAAAAAGTTTGAGATTTCTACTGCATCTCTTAATAGGGGACTTACGCACGAAGATAGCGTGTGGTATGTCCTTCGAGTCGATGGAACAAATATTCTAATACAATCGCTAATACCCAATAGAAAACAACAGCAATCGTGTAAACTTCAACAAAGCGATAACCTTCGTTGGCGATAACGGCACTTACACCCATAATTTCCGGGATTTGTATCGCAAATGCAAGGGATGTTCCTTTGATGAGCATAATGAATTGATTTTCAATATTTGGGAGCGCATAACCATAAGCTTGTGGCAAAACAATACGTGTATAAAGATGCCATTTGCTCAATCCAATCGTTTGTGCTGCTTCATATTGATCTTGCGATACGGCTAATAATCCCCCTTTAATACTTTCTGAGAGATATGCCACAGCATGTAAAGAAAAGGCAATAAGCGCAATGACAAGTGGATGGAACATGTCTGGGTTCAACTTCCAATGAAATTGTGCATTTAGCCAGAGAATAAGTGCAGGTAAGCCGTAATAAAAAATAAAGAGTTGCACAATCAGTGGTGTACTGCGCATAAATGAATTATAGACGATGATAATCTGTGAAAGCACAGGGATACGTCGAAATTGAATAAGTGCAAAAAGGCTTCCAATCAACAAACCGACGATAATCGCAACGACTGCGACCGCAATGGTATAAGGAACGCCTTTTAAGACTTCTGTAAAAGCTTCAATCATAAATGACATAGGTGATTCCTCCTTATACTTGATATGGGTGGCTTGAACGATGAGCAACGAATGCCAATGCACCTTGAACGATAAGTGCGAGTGCCCAGTAAATAATTGAAATAACAACATAAACTTCTAACATACCGAGTCCATAGTTGTTGCCGATGATGAGTTGTACTTGTCCCATCATGTCAATAATGCCAATCGTAAAGGCAAGTGATGTATCTTTGATCAGTTCGATAATTTGAGTTGTCAAGTTCGGTAAACTATTGCGCAATGCTTGTGGCACGATAATACGGCGTACGACTTGCGGATATGTTAAGCCGACAGTTAGACCAGCTTCTACTTGTGCGTATGGGACGGATTGATAGCCGGCACGAATGACTTCTGACAGATAAGCACCTGAGTGTAATGTGAATGCTAAAATTGCGAAGAACAGGCGACTCCATTGGTTAATGTCGATGCCGATAAAGAGCAACACTTGAGGCAGTGCAAAATATACAAGAAAGAGTTGCAAGACAAGTGGTGTGCTACGGCTAAATGACAAAAAGATACGTACGATTGGATTGAGAACAGGAACTCGTCGAATGCGAATGATAGCAAGAATCAATCCAAGAATGAGTGCAAAGAAAAGGGCAGTGACAATCATTACGAGCGTGATGGGTAATTGTTGTAATACTTGTTGGAATAAACTTGGCCAATCAATGTTCATGTTACTGCACCTCCAATGCGTCGATATGTTGGTTGATTGTGTCTAAATCTTGATAAATATCAATGTCAAAGTAGCGGTGTGACAGTTCTCGTAACTTACCTTCTTCTTTGAGCTCTTTTGTGGCACGATCAATGTCGTCGTGCAATTGTTTGTTTTCTTTGTTATAGACGATGTGAAGTGGCTCTTTAGTTACGATACCACCAATTTTAACGTCTTGATTCAATTCCTTTTGGATTGCCGTATACGTGTTCCAATTGATAAACATTGCATCACGACGGCCTTGTGATATCATTTTCAAGTTATCACCGTTAGAAGGTGAATGAATGGTATCGATGTCGATTTGTTCTGTATGTGATTCGTTATAGCGTGATAAGATAGAATACAACCCACCACTCGGTGCCATTGGTGTGAGTTGATGATCCGTCATATCGTCTAGACTATGAATCGTATTGTTATCTTTATGTACAGTCAGCATAGTCAGTGAATAACTATAAGGTTCGTTTTGATATAAGAACTTTTCTGCACGTTCAGGCGTCTTGAAGAACCAGTTAATAGCCATGTCGAACTTACCTGCGCCGAGTCCTACTAAGTTTGCTTCTTCTTCTCCAATTTCATATTGAAAATCATATTGTGGTAACTTTTTCTCTAATAGCTTCATATAGTCCATGTCTAAGCCAATAAACTGATTGTTTTTGTCTGTATATAAATAAGGTGGATTGACTTCGGCAGAGACAGCTACTTTTACAACCTTCTTCTGATTTTGTGATGTATCATCAGATTGACAACTTGCGAGTAACGTTGCAAGGCCAACGACTAAGAAGAATTGGAACAAGCGTTTGATCATACAATCACCTGCTTCGTATCAACACGCTCTAAAAATTGTTGTAGGCGTGGATGTTCACGATTATGTAAAACTTGTTCTGGAGAGCCTTGCGCAATAATCTCCCCATGATCAATAAAGATGATTTGATCTGCAACAGCTTCAGCAAATTGAATTTCATGTGTAACGAGTGTCATCGTCATGCCTTGTTGCGCAATCTTCTTGATAAGCGACAGAATGCCTGTGACAGATTCTGGGTCTAATGCAGATGTCGGTTCATCTAACAAGAGCAACTTCGGATTCAGTGCCAGTGCACGTACGATACCGATGCGTTGACTTTGCCCACCAGAGAGTTGAATGGGATAGTGGTTTGCATGTTGACGTAAGTTCACTTCGTCTAAAAGTTCATAAGCGATCTTTTCAGCATCCGCTTTTGAATATTTTTGCCCATAAATCAAGCCTTCTGTAATGTTTTCTAATGCTGTTTTGTTACTGAAAAGATTATAGTTTTGAAAGACCATTGCTGATTGACTGCGCAGCTGTTTGATACCTTGCTTTGTTGTATGTTCAAAGTCAACTGTGACATCATTGATTGAAATACTTCCTTTTTGTGGTTGTACGAGTGCGTTTAATGTACGTAATAGGGTTGTTTTACCAGAACCACTTGGACCAATGATAGCAGTGACTGTACCTTGTGGTTGTGAAAATGAGACGTTGTTAAGTACGGTTTTTTCATGATATTTTTGGTGTAAGTTTTTAACTTCTAACATGTGGACTCCCTCCTTGAACATTAAAATACTACATAAATCCTTATCGGTAAAGTCGGAATTTAGGAAAGTTATCTTTTTCATAATTTTGTCGAAATGTTCTAAAAAAATAGTGTGTAATAGCGTATAATAGCTAACAAGATGTATCACACATCTAAGGAGGTCAAATGATGGAAACAATGGAAAATGAAAAAATGACGTTTAAAAAGTTTACGTTTAATGTATTAAATGGATTAGCCGTTGCAATTGTTGTCGGGTTAATTCCGAATGCAGTATTAGGTGGACTGTTTCAATATTTAGGGAAGTCGGTACCATTTTTCGAAACATTACATCATGTTGTGTTAGGCATTCAATTTGCCTTACCTTTAATGGTAGGCGTGCTCATTGCATTTCAGTTTAAGTTGAATCCGATGGAAACAGCAGTTGTTGGAGCGGCAGCATATGTTGGCTCAGGTGCAGCACAAGCGACTGAAGCGGGTTGGCAAATTGTCGGTATTGGTGATTTAATCAATACGATGTTAACAGCATCAATCGCTGTTTTAATGGTACTTTGGTTGAGTGGACGATTAGGAAGTTTAACAATCATTTTGCTTCCTATTTTGGTAGGGGGTATTCCGGGGGTTATCGGTCTTTTAACATTGCCTTATGTTAGCAAGATTACACTAGCAATTGGTAACGTAGTGAATACACTCACAACGTTGCAACCTATATTGATGTGTATGTTGATTGCGATATTGTTTTCATTCATTATCGTATCACCTGTATCAACAATTGCGGTTGGTTTAGCAATTGGCATTTCAGGCCTTGCAGCAGGTGCAGCAGCAATTGGTGTTGCAGCGGCAGCAGTCGTTCTATTTATCGGTACATTACGTGTCAATAAGCTGGGTGTCCCAGTGGCAATCATTCTAGGTGGGATGAAGATGATGATGCCAAATATTATTCGTTATCCAATTCTGTTATTACCAATTGGATTAACAGCAGGTATTACAGGAATTGTCGGTGCACTCGTAGGTATTGAAGGGACAAAAGAATCTGCAGGATTTGGTATCGTAGGGCTTGTAGGGCCGATCAAAGCATTAGAATTTTTACAACATGGAACGATGATGAATGTATTATTGGCAGGATTCGTATTCATCGGTGTACCTTTAGTCGTAGGCTTCATCGTCAATACATTATTCTGCAAAATACTCAAGTTGTATCAACCAGACATTTATCGTTTCACAGCGAATGAAGAAGCGTAACTTGTCTTTCTACAAAATATTAAAGCTACACGCTCAGGGGTTTGCGTGTAGCTTTTTACGTTCTTTTAATATATATAGGTAGGAGTATGTGAATTATATGTTTTTAGCCAACCGGTGTTAAGGGGGTCACACCATTAAAGTTAACCAATCGATATGCTTCTGCGACATCTTCATCTGTTGGAGGGGAGACATCCGTTAGTTCATATGGAATGCCAAGGGCTTGCCATTTATGAACGCCCAGCTGATGGTAAGGAAGCAATTCGAACTTCTCAACGTTACCTAGCTGGTTGATAAATTCACCAAGTGCACGTAGGTCTTCTGGGGCGTCAGTCAAACCTGGCACTAGGACATGTCGTATCCAGATTGGTTGCTTTTTATCGGCTAAGTATTGAATATACTTTAATATATGAGTGTTTGGTTTTCCTGTTAAGCGTTTATGCTTTTCATTATCAATATGTTTAATGTCGACCATTAATAAATCTGCATGGGGGAGTAGCTGGTCGAAATGTTTTCTAAAAGCTTCTGAATCATTGGCACATCCAAGTGATGTATCAATACACGTGTGGATGCCATGTGCTTGAAGCTTTTCAAATAATTCTTCAATAAACGGCATTTGGAGAAGCGGTTCGCCACCACTTACTGTGACACCGCCTCCAGATGCTTGGAAGTAAGGGAGATACGGTGTAATTTCGGCCACAAGTTCATCAGATGTTGCAGTTCTTGACGGTTCGTTTACTTTCCATGTGTCGGGGTTATGGCAATATAAGCACCGTAATAAGCAACCTTGTGTGAAGATAATGTAACGTAGACCAGGGCCGTCCACAGTACCTAAGCTCTCTATTGAATGAATGTGACCTTTTAACATAGTATATCCCTCTATTTCCTTTCATTAATTCGTGTTTGAGAAGTCATTAGCGCATTTGAGATTTTAGGGGTCTGCTCAAATTCTAAGCGCTTCTCTCACACCTTCTTCTTACATTGATTCGTGGAATGTACGTGAAATAACATCTAGTTGTTGTTCGCGTGTTAACTTGATGAAGTTTACAGCGTATCCAGATACACGAACTGTCAACTGTGGATATTCTTCAGGGTGTTCCATCGCATCTAACAATGTTTCACGGTTGAATACGTTGATGTTAAGATGGTGACCGTGTTGTAATGCATAACCATCTAAAATGCTGACTAAGTTTTGTTCTTGTGTGTGATCTTCTTTACCAAGTGATTTTGGAACGATACTAAATGTATTTGAGATACCATCTTTACAGCAGTCATACGGTAATTTTGCAACTGATGAAAGTGATGCTAAAGCACCGTTTTCATCACGGCCGTGCATTGGGTTTGCACCTGGTGCAAATGGTTCGCCAGCTTTACGTCCGTCTGGTGTGTTACCTGTTTTCTTACCATACACAACGTTAGAAGTGATTGTTAATACACTCATTGTATGTTCAGAGTCACGGTAAGTTTTGTGTTTACGTAACTTTCTCATAAAGCTTTCGACTAATTGAACTGCAATGTCATCGACACGAGGGTCGTTGTTACCGTATTTAGGGAAGTCTCCAGTTGTTTCAAAGTCTACAACAAGGCCGTTTTCATCACGAACTGGGCGAACTTCTGCATATTTGATTGCAGATAATGAGTCAGCTGCAACTGAAAGACCTGCGATACCTGTTGCCATTGTACGGTGAACATCTGTGTCATGTAACGCCATTTCAATGCGTTCATAGCTGTATTTGTCATGCATGTAATGAATAACGTTCAATGAGTTAACGTATACACCTGCAAGCCATTCCATCATTTCATCAAATTGTGCATACACTTCGTCGTAATCTAAAACATCAGATTCGATTGGTGCAAATTTTGGTGCGACTTGGTTACCAGATTTTTCATCTTTACCACCATTGATCGCGTATAATAATGTTTTGGCTAAGTTTGCACGTGCACCGAAGAATTGCATTTGTTTACCAATTCTCATTGCAGATACACAGCATGCAATACCGTAGTCATCGCCATAGCTTTCACGCATTAAGTCGTCATTTTCGTACTGAATAGAGCTTGTTTTAATACTCATCTTCGTACAGTAGCGTTTGAAGTTTTCTGGTAAACGTGTAGACCATAATACTGTTAAGTTTGGTTCAGGTGCAGGACCTAAGTTGTCTAAAGAGTGTAGGAAACGGAATGAGTTTTTCGTAACCATTGGACGTCCGTCGATACCAACACCACCGATAGATTCTGTTACCCAAGTAGGGTCACCAGAGAAGAGTGCGTTGTAATCAGGTGTACGTGCGAATTTTACAAGGCGTAATTTCATAATGAAGTGGTCAATGATTTCTTGAACTTCAGATTCTGTAATTGTACCTGCTTGTAAGTCACGTTCTGCATAGATATCTAAGAAAGTAGAAGTACGACCAAGACTCATTGCAGCACCGTTTTGTTCTTTGATTGCTGCAAGGTAAGCTAAGTATAACCATTGAACAGCTTCTTTAAAGTTTTCTGCTGGACGGCTCAAATCGAAGCCATAGCGTTCACCAAGTTCTTTTAATTCTTTAAGTGAACGGTATTGTTCAGAAACTTCTTCACGTAAACGAATGACATCTTCAGACATTGTAGTCGAAAGATCGTTGAAGTCACGTTGTTTTTCTGCCATTAAGAAGTCAATACCGTATAAAGCAACACGACGATAGTCACCGATAATACGACCACGACCGTAAGCATCAGGAAGACCAGTGATGATACCTGCTTTACGGCAAGCTAACATTTCTTTAGAATATGCATCGAATACACCTTGGTTGTGTGTTTTACGATAGTCTGTGAAGATGCGTTCAGTTTCTTCATCTAGTTCATAACCATATGCTTCACATGCTGCTTTTGCCATACGAATACCACCGAATGGTTGCATCGAGCGTTTGAATGGTTTATCTGTTTGAACGCCGACGATTTGTTCTAAGTCTTGATTTAAATATCCTGCATCATGAGAAAGGATTGTTGAGACAACTTTCGTATCCATATCCCACATGCCACCACGTTCACGTTCTTCTTTCGATAGTTGCATGACTTGATCCCATAATTTTGATGTTGCTTCAGTAGGGCCTGCTAAGAAACTATCATCACCTTGATATCCAGTGAAGTTAAGTTGGATAAATTCACGCACATCTACGTTACGTGTCCAACGACCTGTTTTAAATCCTGACCATGCATTGTTTTGTTTCTTTGGTTCTTTAATCATGAGTATACCTCCTGTTAGGTTTTGTTCATCATTTCACAAACAGTATATCAACTCTTGTGAACAAAATCACGCAATTATTGTAAGCGCTTAACAGTTGTCAAATTTTAGATTCTAATTGGATATAATTCGGACATAAATTATTGCAGATTTTACATGATATTAGTTGACAAATCATCACATGATGATAATTTTTTAAAAGGCAATTTGAACTTTTGTGTATATGGTTTGAACAAATTGAGTGGGAAATGTGTTAATTCAGTAAAAATGCTTTCGTAAAGGGATGGAACTCTGTAAAATGGAAGTATCATGATCAATGAATGGGTGAGAAAAAATGGTAAGAGATTTCGAAGGGATGTCAGATTTATTATCCGGATTAACGGATGAAGAGAGAGCGCAGTTTGAAGATGCGATGATGAAGCAAGGTATTTTACCTGAGCAACCAAACTCGATTATCGAATTAATGTCTGACTTAACAGTTGGTGATATTAAAAGATTGTGTAAGTCACATGATATAACAGGTTATTCTAGTATGAAAAAAGATGAAATGCTCGTTCACTTTATACAAGAGCTCGTAACCGATTCTTATATAAAAGAAGAAGTAAGTAAGATGAGTAAAGATCAGCGTTTAGCGTTTGCTTTAACACACCATTACAGCAAAGAAATGTTGCCGTTTATTTCTTCAATTACATTCCCGGATTGTTATCTTGTCTTTAATACAGACGAAGAAGACAATGGATTGTCTGTATTGGAGATACCGGCAGAAGTTGCGACGCGTGTAGGTGCGTATATTGAGCAGGAAGACGAAGAATTACAAGCAATGATCTTGAAGTATCGTGTATTTGAAGCAGCAACCAACTTATATGGTTTATATTCATATACACAATTACAAGATGTATTCAAAACATACTTAGATGAAGAGAATACATTGATGGATATTCAGCGTTTTGTTAAACGTTGTGAACGCATTGCACCAGAAAATATAAACTATCGTTTAGTAAATGGTGCGATTGTTTCATTAGGTTTACAACTTGAAGAAGATGAATTTGCACATTTCTTAAAAGATGCACACTACTATATGCCAGAGACAATAGAAGATATGTTGTATTTTGAGAGAAATGTTTTCAACTTGCCAGATGAAGACATGATTGACTTCTTATCTTGGTTAGATCGCAGTGTGAGAAAAGACAATAACTTTAACGCAACGGCAGATCAATTGAACATCGAATTGTTGACGATGATGAAGCATGCGATTTCATATGATATGGTTGCAGACGTCTTGTTATCGATGGTAAATGATGGTATTTTACGTAAACGTGTAACAGAAACACATCAAAACAAGGTAAAACCTGTTTATATGAAGATGCGTAACTGGATTTTCCATGGATATACGTTTGATGAGTATATGCAAATATTAGACAAAGAATACAAATATGATAGTTCAAAAATTATCGATATCAATGATCACAGAGAATAAATAATAAAAATAAGACCAACAATACGTATGAAGTATTGCTGGTCTTATTTTGTGTTTGAGAAAAGTCCCTGAATATAAGATGTTTATTCTATATGTAAGGACTGTATATCAAAATCATTATTGAATGGTCTTGTTTTTGTCTAAGATACCTTTATGGAAAGGTTCATCATCGATTTCTTGGTGAACAGCAGCTGATGAGGATGCTTGATTCTCTTCTAAGCGGAATACGACATAATTATAAACGAAGAAACCAATGATACTGAGTGAAAATGATTGCATGAGCAAGTATTGCCATGTGCCTGCAATTAAATATGTCTCAGCAATGGTCGTTGTAATGACGAGTGCTAGAAACAGTAACGTCAATTTTTTCAACATCTTTCTCAGCTCCTTTTTGCGATGATTAGATTTTGTAAAAAAGTCTTATATAAGTTATAACATTTTTCAAATTAAAAAGATAGTGTTTTTTCAGAAAATTCCGCATTGAATTCGATTACATTTCATAAAGTAGGGGAGAAATAAATAAAAAAAGAAGTTTGAGATGGCTCGATATCTCAAACTTCTTTATCTATTTAACTTAATGTTGTTTATGAGAACATTTCTTCTTTGTTAGAGCTACCAAAGATTTTTTCTTTGATTGCTTGGCCAGTAGGAGTACCAGCAAGACCGCCAATACCAGTTTCACGTAATGAAGCAGGTAAGTTACGACCAACAGTATCCATTGCCATAATAACTTCATCTACTGGAATACGGCTTTCAACACCTGCGAGTGCAAGGTCAGCTGAGATTAATCCGTTACCTGAACCGATTGCGTTACGCATAACACAAGGGATCTCAACTAAACCAGCAACTGGGTCACATACAAGACCAAGTAAGTTTGATAAGCTGATTGCGATTGCATGACCAGCTTGGTCTGGTGTACCACCGAATGTTTCAACTGCTGCAGCAGCTGCGATAGCTGATGCTGTACCAACTTCTGCTTGGCAACCACCGATTGCACCAGCAACTGATGCGTTGTTTGCGATGATCATACCGCACATTGAAGCTGCGAATAAGAATTTAATCATTTGATCATTGTCTAAGTCGTGTGATTGTTCTAATTTGAAGAGTACACCAGGGATTGTACCTGAAGAACCCGCTGTTGGTGTTGCACAGATAATACCCATTGCTGCGTTCACTTCGTTAGTTGCGATTGCGCCTTGTACAGCAGAAATCATATCGCTACCAGAAAGTGCTTTATGTGATTCATTGTATTTACGTACTTTAATTGCGTCTTGACCAGTGTAGCCAGTCACACTCTTCACGCCTTCGCCAGTTGAACCTTTTTCAACAGCGTCGCGCATTGTATCTAAGTTTTGTTGCATTAAACCATAGACTTCTTCACGTGTCATACCGCGTGTTTCCATCTCATGTGCAATCATAATTTCGGAAAATGTTGTGTTATTTTTGTCTGCATACTCTATTAATTCTTTCATTGAATCAAACATGATTATTTTTCCCCCTGATTATTCGATGTAAGAGAAATTAAGATCTTCATATTTCTCTCTCAACGATTCTAATAGTGTTTCGTTCATTGCTTTATTTAAATGTAATGCTAATAGGCAACGTTGGCCGCTCATTGTTTTAATTTCTTCGTTAATATCAACGCCTTGTTCTACAAGTTCATTGATTAAGTGGTTGATTTCAGAAATACCACGTTCACCATCAATTACAAGTAAGTTTGGTGTGTGTGATAATAAGATACACATACCGTCTACATGGATACTTTTCACTTTGAAAGCACCACCACCGATTGAGATACCATTCACCTCTACGTGACGACCGTCTTTTTCAATAATGATTAACGCACAGTTTGGATGCTCACCTAAGCTTGTGCCTTTTTCTTCAATAAATTCGTAAGGGATACCTTGTTCTTTAGCAATTTTTGTTGATGTTTTGATGCGTTCGTCAAAAGTACTGAAGCCAAGTAAACCGCCAACGATTGCTAAGTCTGTACCGTGTCCTTTGTGTGTTTCTGCAAATGATTCGTAGTAATGCACCTCGATAGAGTCAGGTGTACCGCCTAAGACGGCACGAGCCGCCTTAGCGATTTTTACAGCGCCTGCTGTGTGTGAACTTGAAGGTCCCATCATCACTGGACCGATAATATCGAATGCACTTTGAAAGTCTTTCGTACGTGCCATAATGAATTCGCTCCTTAATTAGTTTGATTGTTTAATTTATTTGATTTGAAGTTGAAATTAAAGTTACGTTTGCTAATAAATGTACCAATGATATAGCTTAAGATAATACTGATAACTGCTACAACAATAATTGTAATTACTGTTGGAACTACTTCGTTAAATCCAAGTGCTACGATTGGACCTGCGATAGGTGTTGCCATACCTGGTTGGTCTACAACAATACCCATGTAAGTGATAAATAAACCATTGACCGCACCAATTATTGCGTTTGTACCATATAATTGGATAGGGTATTTTGCGATAATGTCAATTTGTGTTAATGGTTCGATAGCAACCGCAAAGGCTTTACCAGGGTTACCGATTTTAAGTTTTCTGAATAACACAAAGTTAACAAATGAGCTACCCATACAACCGAATGCACCGATTGCCATTGGAATACCTGTTAAACCAAGTAAACTTGTGAATACCATAGAACTTAATGGTGTCATACCAACAACTGGTACGATAGCACCGATTACTAATGCAAGTGCGTAAGGGTTGTTGTCACCAACAGCCGTTACTGCTGTACCGATTTGTTTTAATACTGCGATAACACTTGGTGATACGATAGTTGCAATACCGTATGCAAGTGCAGGTGCTAATAAGATAACAACGATTAAATCTAAACCTTCTGGTACGCGTTTTTCGATTTCTTTTAAACCGAATGCAACAAAGTATGCTGCGATGAATGCAGGTAATAATTTGAAGTCAAATAAGACAAGACCTGTTAATACTGCGAATACTGGGTTAACACCGAATTTTAAACAAGTAAGAATCCCAACTGCAACCCCGCCTAAGCTTCCTGCAATATCCCCAATTTTGACGAAGTAGTCAATGTGGAATACACCGCCAATTGCATATTTTAAGAAAGCTTCCGGTAAGAATGTCGCACAAGCCGCACCCGAGAGGGCTTGTAGACCGAGTTTACCGTTTGGCGCAAACTTTAAGAATAAAGTCATTGCCAGTAATACAACTAGTAAAGTACCAATACCTAAAATGAAATCCATAAACAATTCCTTCTCTCTAAATCTATTTTGTTTTTTTACTCTCTCTCAAAGCACCTTCATCATAGAACCTTTTGAAAGCGTATGCAATACCCTTCTTATTAATTGCATATAACACAAAATTGAATAGTGTAATATATAATAAAATTATTATAGAGATTGTGAAAAGTTTAACCTTCTTAAACGCTGTTAAGCCTTTGTGCGTCAACGATTCTTCACATTAAAGCGTTAAAGAAATCGGGTGAAAAGACAGTTGTGTCCTATTTGTGAACACCATGAAGTTCTAAGATTAATAATTTTCAGACTATAAATATTTGTGAATTGAATCACAAAACGTTGGATATTTGCAATAGTAATGTGTATACTTCGGGTGTATAAAGCGATAAAAAGAATAGGAGTGTTCATAATGAGAAAACTAATCGATAAGCTGATGGCATCAGATACATCATGTTATGATATTTACCAACATACGGGGGTGAATCAAGGCATTATTAATGACTTGAGATCTGGTTATAGAAGCATAGATGATATGTCTTTCCGAGATGTTGAGCGACTTTCGAAGTATGCAAAAACATTACACTTATAAATAGGAAATTGAACAGAATTCGAGCAATGGGCAAAAATGTTACTTGATGTTGATCCATATTTTAGTTATGGGAGCCATGGAATGGATCGTTTATTCTATGAGAAGGTTTGTACACTTTTTAGGGGAGAACTACAAAAACTTCTATAAAAACGAACCGATTTGTTTTATTACAAGCTCAGACGATAGACTGATAGAAAGTTCAATCTCATGTCTGATGTGAACGGTGAGAAAGAAAGGTATGATATAGACAGAGGTTAGGACATGTAGATGTCACCTCGAATCAATAGTAATCTTGGAGAACATACAAGTTTACTGAAGTAGGAATAAGATTCTATTCCCATATGGATCAAGTGAAAGCAGATAAAACAATCCCTAAACCTTATACCCGAAAACACCTCCTAACTGAGATGTTAAATGAAAACGCACGAACATGTTTCCCCCATGTTCGTGCGTTTATCATTTTATAGAAGGCCGAGCCATTTCCAATATGTCATACTGAAGAGAATGATAAGAACATAGCCGGCGATAGTTAGTGGTAAGCCAACTTTTAAGTAATCTTTGGCTGTAAACGTCTCTGTTCCATATGCCAACATACCTTGTGGTGAACTGACAGGTAATAAGAACCCAAAACTAATTACAAATTGTTGAATTAATACGAATCCAATCGTGTGATCACCCAGATGTAATGTTGTGGCTAAAGATATAAAAACAGGAATCAGTGCAGATGATAGACTCGTTGCACTAGCAAATCCTAAATGAATAAGAATGTTGAATAATGAAATCAAAGCAATTGTCGCAATGATTGGCAAGTGTTCTAGACCCATTAGGCCGAATGTTTTGTCACTTAACCATTGTGCAGCCGTTGTTTGTAAAAGTACATTCCCTAACGAAATACCCACACCAAAGACGATGATTGTGCCCCACGGAATTTTACTTTCGGCTTCTTTCCAACTCATAATACCGATTTTCGGTGTTAACATGATTGCTAAGGCGAGTAATGTAATAGAAGAAGAGTCAATCGGGTGTAAGATTTTTTCGGTTGACCATAGCACCAGTAGTGCAATAGAAATAGCAATTAAACGCCATTCTCTAGGTGTAATCGGGCCTAATTCATCAAATTGTTGTTTTACAAGACTGCTACCGCCTTGAATATGATCTTGCTCGGGTGGGATGACTTTTAAAACAACAAAATAAAGGACTACTGACATAAGCACTGACCATGGAGCAGCATATAAGAACCATTCACCCCATGATACGTCGTGCCCGAGCTGGTTGTTAATAAAGTTGATAGCTACGATGTTTTGTGCGGCAGCCGTTTTAATCCCAACACTCCAAATTGTGACAGCTTGTACAGCTGTGATGACCAGTAACGCAGCAAGGCGACTGTTTTTACTTGCGCCAAATGCAGCGACCATACCGAGTAAGATTGGCACAATGGCACCAGTACGGGCTGTTGCTGATGGAACGAAGAATGCCAAAATAATCGCAACAGCAATGGCACCAATAACAATATTACGTGTTTTGTTGCCAACAAGTGACAATACCCACAATGCAAGGCGTTTGTGTAAGTGAGTGATTTGCATGGCAGTTGCTAGGAATAAAGCGGCAGCAACTAATGCAACAGCACTTGATGAGAAACCACTAAATGCGAGTTTGAGTGCGTTGCTTGTGCCGAAAGCAGTATCTCCTGAGATGGGCTCGCCTCCTACCTTTGGGTTGCCAAGAGATTCTGCTAAATTTTGTACTGGGCTGAAACCGAGTAAAAGAATGATAAGGCTGATAATAATGGCAGCAGAAACGGGGTAGCTAACTGCCTCTGTAACCCATAAAATGACAGCGAAGGCTAGAATGGCTAATGCAGCTTTACCCATAATTGGTAAGCTTGCAGGGGTTGGAATAAGTAATATGGTGATTAATGCAACAAATGCCAAAATGAACCATAGTGGTTTAAAGTGGCTTGTAGATTGTTTTTTCTTAGGTGTCCCCATATTGAAACGTCCTTTCTATTTTTAAAGTGTTTTTATTTTAACAAGCAATAATTTAATACATAATTATATATCTTTAATGTTCATAAAATAGACAAAAAATAATATGTATTTTAAAAAGTACTTGAACATCTAATATGTTTGTGAAAATAGGGCGTAGGTCGTTCAATAATTTGTCAGAATTCCAATAGTAATAAGATATGTAGTCAGTGGTACAATGAATTTGATGTCTGCTGACGTGCAAGCGTTATCGGGACACCGATATGCCATAATATGCTTTTATCATTCATTTATAAGGAGATGTTTATATGAATAAACGTTATGTCAAAGTATTAGGATTATATGTTGCAAGTACTGCAGTACCAGTATTATTGAATAAAGTTTGCAAGTTGGATGGCGTAATCAAGTGGGCAGTACAAACAGCATTAGGATATAGCATTTTTGCATATGGCTTGAAGGTCATGACACGACGCAAAAAAGCTGCACAATAAATGAAAAAAGCGATTTGAACACTTTCAAAATGTTCAAATCGCTTTTTATGTGCGTTCATCACTTATAGTTTTTTAGGTGTACCATTTAGGTAAGCGTATAATAAACCAATCATCAAGCCACCACCGATGTAGTTACCAATAAAAGCAAAGATGATGTTTTTAAGAACGCCAAGACCGCTTAATGCATCTAGGTTATAGAACAACATACCGACGAATAAGCCAGCATTATAAACAACGTGTTCATAACCCATAAATACGAAAATAATTACGCCGATTGCAATGAAGAATGTTTTTGTCATACCTTCTTTAAACATCAGTGATACATAAATACCAATGTTAATAAAGAAGTTGGCGAAGATCGCTTTCACTAAAATAGCATGCCATGTTGGCTCAATTGTTTTGGCAGCAACTGTTTTAGTCAGTGCTTCGATCATTTCTGGAGTCATGACTTGTGTGCAAATCAATAAGCCGAATAAAACGAAGGCACCTAAAATATTTCCTAAGAAACAAACCGCAAACAACCACATTGATTTTGCGATAGAAATTGTGCGGTAGTACATACCGATTGTTAGGAACATAAAATTACTTGTTAATAACTCTGAGTGTGTCAGTACGATGAATACTAAGGCAATACTGAAAGCAATTGCTCCCATGAGATTGACGACACCTGGTAAGGCACCAGCCATTTGTGTTTTCATAGCTAACATAAATACAGTCACGATTGCGAGTAGAAAGCCAGACATCATCGATTTTAAGATGTAGCGTGGCATTGTGCGGTCCAACATGATCTCTTTCATCGCTACGCTGTGGATAATGCCTTCAACGATAGAACGAGATGAATACGTATCCTGAACCGCTTTTGTTGGTTTTTCAATAGACACTGTAATCCCTCCATAAAATTTTTGTGATTTAATTAACAATTATATTTTACTTTATTATTAATAGAATAAATAGGGGTATTTTAAAATAATGAGCCAACTATTACAGATTGTACACGACATTCTGATAAAATAGCGAAAAAAGTATAGAAAGGATGTGTCACGATGACACAACAATTTCGACTTGCAACACTTGAAGATACCGATGCTTTACATGAGCTGATGTATCGTTCTTTCACCCCATTACGTGAAGTGGGGATTAACTGGCCGTCTGTCAATGCAACACCTGAGATGATTGCAGATAATATTCGAGATAATGCTTGTTATGTATTGGAAGTTGATAATCGCATCGTATCAACGCTGTCTATCCGTTTCCCTTGGGAGTCAGACACACCTGTCTCCAAATACCCATTTGTATGGTGGTTAGCCACAGATCCAGAAATGAGTGGCAAAGGCTACGGAAGTCAAATGATGCGTTATGTGGAAGAAGTCATTTTACGAGATACATTGAAAGCCCCGGCAGTTGTACTCGGAACATCTGCACGCAAAATGGCTTGGCTTGAAGATGTCTATCAACGACGTGGTTATGAGACGTACTTCGAAATGGAAGATGAAGAGTCAGGGGACAAAGGTGTCATGATGGTGAAAGTACTTATTCCAGAGCGATATGATGACAAATTATTAGCGCCACCACCATGGGGTGAAGCGTAATACACCAGTAGTTGGCCTAGGTTATAAATGGTATAAAATAGTTGAATAAAATCGATGATAGGGAATCCCCTTGTGAATAGACTAGGGGGTTCCCTATTTCTGTTTCTGACTGTGAATGGAATCACAAAAAGTATGTGAAATATATTACAATATAAAGGAGGGGGTGAAGCAGTTGCAGAAAACGATTTTAATTGTACATGGCATGCGTAAAGGCAAGTTGAATGAGACGCTTGAACAGTTTGTACATGAACTATTTAATGATACATCGATTGATTATGATGTGGCGTTTTTGGAGTCGGAAGAACAATCTTTAGACACTGTAATCGAAGCAACGGTAGAACAAGGGTATCAAGCAGTGAATTTAATGCCGTTGTTACTCTTCACGGCATCGCACTATTATGAAGATATTGCAGATCAAATGAAGGTATGGACAGAGCAATATTCTCAAGTTCATTTTGAACTAGCAGAACCACTCGGGACGCATCCAGCAATGGCGGATTGGGTGTCGAAACAACTGGTGCGTTATGAGCATGAAATCGATGATACAACAGGTATTGTGATTTTAGCGCATGGCAATGCACGTTTTGATGAGCCTGATGTGGCGTTGACGCGATTAGCCGAACAGCATCCAAATGATCAGTTTCAGTGTTATCCGAGTATGGTATATGGCAAGTTGAAGTTCAAAGATACATTACTACCACTCGCAGAGCAGTATGATAAGTTGCTCGTCATTCCATTTTTCTTTTACGACGGTTATCTCGTCAATAAAACGAAGCGACAAATTGCGGAAATGATGTTACCAACGGAAATCGTCTATACGACTGCAATTAACTTTGACCCAGTATTAAAAACGATTATTTTAGCGCGTATCGCGTCTTGTCAGGAGGCACGTCATGTATCCAATACAGCTGAACTTGTGTGATAAGCAAGTTGTGATAGTTGGTGGGGGGAAGATTGCATGGCGGAAATTCCAAGGGTTGATTCATGAAGACTGCCGAATTGATGTAGTGAGTCCACAATTTCATGAAGGGTTCACGTCAAAGCAATGGCCATCATCAGTCAGATTATTATACAAAGACTATGAAGCGGATGACATTGCAGCAGCCGACTTAATCATTGTGGCGACAGATTGTTCTGACGTCAATGATCGTGTGGTTCGTGATGCGACAGATAGCCAATGGGTGAACCATACGGGAGACAGACATCAGTCGGACTTCTTCAACACTTTGAATGTTAGGCATGATGACATGACAATTAGTATCAGTTCATCAGGACAATCCATTCGAAAGACACAAGCTTACGCAAAAAAAATAAAGGCATATTTAAAAACGTTAGAGGAGGATATCCATGAGTAAAACGAAACTATTAATGATCGGTAATGGTATGGCGGGGGTTCGTACAATTGAAGAAATTTTAGATCGTGACCCTGATAAGTTTGACATTACAATTATCGGTAAAGAACCTTATCCGAATTACAACCGTATTATGTTGTCAAACATCTTACAAAACAAAATGACAGTCGAAGAGACAATCATGAATCCATATGAGTGGTATGAAGAACATAACATTCAATTGATTACAGGTGACAAAGTCATCAAGATCAACCGTGAAGAACAAAATGTTGAAACAGAAAGTGGTCGTGTTGTGTCATACGACCAAATGATTATCGCAACAGGTTCTGATTCATTCATCTTACCAATCGACGGTTCACGTTTAGATGGTGTTGTTGGTTTCCGTACAATTGATGATACAGAAAAAATGCTTGAAACAGCGAAAACGAAGAAGAAAGCAATCGTTATCGGTGGTGGCTTGTTAGGTCTTGAATGTGCACGTGGTCTCGTTGATCAAGGCATGGATGTAACAGTTGTTCACTTAGCGGAATGGTTAATGGAAGTACAATTAGACCGTAAAGCAGGTGGCTTGTTAAAAGCAGACCTTGAAAAGCAAGGCATCAAGTTCGAATTACAAGCAAATACGCAAGAAATTATCGGTGAGAGTCATGTAGAAGGTATTCGTTTATCAGACGGACGTGTCTTAGATGCAGACATGGTCGTAATGGCAGTAGGTATCCGTCCAGTAACGAAAGAAGCACGTGCAGCTGGCTTAGAAATCGGTCGCGGTATCGTAGTAGACGACTTCATGAAAACAAGTGATCCTAACATCTATGCAGTTGGGGAATGTGCGGAACACCGTTCTAAAGTATACGGTCTTGTTGCGCCACTTTATGATCAAGGTAAAGTATTGGCAGACCATATTACTGGTAAACCAACAGAAGGTTATCAAGGTTCTACAACATTTACATCATTAAAAGTATCAGGCTGTGACTTATTCAGTGCGGGTCGCATTACTGAAAATGAAGATGTACGTGGTATCGAAACATTCAACGGTGTAGATAATATTTACAAAAAAATCTTTGTTCAAGATAAAAAAATTGTTGGTGCGGTCCTTTACGGTGATACAGAAGAAGGTAACCGTTTCTACAATATGATGAAGAAAGGCGATACAATCGACGAATACACACTTGTATCTATCTTGCATAAAGCAGGTGAAGTAGATGCGATTAGTGTTGCTGATATGGATGATGACGAAACAATCTGTGGCTGTAACGGTATCTCTAAAGGTGTGATCGTTAATGCGATTAAAGAGCACGGTTTAACATCAGTTGCAGACGTAACAAGAGTGACAAAAGCAGGTAACTCTTGTGGTAAATGTAAAGGTCAAATCGGTGAGTTATTAGAACATACATTAGGTGGAGACTTTGTTGAAAGTGGTCCAACAGGTATTTGTGAATGTACAGACTTATCACGTGACCAAATCGTTACGCAAATCCGTGCAAAAGGTCTAAAAACATCTAAAGAAGTACGTCACGTATTAGACTTTAAAAACAAAGGCGGTTGTCCGAAGTGTCGTCCGGCAATCAACTACTACTTAAACATGGTATATCCACATGATCATGAAGATGAAAGAGCATCACGTTTTGCCAACGAACGTTACCATGCGAACATCCAAAACGATGGTACATTCTCTGTTATCCCACAAATGCGTGCAGGTGTAACAGATGCGGATCAATTAATCCGTCTTGGTGAAGTGGCTAAGAAATATGATGTACCACTCGTTAAAGTAACAGGTTCACAACGTATCGGTTTATACGGTGTTAAAAAAGAAGAATTACCTCAAGTATGGGAAGATCTAGGCATGCGCTCAGCATCTGCTTATGCGAAGAAAACACGCTCAGTTAAGAGCTGTGTAGGTAAAGAGTTCTGCCGTTTCGGTACGCAATATACAACAAAACTTGGTATTCGCCTTGAAGAAACTTTCGAATACATCGACACACCACACAAATTCAAAATGGGTGTATCTGGATGTCCACGTAGCTGTGTAGAATCAGGCGTAAAAGACTTCGGTATCATCGGTGTTGAAAATGGCTTCCAAATCTACGTTGGTGGTAACGGTGGTACAGATGTTGTGAAAGCTGAATTCTTAACAACAGTAGAAACAGAAGATGAAGTAATCAAATTATGTGGTGCATACATGCAGTACTACCGTGAAACGGGTGTTTATGCTGAACGTACAGCACCATGGTTGAAACGCATGGGCTTTGACCAAGTGAAATCAGTCGTATTAGATCCAGAAAAACAAGAAGAACTGTATAACCGTATCATGGAAGCGAAAGCAGCAATTCCTGAAGAACCATGGAACGATATTACAAGTGATGATATGAAACGTAAAATTTTCGAAGTGGAGAAGGTGTAAGACAAATGGCAGAAAAAGTAAAAGTGGCACATATGTCAGAAATTGAACCATTAATTGGTAAGAAAGTCATTGTTGGAGACAAACAAATTGGATTATTCTTAACGGAAGATGGCGAACTTAAAGCAATCAACAACGTTTGTCCACATAAACAAGGGCCATTATCTGAAGGGACAGTCAGCGGTCATTATGTCTTCTGTCCACTTCATGATCAAAAAATTGATTTGAATACTGGTGAAGTTCAAGAGCCAGATGAAGGCTGCGTTGAAACGTATGAAGTAGAAATTATCGACGATGAGGTATATTTATGTCTGTAACAGACAGCCCCTCAAAAGTATATTTAGTAGGAGCAGGTCCGGGTAACCCGTGCCTGCTCTCAAAAAAAGCGGAACGTTGTATCCAACAAGCAGACGTCATTTTGTATGATCAGCTCGTACATCCATTTATCTTACAACTATCACGTCCAGATGCAGAATGGATACATGTTGGAAAAACACCATACACACGCTACATTAGACAAGAACGTATTAATGAGTTACTCGTTGAAAAAGCGGGTGAATATCAGCGTGTTGTTCGCTTAAAAGGTGGCGATCCTGCCATTTTTGGTCGTGTGACGGAAGAAGTGGACACACTTCGTATACATGGGATTGATTTTGAAATCGTCCCAGGCATTACTGCGGCTAGCGCAGCGATTAGTCAATTGGGTCGTGGTTTAACAGAGAGACAAGTATCAACAAATATTACATTTACAACGGGTCATTTTAAAGATGATGTTGAAAATGAAATTGATATTACAACGCTTGAAAATGGTGGTACTTTGGCAATCTATATGGGTGTTAAGCGCCTACCAGTATTGATGGATGAAATTATGACAAAAGTTGGTATTGATTATCCAGTTGCGGTGATATTCAATGCAACACGTCCGAATCAACAAGTCATTGGTGGGACTGTAACAACGATTGCCGATAAAATCGCACAATTACCTGAGCGTCCAGGGCCAGGTGTTACCATTGTAGGTGAAGTTGTCCGTGATGTTGAAACGATTAAGCCAGCAGTGAATAACATGCCAGAAATGGTCTTGTTGACAGGAGAACGCACACGTTGTATTGATATCGCATATGATATTTTTGAAAATGGTGGTGCGGCATTAATTGATGATCGTGAAGTGTCAGAGCTACATCCAAGCCAACATGAAATTTTGACAGCATGGCTCGAAAATTATGACTTCACATCAGAACAAATCATTGAATAATAACCAATAAACATCGTACAAGGGATGAATTAATGAATTCTCTCGCTGTGCGATGTTTTTATAATGCTTTCAATTTTTGGTATTTGTTAATAAAATTATTAGAAAATTAATAAAATGCTTAATTTGTTTGTGCTACGATAGAACTGTAAGTCAAATTAAAAGGAGGGTCCAAATGAAGCAAACAGTTTTTCGATGGGTGGCAGTATTTGCCTTGATTTTAGGTTTTTGTGGGATTGTCACTCTTGGTACAGCACATGCAGAAACAACAGATGTGACTGATTCTGAATCGAACCAAGCAGTAGAAATGATTGCAGCAGACACAGTGGAAGCGACACCGACATCGGCTGATGAAATGAATGGTGACAATACGAATCATGAGCGTGCAACAGAACAACCGGTCGTTGCCGAAGATGAAGGAATGATGGAAGAATCGCAACCTGAAGCAGTGGCTGAGTCGACAGATTTACAAGATGAGAACACTGTACCACAAGAAGAAATGACAGCGACGAAGAGCGATACTGTTGTTCAAAACGAAGCGCAGTCAACGACACATACAATCTTACATACGAACGATATTCATGGCCGTATGATTGAAGAGAATGACCGTGTTATTGGGATGGCAAAGTTGAAAACTTTGAAGAAACAGCAAAAACCTGACTTAATGGTCGATGCGGGTGATGCATTCCAAGGATTGCCAGTTTCTAACTTGTCAAAAGGGGAAGAAATGGCAAAAGCGATGAATGAAGTAGGTTATGATGCAATGGCAGTTGGGAACCATGAATTTGACTTTGGTTATGACCAACTGAAGAAATTGGAAGGCATTCTGAACTTCCCATTACTGAGTGCCAATGTGTATAAAGACGGTAAGTTAGCATTCAAACCATCAACGGTTGTTAATAAGAATGGTTTGAACTACGGCATCATCGGTGTCACAACACCTGAAACAGCGACAAAAACAAGTCCAGAAGGCATTGTAGGTGTGACATTTGCAGATCCACTTGAATCGGTGAAACGTGAAATGACGAAGTTGAACAATCAAGTGGATGCCTTCGTTGTATTGTCACATCTCGGTATTGATCCATCTACGCAACAAAAATGGCGTGGTGATTACTTGATGCAACAATTGAATGCAGTGAAAGATTTCAAGCATCCGATTGTTGTGATTGACGGTCATTCACATACAGTGTTGGAACAAGGACAAACATTTGGTAAAGATGTATTAGCACAAACTGGAACAGCTTTAGCGAATGTAGGAAAGGTGACATTTGACGTAAAAGATGGACAGTTAAGCAATGTGAAAGCGGCATTAATCAATGTGAAAGATGTGGGCGATTTAACACCAAATGCAGCGTTGAAAAAGCAACTTGATAAAGCAAATGCAGATTATTTAGAAGCAACATCTGAAGTAATCATCCCGAATAACAAAATACACTTCAACGGTGAACGAGATGATGTACGTACGCAAGAAACTAACTTAGGAAATGCAGTAGCAGATGCGATGGAAGCATACGGTCAACATGGTTTCAGTACACCTTCTGACTTCGCCGTCACGAACTCAGGTGGCATTCGTGCTTCTATTGCACCGGGGACAGTGAAATTGAGTGATATTATTACAGTATTGCCATTCGGTAACACCATTGCTCAGATCAAAGTAACAGGTGAAAACGTATTGAAAGCATTTGAACATAGCTTGAGTGCACCGACACAAACCATTGACGGTAAAACACAATTCACAGCGAATGGTGGATTGTTACAGATTTCTAATGGTGTCCGTGTTTACTATGATATGAACAAGGCACCCGGACAACGTGTGAACGAAGTACAAGTGTTGAACAGAAAAACAGGTCAATATGAACCGCTAGACTTAACACGTGTCTACAATGTTGCAACGAACGACTTCACAGCGTCAGGCGGCGATGGTTTTGACATGTTTGGCGGACCACGTGAAGAAGGTGTGTCACTTGATAAAGTCATGGCGGATTACTTGAAAACGGCTGACTTATCGCAATATGACACAACGGAACCGCAGCGCATGATTATGGGACAACCGGTCAAAGGTGAAGATGCAGTGACGACTCCACCTGCGACAGAAGTACCAAATAATCCAACGCAAACACCACAGCCAACAGTACCGGGTGAAGTGATTCCATTCCCGACAACACCGGAACAGCCAGCTGTAACGGGAGATAACGATGTAGTGGCAGCGGCAATGTCAACAACGGATATGCCACATAAATCGCTGCAAGCGAACGTTGTGCATATGCCGATGACTTTGCAAGAACAATCTGTAATGATGGCTGGAAATGATGGAGATATGTTGCCAGCGACGGGTGGAACGCCAGCGGATACGACGGCACTTGGTTACTTGTGTATTGGTGTAGGTTTATATGCGATGCGACGTAAACGAGTAGCGTAATTTTTTATAATATAGTCACAATGGACAGCACTCTTAAAAAGGGGCTGTCTTTTTTTGTATATCGGAGTGTATTTTGGGGATTTGAAAAAGAGTGAGAAGCGTTATCAACTAGTCGTATCAAGGGATACAAGAGTTTGTGAAAAAATTAACAATTAGGGAATATGGAGATATAAATAGGCAAATCCCTAGTATCGTGAAAAAAATAGCAAAGGTACAATAGACATAATAAGGAAAGCCTATGTCTATTGAGGAGGATGAATATGGCAAAATTTGGATTAAACTTCTTTAAGCCGACTGAAAAGTTTAACGGTAATTGGTCAGTTTTGGAACATAAGAGCCGTGAATGGGAAAAAATGTACAGAGAAAGATGGAGTCATGACAAAGTCGTACGTACAACACATGGTGTTAACTGTACGGGATCATGCTCATGGAAAGTGTTTGTAAAGAATGGTGTCATCACTTGGGAGAACCAACAAATTGACTATCCAAGTTGTGGACCAGATATGCCAGAATTCGAACCTCGTGGCTGTCCACGTGGTGCGTCGTTCTCATGGTATGAATACAGCCCACTACGTATTAAATATCCATACGTAAGAGGTAAATTATGGGAATTATGGAAACAAGCATTAAGTGAACATGAAGATCCGATTAAAGCATGGGCGTCTATCGTTGAAGATGAGAAGAAAACACGTATTTATAAATCAGCACGTGGTAAAGGTGGCCATGTGCGTGCAAACTGGAGAGACGTAGCGCAACTTATTTCAGCACAATTAATCTACACAATTAAGAAAGATGGTCCAGACCGTATCGCAGGATTCACACCAATTCCAGCGATGTCTATGATCAGTTATGCAGCTGGTGCACGTTTCATCTCATTACTTGGTGGAGAAATGTTAAGTTTCTACGACTGGTATGCGGATTTACCACCAGCATCTCCACAAATCTGGGGTGAACAAACAGACGTACCAGAATCAAGTGACTGGTACAATGCAGCATACATCATGATGTGGGGTTCTAACGTGCCATTAACACGTACACCAGATGCCCACTTTATGACAGAAGTTCGTTATAAAGGTGCAAAAGTTGTTTCAGTAGCACCTGACTATGCAGAAAACGTTAAGTTTGCGGATAACTGGTTAGCGCCAAACCCTGGTACTGACGCAGCGATTGCACAAGCAATGACACATGTTATCATGCAAGAATTCTATGAAGATGAACCATCTGAAATGTTCATAAACTATGCAAAACAGTATTCAGATATGCCTTTCGTAATTCGTTTGGATAAAGATGCAAATGGCTACAAAGCTGGTCGTTTCTTACGTTCAAGTGACTTCGGCAGTACATCTGAAAACAGTGAATGGAAACCAGTCGTATTCGATACGTTAACAGATACAATTCAAGTGCCAAACGGTACAATGGGTCAACGTTGGGAAGAAGGCAAACAATGGAACCTTAAGTTAGAAAACGAACAAGGTGAAAAAATTGATCCAGCTATGACAGTAGCAACAGGTGAATATGCGCTTGCAACAATTCAATTCCCTTACTTCGACAACGCAGGTAACGGTGTATTCGAACGTCCAATTCCAGTGCGTAAAATGACATTGGCAAATGGCGAAGAAACACTTGTTACAACAATCTATGACTTAATGGCATCACAATATGGTGTGAAACGTTTCGGTCATGAATTAGAAGCAAAAGGTTTTGAAGATGCAGAATCGTTCTACACACCTGCATGGCAAGAAAAAGTAACAGGCGTGAAAGCAGACGTTGTAACACAAGTTGCACGTGAATTTGCACAAAACGCAATTGATACAGGCGGCCGCTCAATGATTATCATGGGTGCAGGAATCAACCACTGGTTCAACTCTGATACGATTTATCGTGCAATCCTTAACCTTGTTGTTTTATGTGGTTGTCAAGGTGTGAACGGTGGCGGCTGGGCGCACTACGTTGGACAAGAAAAATGTCGTCCAATTGAAGGTTGGAGCACAATTGCATTTGCGAAAGACTGGCAAGGTCCACCACGTTTACAAAACGGTACAAGCTGGTTCTACTTTGCAACAGATCAGTGGAAATATGAAGAATCTGGTGTAGATCGTCTTGCATCACCACTTGCAGAAAACATCAAGTTACAACACCCTGCCGACTACAATGTTCTTGCAGCACGTAACGGTTGGTTACCTTCATACCCACAATTCGATCGCAACAGCTTATTATGGGGCGAAGAAGCACGTGATGCTGGTGAATTCACAAACGAAGCAATCTTAGCACGTGCTTTAGAAGACGTGAAATCACGTAAGACGAAGTTTGCGGTTGAAAACCCAGGCTTGCGTAAAAACCATCCGAAATCATTATTCGTATGGCGTTCAAACTTAATCTCAAGTTCTGCCAAAGGTCAAGAGTACTTCATGAAACACTTATTAGGTACGAAGTCAGCATTAATGGCTGAACCGAACGAAAGAGACAAACCAGAAGAAATCGAATGGAGCGAAGATACAGTTGGTAAGTTAGACTTACTTGTTTCTTTAGACTTCCGTATGACTGCAACACCATTGTACTCAGACGTTGTCTTACCAGCTGCAACTTGGTATGAAAAGCATGACATTTCATCAACTGACATGCACCCATTCATTCATCCATTCAATCCAGCAATCGATCCATTATGGGAATCACGTTCTGACTGGGATATCTTCAAGACATTGAGTAAAACATTCTCAGATATGTCTCGTACACATTTAACAGGAACATACAAAGACGTTGTGACAGCGCCATTAGCACACGACTCTAAACAAGAAATCTCATTATCATATGGTGAAATCAAAGACTGGACAAAAGGTGAAGTTGAACCAATTCCTGGTAAAACAATGCCAGGATTTGCGGTTGTAGATCGTACTTATACAGATGTACACGATAAGTTCATCTCAGTAGGACCATTACTAGAGAATGGTAAAGTCGGTGCACACGGTGTCAGCTTCTCAGTTAAAGAAGAGTACGATGAGTTACGCAGCATGGTTGGTAAATGGGAAGACGATACAGTGAAGAATGACAAACCACGTATCGATACAGCACGTAAAGTAGCAGACGTTATCTTAAACGTATCTTCTGCATCAAATGGTCGCGTATCACAAAAATCATACGAAGATCTTGAACAGCAAACTGGTATGGAATTAAAAGATATTTCTGCAGAACGTGCATCAGAAAAGATTACGTTCTTGAA
The DNA here is from genome assembly GCF_003019275.1 of Staphylococcus muscae. Lineage (NCBI taxonomy): Bacteria > Bacillati > Bacillota > Bacilli > Caryophanales > Staphylococcaceae > Staphylococcus > Staphylococcus muscae. The sequence goes on along the minus strand of NZ_CP027848.1, from coordinate 1,220,259 downwards.
TATCACATCACAACCACGTGAAGTGATCCCAACAGCGGTATTCCCAGGTTCTAACAAACAAGGTCGTCGTTACTCACCATTCACAACAAACATTGAACGTCTCGTACCATTTAGAACATTGACAGGTCGTCAAAGTTACTATATCGACCACGAGGTATTCCAACAGTTCGGTGAAGCATTACCAGTATACAAACCAACATTACCACCAATGGTATTTGGTACGAAAGATAAAGAAGTCAAAGGTGGCGTTGACGCACTTGTATTACGCTACTTAACACCACACGGTAAGTGGAACATTCACTCAACATATCAAGATAACCAACATATGTTGACATTATTCCGTGGTGGTCCAACAGTTTGGATCTCAAACGAAGATGCAGCACAACATGGCATTGATGATAACGACTGGTTAGAAGTTTATAACCGAAACGGTGTTGTAACAGCACGTGCAGTTGTATCACACCGTATGCCACGGGGCACAATGTTCATGTACCATGCGCAAGACAAACACATTCAAACACCAGGATCTGAAATCTCTGGTACACGTGGTGGTTCACACAACGCACCAACACGTATCCACCTAAAACCAACACAATTAATGGGTGGTTATGCACAAATTAGTTATTCATTTAACTATTACGGACCAATCGGTAACCAACGTGACGTATACGTTGCCGTTAGAAAAATGAAAGAGGTGGATTGGCTTGAAGATTAAAGCACAAGTAGCAATGGTATTAAACCTAGATAAATGTATCGGATGTCACACATGTAGTGTGACATGTAAGAGCACATGGACAAACCGTCCGGGTGCAGAATATATGTGGTTCAACAACGTAGAAACAAAACCAGGTATTGGTTATCCAAAACGTTGGGAAGACCAAGAGCACTATAAAGGCGGTTGGACACTTAATAAGAACGGTAAGTTAGAATTAAAATCAGGGACACGTATTAACAAAATCGCCCTTGGTAAAATTTTCTACAACCCAAACATGCCAGTCATCAAAGACTACTATGAACCATGGACATACAACTATGAGCACTTAACAAATGCGAAAGACTCAGAACACACACCTGTTGCGAAAGCACACTCAGTAATGACAGGTGAACGTATGGACATCGACTGGGGTCCAAACTGGGAAGATGACTTAGCTGGTGGTCACATCACTGGTCCTCAAGACCCTAACATCCAAAAAATCGAAGAAGAAATCAAATTCAACTTCGACCAAACATTCATGATGTACTTACCACGTTTATGTGAACACTGCTTGAACCCAAGCTGTGTGGCATCATGTCCATCAGGTGCAATGTACAAACGTGATGAAGACGGTATCGTACTTGTAGACCAAGACGCATGTCGTGGATGGCGCTACTGTATGACTGGTTGCCCATACAAAAAAGTTTACTTCAACTGGAAAACAAACAAAGCTGAAAAATGTACGTTCTGTTTCCCACGTGTTGAAGCTGGGTTACCAACAGTATGTTCTGAAACATGTACAGGTCGTATGCGTTACTTAGGTGTATTACTTTATGACGCTGACCGTGTACAAGAAGCAGCATCAACTGAAAACGAACAAGACTTATACGAAAAACAATTAGAATTATTCTTAAACCCATTTGATGAAGCTGTCATCGAACAAGCTGAAAAAGATGGTATTGCGCAAGAGTGGATTGAAGCAGCTCAAAACTCACCAATCTACAAATTGGCGATTGAATACAAATTGGCATTCCCATTACACCCAGAATACCGTACAATGCCGATGGTTTGGTACTGCCCACCACTCAGCCCAATCATGAACTACTTTGAAGGTAAAAACTCTGCGAACAACCCAGACGCAATCTTCCCAGCAATTGAAGAAATGCGTTTACCAGTTCAATATTTAGCAGAATTATTCACAGCAGGTGATACAACAGCTGTGAAAGGATCATTACAACGTATGGCAATGATGAGAAGTTACATGCGTGCTGAAAACACAGGTCGTGAATTCGATATGTCTCGTTTAGAACGTGTTGGTTTAACTGAACGTCAAGCGAAAGATATGTATCGTTTACTTGCAATCGCAAAACACGAAGATCGTTTCGTTATTCCAACATCTCATAAAGAACAATACATGGACACTTATGCAGCGCAAGGTAGTCAAGGTTACGGTGGTGAATACTTCGGTGCAAACTGTGACGGTTGTGGTGTGCCAGTAGGTGCTAGCGACAAGTCAGGTCAAGAGATCTACAATGAAAGTTTCTATGGAGGGATTTTCCGTGATTAATCTTGAAATGCTGAAATACTATAAAGACACATTAGGATTTATGAGTCAGCAATTAAGTTTCCCGGAGAAGTTAACATTCCACCCAAAAACATTTGAAGACGTCTTTAATGAAGAACATCCAGCGTATATGCATGTTATGAAATATCGTGAATTAATGTATGAAAAAAGTTTGTCAGACATTCAATCACTGTACACGGATACATTTGACTTCAACGAAAAAACAACGCTCTATATGACATTCAATAAATTTGATACGCAAAAAGAACGTGGTCAAATGTTGGCAAAACTCAAGGTCTTATACGAAATGTTTGGCCTTGAGATGCCATCTAATGAACTATCAGATTATTTGCCGCTGATGTTAGAGTTTCTCTATGCGGCAAATCTTGATGGTGATAGTCGTGCACAAGAAAACATGCAGTTACTTGTGATGATTATTGAAGATGGCACATACCCAATTATGAAAACATTAGAAGAACAAGGAAATCCGTACAGTCATTTAATTCGTGGTCTACGTGAAACATTGAAGCGCTGTATAGTAAAAGACGATGAGGTGAAGCATCATGTTTAATCAATTTTTATGGGTTATCTTCCCATACCTTTGCCTTGCCATCTTTGTCATTGGTCATATTGCTCGTTATAAGTTTGATCAATTTTCATGGACGGCAAAGTCGAGTGAATTTATCGAAAAGAAGCAGCTTAAGTGGGGCAGCTTGATGTTCCACTTAGGGATTATCCCAGTGTTCTTTGGACACGTTGTAGGGCTTTTAATCCCAGCACATTGGTTAGAAAGTGTCGGTGTTAATAACCACCTTTACCATATCGGTGCTGTGTATATCGGTAGTATTTTTGGTATAATCACGTTGATAGGTATGTTCCTATTAACAGCAAGACGTGTGACGAAACAAAACGTTCGCCGTCTAAGTTCAGCATCAGATATTTTTGTAAACTTTCTATTATTAACAATTGTCTTTGTTGGTTGTTACGCAACATTAGTTACAAATGCAACAGTGCCAGATTTTGATTATCGTCAAACGATTTCAATCTGGTTCAGAGGATTATTTATGCTTAGCCCAGATGCAAGCTTAATGGTTAATGTACCACTTGCATTCAAATTGCACGTATTACTTGGCTTTACAATTATGGCATGTTGGCCATTCACACGTCTTGTTCACGTGTGGAGTGTTCCGTTGACATATGCAAGCCGTAGTTATATTATTTATCGTAAACACAAAAATTAATATGGAGTGATGACCGTGAACCAGATTGATTTTTCTCAACATGATTATCAAGATGAGTTAGATAGATTACGTCACAAATATCAATTTGACTTTGCCGGAATCGCACTACCTACTGAAGATCATGTTGGCACGAAAATCAAATGGAGATACGTGTCAGGTAACTTGAACGAAAGATATCAACGTATTGAATTGCGCTATGGCCGTGGTGTTGCTGGGAACGTTATGAAAACCGGCAAGCCGATGATTATTCATGATGCAAACGAAGAACAGATTCAAGTTGCACTGTTCAATTATCCGATCTTGATAAGTGAACAACTCACTTCAATGGTTGCAATACCGCTTTGGCACAATCATCGTGTCAAAGGGGTGTTGTTATTTGGTCAACGTGATAATTCGCCACTCCCAAAAGTCGTGAGAGATGTCTCAGTGATTAACGGGATTGGTGGCTTAACGAGTGAGGACAGGGTGGTGCGATCATGATACAACAACATAATAAGACGAAAGAACTTTCAACATTTTTGAATGCCTATTATCACCAAACATCAGAGATGATCATTTTTATAGATGGTGAGGGGAAAGTCATTTATATGAATGAAGCGGCTGAGCGTGTCATATCACCGGAGAATGACTTGAGCGGTATCTCCAACACGATATGTGGTCGTTGTGAAGGCTATACGAATGAGCATGCATTACAGACTTGCTACAACTGTTTCCTTAAATCTGAAGACATAGGCAATACAGCTTTTCAAGTATTTATGAAAACAACTGATAACAAAGTAGAGCCTTTCACTGCCACATATCAAACAATTGATGAAGAGAACGATATTAAAGCATTTACACTACAAAATGTAACGCCACAGATTCAAAGACAAGAAAAGCTATACCAACGCAATATGATTCAAAAGACAATTGCAGCACAAGAAAATGAACGCAAACGTATCTCACGTGAGTTGCACGATGGTGTCGTGCAAGAACTCATCAACGTGAGTGTCGAGTTGCGTCTTTTGAAATATCAGCAAGAAATGGGTTCTCTACTAGATGGTGCGAAAAATATTGAAGGCTTAATGACGAAGCTGATTGATGATATTCGTAACTTATCATTGGAACTCAGACCGTCTTCATTAGATGACCTCGGATTAGACGCAGCATTCAAGTCGTATTTCAAACAGTTGGAGTTGAATTACGGATTGATTGTAAATTATCATTTTGATATGATGCCACAGCGTTTCGATAGCGAGATTGAAACGGTCGTCTATCGTGTCGTCCAAGAAGCGGTATTCAATGCGATGAAATATGCTGGCGTCGATTCAGTAGATGTTTATATTAGAAGAACTGAAGACACGTTGTATGCGGAAGTATCTGATCAAGGACAAGGCTTTGAACCGAGTGATTCGCCAAAAGGTTCGGGACTCGGACTGTATGGTATGAATGAACGTGCTGAACTGGTTAATGGACACCTAGATATTGAAACACAAAAAGGGAAAGGTACGATTGTGTCACTTGATGTACCAATTAACCAAAAGTGAGGGGAACAAGCATGAAGATCGTAATTGCAGATGATCACGCGGTTGTACGTACGGGCTTTTCGATGATTTTGAACTTCCAAGAAGATATGGAAGTTGTCGGAACTGCCGCAGATGGGGTCGAAGCGTATCAAAAAGTCATGGAACATGAACCAGACGTGCTGATCATGGACTTGAGTATGCCGCCTGGTGAGTCCGGATTGATTGCAACAAGTAAGATACTAGATAGTTTTCCAAATACTAAGATATTGATTCTCACGATGTTTGATGATGAAGAATATCTTTTTCATGTCTTGAGAAGTGGTGCCAGTGGTTATATATTAAAAAATGCACCTGACGAACAGTTGTTGTTAGCAATTAGAACTGTTTACAAAGGTCAAACATATATTGATCCGAAGATGACGACATCATTAGTGAAAGAATTTGTACAATCTTCTAATGATGATGCGTATTCTAACGATCCATTTAAAATACTGTCTAAGCGCGAATTAGAAATTTTACCGCTGATTGCGAAAGGATACGGGAATAAAGATATTGCCGAGAAACTATTCGTATCAGTCAAAACAGTTGAAGCGCATAAGACACGTATTATGGACAAGCTTGATTTGAAATCAAAACCAGAGCTTGTTGAATATGCTTTGAAGAAGAAGCTACTTGATTTTTAGAATATATAAAGCAATTTTGTCTGTGAAATCACAAACGAGATTGCTTTTTTATTTTGGACAAAAAGAAACCCAATGTGACAAGTGATGTATTATCACTTGAAACATTGGGCGCTCTAGATTGAAAAAATTATAGTTTTGACTTCATAAGCATGGATGTGAGTGGATGATAAACAACAAATGCCCCACCTAATAATAGAAGACTGTATACAGCAAAAGGTGATGTTGAACTCACACCACCAGTGTTAGGTAAAACTATCAGTTGCGTATGTGGCGGTTGCGGTGTTTGAGATGTGCTAGTATTTGATTGGTTTGATGGTGTCAATGTTTTAGATGAATGAACTTTTGTATCATGATCTGTTGGTGTATTTGTATCTTCATCAGGAACAATAATGAAAGGTGGTTGTTCACCGATAGGTATAGCTTTATCTTGTGGGAAATCATAATCTGTTGGCGTAGGTGGTTCTGTTGAATCATTTGCTGTTAGAGTATCATCATCGGAATCATTATTTGTAGCAGCATGTGTAAAATTTCCAATACTTAATAAACTAAATGTAATTAAAGATGTTGATATAAATTTTTTCAACATGGTAATCACTCCTTACTTTAAGTATGACGAATTAAACTTTTGACTTATTTATAGAAGAAAAAGGACGATAAACAACAAGTGCCCCACCCAATAACAGAAGACTATAAATAGCCAAAGGTGACGCTAAACTCACACCACCAGTGTTAGGTAAAACAGTGAGTTGCGTGTGTGACGGTTGTGATGTTTGATTTTGTTGAGAGATTTGTGGTGATGAAGGTTGATTGGGTTGCGGTATTTGAGTTTGTTGAGAAATACGTGATGATGAAGTCTGATTAGGTTGGGATGTATAAGTATTTGGCAGACTTGCTAACAATCGATCGATATCTTTAATATCTTTAAGCCCTTTATACTTTTTCATCAATGTTTTAGCCGTGATTTGCCCTGTGGTATACGGATCAGGTAAAATAGGTTCTTCCGTAGGTTCAATTTGGTCTTGTGGAAGGTCATAATCTGTGGGAGTGGGTGGTTCTATTGAATCAGTTGCTGTAAAAATATCATCACGAGAATGATTGTTTGAAGCTGCATAAGTATAGTTTCCGATGCTTAATAAGCTAATTGCAATTAATGAAGTTGAGATTGTTTTTTTCAACATGGTAATCACTCCTTATTTTAAGTATGACGAATTAAACTTTTGACTTATTTACAGAAGAAAACGGACGATAAACAACAAGTGCCCCACCCAATAACAGAAGACTGTATATAGCCAAAGGTGATACTGAATGTACACCACCAGTGTTAGGTAAAACGGTTAATTGAGTATGTGATGGTTGTGGTGCTTGAGTTGATAGTGGTTTACTTGCATCATTTTGATTTATAGAATTTGCAGTGTCTGCATTAAAATCTTTGTTGATTATAGTAGGATTATTTACAAGATATGGGTTAGTATGACGATCTTGTTTGCTTAATATATCCTTAATACGTGGATCATTTTGTACATCTTCTGAACTTGGAAGGGTATCAAGAAAGTCGAGATATTCTGATGGCACTTCTGTTCTATTACTTAGGTCATGATAATTGCCATTTTGTGGCTCCCAAGCATATCTTTTTGTCTCTTTTTTAATTGGTTTTGCTAAATGATTATTAGCTGGAATAGTAGTATGTTCATCATTATTTGTGGCAGCATTCGTATTGATTGTAAAACTTGCTGTAATAGCTGCAGTTATAAGAGATGAAGCGTATAATTTTTTAAACATGGTAATCACTCCTTTTATTTTGTGGCTTTTATATCAATATAGCCGACCCATTTGTTTTTATTATTGTATAAAGTGTAATATTTCTTTTTGTTTCCAAGCGTATAGAGACCTTTTGCTTTGAAAGTTTTGTTGTAGTATTTGCTTGTTGGCGCAATTTTTCTAGACCAGAAAAAATCTCCCCAGATGATGTCTTTTTTCGAAACAATCTTAACGGTCTTATTTATTTTTGTCGCAATTAAATCTTTTGTATCTACTTTGTCTACGTAACCTATTAAATGATTGTGATTGTCAAATAAAGAAAGATATTTATGACCGTTTAAATGTGTGTAAATATTTTTAGCTTGATAGACCTTACCTAACTTCACATCTTTATTGGAGCGACGTGTGTACAGATTTAAATCTTTCCATATTTTTATGTTAGATTTGGTGATCGTAATGTTTTTGTTATATTTGATAGGCTTTGGATCGGCACTCCACTTCTTGATAAGAGCTAACTTCTCTTTGTTTATTCGTGTCCCATAATTGTAGTTGGAAAATCCATTAGTATGGATACCTATTATTAAGTTTTTGTCATTTAAAATTGGACTGCCACTCTCGCCATTATATGTGTCTACATCATAAAATAAATTATCATTTGTAAAACTAAGCAAAGTACCTTTTCCTGAATATTGAGTGATAGATCCCTTGTCTCCTGGATATCCAGCAATTTGAAGTGTTTGATTGAGAGAAAGATCTTGTGAAAAGGAAAAATAACCAGTTTTGCATCCTAAATTATTGTCTAATTTCAGAATAGCGAAATCGTACTTGGGTAAACCAGTAGTCTCCCATTCTTTTTGGAGAAATTTTTGAGTGACATGAGCTTGCCCTATTGGCAGTTTTGATTTTGATAGACCTGCATAAACTGTTATATTTTTTGCAAATCCTCCTAGTTCTGAAGAGTAAACATTATGTGCAGCAGTCAATACTGTATTCTTATTAATCATTGCTCCAGTACCAGTACCAGTATTATTTTTGAATTTTATATCTAAAAGTACAATTTTTTTATAAGGGTTTTTAAGATAGTCTTTTACAACAGTTCTAGTATCTTTCCCAATTATTTTTTCATTAAAGAGAGAAGAATTATTCTGTATGGCTTTTAATCCTTCTTGTGGAATATCATAGTTTGTTGGTGTGGGAGCTTCAGTAGCATCGGTGGCTTTCAAAACATCATCATTTTGTGCAGATAGTGTATCTGCATTGCCAAACAAGTAAGTTATTGCAAGTATACTTAATGCGAATGTGACAAATCCTTTTCTTAGCATGTATGACTCCTTTCTGACATCACTCATTTCTCTATTAGTGATTTGATAACAATAAAATAATACTTTTCATCTAAGGGGTAAATCTTTTTGTAAAATAGCTTTTGTGTGTAGAAAATTATTTTTACGAAAAATTCATTTGGGTTAAATGTGAGAACAAGAGAAGAAATAACTGGGAGTATAGTTGAAAGTATTGTTTTCATAGGTTTTAGTGATATATTATTTAAGATTTCAATAAATAACTATTGATTCTATTGCATGTTCAGTAGGGTTATCTTTATGCTTATGCACAAGAGGCTATTGGTGAACGATTGTTTTATTACAATAGTGTAATGTCGTTTTAATAATTTGTGAGATGGATGGAATAGATGTTGGTTAAAGTGTGTTTAAGTGACATTTTAAAAAGGATTTAACAGTGCAGTGATATGCTTTTTAGATGTGTCTGTTTTGTGTTAGGGGATACCCCTGCAAGAGTATAGGGGAAGTCCTTATGTTATGTATTTCACAATAACGTTACACTGAAAGTGAACAAGCGTATCAAAAGTTAATAGCATCATAACCCTTTTTGATACAAGAGATCTATTAAAGAAAAAGGTGAATCAATTATGGATAAGTCAAAAGCTGGTTTGCAGTTAGGGCTTCAAACGCTCAGTTTAGTTGCTGGGTTTATGGCATGGACAATCATTGCACCATTAATGCCATTTATTTCCCAAGATATTGAAATTACAAGCGGTCAATTATCAATCATTTTAGCTATCCCTGTTATTTTAGGTTCAGTATTACGTGTGCCATTCGGTTACTTAACAAATATCGTTGGTGCGAAATGGGTATTCTTTACAAGTTTCGTTGTATTACTTGTCCCAATTTTCTTATTGAGCCAAGCATCAACACCAGGTAACTTAATGTTCGCAGGTTTCTTCCTAGGTGTAGGGGGCGCGATCTTCTCAGTAGGTGTTACATCAATTCCTAAATACTTCGCAAAAGATAAAGTCGGTCTTGCAAATGGTATTTACGGTATGGGTAACTTAGGTACAGCTGTATCAGCATTCTTAGCACCACCAATCGCAGGAATTATCGGTTGGCAAAACACAGTAATGAGCTATTTAGCAGTTATGGTTGTATTTGCACTTATCATGTTCTTCTTAGGTGACGGTAACGAACCTAAAGTAAAAGTACCTTTAGTAGAGCAATCACGTATTCTATTGAAAAACTACAAATTGTACTACTTAAGTTTCTGGTACTTCATCACATTCGGCGCGTTCGTAGCATTCGGTCTTTTCTTACCGAACTTCTTAGTTGAACACTTCGGTGTAGACAAAGTAGACGCAGGTATTCGTACGGGTGTATTCATCGCTATCGCAACATTACTTCGTCCTATCGGTGGTATGTTAGGGGATAAATTTGATGCGGTAACAATGTTAAAAGCATTCTTCTCAATTATGATTGTAGGTGCATTAATCATTGGTTTATCTGACGGTATCTTCTTATTCACAGTGGGTTGTTTAACAGTAAGTGTTTGTGCGGGTATCGGTAACGGTCTTATCTTCAAACTTGTACCACACTATTTCTCAAAAGAAGCGGGTGTTGCAAACGGTATCGTATCAATGATGGGTGGTCTTGGTGGTTTCTTCCCACCACTTGTTATCTCTGCAGTCACTTCAATGACAGGTAGCAGTAACTTAGCATTCATTCTACTTGCTATTTTCGGTGTTGTTGCATTGTTAACAATGTTTAACTTAGCAAAACGCGAAAAAACAGCAGGTGTTCAATAATTATTTAAATAAAAGACACTGTATTTATCAATTACGGTAAATACAGTGTCTTTTGTTATTTATGTGTTTAAAAAGTGTTTTTGTATTATAGTCGATAAGACGACTGGTAATTCTTCAAAAGCACTTTTTTTATGAATACGTTCAGTGACTTTGTGCGCATCTTTGCCAATAGGACCGCAATTCATAAGAGGGGCTTGAATATTTTTGATCGCTTGGAATGGGATAGAATAAGTATTATTGAAAACAGGTGTATTATTCTCATAAGCTTCAAACCCTGCTCCGTTTGGTGAAGGTGAGACATAACTCAGGTCACTAATACCGTTGAAGTAGTGAATGCGTTTTGATGTACGTCCAAAGTGTTCTCGCAATGTTGTATCTATTGTTGAACCAATTGCTTCAGTCAGTGGATGATAAGAAGCATTGGTCGCTGGATAATAAGGTGGTGCAAAGAATGTCACAACAGTTGGTCCAAGCTCTCGACATAGATTCATCAAAGCATCTACAATTGCGATGGATTGAAGATGTGGCTCACTTTCGGTTTGGATTTGTGTCTCAATGAGTTGATGTACGGTATCTTGCCCATAGTTTTCAATCGCATATTGCAGTAAACGATCGTACGTCATCAACTGCATGTTGAGTGGTTTGACATCGGTCTTTGCAATGCGTTGTTGATACTCAGACAGACCTTTTTGTAATCCTTTGGCAGCGGCATCATTGAATAGGTCAAAGAGTTCATTCGCATGACGTTTGAAGAGAAATAGATTGAAAAGTGCCACTGATCGGAAAGGTGTTTGAACATCATAATGTTGTTTAATATCTGTGACACGCAAACTGACCGGTAAGGGTGTTTCTTCATCTTCAAACTGTTCTTGAAAACGTGTGTGATATTCAATTTCTTGTTGGATATAACTCAAAATAAAATTAGAACTCAATCCGATAGCAGGTGTGCCAACATGTGTTTCACGACCATAAACAAGTACGCTCGGCATAATCTTTCCAATAGAGCCTGTGTAGTGATAGTGGTTCGTATCGTGATGGGCTTGTTGAAATGTTGGCTCACTATTTAGATGCAAGGAGATGGATAAATTATGTTGTTTACATAGTGTGTCTAGGTGCGCAACTGCCGCATGCATCCCTTTTGATGTGACTTCTTCATCAGGCACGGTCATCAATACAAGATTGACGTCCCATTGCTCTAATATAGCTTGCTCGATCAATGACATATGAAGCATTAAACCGGGTTTCATATCCATAGAACCTCGTCCAAATAGATATTCCCCAGATAATAAATCTTCCTTGCTCATATCATCTAAATAGCGCATATCTTCTTGAAATGTTGCAGTGAGTTTCTCCATATCAAATGCATATTTCTGATAAGGACCATAATCTTCAATGCCTACTGTATCAAAGTGACTGATTAAAGTGACTGTTTGAGTAGCTTTTGGGGATAGATATGTTGCCACAACGGCATGACGATGATCAACAGTAGGAACAAGTTGTATGTATTCTGGATGTTGCTGGAAGTAAGGGAGTGACATGAGTAAATCATGTACATATGTAGGGAAAGTGACTTCTCCTTGTGAATGCGTCACACTCGAATGTGCAACGAGTTGTTTTAAAAGTTTTGACCGCCCTTCTGGTGTTTGCCAGTTTGTTTCCATAAAAAAATCTCCCTTCATTGTAAAATGTGGATATTTATATTGTAAGTGTTTTCTTATAGGATGTTCAAATGATTTAAGATTTCTAACGATTATGTGACGTAGCATAGCGTGTATGATGAAAATTGTATAATTGTGATAAGATGTATCATATAGACGAAGTTGGAGGCGCATCATATGGCAAAAAAAATTCTAGGCTTTTTATTAGCGGCAGTTGTACTGTTTGTTTTAGTCGGTGCAGGTTTTTTCGGATATAAAGGCTATCAGAAGAGTCAAAACTTAAAGCTGATTGATCAATATTTAACAGAGCAGCATTTGGATAGTAAGATTATTAAAGAAAAAGAAGAATACGACCCGCGTAAAGGTATTTTTTATAAGGAACTGACTTTAGAAGGAGATTCAAAAAATACTTACATTGCGCAACCGATTCATTTAAAACGTGGTCTTTTCTTACAAGGGTTTAATACAGAAACAAAAAAACACGACAAAAAGGCGAAATATAATTTCTTTGATGAAAATTATAAGATGAAGTAAGTATAAATCTTAGTAAAGTATTTACAACATATGACTTTACTAAGATTTTCTTATTTTCAAACATAGAATATACATCATCTTTTGTCTTTTGGTATGATGGTGAATAGAAAGAGATTAAAGGGGAGTGTATCAACAATGACAGAAACAAAGAAATTATTAAAACACTTAACAGATTTGGATGGGATTGCTGGCCATGAATATGATGTCAAAAAAGCAATGAAAGAATTGCTAGAGCCTAACAGTGATGAGATGATTTATGATAATCTCGGCGGTGTTTTTGGAAAAAAAGCATCTCAAAAAGGTCAACGTACACTTATGATTGCTGGCCATCTAGATGAGATTGGATTTATGGTGACGAAGATTGATGAGAATGGCTTTATTAAGTTTACACCAATCGGGGGATGGTGGAACCAAGTGATGCTTTCACAAAAAGTGACGATTACAACAGAAGAAGGTAAAAAAATTCGTGGCATCATTGGATCAAAACCACCACATGTACTTGAAGAGGCAGAACGTAAACAGCCAGTTGCGATTAAAAATATGTTTATCGATGTCGGCGCACGTGATAAAGCTGAAGTAGAAGCGGCAGGTATTGATATTGGTGATATGGTAACGCCATACTCAGAATTCGAAACGTTATTGAACGATGATTATATGACTGCGAAAGCATTTGACAATCGATACGGTTGTGCACTTGCTGTCGACGTATTACGTGCTTTAAAAGATGAATCTGTCGATATTAACTTAGTGGCAGGTGCGAATGTTCAAGAAGAGGTTGGCTTACGTGGTGCACAAGTTGCAGCGCATAAGATTAAGCCAGATCTTGCTATCGCTGTGGATGTTGGTGTTGCGTATGATACACCAGGTATGACGAATGATGGTGACGTCAAAGTAGGCGGCGGCCCATTAATCTTGAACATGGATGCAAGCAATATCGGTCACGTTGGATTGATTCGCCATATTAAGAAAGTTGCCAAGGATCAAGGTATTGAAGTTCAATGGGATTCGTTACCGGGTGGCGGAACGGATGCTGGGAATATTCACAAATCATTAGATGGTATTCCGTCTATCGCATTATCAGTGCCACTCCGTTACATGCATTCAAATGTGTCTGTGATGAGCCAGTCAGATTACGAACAAGCTGTGAAACTTGTTGTTGAAGTCGTTAAGTCATTAAGTGATGACATTGTCGACGAGATTATCTGGTAATGATATAACAATGTAAAGATAAACCTTGTTTATGTGCTGTGGATGGCATAGCAAGGTTTTTCTTATTTACGCAGAAAAAACAGGATTGCAGATTGTAAAAGAAACATGTTAGATTGGTAGAAATAGCGTTTAATAAGGGGGAGTCATATGTCACAACAACATCAAAAACGCTGGATTGGTTATTTACTTGTCATTGTTGGTGCATCTTTTTGGGGGATAGGTGGCACAGTTTCCCAGTGGTTGTTTCAACATGCAAATATTGAAGTGTCATGGTTTGTGGCAGTCCGATTGATCATCTCAGGGCTCCTTTTAATTATGATTGCTTTTATGACACAAGGTGTAAAAGTCTTTGTCATTTGGTGGGATAAACGTGCAGCCGTTCAAATGATTATCTATGGTATTTTCGGTATGCTCGCCGTACAGTATACATTCATGTCTTCAATCAGTCATGGGAATGCGGCGGTTGCGACGTTGTTACAATATTTAGGACCTATTTTTATTATTTTTTATTTAGTGATGACAAAAGTTACAAAGTTTGGTGTAAAAGAAGCGCTCGCCATTTTGTTAGCTTTATCCGGTACATATTTGTTACTGACAAACGGTCATCTCGAAAATCTACAAGTACCTAAGCCTGCGATCATTTGGGGGTTGTTATCTGCATTGGCGCTTGCGTTTTACACAGTGTATCCCGTTCGTCTATTAGCACGTTGGGGATCATTAAATGTCGTAGGATGGGGCATGCTTATTGGTGGTATTGCTTTAAGCTTTGTTCATCCGCCATGGCATGTCATATTATCTGACTGGACATTGCAAACACACCTGCTCTTTTGGTTTGCGATTATTTTCGGTACGATGCTCGCATTTTGGTTCTATATTGACAGTCTACATTACTTGTTTCCACATGAAGCGGGGCTATTAGGAACCATTGAACCATTAACGGCATTATTAACATCTGTCATATGGCTGAATGTTTCTTTTGGTGTATGGCAATTATTAGGGATTGTTTTCATTATTTTAATGGTTGTTGTACTCTCAGTCGTTAAAAAATAATAAACAAACAAGCATCGGTGTATATTTACCGATGCTTGTTTGTTTATTATGAAGTTTAGTGATGATGTGAATGTGATTCCATGTGCATATCGTGAATTTTCATCATCAAACCATGTGGAATATCATCGTGTGCAACCACTTCTTGTTTTACGAACTCATGATCGCCACCTTTTTTAGCAATCAATTTAACGAAGTCACCTTTTTGCGGTTTGAATTGATCATCTGTCTCCAAAGTGACATGTTCTTCTACCTCATTATTAGAAGCATTGACAATCTTTTCTGCCGTTGTATCATCCATCATGTAGCCATAATAAGTTTCTTTTTGGCTCGACATCATAATAGCAATTACAATCCCAGCTGTTACAACGAGCATAGCAACAATAATAACTATACCGAGTGTTTGTTTTTGTTTCATCACGTATTGACTCCTTTATGTAAGATAGACCTATTGTATCGAAAGAAAACGGATACAGAAAGTGATAACTTACATTCTTTGTGTGACAAAATTGTGACTTTAAGTAGTTTTATTATAAATTTTACGGGAAATCCCTTTAGAAAGTGTTAAAAGAAGTTCAATATATAAAAGCTACGGAGAATGCATCATTTCTATCTTTTATAGCCAAAACACCGGTTTAATTATGATAAGATTAAGATAAATTATTGTAGGAGGAAGTATGAATGACCAATCAATTGAAAGGAAATCGTATCCAGGATCAGTGGCTTATCGTCATTGGAATTGTCTTAATAGCAGGTACACTTAGAGCACCTTTGACAGCTGTTGGTCCTATTCTCAATCAAATTAAAGAGGATTTACATATTAACAACGGTATTGCAGGTCTGATTACAACGATACCATTAATTATATTTGGAATTGTTTCACCGATTGTATCAAAAGTGTTAACACGATTTTCAATGACACATGTATTATTTTATGCAATATTACTTTTGATCGTAGGGTTGGTTATACGTGTGAGTGGGGGGATTGTTTCTTTCTTTATTGGTACAGTTATTTTAGGGATTGCAATTGCTTTTAGTAATGTCACATTGCCGGCATACGGTAAATGGCGTTTCCCATTACAGATTGGTCTGATTACCGGTATTTACAGTGTAACAATTAATTTCAGTGCGGGATTAGGTGGAGGACTGAGTTATCCATTTTCAACCATGACACCATTATCTTATCGTTTTTCATTGGTGTTTTGGGGATTAATAGCGATATGTGCTATTTTAGTATGGTTGCCACAGTTAAGAAAAACGAATGACAGTATAGACGATGTCGATATGGACACAGAAGGCGATCAAATGTCGCTTAAAATTTATCGCTCTAAATTGGCATGGGCCGTTGCACTTTTAATGGCATTTCAATCAATGATGTTTTTTAGTATGGTTACATGGTATCCATCTATTTTGGTGAGTAAAGGAATAGCACCAGAATCAGCAGGTTACTTCTTAATGTTGAATCAATTTGCACAGTTGCCGATGACTTTTACATTTCCTATCATAGCAGCCAAAATGCAAAGTCAACGTAATCTTGTTTTTATCATTGTAGGATTAATGGGAGTGGGATTTAGTCTTTTATTTACAGAAAGTTACTGGTTATTAATTCTTGCAATGATATTAACAGGTATGGGAATTGGGGCATGTTTTAGCTTATGCATGACACTTTTCTCAATTCGTGCGAGAACAACACGTGTCAGTATGGCGCTCTCAGGTTTTGGTCAATCAGTTGGTTATTGGGTAGCTGCAATCGGTCCATTTTTAATCGGTGTTGTATACGATATGATGTACACGTGGTCAATTGTGATTATTCTATTATTAGTCATGAACTTAATGGTATTAATCTTTGGCTGGTATGCAACGAAAAATGAATATATCGGGTAGCAAAAAAAGCTGGATGCGAATATCCAGCTTTTTTAGAAGCGGCAACGTGTGTCAGTTAAAGCAATTGCTGACGTTTTGTCGCTTTTGTTTTATATATCTTAATCAGTTTTACTTCGTTATGATGTAATGTGATGTGCAAAGCTTTGTTATAAAAATCATGGATAGTAATGTGTGGTTGCAGTTGAAATGTCTGATGGAGATGTTGAATAACTGGAAGCGGAATATAGTAATCTTCAACATCGGGCGCAATGCCATTTGTCACATTGGAATATTGTGCATCATATGTATATGTTGTGACGAGTTGTTTTGCTAGTGTATCAGATGACGTAATGCGAAAGTAGTAAGATTGTTCTGCTGTCTGTTCAGTGTCGGGTTCAAATGTATTTGAATCTGACAACAGAAGGATATACGCATCTTCAGTTTCATGCAATATATAGTGGTTTGTCTCTATATTGAGATGACCTGCAAAACATTGGTGTATTTGATACATATAACCATAGGACAACTGATGTCCATAAGTATTGAAGTAGCCGATAGGTTGATGTTTCGTTGCTACAAATGAGATACCCACACCTAAAATGTTCGCCGGTAATTGTAATAACAATGCCAAAAATTGTTGCGGGAAAGCACTGGATGTTGGTGGACAGAGATGATTCAATGTCGTTGTAGATAAACCTGTCAAAACGATAGGGCTATCAAAGTCTTCAAGCAATGTTCTAAACGGGTTGGTTGAACGTGTCTCACATGAGATAAAGGCTTCGAAAGGTATGCAATAAAAGTCTACTTGGACAGACTTTTCATTAAATAACTCCTGCCATTTTTGTTGTATCAGCATATCAGAATATGATGTATGCAATGCAAATTGGCAATCCGGTAAATATTGATGAACCCGTTGCTGAATGAATTTGACTTCGTGCACATTGAAAGATTGTGGTCTGACAGCAATAGACAATGTGAAGTCATTTGGTGCTAGAATAGACGGTTGTGTAGTCATCATGCGTATGAGTGGCTGTAAAAATAAGTGATCAAATGTCTCAAATTGTTGCATGTTATTTAAACAAAATACAAGGTGATAACAACGTTTTTTGAGTAGATGACAAAAGTGGTCGAAATCAGCCGTGTTGAGAAACTTCAGATTTTCATTAGTAAAATCTTGGAAAAGTAATGTCCAAGTTGTCTTTGTAAACGTATAGTTCGTTTGAGAGACGATCTGCTTCAATACTTCATATATATGGCAATTGGTGATTTCGAGAAATAATTGCCGAGAATAGGTATAAGTTTGTTGTTTCAATTCGTTGAGATCAACGGTAAGGTTAACGGTTGATTTTGGAACATTAATGAATGATAAATAACGATTGAAGTGTTCGTTATCATAAGGACGAACGGATACTATCGTTTCAGGATAATCTGATTGATTGCGATAGTCGGCTGGACTCGTACCTAAATGAGACCTGAATATTTTAGAGTAATGATTATAATTGGAAAATCCATATTGTACCGCAATGTTTTGTATTGTTTCATTTGTTGTTAATAGTGATGGAATGGATAATCCAAGCCTTAAAGTATCCAGGAATATTTTGAAACTAAAACCTAAATGTTTCGTGAAAAGAATAGAAATATAAGATGGTGATACGTAAAAGTGTTCACTTAGTTTTTTTAGAGATAGACGTCTATCCAAATTGTCGTATATATAATCTAAAACTTCTTTAAGTAATGTGTGTGTGTGCACATCATTGTTGGTAAAAAATTAGTTGAGGTTAATATGAATGCTTCATCGAAAAGCAATTCTAAAATATCATACATTAAAATACGATGTTGCTTCTGGATAGGCTGCTGTATAGCATGCTTCAATAATGTGATGATGCGTTCATGAGATGCGAGTGCATTTTGGTCAAAATAGCAGTCGCAATATGTAGGGATATATTTTGAGAAGAAATGCATTGGGATACGGACTTTGATAAGCGATTGAGCGTGAGATATTTGAATGGTATCTAAGCGATTCACAATCAATAGTTGATCATAACAAGAAGTGTGTCTACCATTGTGCTGTACTTCAAGGATACCATCTAAGGATACGAATAATTGTACTTCATCTAACAAGCGATAGGTCTCAGATTGGTGATGCGTCAATAAGTCAATTGTAATACCTCGCATAGTTTCCCCATCCATTCTAAAGAGACGTAATAAATATTTTTAATTATATAATTGTGCAATGGACACTCTCAATGCATTTTAGTGAAGTGTAAATTTTTAGCATGTTTTAAAACAAAACAACATATTGATGGGTATAAAAAGAGTAAAAAATTAGCACATGAGTAAAGAAATGAAGTAAAGTATTAAAAAAATGAGTAGAGAAAAGGAAGATAAAGATAAAAAATCTATGCATTTGATAAAAGGATGAAAGGTTTTATGAAGTATAAGTTAATGGGATAAGAAAAAAATGATGAATCCTAGACTTAAATACGATATTGTCAGAAGCTAATGATGTCTAAAAATGAGCATGTTCATAATATAACACAGAACATACGTTCTGTAAACAAGAATATACATTCGCTTTATGACTAATTTCTAAACGTTAATAAAAAAATTTCACCATTTCAAAAAAATAAGATTGATAATATATGTTTAATTGATTAAAATGAAACCAAGAAGTTTTGGTACCGGTTCCATTATTGAAATGACGGTCATTAATTACAATGAAATACTTAGATTATTCATATATAGGAGGGATTGTATGGCTTACGAAAAAGAATCCAAAATTATCTTAGATGCCATTGGTGGTAAGGATAATATTGAAGAGATGGGTCATTGTGCTACACGTTTAAGATTATCGTTAAAAGATGAAAGTATTGTAGATGAGAAAACATTGAATGACTTAGATGTTGTTAAAGGAACATTCTCAACGTCAGATCAATACCAAATCATTATTGGTTCGGGGACAGTCAATCAAGTATATGCACAAATTGATCAATTGACAGGTGGTACTTCTCAAGCAGATGAGTCAAAAGATACAAGTGCTAAGAAAGAGAAGAAAAAAGGGAATCCATTACAAAGATTTGTCAAAATGTTATCAGATATCTTTGTACCAATCATTCCTGCTATCGTAGCAGGTGGTTTGTTAATGGGATTGAACAACATTTTTACAGCAAAAGGTATCTTTGCTGATAGTCAATCTCTTGTTGATATGTATCCGCAATTTGCACAGTTTGCAAATATGATTAATATTTTTGCAAGTGCACCTTTCGCATTATTACCTATTTTGATTGGTTTTAGTGCAGCGAAACGTTTTGGCGGAAATGCATTCTTAGGTGCTGCATTAGGTGCGATCATGGTACACCCTGATTTGATGAATGGTTATGCTTATCCAGAAGCTATTGCTAATGGTGACCCA